>CAWBCX010000059.1:0-143355 GCA_963787265.1 uncultured Alphaproteobacteria bacterium | reverse complement strand
TCCTCCTGGTTGACGCCGGCGACGATCAGTCGGTTGCCGACTGCATCTTTCGCGATCTCGACGACCCGTTTTTTTTCCTCAGCCGACAACAGGAAATTCTCGCCGGCATGGCCGTTGATCAGGAAAACCCAACAGCCCGTCGACCTTGGCGAGCGAGGCCAGGTGGGCTGCAAGTCGCCGCCTCATCATCGCCGACGGCATCGGCCTGCATCGGACAGACGGTCGCCGCATAGATGCCGAAGAAACGTCTTTTTCGCTGGGCGTCACGCCACCACTCCTTCGGCAGGCCGGTCAGCAAACGATCCATCGGAAACAGCGGATGGCCGGCTCGCGGCCGAGAATGCGATCGGCGAGCAGGCGGGCCATGTACGGGCCGCTGGTGTAGCCGGAATGGACGCTGCCGCAGAAGGCATCGGGGATGCCGGGGATCGGCCCGGCGACCGGCAGCGCATCCGCCGTTTCGGCTTCGAAGCCCGCCAGCTGCGCAGGACGCGCCTTTCGCAGCGCAGGCATGGCGTGGCAGGCGAGGCGCATATTGCCGATCAGGTTTTCGGGGACGAGTTCGCGCCGCCGCGCTGCCGATCGCCTTTGCCCTGCCAGCCGCCGCCGATCACCACCGTGCCATGCGCGATACTGCTTCAGCGACAGCAGACCGCTGGCGATGCCGACGACGGTGCGCATCACCGGCGCGACGCGCTCGGTGACGGCGAGCTGGTTGACCAGAACCTTGATCGGCAGCGCAATGCCGAGCCAGGCCGCCATCTCCTCCAGCCAGACGCCGCCCGCCAGCACGAGCCGCTTTGCCCGGACCGGACCTGACGGCAGTGAACGGCGAAAACCGTCGTCGCGCGCGCGACGCCGGAGACGGCGTCTGCTCGCGCAGGTCGACCCCGGCCTCGATCAGCGCGGCTCGGAAGGCCTGGCCGGTGAGATAGGCATTGGCGTAGCCATCGACCTTGCAATGGCCCGCGAGCAGACGCGTCGCCGAGGCCGGGCTCGACCTCGCGGGCCGGCGCTGCGCGAGATCAGATCGATCGGCGCGCCGGCCTCGCGGCGCTTGCCGGCCGGAAGCTGAGCAGTTCCGCCTCGCGCTCGGTGAAGGCGAGCGAAAGCCCGTCGCAGACGACGACGCCGACATCATGACCCAGCCAGTCCCGGCGCCGAGGCCCACATCGCATGGCCTTCGAGCGCGTAGGGGATCAGCGCGACCCGCGTCATCTGCATGGTCAGCGTGCCGGCATTGACGCCGGAGGCCTCGCGGCAGAGGCTGCGCGCTCGAACAGCACGGTGCGTCATGCCGCCGCGCGCCAGCAACAGCGCCGTCGTCACGCCATGGATGCCGCCGCCGACCACGGCGAGATCGAAGGGCGCGCTCATAGCGGCGCCGGCGTCGGCACGGGGATGTCGGCATAGTCGAACTCGCCGAGCAGATCGGCCAGCGGCACCGGCCGCAACGGCGGCCGCCCGGTCCAGTAGCCGGCCGCCTCGCGCGACCGAGATCGCGGGCGAGCAGCGTCGGCCACCGTCTCGCCGCACATCCGGCCCTGGCATGGCCCCATGCCGCAGCGGGTGAAGTGCTTGAGCTGGTTGATGCTCGCGCGCGCCGTCCGCGATCGCCGCGTCGATCTCGCCGCGGGTGACGTCCTCGCAGCGGCAGACGACCGTATCCGGCGCGATGGCGCTCAATGTCCCGGTCGCGCGCCGCATCATCGCTGCCATCGCCCCGGCGAACGAGCAGCCGGGCAGCGCTGCTTGCAGGGGTAACGTTTCGCGCTTCGAACCCGGCCGGTCGAGCGTCGCCAAGATCGTGGGCTGCGGCGAGGCCGGCGAGCTTGCCGGCCAGCGCGCCGGCTGCCGCGCCCGCGCACGCCGCCCCGTCGCCGCAGACCATAAGAGCCTCGGCGCTGGTCCGGCCGAACGCGTCGCGCTCCGGCATCCAGCCGCCAAGCTCCGGCGCATAGCGATGCGCGCGCGCCGAGCAGCCGTGTGATCTCGGTCGCCGGCGTCAGCCCGTGCCCGACAGCGACCGCATCACAGGTGATGGCGTCGCCTGCTTTGGTTGCTTCGACCAGGAGACCGTCATCGACGCGCGGTGACGTCGGCGATGTCGCTGTCGTGATGGATCGGCACGCCCGCGTGCAGAAGCTTCACATACCAGCCGATACCGCGTCCAAGAGATCCGGCCGGTTGGCCAGCTTGGGCAGGGCTTTGAGCCAGCGCGCTCGTGGGGACTGATCGAGCACCGCCACCACCTCGCCGCCAAGTTCCACAATCCCGGCGGCCGACTGCCGCCAGCAGCGGGCCACGGCCGGCGACCAGCGTGCGCCGTCCGGGCAAGGTCGCCTGCGACTTCAGCAGGATCGTCGCCGCCGCGAGGCCGATCACGCCGGGCGTGGTCCAGCCGGGGAAGGGGATGACACGCTCGACGGTGCCGGTTGCGACGATCAGCCGATCGCGCCTCGATACGCTCCGGGCCGCCCTGGCCTATGGTATGGATGACGAAGCCCGGCTCGATCAGCCAGACGCGCCGGCCGAAGGCGAGGTTGGACGCCGCGAATTTCGCAGAGCGTCGTCCGAAGCCGGTCGCCCTCACGATTTCCGGCTTGTCTGCCGGCGACGAAAGACCGCCGGTGCCCGATAGATCTGCCCGCCGGCCGCCTCGGCCTCGTCGATGACGATGCACGCGACGCCGGCGGCCGCAGCCGCCATCGCCGCATGAGCGCCGGCAGGCCCGGCGCCGATCACCGCGAGCATCGAAACGCCGGCTCATGCGGGCGCCCTCGTCACGATCTGCATGCCGGGCTCGATCGCGACCAGACAGGCCTGGCGCTGCACGCCATCGACCTCGACCAGGCATTCCTGGCAGACGCCCATCATGCAGAAGGCACCGCGCGGCAAGCCATCCGGGACTTTGGCGCAGCGGCGGATGCCGGCGCGCAGCAGGGCGGCCGCGAGGGATAAGCCGCGCTCGGCGTCGATCGGTCGGCCGTCGACCTCGATGCGTGACGACGCTGGCGGCAAGGGTTGGGCAGAGCTTGTCATTGACAGCGAAGACCTGTGATGATCCGATGATATGCGGATCGTATACAGAAATGTAGACGATCCATCAATGGTGACCGTCAGCAAAGGGCGCCACCGGCTCTAACGCCGGACCATCAAGGGAGGATACCCCGTTGCTCATGTCCCGAATCAAACAATGGTCGCTTGCGGTTGTCGGCATGCTCGCGCTTGTCACCGCCCATCCGGCGCTGGCCCGCCCGCTCGACGACATCCTGAAGTCCGGCACGCTCAAGGTCGGCGTCAACCCGACGCTGCCGCCGCTCGGCAAGTTCGACGACAAGAACGAGATCGTCGGCTTCGACGTCGATTTCGCGACCGAGATCGCCAAGATGCTCGGCGTCAAGCTGGAGATCGTGCAGGTCGGCTCGCCCGACCGCATTCCCTTCGTCGCGTCGGGCAAGATCGACCTCGTGATGGGCGCGATGACCCGCAACCCCGAGCGCGCCAAGGTGATCGACTTCACCGTGCCGGTCCATACCGAGGTCTTCGGCGTGCTGACGACCGAGGCCAAGCCCTACAACGACTGGAAGGAACTCGACGACCGAAGGCGTCACGCTGATCCAGGTGCGCGGCACGACGCCGATCAAGTTCATCGAGGACAATCTCCAGCAAGGCCAAGGTCACGCTGCTCGACAACTATCCCGACGTCGATCCGCGCGCTCGCGCAGGGCCGCGGCGACGCGATGATCGACGTGATCGACTTCGTCGGCGAGCAGATGAACAGCTTCAAGGACGTGAAGTGGAAGGTCGTCGAGACGCCGGTCGACGTCTATTACTGCGAGCTTCGGCGTCGCCAAGAGCAACTACGGCCTGAAGGACTGGCTCAACGTCGCGATCTTCGAGATGCACCGCCGCGGCAAGATCGACGAGATCTGGAAGAAGTGGTTCGGCATCGAGATGCTCAACCCGATCGGCGTCACGCCCTATTTCTGATGCTCGTGTGAGCGTCGTCGACTTTCGACAGCTGGAGCGCAGCGAGGCATCCGGACGTGGTCCGCGCAGTCTCCTTGGATCGGCTGCGTCAGCTTCGCCGTAGTCTCGACTAGTGATCCAGGCGCCGGTGACACAATGAGCTACACGCTGCAATTCGGGCAGGTGTGGGGCTATCTTGCCCTACCTCGCCGCCGGCGCCTGGATATCGCTGCAGATCGCCTTCTTTCGCGTTCCTGGGCGGCATGGTGCTGGGCCTGCTCGGCGCCATGGGCAAGAGCTTCGGGCCTGCCTGGGTCAAAAGAATAATCCAGGGCTATGTCGTCTTCTTCATGAACACGCCCCAGCTGGTCCAGATTTATTTTCTGTATTTTGCGCTGCCGGATGCCGGCATTCTGCTCGAGCTCCTACGAGGCCGTGCTGATCGGCATGACCCTGAATGCCGGCGCCTATCTCACCGAGATCCAGCGCGCCGGCTTCGAGAGCGTGCACCGGAACGAGCTCGATGCCGCCGAGACGCTCGGGCATGTCGCGCGTGGCAATCGGTACGCTACGTGATCCTGCCGCACATCATGCGCGTGCTGTTCCCGCCCTTGTCCAACCACTACATCCTGATGACGCTCGGCACCTCGATGGCGGCGATCTTCGGGGTCGAGGAACTGACCGGCCGCGCCTTCAACGTCAACGCCGAAACCTTCCGCTCGATCGAGATTTTTTCCCTGACCGCCGGGCTCTACGTCGTCATCACCCTGATCGCGTCGATCCTGCTGGCGCTGCTCGGTCGCCATCTGTTCCGCGCTCGGATGAGGATCATCTGATGCTGGAACGGATCATCGAGGAGCTCCCCGATTTCCTCGGCTACTACAATCTCCTCTTTCTCGGAAAAGCGCTGCTCGGCACCTTCGTGCTGTCCGCCGCCGGCTGCCTCGTCGGCTTTGGCATAGGCTTCGTCATCGCAGCGCTCCGCCGTGCCGAAGCCCCCTGGCTCTGGCCGCTCAAGGGACTGGCGATCGCTTTCGTCGAGCTGTTCCGGCGCATCCCGTTCCTGGTCACGCTGATGCTGGTTTTTTTCATCTTCCAGCTCTCGGGCGTCGATCTTTCCACCGTTCAGCGTCGCCATGATCGCGGTCTGCCTGATCGCCACCGCGTTCATCGCCGAGATCGTCCGAAGCGGTTTAGAACTCAGTGCATACTAACCAATGGGACGCGGCCACCGCGTTGAACATGAGCTATCTGCAGACCCTTCGTCTGGTGGTCGTGCCGCAGGCCTGGAAGGTCATGCTGCCGCCCGTCTTCAGCTTCTTCATCCTGTTCATCAAGGACACGGCGCTGGCCTCCCAGATCGGCGTCATGGAGCTCACCTATGCCGGCAAGGTCCTGAACAACAAGGGCTTCTCCGCCGCTCTGGTCTTCGGCACGATCCTGGTCCTCTATTTTGCTTTATCCTATCCGCTGGCGCGCTTCGGCGCCCGTATGGAGGCACGTCTTGCCCCATCTCGAGATCGATGGGCTTAGCGCCGCTTACGGCCGCGAGCCCGTCCTGTGCGACATCTCGCTCTCGGATCGACAAGGGCGAGATCATGGCGCTGATCGGCCCGTCCGGCTCCGGCAAGAGCACGCTGCTGCGCGTGCTGGTCGGTCTTCTGTTGCCGAACAGCGGCGGCGTCACCATGCGATGGCGAGAAGATCGACTACAAAAACCGCGCCCAGCTCAAACGCCTGCGCGACCGCTTCGCCATCGTCTTCCAGCAATACAACCTGTTCCAGAACATGACCGCGCTCGACAACGTCACCGTCGCGCCGGTCAAGGTCAAGGGGCGTCCCCGGCGCGAGGTCGAGGAGGAGGCGAGGGCGCTTCTGGAAAAAGTCGGGCTGGGCGACAAGTTCAACGCCTATCCCGACGAGCTTTCCGGTGGCCAGCAGCAGCGCGTCGCGATCGCCCGCGCACTGGCGCTTCGCCCGGAGATCCTGCTGCTGGACGAGGTCACCTCGGCGCTCGACCCGGAACTGGTCGGCGAGGTGCTGGACACCATCCGTCTGCTGGCGGCGGAGGGCATGACCATGCTGATCGTCAGCCACGAAATGGGCTTCGTGCGCGAGGTCGCTTCCCGCGTCGCCTTCATGGCGGATGGCCGCATGGTCGAGGTCTCTTCGCCACAAGAAATCTTCGATACCCCGCAAAGAAGCGCGCACCCAGGATTTCGTCGCGCGCATCCTGCGGCACTGACCATGTACGACATGGAGCGATGACCATGCGCGGCATGGAACGGTTACCAGGAACCGAGCTGCTGGAAGGGGCCGTCGACTGCCACGTCCACGCCTGCCCGCATCTGAACGCGCGCACCGTCACGGTCTTCGAGGCGGTGCGTCAGGCGGCCGCCGCCGGCATGCGTGGCCTCGGGCTGATGGACAACTTCTGCAACAGCGCCGGCTACGCCGCCCTCGCCATGCAGGAACTGGGCGAGCTCGGCGTCGACGTCTTCGGCGGCCTGATCATGGAGCCGCCCGCCGGCGGCGTGACCTCTGGAGGCGGTCGAGGCTGCCCTCGGCTACGGCTACGGCCCCGGCACCGCCGCCCGGTTCATCTCGCTGCCGACCCATCACACCCGCCACATCGCAACCTTGGAAGGGCGGAGCAAGGCCTATATCGAGAGCTGCTGTACGATCCCCGAGGCGGGCGACCTCCCCGATCCTTTACCGGCAATTCTCGATCGCATCATCGAGGCGGATGTCGTGCTCAACACCGGTCATATCGCCGGCCCGGAGGCGGTCCGTCTGGTCGAGGTCGCCAGGCGGCGCGGCGTGCAGCGCATTCTCGTTCCGGCGTCCCACTACACGAAAGACGAGGTGCGCGAACTCACCAAGCTTGGCGCCACCGTCGAATTCTCCTTCTTCTTCGTCAGCCACGCCACCCAAGCAGGCCTCACCCATGTCGACGCGCAGACCCACACGGTGCCGCCGGTCTCGCTGCCGGCAATGGTCGAGCTGATCCGGACGGCAACGCCCGAGAAGGCGATCGTCAACAGCGATGGCGGCGTCTTCGTTCTGCCGCCGCCGGTTGAGGCGCTGCGCGAATTTCTGCTGCTGCTGGAGAGCGCCGGTTGTTCCCGTGCCGATCTCAGAACCATGTCGAGCACGACACCGGAGCGGCTGTTTCGCCTCGGGCGCTGAACCGAAAGGCTGATCGTCGACGTCGATCGTCGGCGCATGCCGTATCGACCGCAACCGACGTCGCTGATAGTCTTTCTCGATGATCAGAAGCCAAAAAAAGAGGGGGTAATGGCGTCTTTCAAGGACATTGGGACATCACATTGAACAACCCCATCGGCATCATTTCCATGCAGTTCGTCCGGCCGTTCTCGGCTGCAGACTTGGACCTGTTTGCAAGGATCAAAAAACTCGGTTTCGATTTCGTCGAACTGCTCATGCCCGAACCCGAAGACGGCCTGGATCTCGGCGAGGTGCGGCGTGCCTTGGCTGACAGTGGTCTCGGCGTCGTCCTGGCTGCCCGCATCAATGCCGGACGATCGATCGTGAGTGCCGATGCCGACGTTCGTCAAGGCGGCGTCGACTATCTCTGCTCGTGCATTGACGCCGCGGTCGCGATCGGTGCCGACATCATCGGCGGCCCGCTTTACGGAGGCCCTTTGGTGTTCGCCGGAAAGGCGCCGCAACCTGTGCCGGATGCCGAGCGCGAAGCCCGTTTCGAGCGCTCTGTCGAGCATCTCGGCAACATCGCAAAGAGAGCGGCGAATGCGGGTGTCCGGCTTGCCCTCGAGCCGCTCAACCGGTTTGAAACCGACATCGTCTCCACCGTCGGGCAGGCGATCGAGCTCATCGATGCCATCGACGATCCGTCGCTCGGTCTGCTGCTCGACAGTTTCCACATGAACATCGAGGAGAGCTCGATTGCCGATGCCATCCGGCTTGCCGGGCCGCGCATCATCCACTTTCAGGCCAACGAGAATCATCGGGGCTTTCCCGGCACCGGCCATCTGCCCTGGGCCGATATCGGCCGCGCCTTGCATGAGGTCGGCTATGGAGGCCCGGTGTCGCTCGAACCCTTTCGTCGGGACGACGATCGCTTCGGTGTTCCCATCGCGCAATGGCGCGCACCGAGCGGCGATGAGAGCGAAAAGCTCCGCGTCGGTCTCGCGTTCATCCGCGCCATGCTCGCCCTCTCCGGCCATCGGCGATGACCTTCCGCCTCGGCTGGATCGGCTGCGGCCGTCAGGCGACCGAGATGCTGCTGCCGCCTCTCGTCACCTTGGAAGATGTGGAGCTGGCGGCTCTCGCCGATATCGATCAGGCCGCTCTGTTGCGCACAGCAAACCGCTACGGCGTCGATGCGACCTTCACCTCCTATCGGGACCTCCTCGCCGGAACCGAGCTCGACGGCATCGGGATGGCGGTCGGACCGGACCAGCACCGGGAGATGGCGGTCGCGACCCTCGAGCGCGGTCTGCCGGTCTTCATGGAAAAACCGCCGGCACCCGATCTCGCTGGCGCCAAGGCAGTCGCGGCCGCCGCCAAGGCTGCGGGCAAGCCCGTTCTTATCGGTCTGATGAAGCGGTTCTCGAGCGGCAACAAAATCGCAAAAAACCTGATCGAGGCCGAGGCGTTCGGCTCACCGCTTGGGCTCACCGCTTCCTATATGACTGCACCCACCTATTTCGAGGGTGATCCGGATTACCGTGGCTTTTTTCTTCATCACTGCATCCACTATCTGGACCTGCTGCCCTGGCTGATGGGCTCGCCGATCAGCGACATCACCGCCCGGCAAATCGAGCCCGCACCCGGCAAGCTTCTGTTTCACCTGAGCCTTGCGTTCCAATCGGGTGCCATCGGAACGGCCGTGATGGGGACCATCCAATCACGAGGTGCGCCGGTCGAAACGATCCAGATCATGGGGGATCATCGGCGGATCGAGATCAGCAACGTCACCGACGTCACCTACATCCGTGATCCCGGCTTCAAGGTCGGGGACGCCAAGGCCACCCTGGCCGACGATGCCGACAGCCTGTGCTGGAGACCCAATTTCACCGTCGCTGCCAATGAGGATCACAAAGGTTACCGCGCCTTGCTCCAGGCCAGCGTGGATGCCATGCGGGGAGCGCCCTCAGACGCCCCTACGATCGACGACGGTGTCCAGGCGATGGCGGCCCTGGAGATGATGGTGAGCGCCCTCGAGCGCACAGATTGATCGTCAATCCTGCACTTGGAGCGTTTACATCAGCCCGGTGAAGAGGCTACGCTCTTCAAGTCGACAGAAAAAAAGAAAGTCAGAGAGGCTCGGTCGTGTCGACGGGAGCAATAAGGTAACGACGAAAGAGTACCTTAGGCCCAAGACATGCCCCAGCCAGCGAGGCCAAGCCTATGCTGGAGGGACGACTAGAATCTGCGGGGGTGAAGCGCAGCGCCAGGGCTCGAACCTCCTCGTCCGTGCCGAGTTGGTTCGACAGTCAGCGGACGATCGGCATTCTTTTCGTGCTGCCGGCCGTTCTCGTCCTCGCCTTCGTCGTCGTCTATCCTTTCATCACCGCGATCTGGATGAGCTTCCAGGACAAGATGGTCGGGGCACCCGCAACCTTCATCGGCGTCGGCAATTATGTCGAGCTGTTCGGCGACCGGTATTTCATCAAGACCATCAGGAACACGCTCGTTTACACGTTGATCGGCGTCGGCATCAAATTCGCGATCGGCCTCGCCATGGCCATGGTGCTCGCCCAGCCGCGCCGCCTCGATTTCATCTACCGCACCATCCTGTTCGTGCCCTGGGCCGTGCCGACCATCGTCGCTGCCCTCAGCTTTCGCTGGATCTATGACGATTTCAGCGGGCTCCTGAACAATTTCCTGATCGGCGTGTTCGGCGCCCAGAACGTGATCTCCTGGCTCGGCGATCCGGACTACGCCATGGCCTCGGTGATCGCCGTGGTGGTCTGGTCCGGCACGCCGTTCTACACCATGAGCTTCCTTGCCGGCCTGAAGGCGATCCCGAACGAGATGTACGAGGCAGCCCGCATCGACGGCGCCAATGCCTGGCATGAATTCTGGCACATCACCATCCCGCAGATGCGAAAAGTGTTCACCATCGTGGTGATGCTGTCCACCATCTGGACCTCGACCAACCTGGTGATCGTGCAAGTGCTGACCAATGGCGGGCCGGCCAACACCACCCAGATCCTGCCGAACCTCGCCTATAAATACGCGCTCGCCGCCAGCCGGCTCGGCATCGGCTCTGCGGTCAACATGGTGTTCTTCCCGATCCTGGCGGTGCTCATCTACATCCTGTCCCGACGCATTCTGGCGGAGCGGAGTTAGGCCATGGCAGGGGTCAAAAGCAAGAGCGACGGCTGGCTGAAGATCGTCGGCAACGGGATGCTCCTGATCTTCATCACCTGGACCCTGATCCCGTTCTACTGGATGCTGGTCACGTCCTTGAAGAAGCACAAGGAGATCTACGGCACCGAGGCGACGCTCTGGCCAGAGGACCCGACGCTGGAGAGCTACAACATCCTGTTCTTCGAGACCGATTACTTCCTGTTTTTTCGGAACAGCATGCTCGTGGCGCTGGCCACGACTTTCCTCACGGTGCTCTGCGCCTCGCTCGCCGCCTATGCCATCGCCAGGCTCGATTTCCCCGGCCGGAAAATCCTGGCGCGCGGCATGATCTACACCTATCTGGTGCCGCAATCGCTCCTCTTCATCCCGCTGTTCGCGATCATGGTCTCGGTCGGCCTCACCAACAGCCTGACAGGCCTGACGCTCGCCCATCTGGGCTTCACCATCCCGTTCTGCACCTGGCTGCTGATGGGCTATTTCATCTCCATCCCGATCGAGCTCGAGGAGTCCGCCCTGGTGGATGGCTGCACGCGCCTCGGCGTGCTGTTCCGCATCATCCTGCCGATCTCGCTGCCCGCTCTCGCGGTCGTCGCCTTCTTCTCGTTCACCCTCTCGTGGAACGAGTATCTCTATGCGGTGGTGTTCAACTCCTCGCCCTCGGTGCTCACCATCCCCACCGGCCTCAGCAATTTCGTGGTCGAGGATGTCTTCTTCTGGGGGCCGATCATGGCATCCACGGTGTTCACCGTGATCCCGCCGCTTCTGGTCTATTTCTTTTTCCAGCGCTGGCTGATTACCGGCCTAACCATGGGGGCGGTCAAAGCCTGACAACGCCGCCTTCGACATCAGGGAGAACCAACATGATCAAAAAAATCTACAATCGCCGCGATGCGATCAAGACGGGCGCTGCTGCCGGCGCTCTCGTCTCGGCCCCCATGATCTTGACCCCGAAAAAGAGCTGGGCGCAGCGCGCGGAAAAGCTGATCTACTGGCATCTTCCCGCGTTCACGCCGCTTGCCGACGACGCGGCGCGCGAACAGTTCGAGGAGTTCAGCAAGATGGCCGGGCTGAAGGAGGGGGAGTACGCCTTCGTGCCGGTCTCCAACAAGGACCTGATCCCGCGCCTGTCCGCCGCGCTTGAGACCGGCACGCCGCCCGACGTCTGCCGGCTCTATGAAAGCTATGTCCAGCTCTATCGCGCCCAGGGCCACATGATGGACGTCACCGACATCGTCGAGAAGATGAAGGGCGAGAGCGGCGGCGTGTTCGACAGCAGTCTCACCGCTGTCGCCTATGACGGCAAGTTCTGGGGCGTGCCGTTTGCGATCAACCCCTGGCCGATGCATGTCAGGATGGACGTCCTGGAGGAGCACGGCCTCGACTATCCGCGCACCTGGGAAACCTTCGTCGAGACCTCCCTCAAGATTCAAAAACCGCCGTTCTATGGCTTCGGCATGGATCTCGGTCTGACGGCGGACGCCACCGACAACATCATGCAGGTCTGCTGGTGCTACGGCGGCAAGACGGTGGACGAAACCGGTGCGGTCGCCTTCGACAACCAGGGCAATATCGACGGCTTCGCCTTCATCAACGAAATGTACAACACCCACAAGATCATCCCGAAGGGTGTCGTCGGCAATGGCGAGACGGCCTGGAACAACAAGGCGTATCAGTCCGGCCAGGTCGCCTTCATCAACAACCCGACCAGCGTCTACGCCTATCTCGCCGGCGAGGACCCGGAACTGATGGCCAAGACCGGGCTGTTCGGCGTGCCTGCGGGACCGGCCGGCGCTATCAACCAGATCGACACCTGGTCGCTCGGCGTGTTCAGCGCCTCGCCCGAGCCCGAGCTTGCCAAGGGCCTCGCCGAATACATGATGCAGCCCGAACGTTACAACGATGTCATCACCAAGACCAATGGCCGCTTCGTGCCGGTCTATCCGGAGCTGTTCAACGATCCCTTCTGGACCGAGCGGCCGGAATTTTCCGAATTTATCGACATCGCCAATACCGGTGTGCCGATCTCCTATCAAGGAGCGCCGACGGCGGCCTCCGGCGAAGTCTTGGCGACCAACGTGATCCCCGAAGCCCTGCAGCTGGTCCTGGTCGAAGGCGTCGATCCGGCCGAGGCGGTCGGTGAAGCGCATCAAAAGATCGCGGCGATCTACGAGCGACTGGCCGAATAGCGAGACATCGGCAAGATGACGGCTTCCCGAGGCTGGCGTCATTCGGCGTCAGCCTCGGGCAAGTCTGTCAGCGGACTTTGCGCTGGCCGAAGGTCGGCTGCACTTCGGGTATCGGCGGCATCTGCCAGGTCCCCGTCACCGGGATGCCGGTATCGCGGTTGATCACGACGTCCAGCACGGTCGGTATGTTGGATCGGAGCGCTTCCGCATAGGCGTCGCCGAACTGGTCGGGATGCTCGATCCGGATGCCGCGGGCTCCCATGGCTTCGGCCATCTTGGCAAAATCCGGATTCCAGAATTGCCCGGTCTGCTCGTTGACGAAGCTCGTGCCGATCTCCCGGCCGTCGAGATAGGCTCGCTGCAGGTCTCTGATGGTGCCGATCGCGTAATTGTTCTGCACCACCCATACCGCCGGCAAATTGTATTCCACCGCCGTTGCCACCGCATGCGGCCACATCATGAAACCGCCATCGCCGCATAAGGTGACGCAGGGCGAATGCGGCCGGGCCAGTCTCGCGCCGAGCACACCGCAAACGCCAAAGCCCATGGCCGCGAAGCCGCCGGATGTCATATGGTTTCCCGGGATCTTGGTCTGCCAATATTGCTCGGACCAAACCTGGCAATTGCCGATGTCATCCACCATGACCGTTTCGGGCGGCGACAGGCGGTTCATGTCCGCAAGCATGCGGCGCGGCTCGATCGGAACCTCCGAGCTGCGCTCGAAAGGCTCGCAGAAATTCCGCCAATCAGCCTGCCACCCTTGAATGTCGCGCCACCACGCCTCCCCGCTCTTCAAGCGCATGGCCTTGCCCTGGGCGATCTTGATCGCTTGGCCCAAAAACTGCTTGGCATCGCCATTGATGCCGATCTCGACAGGATAATTGCGGCCGATCTCATTGGCATCGATATCGACCTGGATCAGCTTGGTCGGCGGGATATTGTAGACATAACCCGGTATCCAGGAGCCGGTATGCAGGTCGTTGAACCTGGCCCCGATCGCCAGAATGACATCCGCATTTCGGCAGGCCTCGGTCGCCGGATAATCGCCCCATACCCCGGCAATGCCCAGATGGAGCTTGTGGTCGAAGGGCAGTGCCCCCTTGCCCATGAAGGAGGTGTAGACCGGAATGCCCAGCTGTTCCGCCAGCACCTTCAGCTCGTCATAGGCACCCGCCACGCGGATGCCGCCGCCGGCCAGGATCAGCGGCCGTTCGGACGAGCACAGCATGTCGAGGGCGCGCTCGACGGAAAAGTCGGAAATATTGCTCCGCCAGTTGGACACTGAACCGCCCTGCGCCGGTTCGGGCGTGCTAACCGCTGCCGTCTCGATATAGAGATCGTACGGCATGTCGAAATGAACCGGGCCGGGCCGCCCGGTCCGCATCAGCTGAAAAGCCTCGGGCAAGGCGCTGCACAGTTCCTCCACCTTGCGGATGCGGTAGGACTTCTTCACCACCGGCTGGAAAATCGACGACATGTCGCCGTTATACCGATAGTCGTCCTGCAGCGCCCCGCTATTGACCTGCGTGGTCGGGACTTGGCCGGTGATCAGGAAGAACGCGGAGTTGTCATAAAAGGCGTTGGCCACGGCAATCATCATGTTCATCGGCCCGGGGCCGGTCGAGGCATAGACCGCGAGCGGCTGGCCGGTCAGGCGAAAATAAACGTCCGCCATGAAGCCCGCACCCTGCTCGATCCGCGGCGAGATGTGCCTGATCTTGTCGGTTTGCTTGTAGATGCCGTCCAGAAGCCCGATCGCGCCATGACCGGCATAGCCGAGGATATACGGCACTTTCTCCTTGACCAGATAGTCCGCGATCATGTCGGCGCCGCGCATCTCGTTGCTGCCCTGCACGCCGCTGTACCGCCCCGCAGTAGAGCTATAGCTCTGCTGCGGGGTGTAACTGCTGTAACCAGACGATGTGTAAGGCTTGCGCCCGTGCATCTCATCCTCCCATTCATGCGCCCTCGGCTTCACGAAGTTGAGATGAGCGTATGCCAAGCATCGGGTGGAGTCATTTGGAAATCAAAGCGTGCCGCTCTGGACAGTCGCTGCAATCGGCTCATCTTCGGATAGAAGGGAAGATTCTGACTTCAAAAATGGGGAGATGGTGATGGCTACTCGATTGGCGAAACCGGATCATGCCGCTTCGGATGACGGCGAACGAGCGACGATGATCACATCAGCTTATACCGAGCGTGCACGGTTCTTCGATTCGGGCAATGCCTTCAATCTCAAATACCCGGCCGTGCCCTGCCATCAGTTCATGAGGGAGCGGGACAAAGCGTTCGATCCCGAAACCGGCACCGCCCTCATCCCGCTTGATCTGAGCCACCAGCTCGATATCGATTATCCCGTGACGACGCCGCTGATCCTGACCTGCTATGCGCGGATCAGTGCCGGCGATCGGCTCGAGACCAACTTTACGGCCAGTGGCGAGCTTTACTACGTCATCGCCGGCGCCGGCCACTCGACCAAAGGGGCTGACCGGATCGACTGGGCCAAGGGCGACATCTTCTGCCTGCCGGGCGGCGGCGAAACGATCCATGTCGCCGGTGATGACGACAGCGTGCTCTGGATCATCACCAATCAGCCGGCACTCGCCTTCGAACACCTTCGACCAGCCGCCGCCGATGATGCCGTGACCGAAGCCGTTCATTATCCGGCTGCCGAGATCGATCACCAGCTGGCGCGGGTAAGGTCGGAGCTCCAAGGTAAAAAGATCGCAGGGCTTGCTCTGATTTTTTCCCATGAACGGCAAGCCAAGAGCCGGAACATTCTGCCGACGCTGACGCTCGCCATGAACCAGCTGCCGCCGAAGGAAATGCAGCGCCCCCATCGCCACAATTCGGTTGCGATCACCCTCAACATCCAGTGCCAGGATTGCTATTCGATGATCGATGGCAGGCGGGTCGACTGGCAGCCCGGCGCCGTCATGGTCACCCCGCCCGGTGACGTGCATTCGCACCACAATGACGGCGACGGGATCATGACCTGCCTGATCGTTCAGGACGGCGGCCTCTACTATCACTGCCGGACCATGGGGTTCGAATTCGTCGATGCCTGACTGAGCGGTCGTTCGCAACAATCCTTACCGTCAGTTGTTGTCGCTGAGGCCAGCGCCCGCCCCGAACCGCCGCGACGCCTCGGTCGCCGGGGCGAAGGTGCGCCTTGCAAAGGCGTCGAGCCTGCTCCAGGCAGCTGCATCGACCTCGCAGACCTCGCAGACCTCGCAGACCTCGCAGACCTCGCAGACCTCGCAGGTCTCGCAGGCCGCCGGCGCGGCCGGTTCGTTGACGTTGCTGACGCGGCGGCAACGGACGCTGTCCGTGCTGCTCGCTGCCAGCGCATCGCGCTTGCCGTCGATCGCCATGCCGTCGGGCGAAAGCGTGATCGCACTCCCGCCCCAACCGAGCGCGATCGCCGCACCCTTCAGCTCGGCAGCACGCGCCGCAAAGGGCAGGAGCAGGAGCGGATGTGCCGTGGCACCAAGCTCGATCACCCGCCCGTCAGCCACCTCCGCCGCCCGGTCGGAGAGCGCAGCGCCGGCCATCAGCGGACAAAGCTGTCCGGACCTCGCCCGCCACACACCGTCGACAGCCACCGGCGCCAGCCCGGCATGACCCTGCTCGTCATGACGAGCGAGAACATCGGCCAGCACCGTCGCCCCGGGAAAACCTCGCGTTCTCAGCCAGCGCACTGCCTTGCCCGCCTCCTCCGCGATCCCGAAAGGCAACCCGGCCCCCCGCGCCGCCCGCCTCCCCATCGCCTCAATTTCATTCAACGACAGCGCGTCCCGCACCCGGGTTGCCTGGGCCTCGGGTGCCGCGGGCACGTCGGATCTTGCGGACCGAGGGTGCCCAGCAGATGCCGCCGGCACCTCTCGTTCGCCATGGGCTGTCAGCACCGGCACGGGAGCGTCCCGGAACATGTTGATGCGAACCCAGCGATCGGAGCGCGGGTCGAAATGGGTGGCGCCGAAGAAGGAGAGCTTGCAGCGCAGCAAATCGATTGGGAGGAGGGCGGCGGCGATGGTGTTGTCACGGATCTCGGCATAGGGGAATTTCGCGGCGATCTGCGCGCGTCTTGCGCTATGGCGGTGCTCGGGATGGGCGAGGAGAAACGCCGCCACGCATGGTTCTCCCGTCCATCCGTCAATGTCGTGGGCCATGGCCGCAGCATCGCGGCCGGGCGCGAGCGGCTGCTCATAGGCCTCGATCGGCTCCTCGAAACGCTCGCCCAGCCGCGGCTCCAGCTTTTCCTCGGACACATACCAGACCCGCGCCTGGTTTTCGGGCAAGGTCCAGTCGATCGCAAGCGCCCAACCATAAACGTCGTCGACGATCGCCCGAAGCTGCTGGAGCTTCATCCCGCCGTCGATACCAAACCCGGCGTCCTCATCGGCGCCCATGCCCTCGGCAAGATCGTCGACCAGCGCGCCATAAGGTTCCAGCATCAGCGAGACCAGTTGTTCCTGACCTTCGGTTGAGAGGCTGTGCTCGGACCATTGACAGAGCCGATCCCACGGCATCTCGCCTTCGAGGTTGCCGGCGGCAACATGCTGCTCGAGTAGCGCCAGATCTGCCCGGAGCATGGTCAGTTTGCGGATCTGCAGCGGATGCTCGGACCTCCAGTCCTCGGCATTGGCGCGCGCCTGTGCAACCATCGTCCGGAACGCCGCCCTCTCGTCGGCGGCGGCTCTGGTCAAGCCCCGAACGCGGGCCAGCGCCGTCTCGCGCGCGAGAAGCCAGTTGTTGAGCAGCATCGGATGGTTGACGAGAAAGGGCGCCATGCCGAGCCCGGTGGAATTCCCCACGCCGAACCGCCGGCGCAAGCCAGGATCAAGCCGCACCGCGGACCGAGGAGACCTGGCCCTCGCCAGGTGCTCGACCAGATCGAGCGTGTAGGCACGGGTCAGATACACCGACAGCATTTCCGCCTGGAAAGGGCCCCGGAACTCCGGCCGAGCCGCGATCGCTTCCCGGTCGACGGCACCGAATTTGCCGGAGCCGTAAACCGCGGTGGTACGCATCAGATAGCCGACCGCCTCGATCTTTTGCCGATCCGGCTGGCACCCGGCGGCCAGGTTTTCCACGACGTGGTCGAACAAACGCACCGAGCGGTTGGCGCGAGACAGGCAAATTTCGAGAGGCGTGATCCGCCCCGCCTCCTGTTTCGGCACATTCCGGGACAGGCGCTTGATATCATCCTCGTCGGGCACGCCGTCGAACAACGCGAAGGTGCTGTCCCAGGCCTCCGCGATCACCCGGTCCGAGCGCTGCTCAGGCGGCAGGTCATGGGCAAAGGAGACCAGGCTGTAGCTGCGTTCCGGTCCATGAGCGGCATGAACCGCAACGCCAACGCCTCTGGCGTCGATATCGAACACCGGCCGATCGAATGTCCAGCGTTCCCGCTTCAACCGGCGCAGCAACACGCGCATGAACGACAGACGAGATTGGTGCGATGAGCCAAGGCGGGCGAGGCGCATCACGGTGTCGGGCGGACGCAGAGCCACGGTCGCCGCCGGTTCACGCAAGGCATCCATCGGTGACCTCCCAAGCCGCAGAGCGTTCCTCACCGAAAGCTGCGGCAGACCGAGACGAGCCAAGCCCGAGCTTACGATGTCTGGCTTGGCTTCGAGAAGACTATCGGTTTGCCTGGCTTGCGGCAAATGGGACTGGGTTCAGACGGTCGATAACAGGCTCACATCGCAGCGGCTCTTCTCACACCCAGTCTCGCCATCTATGCGAGAATAACAATTCAGTATTAAAACTTTAAAGTTGAAAAAGAGATCTCGATGAGGCAATGCATAGACTGAGGCATATCTCACGATGCGCTTGCTCACTGGCCTTGTCTTCCGAGAGCACCGGTCGTGTTGACCATCCTTCGATGCAACGATAATCGATGGAATTGCGACGTCATGAAAACGACTTTCTTCGCCGCGACGATGACGCTGATTGCATGTTCGGTCCTCGCCTATTGGCTTTTTCCTGCCTATTCAGAGAAGATATCGCCATCGCTCAGCTGGTTCGATAAGCAAGGTTATGACACGCTGGCGTTTGAGACCATCCCGAAAAAAGATATCGTTCTCCGGCTCAATCAAGCGGTCTATTCGTTCTGTGAAGCTGGAACGGCACCTGACGATCTCGACGATTTATACGCTGAATGCATCGGGCAATGCGGCGGCTTTGCCTATGTCTTGAGAGGCCTGTTGAAAGAGCTTGGTATCGAAACGCGCAACGCAAACCTTCATAACATCCCCAATCAGGGAAATCACACCGCTGTGGAAGCCTTTGTCGACAATCGCTGGATGTTCGTCGACCCGACTTTCGGTGTTTTCTTCTCCGAGGACGGCATGCCTGGCGGGCGTGTGCTGTCCTTGAATGAAATCAATTTCGCGTACCGGGAGAAAGAGCTCGACGATTTTGTGCTGCAAGCCAGAAAGCCGAAAAGCAATGTCGATCGCGAACCGTTGTCGACGCTGTATGATGCCGTTTTTGCCCATGAGTTCATGGCGCTGCGAAACTATCAGGTTGCTGAGCAGATCGAGTATGGTTTCGCCGACAGCTCACTTAATTTGGACATTCCCCTCTCGCTGAAGAGCGGCGACGCAAAGCTTGGAATTGATGAGCTGAGCGAACGGTCGGTGATGGAGGCGTCATGGCTCGATGCCACCAATCAAACGCTTTTGGACGACAACCCGCTCAACGATGTTTCCTTCAACACGAGCTATCTCTTTCCTAAGAAGCTCGTGACACTGTCGCTCTATGACCTGGAACCCGACCATCCTTATCTGATCAGGATGTTTCTCGCCTCCGACCAAGACAATCAGCCCTTGGCAATCCACAATGTTGGCAAAGGTGTGTTGCTCGATCGCAACCGCAGCGTCGTGCACGAAAAAGGAACCCAAGTGGTCGAGGTCAGGCTATCCGCAAAGCGGCCCGTCGGGACGATCATGCTGCAATCCGTCGGCGCGTCAAAGCTGCGTCTCTTCGGTATCGGCGTCGGCAAGATCGGCCTCTAGAGTTTTCCCGATCAGGTGCTTCCACCTGATCGATAATGAAATGCGGTAAAACGGCAGGTTGGAGTGCCTCTTCCGATTCCGCTCAAACGGGATGCGCTCGAGGCGTCGATGACAGCGGCTGACAAGGTGCGACCGTGTCGGTCTCTGCTGATCAGAATCCCGTCCTGACAGGACCGAGAGGAGAATTTTCATTCGAAAAAATTCCTAGATTCATATAGAATGACGACTGGTCCAGCATCACCGGGTTGTGTTGCGATGAAGTCAACCTTGCGCATAACCTCAAAAACCAAACGAACCCGAGACCCGCGGAAAAGCTTGGTTTTTTCAAGAAAGCGCTTGAGCTGCCATCTCTAGGGGCGCTCGATTATCCCGCTGTTCGCCTCGTCAAGCATCTCAGCCAGCAGGACAAAAACTCATGTCGTAAAAGCGCAGCCAGTTCTCGCCCATGATCCCGGCAATTTCGGTGTCGCCAAGACCGGTCGCATGAAGGCCGGCTTCAAGGTTCGAAAAATCGCGATTGTCCCGGAACCAGGACGGCATCGGTGGAAAGCCCGCATCGTCCTTCGAGCCTTCACCGTAGTCGATCTCCTTGGTCCAGCGGCCGACCCGCATCCAGGTCACGACGCTGTCCGGCTGGTCCTGGCAAAGATCGGAGCCGATGCCGAGATTTTCCGGCCCCATCAGCTCGGCGGTTTGGGCGATCATCCGGCAAAAGCTCTGCAAGGTGCAGGCCGTTTTGTCCTTCAAATGATGGGGATAGAGCGAAAAGCCGAGCATGCCGCCTGCCGCGCCAAGCGCCCGCAGCACCTGATTGGACTTGTTGCGCAGCGCCTTGTGCCAAAAAGCTGGATTGGCGTGGGTGATGGCGATCGGCCGCTCGGAGATCTCGATCGCCTCCAGCGTCGAACGCTCGGCCGAATGGCTCATGTCCACCACCATGCCAACCCGGTTCATCTCCTTGATCACCTGACGCCCCATGCGGGTGATGCCCGGGTCCTCCGCCTCGTAGCAGCCGGTCGCCAGGAGTGACTGGTTGTTGTAGCTGAGCTGCATGAAGCGGGCACCGAGGGTATGGAGGATTTCCACCAGCCCGATGTCGTCCTCGATCGGGGACGGGTTCTGAAAGCCGAAGAAAATCGCGGTTCGTCCGGTCTCCCTGGCGCGCCTGACGTCCTCGCCGGTGCGGCCTTGAAAGATCAGGTATGAAAAATCCTCGAACCAACGGTTCCAGCGCTCGATATGATGCACGGTCTCGCGAAAATTCTCGTGATACGCAAGGGTCACATGCACTGCATCCACACCACCTTCGCGCATCTGCCGGAAGATCTTCTCCGACCAATTGGCATACTGCAAATTATCAATCCGGCACGGCCGGATGGGGTTATTCGCGGTGCTCATTTCGGCAATCCTGCGGCAGCGTCGATCAGGGATGCTGACCTTAGGCGCTAAACCGGTATACCGCCAAGTCTTGCGAGTTGTGCCCGCATGCGCGCCACGTCATAGAGACGGTCCAGTTCGGCGGCCAGAGCTTTGTCATTTTGCCAGAGCAGCATGTTCGACGCCTCTGATCCGCGTGCAACGAACCGGTATTCATCGAGATCCAGATGGATTTGCTCGATCCGGTAGTCGTCCGGCTGACGAAAAAAGGTGACGGCCGTATTGGCGCCCTGCAGCGAGTCGCCCTTCGTCCAGCCATGCATGATCGAGGGCTTGAACCGGTGCCGGAGACCGAGTGTTCCAAAGAGCTCGGCCATGGCGATCTCGGGCTGCTTTGACTCCTCATAGAGATAATAGTTGACGGGTATGCGCTTTCGGCTTGCCGTGTCGGCAACGCGATGGGCATTCGATGAGGCGGAGAAGAATCTGTCCACGAAACCTTGGGTGTCGGCCCGATCGTGCCAACATCGCTGCCAGGACGCCAGGGTCGCACCGGGGTCCCGTTCGAGAATGAGGAGGGTGATATCCTCCGCGCGAAAGCCGGCATCCAACAGCACATCTAAGGGATTGAACATGCATTCGGCCTCGACATAAGGGCCGAATGTTTCCTTGATGAAGATGATCGGTTCGCTCGTTGCAAGCCCAAGAGGCGGGCATGTTTCCTCGACCAGCAAATGACGCAGCAGCGTCTTGATCGGCTGATAGAAGGTCGGCAACCCGGCATGGCCAAAGACATTGGCAAGGGGCGTCGAACCAACCCTGCATTTGCCGCAGCATAGGATCACTTTCGGACGAGAGGCGCCAAGCCGTTGTCTGACCTCGAGAACCAAGTGCTCATGCAAAGCCGCCAGGCTGACCGGTCGTCTTTGAAATCGACGTTGTCGATCCGGCATGAGAAAGCGATCTTGATCCGACCAGCGATTGGTCGGATCAAGATCGCTTTCTCCGTTGAGGCGACAGGTTTCGTCAACGGGCATCGAACATTCCGCGAAGCACCTTTGCAGCCGGTTTCATCAATGAAGGCGACCGTTGGCGACAGCGACCATGTAGCGAAAGTCATCGATCGATTCGGAGCGGCGTCTTGTTCTCTGTCGGCTGAGAGCAACATACAGGCTTCCGAGAACGATCAGCGCGACACCGCAAAGGGTCGCGTTTGTCGGTGCTTCGGAAAAGACGTAAGCGCCGAACATGATGGCAAAGAGCAGACGACTATATTCAAGAGGGGCCAATCGACTTGCCTCGCGCAATCGATAGCCTCGGATCATGCAAAATTGACCGAGATTGGCCAGGACCCCGATGGCAAGAAGTAGAACAAGCTCGAAGGTGGTCGGCGTTTGCCAGGTCAGCCATGCGGGCACCGCGGTCACGACGGTCATGACGATGCAGGTATAAAGAAGGATTGTCAGCACTCTTTCCGTCTGGGCAAGCGGTCGCAGCATCAGCTTGACCGCGGCCACGGCCAATGCGCCGATCAACGCGACCACCGCCGCATGCTCGATCGTGCCCGTGCTTGGCTGGATCAGCATGAGGACGCCAAGAAAGCCTACGATCGTTGCCAGCCACAGCTTGTGATCGACAGTCTCACCCAGCACGAGACCGGCCAGGAGGGTGATGAACAAGGGGGCGGTAAACGTGATCGCGGTGGCATCGGCGAGCGGCATGTGCACGACGGCATAGAAACCTGCGATCATTCCAATGGCGCCGGCGAGCCCACGACCCAAAATCAGGACGGGTCGATTTGTCCTGAAGATCGCAGGGCCATTCGACAAGACCATCGGCATGATGATAGCAAGACCAAAGGCAGCCCTGAAAAAGGCGACCTGAAAGCTGCTCAGATTCTTCCCGAGTTCTTTGGCAAGCGAACCCATGACAGCAATGCAAAAGCAACTCAGCACGACCCACAATGCAGCCTTGAACGTGGATGATCTCGTCGAAGGCTGGCGCACCTTCGTGGTCATGCTCCTGGATATCGATCGACGCGCCACCCAATCTCCTTCCGCTTTGACACGGATTGCGAACGGTTAGTTGAACGTACCGGCAGAGACACCTGTCAGAGCCATGCCTCTTTGCGCGAGATAATCTTCGACCACTTGCAAACGCGGCCATCCGCCGAAATCGGCAAGAGGATCGACGTCCCTGAGCTTTGGGTGGCGGCCGATGGCGCCGAGTTCGTCGATATTGTCAATCAGACGTTCGGCCAGCAGTCGAACGCCTTCGAAGCGAGAGGTTCCGGGCTTCCAGTTGTAGGCAGCAAGTGCTGTGCGTACAGCGATCGTCTCAATGCTTTCGCTGCGGATCAGCCAGGAATAATCCTCGTGACTGATCGTGCTCTCGACATAGCTGTCTTTATATTGGACCGGCGGTACACTTAAGAGGCGTAAGCCATCGGCCAGGCCGACAGTCTCGAGAAGAGGCATCGGCTTGCCTGAAACGAACACAGCAGCATCGATCTCCCCAGCCTTCAGGAGTTCCAGTGCCTGGCGATCATCGTGGAATGTACGCTCGACGTCGATATCGAGATGCCGGAACAGGATTTCCGATGTCAGTTCATTGCCGCTGCCACGCGATCCGAAATTTACTTTTTTGCCGGCAAGTTGATTGAAACTGAAGATGCCGAGCTTAACAACGACATGCACTTCCTCATCGAAGAGCGGCGTCAAGATCCGCAGCCGCTCGTCCAAATCCGGATAAGCGAATTCTTTGGCATATTGCAGATAATCCATCTGCACGACCGCGGCATCGACACCGCCCAAATAAAGAAGATCGGTCACATTCTGTCCCGAGCCTTTGCCGGTCATGGTAATAAGGCGGAGATCTTCATGCTCGACGGCAGCTGCAACATCGCTGATCGCCCGCGATGACGTTTGCGTGCTCGGTCCTGTCACGATTCCAACCCTGCCGCGATTAACCGTTTCGCGAGCCTCCGCATGCGTACGGTAACGGGCGATGAACGCTTTTCCGAAGCCACTGTCGGCCACCGGCACGCGTAAACCGCGCTCTTCGAAATAGCGCTGCGCACCTGCATGCATCGGGACTGGCAACCCGACGGCTGCCTGATCGAGTTTGATTTGCGTGGTGGCTGAGTGGAGCCCTTGGAGCTGATCGAGGTTGTCGAAGATGGCCTTGGTGACACGATAAACTGTTTCTTCTGGAACGTCGCTCCGCACTGCAAGGATGTTGGGTGTGCCGACGCTTGAAATGTCTTCGGTTTGCCCTGGATAGGTGCCTGCTGGGATGATATCCCTGGTCCAAAGTCCAGTGCCTGCATCAAGACGCTCCAATTGCTTTTCGGTGACCTCAAGCAGCACTGCATCGGAACCGAGTTTGTTCAGCGTATCGGTCACGGCAGAAACCGGCATGCCACCGGAAAGATTCATGGCTGAGATCGTGTTATTGGCAAAGAGCTCGACACTGCCTTCATATCCTTCCTCAACAAGCTTGAAGCTGTCAGCTGGCACTCCCAAACGCTCCAAGAACAGCTCATTCTTAAGGAGTGTGCCCGAGCCTTCCTTGCCGAAAGAAGCCGGAAGGGCCGATTGATTGAACAAGTCAGCCACCGTGCCGGACTTTACGAATTCGGATCGAAGAATGAAATGATCGGTACTTCGCCAAAGTGAGGCAACGGCGCGAAAATCTTTATAGGATCCAGTGTCTGCGAATTTGTCCAACCCGGCCGCTGCCTGATAGGCGGCGAGACCGGATATGATCGCAAACTGACTGTCGTTATCTCTCAAAAGCTGAATATTCTCCCCCGACCCCGCTGTCGGGATCGCGGTCAATTCAATGCTTTCCTCGCCCCCAGAATTCAGCTCGATATTAACTAACTTCGAGATCGCAACGCCGATCGGGTGATATGTGCCCCCCGGTGTGGCGGTGGCCATCGTGTACGCGCTCTCAGCCTTTGCGACACTTATCACAGTGGTGCTAAGTGCTGTTAAAGCACCTAAAGCGATCGAACCAACCCAACTTATTTTCATCGCTACCTACCTACTGTTCTGTCATGCATGTGCGTCAAGTTCGATGACTTTCGCGTAACTTTTCTGACCGGCTACAAACAATAGCGCAGAAATCTTCGTTAGACTTTGCATGAAAATTTCCAGGTGGTAGAAACGGTTAATAATACCCACCCTTTGCACACTTACTGCACCGCATTCGCATCAGCACCAATAAACTAGGCCGCTCTGACATGGTAATGATTACGATAGCTGGCGTATCGATTACAGTCATGATGCATAGAACATTTATCACAAGCCGTTTCAATAAAAGCCTTTGCCAAATTGCACAAGCCTTGCTGCCAATTATTGGCTCCTTTTTTTCAAGAAACGCCGCGACAGAAAATCAAAAGTACTGTTGGATGGAATATTTAAACTATTGCGTTTAATGGCGCATTTTATTGTCTCCTTTATGGCGTCGTGGCTGGATTACGTGACACTGTTCTGACGTTTGTTGAGGGCCTTCCTGTTTGAATGATGGCTAAGGTCCTGTAGGTCATGGTAGCAGAGTTCGTGTCGTTTCATCGCGGCTTCGCGTATGGCATGACCGAATACCGCCTTTCGATCTTTGGACCGGAGAACCGTTGTCGGATTGTGACCAATGAGAGCCATGTGATGCTGCGCAACCAACCTACTTTCCCGAGCTGGCGAATGATAGCGTTAGCTATCGGCATCCCGGCGCTTGCCTTTTTGATAACAGGGCTCATTAAGCTAAACGCACCATGGACGATTGCCACGGCTGACGTCGTGCTCCAGGACGATACACTTTTCGAGGAGGCCAGCACGCTCTACCCGAGTTTGAACCCTGGTTCCGACACGCTGAATTCGAACGTCGGTTGGCTCAGGTCGAAAGATGCCGCGCAGTCAATGCTCGAGCAATTGCCACCTCGTCGGATCCGCATGCTCGTCGAGTCCGGCAACACATGGGTTGTCCGAACCAAGGAGCGGTTGAGAGGATGGGGCTGCGCTGATCATATCAGCCGATGGTCCTACAAGGATAAAGATCTTTGTTCGTGGCTCGGTGGTCATGCCGGGTCGAAAGCGACCGCCGAGCAACGCGAGATTATTGGAGAGCGGCTCTCGATAAAGAAATCAGAGGAAGGTCGATTGGTTTCTATCAGTTTTCGTTCGGCTGACCGTGATCTTTCAGTTGCGATCGTCACCGCATTCGGCAATCTACTTGTCGCTGAGCGCGATGAAGCCAAGCAAGCTTTGCGCCGCAAGGTCAAGCACTGGATCGAGACGGCGCGGGCGGCGATACCACAACGGCCCGCTGAAGCGATCGAAGAGCCGGGTGGAAATGATGACGACGTCAGAGCCTCCCACGCCGAGATCCGATTGTTTCGAAAGGTTGTCGCAGCAATGGTAAGCGCCAACGATGATTTGAGCAGGCTTGGCAAGTCAGAGCGGGATGACGCCAGTCAGATACCGGTCGAGGACCAGATAGCCAAAGCAGAACAAGACCGCATGGCGCTCAATCAGGAGCTTGCGAGGGTGACGGCTGCTTTTAAGAAACGCGAGTGGAAAGGGTTTCGGGAACTGCTGCCCAACGCCCGGACCGAGGAGGAAGCTCTTCAGTCTGCTGACGACGCCCGTGTAGCGCTCACCTCCAGTGATTACTCTTTTCTTGTCCACCCCGATTGGGCCCGACCCGCAACGGTCCTGCGCCAGCCAGTAACGGCAACCGGGCTCTCAACTCTCATGGCTTTCATCATTGCCCTGCCGCTCGCCATCTTGATCAGCCTCGTTCTTGTCCTTTCAAGAGCCGTCGTCCAAAACCGGACCAAGCAACATCTCGATATGGGAGCCTCGCTCTATGCCAATCCCCACTGGCCGAGTATTCGCCCGCCTCGGCAGTCCGACCTGACGTCGACTGTTTAAGCTGAAAGGCATTTGTTGCAAAGGTGGGGAGCCCTGGCGGAAAAGGACAACATCCACATAGATCAACTTAGGCAGGGAAAATCGGGCTTCGGCGTTATATCTTTGACCGGCATGATGCCGATGGCTTGTCGACAAAAGACGTCAAGTACTTCACTATTTTCATCTCGTGCCTCAAAGAACCAATACAGTATTTCCGTATTCAACAAAAATGGAACTGTTCCAATCTCGACATAGCAAGCTCCTAGAAATTAGGGAATAAACTGTCAATGGCGACAACCTCAACATTGCACGCCGACGAGCAGCGCCAGCGGAAAAGGATCTGGCCGACCGTTCGGAAGCACCTGATCAAGATTGTTCTCCTGGTTGCGGTGAGTACGGCCGCAATGGCGATTTATGTGCAGTTACGAGCCAGCCAGTACATAGCTTATACGGAGGTCTTGATCGAACAAAGCGACAGAGATTATCACGACGTAGGTCGTGGCGATTCCGATGATGAGCCGCCTGTCAGCCCGGAAGAACTGGAGATTGAGCTCAGACGCGTTTCCTCCGCCCTTATCCTGCAAGACGTGATCAAAGGCCTAGGCCTTAAATTTGATCAACGCGAGGTTTTCAACTTCAAGGTTTGGGTACAGGCGCTGCTTTCAGACGATAAAGACGATGGGGGAAGTGACGATAGTCGCCTATCACTTGTCAACCAGTTAGAATCATTCAGGAAAAACCTTGTCATCAAACGTGATCCATTGGCTTCTGTCATCTCGATTGGATATCGAGCACCGGATCCCGAGATGTCGGCCAATGTTGCCAATGCATTAGCGCGAGCGTATCTGCGCAACCGGACCGCAGATCAGCAGCAAGCCATTGAAAAAGCTGTTCATGATCTTCAGCGCGTTGCGGACAAAATATCGGCATCGATACTGACGGCGGAAAGGGCGACGGAGCAATTCCGGGCGGAAGCGGGGCTCTATGCAATCGACGGTGTTTTGCCGGTCGAGCGCCACTATAACCGATTGTCCCAGGAGTTTACCGAGGCGGCACTCGATCTGGCCGATGCCAGGGCTCGTCTGTCGAAGGCTGACGCGGCGCTTGTCGGCAGGTTGGCGGCAGACGGCGGAGATGATGTGCAGACATCATCGTTGATCGACAGATTACGTGCAGAGAATGCAGAATCCGGGCAGCAGATCTCGACATCAGATCTTTCTGCGGGAAGCTATCCTGTAGTGACAGAGAGAGATGAACGCGAGTCTGGAGCTGCGTTGGACAACGGAGAGGACGTTGTTCCATCGGAGGACGGTGGCGTAGTCGACCAAAATCGCTCGTTGGTAGCGACTGCCGAGGCTCGCTATAAGGAACTTGAGGCACAAGTCAAGAATGCACGCCGCGAGCTTTCTTCTTCCTGGGATCGCCGTCTTCGTCTGCGCGAACTTGAGCGAACTGTTGCCGATCTGCGGCAATCCTACCCGCCGATACTCGAACGATTGCAACGAGCTCACGAACAGAAGCAGTTGAGGACCAACTCCGCGCGGATCATCGCCACCGCAGAAGTTCCCACCAAATCAAGCAATGTCAATGGGGCATGGCTTATTGGCATCGCCTTGATCGGATCGTGTGCTACCGGTCTTGGATGGGCCTGGTTTGGAGAAACCAGAAGCCTTGGGTTCAACGATGCCTTTGAGGTTGAAACTGAACTCGGCCAACCGGTCCTCGGCATGCTGCCCATGGTCAATCATGCTGCCCCCATCGTTGCCGATCCTGACATCTCATCACGCGAGCGACAATGGTCGCTTGAGGCCTACGGTTTTCTCGAAGGTGTCAGAAGCATTCTCAACACGATCTTGCCAAACCATCGCGGCGCCGGTCCCACTGTCGGTAAGGTCGTGCTGATAACCTCATGCTTTCCGAATGAGGGGAAAACGACCCTCGCGCTCAGTTTGACAAGGCAAGCGGCCTTGGGAGGCGCCAAGTCCGTTCTCGTCGAAGGCGATATGCGCAAGGCAGGTTTGAAAGCCAAACTTTGCACGGTAGCTCCGGAAAAAGGCTTGGTCGACCTGATGCAGGGAACCACCGACGAGATCGACGATGCTTTGGTGAATGAGCCCGACAGCGGTGCCGATCTGCTGCTTGCTGCTGGCCCCTGCGAAGATGCTTTCGCCTTGTCGCGTTCGCCGCGCATGAAGGTCGTTATCGATGCCCTGAAGCAGCGTTACGAGCTGATCGTTATCGATTGTCCGCCGATTTTGGGCGTCAGTGACACACGCGCGATGAGCGACATGGCCGATGAAATCCTTTTCGTCGTGCGCTGGCAGAACACGCATAAGGTTGTGGCCAAATCAGCACTTCGCGAGCTTGAACGCGAGAAGATGCAGATCGCCGGTGTCGTTCTGACACAAGTCGATCTCGCGCAGCATCTGATGTACAATACTCCCGATAGGTTCAGCTATCAGGATGCCTATGAAGCCTATACGGCTGTTGCTTTGCGTGAAGGAGCCTCCAAGAAAGAGCCGGCTTAACGAAGAAATCACGCCAAGTTATGCCAGCCTTGATGGCAGCGGTGTCGCTGGCGGTCCAGACGACGCCTGGGCGAAATCCAACTGCGCCGCCAAACCACAACGCGTGGATCGTGCGACGGTCGACATCGCCCGCGATGGCATGGATGGACCAAGCACCGGATCTCGCGGAAATCGATAAAAAGCGATGCGACTGATAGCCATAAGTATCGAGGCGGGATTTCATCGTGGATCTCTGACTGCGCGGTCGATGCTGTCGATATCAGTCAGCGGAAGGCCGCATTTCGGACCAGAGGCAATGAGCCGGCACCTCGATGGACAACAGAAACGAGCAACATCAGAATGGTGGGCTTTGTTCGAAGATGACAAGATCGAGGTCTTTTTCGTTTCATGCTGCGCTGCACAATTTCTCTTGTGTAAACACCTAAAAATCAATATGTTCAGTCGATGTTGCATTGCAGCATAATCATGAGAATGACCGAGGGTTTCGTGCAGCCGCCCGAACCCTCAATAACAGAGGTGGCCATCATGAACGGCGAGCCGGGATCAGAGGGGCAAGCATTGTATCGCACGCGATGGAACGTCGCCTCTGATGTCACGCAGAACAGGGAGGTGTTTCCAGCGTCGAAGAATACCAATGTGATGATTGTGGATGACGACCAGCTCTTTACGCGTCAACTTACCACGGGTTTGAAACGGCGGGGATTTTTGACCTTCTCTGTGGATAACCGATCGAAGGCTCTCGAGACGGCTCACGCGCATCGACCGGCCTTTGCCATCTTGGAGCTACGTCTGCATCACGATCCAATCGCGCACAACGGCGGACTTCAGCTGATCACCGACCTTCGGCGGCTGAGGCCTGAAATGCACATCGTGGTGGCGACCGCCTACAGCAGCATCGTCACAGCCATCGAAGCGATCAAGGCGGGGGCGGGCGAGTATCTATTGAAACCGGCCAGTCTCGACTGCGTGATTGCAGCCCTGATGAAAAGCGGACACACGCCATGTCTTCGAGACAAACCCATGTCAGCCGATCGGTTGCGTTGGGAGTATATCCAGCGCGTTTTCTTCCAATGCCATCAGAACGTTTCTGCGACGGCACGAACCTTGGGCATGCATCGACGCACGCTGCAAAGGATGCTGAACAAGCGTCCGCCGCCCGAGTAGGGCGACCGAGGCTCATGCCGTCCTTGACGTGTTCGGGACGATCTTGCGCCTCTTCGTCGTACATGCGGCATATGGGCGCTGGTGTCGCACCAAAGTCTATGTGAAACTTGAACAATTGATGATGCTTAGGGTGGGATCAGGTCGCTTGAGGCGAAATTGAGAAGGGAGCAGAAAAATGAAAGAGAACGGTGAGGCAGGTCAGAAATATTGGCAAGCAAACCTGAGATTGATGACGATTTGTCTGATCATCTGGGCTTTGGTGTCGTTCGGCTTCGGCATCATCTTGAGACCACTGCTTTCAGGCATATCGATCGGCGGTACGGATCTGGGTTTTTGGTTCGCGCAGCAGGGTTCAATTTACGTGTTCTTGATCCTGATATTCTATTACGCGATCCGAATGAACAAACTTGATCGCGAATTTGGTGTCCAAGAGGACAAGTAGGGTTTTGGGGAGCGGGCTATGGATCTGACAACACTAACCTATCTGGTGGTGGGGGCGACTTTCGCGCTCTATATAGGCATCGCGATTTGGGCGCGGGCCAGCACCACCGGTGAGTTCTACGCTGCCGGTCGCGGTATTCATCCTGTCTCCAACGGCATGGCGACCGCAGCGGACTGGATGTCGGCAGCGTCCTTCATTTCGATGGCAGGCCTGATTGCGTTCAGGGGCTATGACGCGTCGGTGTTCCTCATGGGCTGGACGGGCGGTTACGTGCTGCTCGCCATGCTCTTGGCACCCTATCTCAGAAAGTTCGGCAAATACACGGTGCCGGAGTTTATCGGGGATCGTTTCTACTCCCAGACGGCAAGGCTCGTTGCCGTGATCGCCCTGATCATTGCGTCTCTTACCTATGTGATCGGCCAGATGAAGGGCGTCGGCGTGGCGTTCTCGCGCTTTCTGGAGGTGTCGTATGACGTCGGCCTGTATGCCGGCATGGCGATCGTGTTCATCTACGCGGTGCTCGGCGGCATGAAGGGAATCACCTACACCCAGATTGCCCAATATTGCGTGCTGATCGTCGCCTATACCATTCCGGCACTGTTCATCTCCCTGCAGCTTACCGATACTTTTCTGCCGCAGATCGGTCTGTTCAGCACCCATGTCGAATCAGGTGTGCCGCTGTTGACCAAGCTCGATCAAGTGGTGACCGATCTCGGCTTTACGCAATATACGGCACAATCGGGCTCGACCCTCAACATCGTCCTTTACACCCTGTCGTTGATGATCGGCACGGCGGGCCTGCCCCATGTCATCATTCGGTTCTTCACCGTGCCGAAAGTGGCCGATGCACGCTGGTCCGCCGGCTGGGCCTTGGTGTTCATCGCCATCCTCTACACCACGGCGCCGGGCGTGGGGGCGATGGCGCGTCTCAACCTGATCGATACCGTCCAAACCGGCGAAATGGGTGCCGCAGACGGTAATCTCGTCTATGACCAGCGACCGGACTGGTTCCAGAAATGGGAAGGTACCGGCCTGCTCACCTTTGAGGACAAGAACGGCGACGGCCGGATTCAGTACTACAATGACGAGAACGCCGATTTCGCGAGCCAGGCCGAAAGCTGGGGGTGGCAGGGCAACGAGCTCAAGGTCGACAATGACATCATGGTGCTGGCTAATCCGGAGATCGCCAACCTGCCCAACTGGGTGATCGCGATCGTTGCGGCAGGTGGTCTCGCGGCAGCTTTGTCGACGGCGGCGGGCCTGTTGCTGGCGATATCATCGGCGGTTTCTCACGACCTGCTGAAAGGCACCTTCATGCCCAGCATTTCGGAGCGGCAAGAGCTTCTGGCAGCGCGAATATCGATGGCAGGCGCGATTGCGGTCGCAGGCTATCTCGGTCTCAACCCACCGGGCTTCGCGGCACAAGTGGTGGCGCTGGCCTTCGGTCTTGCAGCGTCGTCGATTTTCCCGGCGCTTATGATGGGGATCTTCTCCAAGCGGGTGAACAATGCCGGCGCTGTTGCCGGCATGCTCGCAGGGCTGATATCGACCCTGATCTACATCTTCTGGTTCAAGGGCTGGTTCTTCGTGCCCGGCACCGAAATGGCCCCCGACGATGCAGCCCATTGGTTCCTCGGCATCTCCTCAGAGGCGTTCGGTGCGGTTGGCGCGATGATCAACTTTGCTGTGGCCTTCCTCGTCTCAAGGGTTACTCAGGAACCACCGCAGGAGATCCAGGATCTGGTCGAAAGCATCCGGATACCGCGCGGGGCTGCAGGCGCGATCGAGCACTAAGCCTGACGCTTGCGACACATGGGACGGGCCCCGTATCCTGCGGGGTCCGTTCTCGTTTTGAGGGCAGCACGAGATGATCGCCGACCTTGGTGACTTTCAAAGCTTTGCGTCGCGTCATTTGCCTCTCGGCTTGCTGGCCGCCGAGGATTTGGAGGGCGTTGCGACAGCCGCCAAGGCGGTTGATATCGCTGCGGGCAGTTGCATCTACGACATCGGCGAACGCATCGAAGGGCTCTACGTCATTCGATCCGGAACGGTTGAGATCATGTCGGCGGAAGGCGAGAAGGTCTCGGGTCTTGTGGAAGGCGATGCCTTCGGCGAGCGCGGCCTGCTCAATGACGGCAAAGCGCCGAACCGGGCTGTTGCTGCTGATGACTGCCTTCTCTTCCTGGTGCCGGCGCTGCTTTTTCATCGGCTGCTGGCAGATCAGCCGGCCTTTGCAGCGTTCTACCAACGATCGCCTGCGGTATCGGGCGGGCATGCTCATGGTGGTCTGATATCGCTGCCGATCGTCGATCTGATGACGCCGGATCCGGTGACGATCGACGTTGATCAATCGGTCCGGCGCGCTGCCGAGGTCATGCGTGAGCGCGATATCTCGTCCCTGCCGGTCATGAACAACGGCGTGCTCGTCGGTATCCTCACCTCGGGCGATCTGGTGGATCGGGTTCTTGCCGCCGACCTTGATGGCGATACACCGGTCAAGCAGGCGATGACGCCCGATCCCTTGACCCTTGGTCCCCATGCCCTCGGTTTCGATGCGCTGTTCGCCATGACCGAGCGCGGGATCAGCCATCTTCTGGTCACCGATAACGCCCAGCTGATCGGTATCGTGACCGGCAGTAATCTGATGCGCCAGCAGGCGACTTCCTCGATCTTTCTGATCAGCGACATCAAGCGCGCCAAGATGGTGGACGACATTGCGGACGCCACCGCCCAGCTGCCCCGGCTGCTGCTGCATCTGTCGGGCGCGGGCGTGGCCGCTCACGACATCGGGCGCCTGATCAGCAGCGTCGCCGATGCGGTCACCATCCGTCTTCTACAGCTGGCGGAGGAGACATTGGATGCAGCACCCATTCCTTATCTCTGGCTGGTCTGCGGCTCCCAAGGACGGCAGGAACAGACCGGCGTTTCGGATCAGGACAACTGCCTGTTTCTCGATGACGGCTACGAACCGAAGGAACACGACAGATATTTCGAGCGACTTGCTGCCTTCGTCTCGGACGGGCTCGATGCCTGCGGCTATTATTATTGTCCCGGCGAGATGATGGCGACCAACCCAAGATGGCGCCAGCCCGTCTCGGCCTGGCGGAACTACTTCAGGGGATGGATTGCCGAGCCCGATCCCATGGCGCAGATGCTCGCAAGCGTCATGTTCGATCTTCGCCCGATCTTCGGCGAGGCTTCGCTGTTCGACGGCCTGCAGACGGAAACGCTGGAGCGGGCCCGCAAGAACAGCATTTTCCGGGCGCATATGGTCTCGAACTCGCTGAAGCATACCCCGCCGCTCAGCCTGTTTCGCGGCTTTGCCCTTATCCGCACCGGTGAGCATAAGGACACGCTCGATCTGAAACTGAACGGCGTGGTGCCGATCGTCGATCTTGGGCGGGTGTATGCTTTGGAAGCGGCAATCGAGGAGGTCAACACACGGGAACGCCTGAAGCTTGCGTGCGATGCCGGCACGTTAAGCCAATCGGGCTTTCGCGACCTGATCGACGCTTATGATCTGATCGCGACGATGCGGCTTCGCCATCAGGCGGAGCAGATCCGTCAGGGCCAGAAACCAGACAATTTCGTGCTCCCCAGCGTCTTGTCCGACCTGGAGCGCGCTCACCTTCGGGATGCCTTCAGCGTGGTCAAAACCCTGCAATCGGCCCTGGCGCATCGCCGCGGCATCGGGGCCTGAGCTGTGGGTATCGATCGATGCTTTTCAACCTGATCGGCACCATTGCCACGGGAATCGCTGCTGCCGGCACACTCATGCTGATAGCAAAGGTGACGCGGCGGCGCCTACCAAGATGGCTGCTGCCTGCGGCTGCCGGTTTCGCCATGCTCGGCTTTCATCTCTGGAATGAATACACCTGGTTCGACCGGGTGGTTTCAGCGCTTCCTGACCATGTGGTCGTCGCCGAACACTACACTTATGAGAGCGTGCTCCAGCCCTGGACGCTGTTGCGGCCGCGCATTAACCGGTTCCTTGCCATCGACCGCACGACGATTCGCCGCAATGACCAGGCACCCGGCTATGTGATGGCCGACATCCTCCTGGTCGGCCGCCTGAACCCGACCGCCAAAGTCACCCAGCTCTATGATTGCCGCGCAGGCCGCCGAACCGATATCGGCCCGAAAACCGCGGTCGACGAGCGGGGTGTCCCGGTCGACACGATCTGGATCAATGCGACGCGTGACGGCATCCTGTTCCAATTGATCTGCAACGGCGCCTGAGCTTTCTCCAAACATCGGAATGAACAAAGGGCGACGGACGGGCGTTACGGGATAAGCTGGATCTTCGCGGCGAGGGCTGGCGCGAAGAGGGGGAGGTCGACACCATGGCGAAAACCGTGCTGATCGTCGAAGACGAAGAGAATATCGGGCTTGCGTTGCGGTATCTGATCGAAGGTCTGGGCTACGAGGCGAGGTACGCGCGGGATGGTGAAGAAGCGCTACTCATGGTCGAGGCCGAGCCGCCCGATCTGATGCTGCTCGATATCATGATGCCGAAGCGCGACGGCTATGATGTTTGTCAGACCATCCGCAGCAACCCCGGTTGGCAGGGCATCAAGATCATCATGCTGAGCGCCAGGGGCCGTGACGTCGAAATCGAAAAAGGTCTGGCACTGGGGGCCGACGATTATATGACCAAACCGTTCTCGACCAGGGATCTGACCCTCAGGGTGCGGTCGATGCTTGGCGATGGCGGGGATAGCGATGGTTGAAAAGTGGAGCCTTAGGCTTCGCATCTTTCTTTTTTTCGCCCTCATCGGGTTGGGCGCGGTCGCGATTGTCGCCGCCGGGATGGTTTTGGCCGTCCAGCGGATCGGCGAGGATGCGGTGCAGCCGCTGGTGTTGTTCGGCGGTGGGGCAGGGTTTGCGATTGCCGGCTTGAGCTTATGGGTCTGGCTCAAGTTCGATGAGAATGTCGCAAGACCCATCGATCGGCTGGCGCGTGACATGCGCGCCATCGCCCACGGCCGTGCCACGGGCAAGGTCGATGACGGCACAGCACGGCATTTGGGGCTTCTGGCACCGGCGGTGAAAGACGTTACCTTGGCTTTGAGCGGCGCACGCTCCGAGATCGACAAAGCAATCCGTGAGGCGACCAACGAGGTCGAGCTGCAAAAGGCGCGTCTTGAGGCGGTTGTGCGCGATCTACAGGAAGCCGTGCTGATCTGCACCCTCGACCATAAAATCCTGCTTTATAATCGGCGCGCCTTGGAAATTCTTCATATCTCGGGCGATCTCGGCTTGGGGCGATCGCTTTTCGAGGTGCTGTCCGCGCAGCCTTTTCGCCACGCCCTCGAACGGCTTACCGTGCGCTTGAAGGAAGCTCGCCACCACGATCACGATGAAGGTTTGAGCACGCTGGTGATGTCGACGACCGCTGATGGCCAGCATACGCTAAGAGGTCGGATGTCGCTGCTGCTCGATCCCGTGAACATCAGGCCGGTGGGCTACGTGGCGACGTTCAGCGATGCGACCCAGGAACTGGCGGAACATGCCAGGCGTGATCGCCTGCTCTACGCTGCCACCGTGGATATGCGTCGTCCTGCGGCAAGCCTTCGGGCGGCAGCGGAGATGCTCACGAGTGATGGCGACATCGGCGACGAAGGGCGCCACGCTTTCGAACGCATTCTGGTCGACGAAGCAACGGCGCTGTCCGATCGTCTGCAGCAGCTCGAAACAGAATCGCGGGATCTTCTGGCCGGCGCATGGCCGATGAGCGATGTTTTTTCGACCACGCTGTTCCATTGCGTGCTTGACAAGCGCACGCCAGATCAAGTCGCTTGCCGCATGGTCGGCGAACCGCTCTGGCTGCATGGCGATAGTCTGACCCTGGTCGAACTGCTCGATCACCTGATAGGTCAGCTGGAAGAACGACGCGATGCCGACGATCTCACCCTCCAGGCGACACCGGGCAGAGGTGCGCGCAGCGGCCATGTTTATCTCGAGCTGGGATGGCGTGGCGATATCGTGCCATGTGCCGAGCTCGATCGTTGGATCACGGTTCCGCTCAACGACGAACTCGGCGGCATCACGGGACGGGATATTCTGGATCGTCATAAAACCGAGCTTTGGTGCGAGGCTGTCGAAGGCGGCCGTGCGCGATTGCGCCTGCCACTTCCCGCTGGCAAACAGCATCAGCGCAATACGCCGCAGAAGCCCTTGCCTGAACGACCAGAATTCTACGACTTCGATCTTCTGGGCCGCATCGATCCCGCGGCCATTGTTGATACGCCGCTGCGCGCGTTGACCTATGTCGTCTTCGATACCGAGACGACCGGCCTTGAGCCTTCTGCCGGTGATGAGATCGTCTCGGTTGCCGGGCTGCGCATCGTCAATGGCCGGCTGCTGCGCGGCGAGATTTTCGATCAGCTCGTCAACCCGAACAGGCCGATCCCGGATGTTGCCGCCAAAGTGCATGGCATCAGCAACGCCATGGTGGAGCGTGCTCCCGCTGTCGACATGGTCTTGCCGCGCTTCAAGAAATTCGTGGGCGATGCGGTCCTGGTCGCCCATAATGCTGCCTTTGACATGAAATTTCTGACGCTTAAGCAGGAGGTCTCCGGTGTCCGCTTCGATAATCCGGTTCTGGATACGGTGCTGCTGGCCGCTCATGTCCATGGCACGGATGACAGCCTGACCCTCGATAGCTTGGCCGAACGCTACGGTATCGCCTTGCCGGAAAAAGACCGGCACACGGCGCTCGGCGATTCGATGGCCACCGCCGAGGTTTTCTTGCGTCTTGTCGATTTGCTCGACCAAGCCGGCATTCGCACCCTGCGTGACGCCATCCAGGTCTCAAAAAAAATGGTCGCGATCAGACGCCAGCAGGCAAAATATTAGTGACATGCCACGGCCTTTGATTGTCGAGCTTTCGAGCATCGGATGATGGCGCCAGTGATGACCGGAACGCTCGATCCGTCAGTCAATCCGAGATGAATAGGACGAAGAGGCAAGGTGCGCTACGCTGGCAAGAGGAGGCTGGTCCCGGGAACCGAAAGTCTCACGCTGAACCGGGCTGATGATCGACCGAGGGAGACATGTGTGGGTGAGGTGAAAAACGTCCTGTTCATCATGTGCGACCAGCTTCGCTGGGACTATCTCTCCTGCTACGGGCACCCGCATCTGCACACGCCCCATATCGACCGGCTGGCCTCTCAAGGCGTCCGTTTCGATCGCGCTTACGTGCAGTCGCCGATCTGCGGCCCCAGCCGGATGAGCTTTTATACCGGGCGTTACGTGATCGCCCACGGATCGACCTGGAACGGCTATCCCTTGAGGGTGGGCGAGCTCACCTTGGGCGATCATCTCCGGCCGCTGGGTGTCGATACCGTTCTGGTCGGCAAGACGCACATGAAGGCGGATCAAGAGGGCATGGCACGCTACGGAATCCAGCCCGGCACAGTGATCGGTGCCCGTCTTGCCGAATGCGGCTTCGATGTTTTCGAGCGCGATGATGGGCTTCACCCCGATGGCGACTACGACCCGTCGCCGCGCTACAATGATTATCTCCGCGGCAAGGGTTATGATGGTGCCAATCCCTGGAACACCGTTGCGAACGGGGTGGATAGCGGTCATGAGATCGGGCTCGGCTGGTTCCTCAAATATTCGAATCGCCCGGCGCGGGTGGCGGAGGCCGATTCCGAAACGCCCTATCTAACCCGCCGCTTCATGGACTTCGTCGAGCAGCGCGAGACTGACGTTCCCTGGCTCTGCCATCTCTCCTTCATCAAGCCGCACTGGCCCTATATCGTGCCGGCGCCCTACCATGACATGTACGGTCCCGAAACCTGGTTGCCGGCCGTTCGCAACGACGCCGAACGGCAAGATCCGCACCCGGTCTATGCCGCCTTCATGGCCCATCGGGTCAGCCGGGCTTTTTCGCGCGAAAAGGTCCGCAACACCGTCCTTCCGGCCTATATGGGTCTGATCAAGCAGATCGACGATCAGATGGGGCAGCTTTGGCAATTCCTCGAGGATCGAGGCCTGTTCGAAAACACCATGATCGTGTTCACCTCGGATCACGGGGACTATCTCGGCGATCACTGGCTTGGCGAAAAAGAGCTGTTTCACGAGCCATCAGTGCGTGTCCCGCTGATCATCTATGATCCTCGTCTTGAGGCCGATGCGACCCGAGGCTCGGTATCGGACGCGCTGATCGAGACGATCGATCTTGCCCCGACCTTTGTCGATGCCTTCGGTGGCGAAGCCATACCGCACCGGCTAGAAGGACGATCGCTTGCACCCATCCTCCATGGAGAAACGCCAAAGGATTGGCGAGAGGTTGCATTCAGCGAGTATGATTACGCGCTTGGCTCGGCCAGAGACATCCTTGGCACCGGGCCAAGCGACAGCCGTCTGATCATGGCGACGGACCGTCGCTGGAAGCTGATCTTTGCCGAGCATTTTCGCCCGATGCTGTTCGACCTCGAGAACGATCCGGACGAGCTCGTCGATCTCGGCGGCGACCCTGCGCATGAGGCGGTGCGGAGACGGATGCTGAATGAGGTGTTCGCCTGGGCAAGGCGCCAACGTCAGCGCATTACCATCTCCGACGAGCGGATCATGAACAGCGGCCCCGAACAGGCGATCGAACAGGGCATATTGATCGGTTTTTGGAGCGAAGAGGAGCTCGACGATGTCTGAACCCGCCGCGCGGCAGGGGAGGATGAAGACCAAGGTCGGGATCATTGGCGGAGGGCCGGCGGGGCTCTTGCTGAGCCAAATCCTGCATTTGCGAGGAATCGACAATATCGTCCTGGAACAGCGATCGCGCGATTATGTTCTTGGTCGGATCCGCGCCGGTGTGCTCGAGCAGGGGCTGACCGACATGCTGCGCGCCGCCGAGGTTGGCGAACGTCTGGACAAGGAAGGCGAGACCCATGGCGGCGTCAACCTAGCCTTCGCCGGCCGTACCGAGCGGATCGACCTCGAAAACCTGACCGGGGGCAAGACCGTGACCGTCTACGGTCAGACCGAGGTCACCCGTGATCTCTATGCCGCCCGCGAGCGCATGGGCGGGACCGTTATCCATGATGCGGACGATGTCCAGCCAAATGAAGTCGACACTAAAGCGCCTTACCTCACGTTTCGAACGGGCGAAAAAGCCGTTCGCGTGGACTGTGACTTCATTGCCGCCTGCGATGGCTTTCACGGGATCGGCCGGAAGTCGATGCCGAAGAATGTGCTGCGGGAATATGAAAAAGTCTATCCCTTCGGCTGGCTTGGCGTGCTGTCCAGGACCAGGCCGGTGCACCATGAACTGATCTACGCCAATCATGACCTTGGCTTTGCGCTCTGCTCGATGCGCTCGAAGGCGCTGAGCCGCTACTACATCCAGTGCCCACTCGATGAGGACCCGAAAGAATGGCCGGATGACCGGTTTTGGGCGGAACTCGAGAGCCGGTTGCCCGCCGAGGTGGCGACACGGCTGGAAACCGGCCCCTCGATCGAGAAATCCATCGCCCCCTTGCGCAGCTTCGTTGCCGAACCGCTTCGTCATGGTCGATTGTTTCTTGCCGGCGATGCCGGCCATATCGTGCCGCCGACCGGTGCCAAGGGTCTCAATCTTGCAGCCTCCGATGTTCATTATCTCTCGAACGCCCTGATCGCCTATTACGGCTCGGGCGACGAGAATGACCTCAAGGCCTATTCGGCAAGGGCGCTTCGGCGCATTTGGAAAGCCGAGCGGTTTTCCTGGTGGATGACCATGCTGCTGCACCGTTTTCCCGCGGATGGCCCGTTCGGCGCGAAGATGCAGCTGGCCGAGCTCGACTATCTGACCAGTTCGAAAGCGGCCATGACGGCGCTTGCCGAAAACTATGTGGGCTTGCCCTATGAGTGAGATCAGCCATCACCAACGATGTTTAGCAGGAGATCCGGTTTGTCTGATGATCCGTCCCCTCTGTTCGAGACAGGCATGGCGGTGCGCCGCTCGGTCCTCGGCGATGCTCATGTCGATCGGGCCCAGGCCGCGAAAACGCCCTTTGACGAGGACTTCCAGCGCTTCATCACCGAAGGTGCCTGGGGATCGGTATGGTCGCGCCCCGGCCTGACCAGGCGGGAGCGCAGTCTGGTGACGATCGCCTTGCTCGCAGCACTCGGTCACGATGAAGAGGTCGCCCTGCATGTGCGGGCCACGGCCAATACCGGGGCGACGGCGGACGACCTGAAGGAAGCGCTCCTTCATGTTGCCGTCTATGCTGGTGTGCCGGCGGCCAACAGGGCGATCAAGATTGTGAAGCAAGTCTATCGGGAAATGAGCAACGAGGCTTCGGCGTGATCAATCTCCGGCTTTGTCCATGACGCTCACCCTGTTCGATCACCCGCTTTTTTCGGCGCTCTTGAGGCATGACGAGATTGCCGGTCTGTTTGGTGCCGAGGCCGAGATCGAGGCCATGCTCCAGTTCGAGGCGGCCCTTGCCGAGATCGAGGCCGAGCTCCTGGTGATCCCCAAAGACGCGGGAGCTGCGATCGCTGCCGCGACAAGGAAGTTTCAACCGGTTGCCGATGACCTTGCCGCCGGCATCCGCCGCGATGGCGTGGTCGGGCCGAGCCTGGTCGAGGGGCTGCGCCAAGCGACGGATCAGGCCCATCGCGCGTATGTTCATTTTGGCGCCACAAGTCAGGATATGATCGACACCGGCTTTATCCTCCGCATCAAGCAGGTGCTCGCGATCTTGCGGCGTGATCTCGAGGCTGTCGTCGCCAGCCTCGGCAAGCTCTCGTCTCAGCACGGCCATGCCAGGATCATGGGGCGAACCCGCATGCAGCAGGCCTTGCCGATCCTGTTCGCCGATCGGCTTGCCACCTGGACGAACCCGCTTACCCGCCATCTTGAAGCGCTCGATGAGCTGGAACGCCATCTGCTTGCCGTTCAATTTGGGGGCGCCGTCGGCACGCTCGATCAGTTGGGCGATCATGGCGCCGAGGTCAGGGCCGCGCTTGCCGAGCGTCTTCATCTCATCGATCCGGGCCGTTCCTGGCATGCCGAGCGCGACCGCATCGTCGATCTCGCCGGCTGGCTCGCCAAGGTCAGCGGCAGCGTCGGCAAAATCGGTCAGGACCTGACGCTGATGGCGCAAAACGAAGTCGGGGAAGCCGCCTTTACAAACAGCGGGCGATCCTCGGCCATGCCGCACAAGCAAAACCCCGTGCAGGCGGAGATTTTGATCGCACTCGCGCGCTTCAATGCCGGCCAGGTCGCATCGGTTCATCACTCCCTGGTTCATGAAGGTGAGCGCTCCGGCGCGGCCTGGACCCTTGAATGGCTGGTTGTTCCGGGCATGGTCGCTGCGACGGCCGCATCATTGATGATCTCGAGGACTTGCCTCGATGGCTTGAGGGTCAGGTCGCTTGGCTGAGCCTCGGACGCGAAGCGGTCAATGGACATCAATCCGTGAGGAAGCGCGATGACGGACGCTTTCATTTGCGACTACATCAGGACCCCTATCGGTCGTTATGGCGGCGGCTTGTCTTCGGTGCGGACCGATGACCTGGGCGCGGTGCCGCTGAAGGCATTGATGGAACGGCACGACGCATTGGACTGGGAAGCAGTCGATGAGGTGATCTACGGCTGCGCCAACCAGGCCGGCGAGGACAACCGCAATGTAGCCCGCATGTCGCTTCTCCTGGCAGGCCTTCCGGAAAGCGTGCCCGGCGCCACCATCAATCGCCTTTGCGGCTCGGGCATGGATGCCCTGGTCAACGCAGCAAGGGCGATCAAGGCAGGCGAAGCGGACCTGATCATCGCAGGCGGTGTCGAGAGCATGTCGCGTTCGCCCTTCGTCATGCCCAAGGCCGAGACGGCGTTCTCCAGGCAGGCGGAAATCTTTGACACGACCATTGGCTGGCGCTTCGTCAACCCGCTGATCAAGGCGCAATATGGCATCGATTCCATGCCCGAGACCGCCGAGAATGTCGCCGAAGACTTTGCGATCAGTCGCGAGGATCAGGACCTCTTCGCTGCCCGCTCGCAAGTGCGAGCTGCGGCCGCGATGGCAAGCGGGCGTCTGGGAAGAGAAATTACGCCGGTCTTGGTCCCACAGCGCAAAGGCGATCCGCTGTTGGTCGATCGCGACGAGCATCCAAGGCCTGGATCAACCGTGGAAAATCTCGCCAAGCTGCCCACGCCATTTCGCCATGGCGGCTCGGTGACCGCCGGCAACGCATCCGGCGTTAATGACGGTGCCGCTGCGCTCTTGGTCGCCTCCGAAGCAGCCGCCGTGAAACATGGTCTTGCCCCCGTGGCTCGGATCGTGGCCGGCACGTGTGTCAGTGTTCCGCCGCGAATCATGGGTATCGGGCCGGTGGCGGCCACCAAAAAGCTCTTGGCGAAAATCGGCTGGTCAAGCACTGATCTCGACATTCTCGAGGTGAACGAGGCCTTCGCCAGTCAGGCGCTTGCCAGCCTTCGCGCCCTCGGTTTCCCGGACGACGCCGGCCACCTCAATCCCAATGGCGGTGCCATTGCGCTCGGTCATCCGCTGGGCATGTCCGGCGCTCGATTGGCCGGCACCGCCGCCGTCGAGCTGAGGGAACGTGGTGTCAGGCGAGCGGCTGCCACCATGTGCGTCGGCGTCGGCCAGGGGATCGCCGTTGCGCTGGAGGCTGTTGGCTAAAGAGTAGCCTCATCAATATCCCGTTGTGAGAAAAGAGCCGCAGTCTCAAGACATCGTTGCGGCGTGAATTGAAGCGACCTCTTAGCTCGACGGTGTCCATTTGCGATGGGGCGCACCGCCGCCGTGGCGATCAGGTCCAGGTCCAGAAGGCGGGTTGGTTGGCAATGAACTCAAGGGCGTCGTCGAGAGTGAGGATGATGCCGCCGAGTGGTGCGGCGTCGGCCCATCGATCGCGATGAGACCAGTAAAGTCGACGACCACGCCGCCACCTCGGCTGTCGTTGAACCGCTCGATGCGAACTCGATCTCGCGTCGGGAACGGGGCTCTGGTATCGCCCCGGCAGTCAAATCGTGCCGTTGAGATGGGTCCTCGTCCGCGATCCCAGCGGTGCGCGCCCGATCCAGGCCTTCTGCTGCACCGATACAGATCTCTCCCCGGAAGACATTCTCGCCTTCTTCGTCCGGCGCTGGCAAATGGAGGTCACCTTCGCCGAGGTGCGGGCGCATCTTGGTGTCGAAACCCAGCGTCAATGATCCGAACTTGCGATCCTGCGCACCACACCCGCCTTGCTCGACCTCTATTCTCTTATCACTCTTTGGGTCATCTCACTCTTTGGGTCATCGAGCCGCTCAGCGAAGACGCCGCTCCCTACGCCGCCTGGTACGCAAAAACGCGTTTCACCAGCGACGCGATCGCCGCCGTCCGTCTCAAAATATGGATCGGAGACATTTACTCACGGTCTACTGATCCCCTAGACCGACAGAAAATACCACCCGACCGCATCATTCGTATCGCACAAGCCATCTGTCACGCAGCCTGAATGGGCAAAGTCGAGTGAAGGATCGCCGCCAGTTTTTTTGCCCAAGCACCGGCGCCAGGGCTGCTCATCCCCACTCGATTTCTTCTCCCAGGCCCTCATTAACAGCCTGTTAACTGGAATTATGAACAAATCATTAAGACTTGATACGCATAATGATCAGAAGCGTCGGTGTGTTGATTGAGCTGACGTATCCGTTTGATGATGAGGTCGACCATGGCTTCCGATGATGAAATCCCGCAGGAAATCGACGATCAACACGACGCTTCGGATCAAGCGCGGCTTATGCAGTCGCTAAGGGAGAAAATCTCTCCGGCGGAGCAAAAGCCCGTCAATGACGAACGCGTGGCTCCCGATATCCCGAGTATCCATCTGGGATCATCTGTCGGGGGCTCTATCGAACATGCCGAAAATGAAGCGGGAACTGATCGTCAAGCTGATCAAGGCAGTCCCGAGGAGGAGCGTGTTCAGCCTGCGATCGAGCCCTTCGGGGACGATGAAACAGGTTCGTTGAGGGAAGGTGCAGACCGTCGATCCGCGGATAGCCGTCATGATCAAAAGGGCGTCATCGCTGCGGTGAGTGACGTGCCCGATACGGATAACCGGAACGGCGTCAATACGGGCATCAAACCAAACAATCCAATCCAAGCCGAGGCCTCGGTTGGCCATGACGATGTTGTCGGTCCTGCAACCTTGGAGGATGGTAAGGCAGTTTTTGATGTTGCGCCTCCGGATCGATCCGAGGATGGAGCGCCAAATTCTCCAAATGATGACAGGGCGGACAAACCCGGATCGCACAATGGTGATGGCAATACGATCCATGCGCCGGTTGCGCAGGGCGATGTTGGCTCGACCGCTGAAAACAGCCTGCTGAAACTGGACGTATTGGCCAATGACCAGTCTTGGATCGATGGCGGCAGCTTGAGCCTGGCCTCGGTCTCCCTGTTGAGCGGCAGCGGCAAGGTCGCGATCGTTGACGACCGGCTGGTCTACGATCCCGGCACGAGCTACGACCATCTTGGCGCTGGCGAGAGCGCTGAGGTGACGCTGGTCTACGAGGTTGCCGATGGGAATGGTTTGTCGGACCAGGCGAGCGTGAGCATCAAGGTCACGGGCTCGAACGACGGTCCCGTGCTGACGTCGGCTCTGGCGGATCAATCGGCGAGCGAGGATGCCACGTTCAGCTTCACCGTGCCTGCGCAGGCCTTTTCGGATGTCGATGCATCCGATGGTCTGACCTACACGGCGACATTGGCAGATGGCTCGGTCTTGCCAGCATGGCTGAGCTTCGATGCCGGGACGCGGACCTTCTCCGGCACGCCGGACAATGGCGATGTCGGCGCGATCACCGTTACCGTCATCGCCACCGATCCGCATGGTGCGAGCGTGACCGACGACTTCGACATCATCACGGCAAATACCAATGATCAGCCCGATGATCTCTCGTTGTCGAATGCCAGCATCACCGAGAATGCCGCCAACGGTACCGTGGTCGGGACGGCTTCGGGTAGCGATGTCGATGCCGGCGACGTGCTCAGCTACAGCCTTGCCGACAATGCGGGCGGTCGCTTTGCGATCGACGCCGCGACGGGCGAAATCACCGTCGCGGACGGTGCGGTCTTGAACCATGAGGTGGCTGCCAGTCACGACGTGACCGTCACGGTCACCGATGCTGCGGGTGCCACCTATGACGAGATCTTCACGATTGCGGTGGGTGACGTCAATGAGGGGCCCACGGCCCGCGACGACAGCGGTGCCACCGCCCAGGGTGCGTCGATCACGCTGGATGTTCTGGCGAATGACAGCGATGTCGATGGCGATGGTGTAAGCCTTGCCTCGGCGCAGCTGGCCCATGGCGCCGGTACGGTCTGCGTCGTGAATGGCGAGGTGGTTTACGATCCCGGGACGAGCTACGATCATCTCGGCGTTGGCGAGGTGGCGGCTGTCGACGTGGCCTATGTCATCGAGGATGGCGGCGGTCTTCGTGACGGCGGTTTGGCGACGATCACGGTCACGGGCTCGAACGACGGTCCCGTGCTGACATCGGCGCTGGCCGATCAATCAGCGAGCGAGGACAGGGCGTTCAGCTTCACGGTACCGGGGAACGCCTTCTCGGACGTCGATGCGTCCGACACACTGACCTACAGCGCCACCCTCGCGGACGGCTCGGCGCTGCCGGGCTGGCTGAGCTTCGATGCAGCGAGCCGGACGTTCAGCGGTACGCCTGGGAACGGTGATGTCGGCGGTCTCGACGTCAGGGTGACCGCCAGCGATCCCCATGGCGGGAACGTCGACGATGTGTTCACGCTGACCACCACCAATACGAACGACGCGCCCGACGACCTCAATCTGTCTGCCCGCTCGGTCATCGAGAATGCGGCAGATGGCACGGTGGTGGGGACGGTGGCCGCCAGCGATGTCGATGCCGGCGACGTGCTCAGCTACAGCCTTGCCGACAATGCGGGCGGTCGCTTTGCGATCGACGCCGCGACGGGCGAGATCACGGTTGCGGACGGTTCGCTGCTTGATCACGAGGTGGCTGCGAGCCACGATGTCACCGTGCAGGTAACGGACGCCGACGGTGCCACCTATGACGAAAACTTCACGATCGATATCGGCGATGAGAATGAGGGGCCGCATTTCGATGTCGGTGTTGTCGTTGATGACAGCACCTTCGGCGGTTCCAATCGTCTGGCCAGTGACGGCCATCACACGGTTGCCTATGGCGACGATTTGATCGCTGTCGATACCGGCGAGACTTTCAAGCTCTCGGGTTATGTCCGCGCCGGAGACGGCGAGGGGGGCGGCTTCGATCCGGACAACCATCAGTATTTCGGTTTTGCCAGCTACGATTCCGATGGTCACAGGGTCGATCCCTGGACCGTCATGCGCTTCGGCAATGCCGCCGACACCAGTCTTGCGCTCGACCTCAAGCCAGGCGACACCGAGATCCATCTGAATGACGCTTCAGGCTGGCAGGACACCGGGCCTGGTTATCAGCGGGCTCTGGCTTGGTGGCCGTACAGCAATTCGGAGGGCGAGAGCTATGACGACTACACTTATACCCGCAATGTCGACTCCGGTTCCGGCAGACAGGGCCTTTGGGACCAAGGCGGGATCGACTACGAAAACAATACCATCACGCTGCGCGAGCCTTGGGCTGGACCGGAGATCAGCGCCGGCAGCGCGGTGCGCAACAGCACCAGCGGCGGCACGTTCAACTATGTAGGATTGAGCAACGACTCGGTTGGTGACGACTGGCAATATGTCGAGGCCGAATTCGGTGGCGAGGTCTGGGAGAACGGGACCTATAGCACTGACGCCTTTCGCCCGGGCACGGCTTACATCAAGCCGATCATGCTGATCAACTACTACGACACCGAAGCCGATGCGGTGGTCGAATGGCGCGACGTCGAGATTCGCCAGGTCGACGATCTGGTGGTCGCGGAGGATACCACGGTCACGCTTTACGCAGGTGCCGGCGATGTCGATGGCGATGCCCTGAGCTACCAATGGACCCAGATCGAGGGACCGACGGTCGCGCTGTCCGATGCCCATGCGGCGAACCCGACGTTCCACACGCCGGACCTTCTTGACGATCAGGTGATCCGCTTCGACGTCGAAGTCAGCGACGGCGAATTCACGATCAGCCGAACGGTCAGCATCACCGTTGATGGTGTCAACACGCCACCAAGCGATCTGGTGCTGGACAATGTTAAGATCAGCGAGAACGCATCGAACGGCACGGTGGTAGGGACGGTATCCGGGAGCGATTCGGATGCTGCGGACATGCTCAGTTACAGCCTTGCCGACGATGCGGAGGGCCGGTTCGTGATCGACAGCAATACCGGCGAGATCACGGTGGCCGATGGCAGTAAGCTTGATCATGAAACGGCTGCCTCCCACAACGTGCAGGTTACCGTCACCGACGCCGCCGGCGCCAGCTATGACGAGACAGTCACCATCCAGGTCAGCGACCTCAATGAGGGACCCGCCGCCGATGACGATCGGGGCACCACCGCCGAGAACACCTCCCTCACCCTGGACGTGCTCGCCAATGACAGCGATGTCGATGCCGGCGATCGTTTGAGCCTTGCGTCTGCTTCGCTCTCCAGCGGCGCCGGCACCGTCTCGATCGTCAATGAACGGCTGATCTTCGATCCGGGTAGTTCCTACGATCACCTGGCGGTGGGCGAGACCGCCGTCGTCGAAGTCGCCTACACGGTCGAAGATGGTAGCGGTCTTACCGACACCGGTGTTGCCACCATTACCGTCACTGGCGCTAATGACGGACCCGTGCTGTCAACGGCGCTTGTCGATCAAGCGGCCATCGAAGATACCGCCTTCAGCTTCACCATACCGGCCGACGCCTTCGACGATGTCGACGCATCCGACGGGCTTACCTACAGTGCGACTTTGGCTGACGGCTCGGCCCTTCCGGCCTGGCTTGCCTTTGATGCCGGAACCGGGACCTTCAGCGGCACGCCTGAGAACGGTGATGTCGGCGCTGTTCAGATCAGCGTCACTGCCACGGACCCGCACGGTGACAGTGCAACCGACAGCTTCGCGTTGACTGCGCTCAACAGCAACGACGCGCCTGACGATCTATCAATCAGCGGCGGTACGGTTGAGGAGAACGCCACCAGCGGCACGCTGGTGGCGCGGGTCAGCGGTGTTGATCCTGATGCCGGGGACAAGCTAAGCTACAGCCTGAGCGACGATGCCGACGGTCGGTTCGTGATCGACGGTGCGAGCGGCGAGGTTCGTGTGGCGCGCGGTGCGGATCTGAATTTCGAGGACGCCGCATCGCACGCGATCACGGTGACAGTGACGGACGCCGACGGTCAGCGCTATGACGAGAGCTTTACGCTGGATCTGAAAGATGTGAATGAGGGTCCGAGCGACCTTTTGCTGGAAAGCAAGCCGGTTGAGGAGAACGCCACCAGCGGCACGCTGGTGGCGCGGGTCAGCGGTGTTGACCCTGATGCCGGGGACAAGCTCGGCTACAGCCTGAGCGACGATGCCGACGGTCGGTTCGTGATCGACGGTGCGAGCGGCGAGGTTCGTGTGGCGCGCGGTGCGGATTTGAATTTCGAGGACGCTGCATCGCACGCGATCACGGTGACAGTGACGGATGCCGACGGCCAGCGCTATGACGAGAGCTTCACACTGGACTTGACGGACAATGCCGCACCGACCGCGATCACCTTTGCAGGAGACTCCACTGCAGGTGATTCCACCAATCATATCGACAATGGCAGCTTTGAAAGCGCAACGCGCAATGGTGCGACGTCGGCGGTGGCCGGCTGGTCTTTCGAAGCCGGATCTTATGTTGATACCTGGCACAGCTCGAGCGCTCGGTCTTGGCTGAACGATACCGGCAGCATGGATGGCAGCTACCATCTCGATCTGGATGCCGGCGGCGCCAATGCGCGTCTTTCGCAAACCGTCGATGATCTCATCGACGGCGTGTCCTACGAACTGAGCTTCGACTTTTCCGACTACACTACGGCAACAAGGGGAGCCTCCTCCGGCGGCATGAATGTCTATTGGGGAGGCGAAGTGGTGGCGCGTGTCGGCGGTGATGGCGCGCGCGATTTCACCGGCCATCAGCTCGATGTCGTCGCCGGCAGCGGCGATGGCAGCAACAAGCTGGAATTCGAAGGTACCGGCCAGGTGGATGGCTGGGGTGCCGGCCTCGATAATGTTCAGCTGGTCGGTTCCTCCTCGGATGATCCGGCCGTCACCGAAGGGACGATCGATGGCACCTTCTTGGGAAAGATCAGCGCGATCGATCCTGAAGGCAAGGCCGTGACCTTCAGTCTGGACGACGATGCAGGTGGACGTTTTGCCATCGACGGATCGACCGGTAAACTGACGGTCGCCGACGGGTCGATGATTGACCACGATGCCGCGACCGATCACACGATCTCGGTCCGGGCCACCGATGCGGACGGCGAATCGTCGGTTCAGAATCTGACCATCGACGTTCTGGATGACGGTAACAAGGCACCTGTCGATATCGGCATATCCTCATCGACTTCCGTGCTGCTCGAAACCTTCGAGGTCGGTGCCGCCGGCTGGAGCGACAATACCACGAGCAAGGGTGGTGCAGGGCTTGATGGTGGCTATCTCGGAAATTTCGGCGGGACGGACGGTCTGCAGAAGGTGTATAAGACGTTCGAACTCTCAGGCGATCAGGAAAGCATTACGGTCAACTTCGATTTTTGGGAGTTCGACACCTGGAATGGCGAAGAGTTCAAGATCTGGGTCGATGACAAACTGATCAGTTCGGATACCTACTTTACCCAGGAGTTCTATGGCGATGGCGACTCGAGCGAATTCGGTTCCGCCACCTCCAGACAATCCAGCGATCTCGGTCATTGGGGCTATGACGACCAGACCCACCAATACAGCTTCACGGTCGATAGCTCGGCGACCAGCATCAAGGTCGGGTTTGGCACCAATCTGGATGAGGTGCAGACCCAGGAATCCTGGGGCATCGATAATTTCGAGATCGTTGAAAACCGTTCCGGCACGACAGCGAGCGTCAATGAAAATGCTGCCGACGGAACGTCGCTGGGGTTCGTCGGCGCAACCGATCCCGAGAACGGCGGTGCCTTGACCTACAGCCTGGACGATGATGCCGGCGGGCGCTTTGCGATCGATCGCAGTACGGGTGAGGTAACCGTGGCGGATGGCGATCTCATCGATCATGAGAGCGCCAACAGACATGACATCTCGGTGCGCGTCACCGATGCCGATGGCGAGCAGAGCGTCCAGGATATCGTGATCGACGTGGCGGATGACTATTCGAACGGAGCAACAGCCAATAGCGAAAAAGTCGCCGGCACCTCCGGGGATGACGAGCTTTCCGGTCTGGGCGGTAACGATGTGCTCTACGGCGGTGCCGGCGATGACGACTTGAGCGGCGGCACCGGCAACGACATCCTCTGGGGTGAGGCTGGCGACGATACCTTGTATGGCGGTTCCGGGGATGACACGCTGAACGGGGGTGACGGGGCCGATCTCTTCCTGCTGATGCAGGGCCAGGGCAACGATACGGTCAATGGCGGTCTGGGCGGTGCCTGGACCGACATCATCGAGCTGCAGGATGGAGCGGGGGGCAACGATATGGGTGATTATGGCAGCGATTGGACGGTCAAGTTCGACAAAGGCTCGATCGAGGCGAAGGGTGCCGACGCGGACAGCAGCTGGCTGGACCTCACCGATGATGCTTCCGGTTCGATCATCATGCAGGACGGTACCGAGATCGACTTCACGGGCATCGAGCACCTTCAGTGGTAAGTCGCGCAAGAGCTGCCGAGCGTAATCTCCGGTGCCTCTTTCAACGCGACATCGATGCAGGTAGAAGTCCAGGCACTTAGGCGCCGAAGTCGATACGCGCATGACATTGTTCTTGAAATGAGAAAAAGGGAGAAGAAGGCCAGTCGATGCGAGGTGCTGCAATTGTGCCGTGATGCGACATCCTTTACTCAGGTGCATGAAGACGGCTCAACAGCGAGGCATCGTGCATGTGGCAGTTTTGGATCGATCGTGGCGGCACGTTTACCGATATCGTCGCCAAGGCGCCGGATGGTGTTGTTCGGACCCACAAGCTGCTTTCCGAAAACCCCGAGCAATATAAGGACGCCGCCGTTCAGGGCGTTCGCGACATACTGGGGCTGGCGGAGTCAACCCCAGTGCCAGTCGGCACGTCGGTGAAGATGGGGACGACGGTCGCCACCAACGCGCTGCTGGAACGAAAGGGCGACCGAACGCTGCTCGTCATCACCGAGGGACTGGGTGATTTGCTGCGGATTGGCTACCAGAACCGGCCGCGCTTGTTCGATCTGCATATCAAGCTGCCCTCGATGCTGTATGAGCGGGTGGTCGAGGTGGAGGAGCGTGTTGGCGCTCATGGCGAGCTGGTCACCCCTCTCAACGAGCCGCGCGCCACGGCTGCGTTACAAGAGGCCTATGATGCTGGGATCAGGGCTGTGGCCATCGCCTTCATGCATGGCTATCGCTACACCGACCATGAGGCGCGGGTTGCGGCCATCGCGAAAGAAGTCGGGTTTACCCAGGTCTCGGTGAGCCACGAGGTCAGCCCGCTGATGAAGCTCGTCTCCCGCGGCGACACGACCGTCGTGGACGCTTACCTTTCGCCGATCCTAAGGCGCTACATCGATCAAGTTGCAGAGCAACTTCAAGTCAACCCTGGAGGTGGTCGCCCCCGCGGCCGCCTCCTTTTCATGCAGTCGAGTGGCGGGTTGACCGACGCTCGGCTGTTTCAGGGGAAGGATGCGATCCTGTCGGGGCCGGCGGGGGGTGTCGTTGGCATGGTTGAGACCGGGAAGATCGCCGGTTGTGACAAAATCATCGGCTTCGATATGGGCGGGACGTCGACCGATGTAACCCATTTCGATGGTGTCTATGAGCGCGCGTTCGAGACCGAGGTGGCCGGCGTGCGGATGCGGGCACCGATGATGAATATTCATACCGTGGCGGCCGGCGGCGGCTCGATTTTGCATTTTGACGGGTCCCGCTATCGGGTCGGACCGGACAGTGCGGGGGCCAATCCGGGGCCTGCCTGCTATCGACGGGGCGGCCCGCTTGCCGTAACCGACGCCAATGTCATGCTCGGCAAGATTCAGCCCCAGCATTTCCCCGAAGTCTTCGGCCCAGGTGCCACCGAGCCGCTGGACGCCGACATTGTCCGGGAAAAATTCGAGGCTCTAGCTGGCGACATCGCCAAAGCAACCGGTGCAGCGCGCCCGCTGCCGCCGAGGAAATTGCTGAGGGTTTCCTGCGCATTGCCGTGGAGAACATGGCGAATGCGATCAAGAAGATCAGCGTGCAGCGCGGTTATGACGTGACCGAGTACACGTTGAATTGCTTCGGCGGGGCAGGGGGGCAGCATGCCTGTCTGGTGGCCGATGCGCTGGGGATGACCAAGGTGCTTGCTGCACCCCTTTGCCGGCGTCCTCTCCGCCTACGGCATGGGCCTCGCCGACATCCGCACCATCCGCGAAGCCCAAATCGAACTGCCGTTGGCAAGCAATGTACAAGAGAAATTGAATAACCAATTCAATGCATTACGAGAAAATGCTGTGGCCGAGCTGCTGGAGCAGGGTATCGATCCCGGCAAGATCGAAGCGCTCCCCCAGGTCCATCTCCGCTATGAGGGCACCCATCAGCCGCTGCTGGTCGACTTCGCCGACGCGACAACCATGCGGCAAGCCTTCGACGACGCCCACAAATCCCGGTTCGGCTTCGCCGTGCCCGAGCGAAAGCTCGATGGTCGAGGCCCTCTCCCTCGAAGCTATCGGCCAGCCGACGCCGTCATCGAGGTCGACGCGTTGGCAGGCCGAGGTCAGCGCGATCGGCGGCGGGGGCTTGAAGCCTTTGGAGGATGTGCGCAATGTGGAGCGAAGGGGCCTGGCATCACGTGCCGCTCTACGATCGCGAGGATCTTGGCGCCCGGCCACGTCATCGACGGCCCTGCGATCATCGTCGAGGCGACCAGCACCAACGCGATCGAAGCCGGATGGCGCGCTGAATTCAATCGCTTCGGGCATCTTCTTCTGAGCCGGGTTCAGGCCCGCGTGCGGAGCGCGAGGCCGTCGGCACCGCGGTCGATCCGGTCATGCTCGAAGTTTTCAACAATCTGTTCATGTCGATCGCCGAGCAGATGGGCGTGACGCTGGCCAACACAGCCTACTCCGTCAACATCAAGGAAAGGCTCGATTTTTCCTGTGCGCTGTTCGACCGGGAAGGGGCGCTGGTCGCCAATGCGCCCCATGTTCCAGTCCATCTTGGCTCGATGAGCGACAGCGTGCGCACCATCGCCCGCCTGAACGCCGGGCAAGATGCGCCCGGGCGACGTCTTCATGCTCAATGCCCCCTTCAACGGCGGCACCCATCTCCCTGATGTCACGGTGATTACACCGGTCTTCGACGAGGAGGGCAGGGACATCCTCTTTTATGTCGGCTCGCGCGGTCACCACGCCGATATCGGCGGCCGCACACCGGGCTCGGCACCGCCGGACAGCCGGCATATCGAGGACGAAGGCGTGCTGATCGACAACTGGAAACTCGTCGATGAAGGCAAGCTTCGCGAGCAGGAGACGCGTGAACTTCTGAAGTCCGGAAAATATCCCTGCCGCAATGTCGACCAGAACATGGCCGACATCACCGCCCAGATCGCCGCCAACGAGACCGGTGCCGTCGAAATCCGGAAGATGGTCGCCCATTTCGGCCTCGAGGTGGTGCAGGCCTATATGGGCCATGTCCAGGACAATGCCGAGGAGATGGTCCGCCGGGTGATCGATGTCTTGAAAGACGGGCGTTTCAGCTACCCGCTGGACAGTGGCAAGACCATCAAGGTGGAGATCCGCGTGGACAAGGCGAGGAGATCGGCGGTGATCGATTTCAGCGGCACGGCGGCCCAGGACGAGAAGAACTACAATGCGCCGCTCGCCGTCACCAAGGCCGCGGTTCTCTATGTTTTCAGGACCTTGGTGGACGATGACATCCCGCTGAACGAGGGCTGCATGAAGCCGCTGGAGATCATTGCGCCCGAAGGATCGATGATCAACGTGCAGTATCCGGCCGCGGTGATCGCCGGCAATACCGAGGTGTCCCAGAGCGATCACCGACACGCTCTACGGGGCGCTCGGCGTGATTGCGGGCTCGCAGGGCACCGTCAACAACTTCGTCTATGGCAATGAGATCTATCAGAATTACGAGACCATCTGCGGCGGGACCGGGGCAGGGCCCGACTTCGATGGGGCCAGTGCCGTCCACTGCCACATGACCAACACCCGCATGACCGATCCCGAGGTGCTGGAATGGCGCTATCCGGTGCGTCAGGACGAATTTCGGATCCGGCCCGGATCGGGGGGGCGAGGCACGCCATGTCGGCGGTGACGGCATCGTGCGACGCTTGCGATTCCTCGAACCATGACCACCACCGTGCTCACCTCGCACCGCATCACCCGCGCCTTTGGCGTTGATGGTGGCGAGTCCGGGGCTCCTGGGCGAAACGCCGTCGAGCGAGCAGACGGCAGGATCGAGGAACTGCAAGGCAATGACGAGACCGAGATGACCCCTGGCGACGTGTTCGTCATGGAAACGCCTGGCGGCGGTGGTTTTGGCAAGCCGTCGGCCTGACGACCGGGTTGCGAGAAAAAGAAACGGTGCTGAATTGCCACGGCAAGGCCTCTGGTCATCGAAGAGGCGATCCCCGACAGTAAGACGGTGCTAACAAACCAGGGTTCGTCCCGTGTCACAACCGATTGTCAAAGCCAGAGCTCTTAGCCCCAAAGCCGTTATTCTAACGGTCTTGTTACCCTTCGCCGTCGGTTATTTTCTTTCACAGATGTTTCGTTCGGTCAACGCGGTGGTTGGACCGGACCTTGCCAGGGACATTGGACTGGGTGCCGCTGAACTCGGTTTTCTGACCTCTGCCTATCTCCTGGCCTTCGCCCTTTTTCAGCTCCCTTTGGGCGTCCTCCTCGATCGAGTAGGCCCGCGTCGCGTGCAGGCCGCGTTAATCGCCCTAGCAGGGGTCGGCTGCGCTGCTCTTTGCCATCGGCGATAGTTTCCTGACCCTGACCCTGGCGCGTGCGCTGATCGGTCTGGGTTTCGCCGGCGGCTTGATGAGCGGTTTCAAGGCTGTCGTGCTCTGGGTTTCCGAAGAGCGCCGAGCGCTCGCCAATTCGGTCATCATGTCGGCTGGCGCTCTTGGAATCCTGGTCGCCACGCAGCCGATCGATCTCGGTGTCCAGCTCTTTGGATGGCGTGCCGTGTTCACCGGCCTTGGGCTTGTCACCTTCGCGGTGGCCACCTTTATCTTTCTGGTGGTGCCGGAGAAAATCGTCCCCTCCAACGGCGTCAGCTTGAAGGGACAGATCGCAGCGGTCGGCGGTATTCTCAAAGACAAGGCGTTTTGGCGCTTGGCGCCGCTGTTGGCAACGACGGCGGGTGCTCACATCGCGATCCAGACGCTTTGGGCCGGACCGTGGTTTCGCGATGTTGGTGGCATGGACCGGGACGACGTCGCTTACCACCTGATGATCGTTGCGATCGCTTTCATGGTCGGCATCCTGTTGAGCGGTGCTGTCGCCGACTGGTTTATCCGCCGCGGTGTTCATATTCTCTCGGTGATGAACGGCTTTCTCGTGGTCTTTCTGTTTTCCGAAGCTCTCATCATCCTGCAGATCGAAAGCCTTATCCTGCCTTCATGGCTGCTGTTCGGCATGACCGGACAATTGGCGATTTTGGCGTATCCGTGGCTGTCGTCATATTACGGCGTCGCCCTTTCCGGCAGGGCGAACACGGCGATGAATCTTTTGATCTTCATGAGCGCTTTCGGGACTCAGTACTTTATCGGCGCTGTCATCGAGTTGTTCCCGACGACAGCTGGCGGGGGCTATGCGGTTGAAGGTTATCAGCTTGGCTTTGGCCTCTGCCTGGGCGCGCAGATCTTGGGGCTCATCTGGTATTTTCAGGGTTTTGCGGCCCTTCGAGCCAGGTCATCCCGCGGCGCTGACGCAACATGAGTTGCAGATTTGTTAACGTCCCGAGCTGTAAGCTGTTGGTGACGCTTGCTGGTATGCCTTCGGGCGCTATACTCCGGCACCTGTAGCCGCTCGGAACGAAAAGTCGTTCTCCAGGAGAGGATTGAATAATTCATGTGCGGCATTATTGGGATCCTAGGCCGGCAGCCTGCAGCTCCTTTGCTCCTCGAAGCGTTGAAGCGGCTTGAATATCGGGGCTATGACAGCGCCGGCATCGCAACGCTGGTCGATGGCCGGGTTGAGCGGCGCCGTGCCGAGGGCAAGCTTGTCAATCTCGAAAAGGTTCTGGATGAGCATCCGCTCGAAGGCACCACCGGCATTGGCCATACCCGCTGGGCGACCCATGGCCCGCCGACCGAAGATAATGCTCACCCTCACAGCGCCCGCGGGGTCACGGTGGTGCATAATGGCATCATCGAGAATTTCGAAGCTCTTCGCCACGAGCTCCTGCAAAAAGGCCATCAGTTCGAAACCCAGACCGACACCGAGGTCGTGCCGCATTTGGTCAGCGACAATATCGATAAGGGCATGGACCCGATCGAGGCGGCGAGGGTCGCTCTCAATCGTTTCGATGGCGCCTTTGCGCTGGTGCTGCTGTTTGACGGCCGTGACGATCTCCTGATTTGCGCCAGGCGCGGCAGTCCGCTTGCCATCGGCTATGGCGACGGCGAGATGTATGTCGGCTCCGATGCCCTGGCACTCGGCCAATCTGACCGATCGCATTCAATATCTGGAGGAAGGTGACTGGGCCGTTGTTCGCTCTGACGGTGCGACGATTTTCGATGCTATCGGCGATCCTGCAGAGCGCGCGATCACGCAAACGGCGTTCTCGGGCGCCCTCATCGGCAAGGGCAACTACCGTCATTTCATGCATAAGGAGATCCACGAGCAGCCGGCCGTCCTGGGCGATACGCTCCGTGCTTTCGCGAGCCCGACGGATCATCGCATCCAGCTGCCGGACCTGCCGATCGATTTTGCGTCCTTGTCGCGATTGACCATGGTCGCCTGCGGTACCGCGTCCTACGCCTGCATGGTGGCCAAATATTGGTTCGAGCAGCTGGCGAAGGCTCCCGGTGGACGTCGATATCGGCTCCGAGTATCGATATCGAGATTGTACCGCTGGACGCTGAAGGTGCGGGGCTGTTCGTGTCTCAGTCCGGCGAGACCATGGATACGCTGGAGGCGATGCGCCACGTCAAGGCAGCAGGCCTGCCGACGCTGGCCGTGGTCAATGTGCCGGAAAGTACGCTTGCCCGCGAAGCCTCCTGTTTCGTGCGCACGCTGGCCGGCCCCGAAATCGGCGTGGCCTCGACCAAGGCGTTTACCACGCAGCTGGCAACGCTCGCTTGCCTTGCGATCGGTGCGGCTCGCGCGCGGGGTCATCTGACGCCCGAGCGCGAAGCCCTCTTGACCCAGGCGCTGGACGAGGTGCCGGCACGGGCGGCCGAGGTCTTGATGAATGATGGTCGCTTCGAAGAGATCGCTCATGAGATCAGTTCTGCGAGGGATGTTCTCTATCTCGGCCGTGGCACCGCCTTCGCGATCGCTCTAGAAGGGGCCCTCAAGCTCAAGGAAATCAGCTATATCCACGCGGAGGGTTATGCAGCAGGCGAGCTCAAACATGGACCGATTGCACTGATCGACGAGGATGTTCCGGTGATCGTGGTGGCGCCGCCGGATCCCTTGTTTGGCAAGACCGCAAGCAATCTTCAGGAGGTCGTTGCGCGCGGTGGTAAGGTCATTTTGCTGAGCGACGAGGAGGGGTGCGACAAGCTTGCTGATTATGTCCACACGGCAATCTCTCTGCCAAAGGTCGATCCATTTGTGGCGCCGTTGCTCTACGCCATTCCAATCCAGCTGCTTGCCTATCATACCGCCGTGGTCAAAGGGACGGATGTCGATCAGCCGCGCAATCTGGCAAAATCCGTGACCGTGGAATGACTGCTGCCAGCAGTCCTGGTTACTTCACTAGGATGGCTTCCAGAAGTTTTTCGCGGTCTGCAGGCCAAAATCGGCCATGGCGCCGAGGGAATTGGCAACGTCCAGGGCCGGGGATGCGTTGATCGACGAGGCGATCCCAACGATCGATGCCAGCGTTACGGCGATCCCGAGCGCACCAAATAGTGGACGGCGAACGCGATAGTCTTGGGACTGGAGCACCAGGAGGCTGTCGGTGATCAAGCGCGATGCCTGAAAAGCGATCGGCAAGAGCGGTGTCAGCACCATGAGTGTCAGCCAGAGGCCTTCGCCCCAAGGATCCGCGACCGCCCGATCGATCATCGGGCCGAGATTGAAGGCCGCTTCGCCCGAGCGCTGGATGTTGAGTTGATTGTAGCCTTCGAAGGTCAGGCCAAGAAGAAAGGCCAGGAACCAGACCAGGACAAGGCTGATAGCCAGACAGGCCAGGCCGCCCAATAAAAACGATAACGAAACGTTATGGCTCGGCAGAAGACGCTTGACCGCGCATCTGGTTATCGCCCAGGCCGCCCAATCGATAGAGCCGTTGATCAGCGGAAGCAGAAAAAAGAAGCAGACGGCGAATATGACCAGTGGCTTCTGTCCCCACCCCAGAAGCACGGCAGCAAGGGTCAACAGAGCGACCGCACCGATGGCACCGGCATAGGCGCCATGCCGACCGCGACGGGTATGGGAGACGGCTGCGGCGACCGACAGCGCGCTGATCCCGCCGATCGCTGCAGCCAGTACCGTCGCTTGGTTGAAGGCGAGGGTTGCCAAGCCGGCTCCCCCCATCAAAAGGATGAAGGCGGCAAGGCCGGCGCGTGACATGGTGGCAACGCCTGTGAGCGTGGCGATGCCGGTGCCGGCACCGGCAAGCGCCAGTGCCACTGTCGCAATGCCCGCACCGGCAAGGGCGAGACCAAGCGTGAAGACACCGCCCATCACGATCTCGAGCAGGACACTAAGGGCGCCTGCGAAAGCAATGTTGGTGACCCCCAAAATTGCGAAGGCGAAGGCGGAAACACCAGCACCGGCAAAGGCCAAAATCAAAAGAGCGGCACCACTGATCGAAGCAAAACCAGCGATCAAGGCTGCGAGGCCCTGGCTCGTCGGGCTGGCAAATCGTCTCGCCATGGCAATGCCTGAAACCGGGCCAAGGGCGAGCCAGGAAAAAATGATGGTGAAGGCGGCAACATCGCCCCGCCGGAACCAGATGAGAACAGCCACCAGGGCACTGCCGAACACCAGACCTAAGAGCCACCGATAGCGCCGTTCGAAATCGTCAAGCCGAAGCCTTCGTCGAAGCTGTTTCGGATTTCGGCGAAGCCGTCTGATGAGCGATAATTTCGCCCGCCGCTCCAGGCGCCCGAGCGATCGGCCAATCAGCATGGCGATGAGAGGAAGCAGGATGGCGCTAAGCGAACTCAGCAAACGTGCCGGCTGCGGTGGATCGGCAAGCAGTGACGTTTGACCGATTTTTCCCGAGCCATCGACGCCCCAGCTTAGAAAATACGCTATCCAGCTATAAACAAGGGCAATGCCAAGACATGTTCGAAAGGATTTGCTCGACCAAGCCGGACCGACATAGCGATCCAGCCAGACAAGACCGGAGGCGACGGCGGAGGGAGATGGTCGAGTGCCATCATCGAACGTCCCGGTCGTTTCTCCGTTTGGATCGGGTAGCGCAGGCTTCGAATGGTCTGTTCCTGCATCGATCTTGGCGTCCGCCAGCGCCGTCTCGGTCGCCAATGCGGCCTCCCATGTCTTTTCCTATGACATCAGTACGTTCGCTGCGTTGATGGACCAATGCACTGGTTCACAACGGTTTTTCGTCATGTTCCAACTAAACCTGATCGATGCGCCAGGAAAGAGGGGCGAGCGACGAGATTAGTGCGATGACGACGCCTGTACAACTATGAGGACGAACGTTGTGCAGAACCATCCCCATGGTGGAAAAAAAATCAGGACGGTTCTGGCGAGGTCTCCGACGTGGTCGGCACTGGAGCGCTGACGTCGTTGGTGCCAGCATCAACGCAAAAGCAGTCAGCGCCGGCTTGCTGCAAATCTGAGCACAGATCGGCTGCTCAATTCGCTGCAAGCGGTCCCAATCTGATGTGGTGTAAGCTGCCGCCGACTTGATCCGGTCCGACAAAAACAGGCTGGTACGAGCCGAGCAAGCCAGCGTAATTCTTTTGAAGCGTTGACCAATAAGCTCGAGCCGTTGCAATTTTGGAGAGAGCGCCCAATTGCACCCAATGCTCTGGACCCTTCGCCTCCTTAGTACCGTGTTGCGGCGCAGGATCGCCACGTACTTTGCCATCCAGTGCTGACAGTGCCGTGCTCGTCGTCCTTATCTCTTCGACGCGGGATACCTCGTGCATGACGGATGTTGGCTGGATATGTGAGGCGATGGCGAGAAGATTTGCTGATGCTGGCTCGAAGCTCACATTTCCAGATCGCAGTTTAACCTCTCCCGTCCAACCAGGTTCGTTGTCGTGGGTCGTGAAGTGATGGGCAATGAAGATAAGGCAGCTGATGTTGAGCGCGGATACCAAACTCAGCCCCATAATTGATCGGTTGCTTGAGGTCGACGCTGGCGGGGCCGGTAGGGCTTTACGTTCATCTATCGCCGATGGATCGCCATCCGCTGAAGGGGGAGATCAATCAGAATAATCGGGCATAGGGGACCCTCGCCAATCGTCAATTGAATTGTAGGGCTCCTTTGGTAAACCTTCCTGGTTAAGATTGACTAAAGGGCGCTGCTTGTCTTTTCAGTCCGTGCGTGCGGGTAGATGCCGCTCGTTGATGACGCACCGAGACATCAATTCAGTTTTTCATTGAAGAAGGCACCAATTCACTGCAAAAAATCGTCTCGGCCCCCGATCATCCTTCGCCAGCTCGGTTTCCTGCTCAATTGATTGTAAGGAGTGTTCTTAGCTGGGATGATACGTCGTGGCGAAGCTGTCTGGTCATGGTCTCGATGGATTGGCGATCATCATTGGAGAGGCTTGTCTCCCGTTGCAGATTGATGATTTGTCGCTTTGTTCTGCCGATTTCTGCGGCAAGAGCAGCACTCTTCACACGAAGGTTCCGGGTATTGTCGCGGTGCTGAGCAAGGCCGTGCTTGAGCAAAATCAAGCGGTTTTCCGTTTCGATCCAGGTCATTCTGGCTGAGGTCAATCTGCTATCGTCTGCTGTAAATTGGCGCTCCACTCTCAAGGACATGAGCCAATTGGCGACGATAGCCCGGGTAAGGCTGTCGATCTCAGCTTCGGCTTTGATGAGACCATGCGCGAGGTTCTGCCTGCCTCGCGTATGATCGATGATCGCTTTCTTTAAGCGCTTATTCTTCTGATGCAGCGTCTTGATCTCCTCGCTCATACGAATCGTTTTCTGAGCGGTGTCGGCGAAGCTCCGCAAATCCTCCAGAATAGCTCTTGCTTCAACGAGTTTTTTCCGAAGCAGGCTTGCCTTGATGTCATTTATCGATGATGACGTCGCCGTTGAAGCAGACGGTGCGAGGGCGACAATCTGGCGAAGTTCGGGCAATGATCCGCGATCATCGCTGGGCACCATCGATATGGTTTCGGCGGCAAGATGTGAGCAAAGCAAGATCTGGATCGTCGTTGTCAACATGGCAAAAAGCCAATTGAACTGCCATTTGCTCGGGTCTGACATGCCTTGTCTACCCTCTTGAAATTGACCCCGCCAAACGCAGAGGCTTGCCGTCTCTATCGTCTAAAGACCTTCTATAAACAATGTGTTGGTAACGAGGCACGGCAATGGGGCTAGCGAAATTAAGGCATGTTGGGCGACAGGATTCGGTTCGTGTCCCTACACTATCACCTCGCTCGATTTCCAGGGTTCCGCAGGCCAGCAAACCAATTTTGCCACGACTTGGTTAAGGATAGGTTAGCTGCTAAGTCACCAGGTGTGATGCAGCATGGGCTGCTTGATCCGACGTGCTCTAGACGCCTCGTTGCTCATGACGATGAAGCAGGGCAAAGCAGGCAAGCGACAATAATGCGCAGCCCACCATGAAGCCGGTCATCGGGAAAGGCGTGCCGTTCTGCAGCATGCCGACGCATTGGCTGACCAGGGCCGCGATGAACATCTGGGTGAACCCTGCGAGACCCGATGCGGTGCCGGCAAGCTCCGGGCTGGATGCTGACGACGCCTGCCTGCGCATTGGCGATCGAAAGACCGTTGGCAAAGGCGGTGACCATCATCGGCCCGAACAGCGCAAGCGGCGTCCAATGGCCGGCAAACATCAGGACCGGACCGCCAGGCAGGCCGCGATCAGCGCCAGGATGTTGCCGATCCAGATCAGCCGGTCGATGCCGACCCGTCGCCCCAGCCGCGCCGAGGTGAAATTGCCGACCATGAAACCGCCCGACACGATCATGAACAAAAGGCCGTACTCGGTGGCGGACTGGTTCAGGATATCGATCATGAAGTAGGGGGCGCCCGAGATGAAGGCGAAGAACGTCGAGATCGCGAAGGTGCTTTGCAGCATGTAGGCGAGAAACGCCGGCTGCTTGAGGAGAAGGCGAGCGCCCGTCAGGAGGCCGCTGGAAACGTTTCCTTTGCGGACGATGCGGGTCTCCATCAGGCCGCGCCAGACAAGCCAGGTCATGAGAACGCCCAAGATCGTCATCGCGACGAAAATGGCGCGCCAGTCCAGGTGATCGATCAGAATGGCGCCGAAGTCGGTGCCACCATGGGCGCCACCACCATGGCCATGGTCAGATAAGCAATACCACTCGCTGCCTGCTCCCGATCGTAAAGATCGCGAATGATGGCCCTGGCCAGGACCATGCCAGCTGCTGCCCCTGCTGACTGGATGATGCGGGCGGCGATCAACAGGCCGATGGTGGGCGCGATCGCGGAGAGGGCGCTGCCAATGACGAAAATGATCAGGCCGGCCAGGACGACCGGTCGCCTGCCGAAGCGATCCGAGAGCGGGCCGTAAGCGAGCGTGGCGATCGCATTGGCGAAGATCGAGAGGCTGAGCACCAGCTGGGTGACGCCGGCACTGGTACCGAAACCTGCCTGGATGGCGGGAAGGGCGGGGATAAAAATCTGGAGTGAAACTGGCGCCAGGGCCGTGATGGCGATCAGCAGGAAAAGTAGGGCCTTAGTTCCCTCCGGGCGAACCGGCGGCCTTTCGTTCATGCCGGAGTGTCGGGCTGCGTCGGCGAAAGGCGACCACGGCAACGAAGAGGCTCGATCGCTTTGGCCAGCCCGGTCCGGTCATCGGTTTCAACGAGCACGGCACAGAGGGTCGCATTGCCGAGAGCCGGGGTCAGCCGCGGTCCCGGCAGGTTGGAGCGAAAGCGTTTGAGGGATGCTTCCTTGTCCATGCCGATCACCGAATCATAGTCGCCGGTCATGCCGACATCGGTGATGTAGGCCGTGCCGCCCGGCAGGATCTGCGCATCGGCGGTCGGGACATGGGTGTGAGTTCCGGCCACAAGCGATACCCGGCCGTCGGCCGCATGTCCAATCGCCATTTTTTCGCTTGTCGCTTCACAGTGGATGTCCACCATGATGGCCTGAGCGGCGGCGCCCATCACATATTTTGCAAGGACGGCATCCAGAGCGCGGAAGGGATCATCATAAGATCCCATGAAGAGGCGTCCCATCAACTGGATGACCAGGAGGCGCCGACCATCGGGGAGCACGACCTCGCCGACCCCGCGTCCCGGCGTGCCCGGCGTCATATTGAGGGGGCGGAGCAGACGCGATTCCTTATCCAGATGGCCAATGAGTTCACGTTGGTCGAACACATGGTTCCCGGTGGTGATCAGATCGGCGCCGGCTTGGAAAAAATCATCGCAGATGGCGGCGGTGACGCCAAAACCGCCAGCGGCATTCTCGCCATTGACCACGATCACATCCAGCCCGTGCCTTTGTCGAAGCACCGGCAGCAACTCAATCAGCACCTCACGCCCCGCGCGTCCGACAACATCACCGCAATATAGAATTCGCATCGTCACTCCATCGCCGCCGATCGACGCATTTGGAAAATCATTCGTTCGCGCTCGCCGTCGCCCTGCTTCTGTGATCGATGTTGGTGATCCTGGTCAATGGTTATGTGGTCGCGGGAACACTTCTGTTCGCTCCGGCTGGACGTCTCGGGGTCAATGGAGCGACAGGTTCGGATCAGTGCCGATCAACCCTGCGACTATAAACCATTTCTTCGATAAATCTGGCGGCTTCGGCTGCACCATTTTCCGGCTCGAGCGCACCTAGGCGCTGTTGCATGCGCTGGCGTTCTGCTGGATCGAACAGCTGATCGATCTTGCTGGTGAAGCTGTAGATCTCTCTCGTGCGTACGCAGGCGGCGAGGCCATGCCGATCGGCATAGAGCGCACGGGCAAGCTGGTTATCCTGCTCCATCGCCTCATTGGGAACGAGGATGGTGGGCACGCCCGCATAGATGAGCTCGTGGAAAGAATTGTAACCGACAGCGCTGATCGCAAGGTCGAAGGCATTGAAATAGCGGGCGAACGGATAGCCGGGAAGCCGGACGACACTTTCCGGCAAGTCCATCGGTTTTTCGCTGATCAACCATTCACCGACTGCCACCTCGGCACCATGCCGGTCCGTTACATGCTTGAAGGCCGTTTTGTGGATGGTGCGATAGTCGAAATTATTGCCGGCACCGAGTTGGATCAGCACGGCCGGTTTTTCGGTGCTGAGCCCAAGCTCCCGTCTCGCTTCTCCGCGCGGTAGCATCTCGCCTGGATCAAGCAATCGAATCGGTTTGACGCGGCGCGTTCGTCGCCGGTACCGGGTTGTCATGCCATGGTCATAGTCATCCGCGAGGTCACCAGGCTCCAACACCGCATCGAAGAACTCCTCACGGGTGAGAATGTCGGCATTGCCGGCACGCCACATGCCTCGTCTCGACCAGACATGCCAGGGATCGGGATTGGCCTTGATCGCATCGATGATGCCCTGATAGGGCACGTTGCCATCGAACAGCACGGCGGCCGGATCATAGAACGCGATGAGCTCATTGACTTCATCGCACAGATAGCCGTTCCAGCGGGACAGATCGCAGTTCAGATATTTCCGGCTCGGCACATACTCGGCGAGAAAGCCTTGCTCTCTGACGACCTTGAGGGCTTGGGACATGGTCAGGAAAACGGGTTCGATCGGGTCCGCGCAGCGTCTCGCGATCGCGAGCATTCGGGTCAGGTGGCCCATGCCGACGCCGTTGATGGTGATAAAGAGAACCCGGCGCGGGCCTCTAGTCGGTTTCGGCGGGCGTGATCGAGCGGTCGATTGTCCGGCATCGCTCTCTTGTGCGGGCGAGCCAATGAGAACGCGAAGTCGATCAATAAATCTCGCGCCGGAATGATGCTCAGCAACGGCGCGAACGGCTACCCGGCTTTGATTGATGAAGGCTGCCCGGTCGGCGTAGAGGCGCCAGATGGTCGCTTCAACCTGATCAGGCGTTGCATAAACCGCAGCGTCGCCGAAAATCGGCTCGAACGACGGCGGTAGAATGGCGACAGCACCATTTGCCATGGCCTCGAGGATCGACGGATCAAGGGGAGCGATACGGCTTTGATGCGGGGTGTAGACAAAGAAGTCCAGGGTCGACAAGAAATGCTGCGGTTCGACGCTTCCGCTCGGGATCACCTCCCAGTTTCGTGGATAGGGGCGGATGATGTCTTTAAGAATGGGGCCGCCGCCAAGCAGGCGTACCAAAATCTGCTGATTGTCGGGATACGCTGCCAGCAAATGAGCGGGATGGCTCGGCCAGGCATCAACAAGGGCAGGACCATGTCTGCCGACGACCGGCCTGGTGCCGGAAAATCCATCGCGTTTTTGGCCCCAGCGCCTGGTATCGATGACATCCAGCCAATCTTCGTCGGCAAGGCGAGGGCTTGGTTCGAGATCGCTTAGCTGACGACGAACCTGTTGGTGAAGCGGAGCAAAGGTAACGGTTCCACCGAGCACTTCGGCTGCATGCCTGCTGATATCGGTCCAATCGTAGGTTTCTCGACCTTCCGCGTTGATCGGACCCTCTCTCACCAGAACGAGGCGGAAACGAGCATCAAGGTGGAGGGCGCGCTTCGGTAAATGGGTGAATAAAAGCGGGTCCGTCGCGATGATGATCTTGGCCGAATGGGGAAGATCCGGATCGAGCAACGCGACCTTACCATCCTCGACCATAACCGAGATTTGGTCATGTAGGGGGGCTGGTTGGTCTGTTAAGATGCTTTTCAGTTGAAGAAGGCCCAGCCGATAGCCTGAAACGGCGGCTGTTCTCACTTGCTCTACAATGGTCGATGTTTGGCAAAGGGGGTGCCTGAAGTCGCCGATGACGATGATGTCGACATGCTGGATGACCATAGCTTTGCAGTGCGTTCCCGGTTTTCTAATTTTGGAAGCATGAGATAAAAGGTTCTTGGCGCCATTGATCATGCCGTTGAGCATGGACATGATCAATGGCGACTTGGTAAAACTATCGCATGAAACAATATTTGGCCTTACCAAACGCCAGAGGAAACGCCGATCATCGCCCCGGCGATGCCAACAGGCCCGATGATGATCCGGCCTCGAACAAGGTGGCGCTCATTGGTTCGGAGCATGAGCTTGCCCAACGCAGCCTCAGACTTGGCGAGCTTGAGGCTGCTCTCGACAAGGCCCAGCGCAGAATTGAGCGTCTTCTGGGCGAACGCAATCAATTGGGCGCTCTTCTCGAAAAGCGTGACGAGCAGATCCAGCGCCTGAACAGGGAGTTGGGAACGCAGCATTTTGCCGACCCAGATCGAGCGGCCGATCACGATAAGCTCTTATCTTGGTCGAGTTTCTTGCCGTCCCTCTTCAAGAGAATCAGAGCACAGGGGAGGATGACCGGGCCAGGCCTCGATGCAAAGAGGGCCGAAAATCAGGAAACGGCAGAGGCGAAGAAGGCGCCAGAGCCGGGCCTCAGACGCCCGCCACTTCAGGCCGACTATAAGAAGACCTCGCCCCAGGGGGTCCTCGCCGTCGTCATGTTCGGATTGAACGAAGGCGACATCAGAGATCTGCTGCCGATCATCGAGCGTGACTGCAGCTCGACCAAGATGATGCCGCTTATTCTCACCGACAACGATGCCTTCGAGCTGCTTCGGGAACACGGTCTGATGTTCGAGTATCTGCCGCCTTTGGAAGATCGAAAACGTTTCGGCCAGAGACTGAGCTGGGACCTCTATATACAGCGCCGGTTGGCGATCATCAGGCAAAAATGGCAGCCGATGCGTGTTATCGCTCTGGGACAGATTGCTGCCGATATGTTGAGGCTCTGGCACGACTCGCCTTTCGAAGAGACGCCACTTCCTGCCGTGATGAAGATCTAGATCATCTCTTGTCTCACAACTCTTGGGTGTGTCTGAGCGGTCCTTGATCTCCTTGATAAGGAAAAATACATAACGATTGCGATGACATGTCGTTTTCTTGCCATGAAGCCATCCGGCACCACTTGAAAATGCAGCCATTCTTGGCAGGATCGGCCATCCCTGGGCCGGATGAAGGTAAATAGCCCTACTTTTAGTTGAAGAGTGGGGCGCCAATTGGGGCGGCGACACGCCGCTTCCTCGGAGGAAATGCTCATGCGCTGGATGGCGACAGTTTACGCCAGCTTCAAGGCTTTGATGATTGCAACTCTCGCTGGTCAATCCGGTTCGGCTGAGGCACAGAGCATCAGCCCGGATGATCGTGCATGGGATGCTGTGAAAGCTTCGGGCTCGGCTGAAGCTTGCCAGCAATATCTGACCGAGTTTCCAACCGGTGATCATGCCGAAGAAGCATTTCGTTGCCTGGTTGAAGGTATCGTTCCTGCCAGCAGCGACTCTCGCCAGCCGGCATCCGTCGACATCTATTGAGCAGGGTCGCCGCCAGCGGCCGTGCTCTGCTTTAAGTTGTCCCGATCCCAGCCTCTTGATCAACAACCTCGAGTGAGCTATCGCCTCAGCTTGGAAAAACCTGTTGCGGCATCGGATACGCTGATCACCCTGCACCTGATGATATTCGCCCAGCTTTTGACACGGGTGAGGTCAGCCACGTAGATGCCTGACTATGACTACATCATTGTCGGCGCCGGCTCGGCCGGCTCGGTACTGGCCAACCGGTTGAGCGCGGATGGGCGTCATTCGGTGCTGGTCCTGGAGGCGGGCGGTTCCGATCGCAATTTCTGGATCCAGATGCCGATCGGTTACGGCAAGACCTTCTTCGATCCCAAGGTTAACTGGAAATTCATGACCGAGCCGGTTGGCACCCTCGGCGGCCGGCCCAGCTATTGGCCGCGCGGCCGCGTCCTCGGCGGTTCGAGCTCGATCAACGCGATGGTCTATGTACGCGGTCATCCCGGAGACTTCGATGACTGGGCGATCGATGCGCCGGGTTGGGGCTGGTCCGATATAGCTCCGATCTTCAGGCGCATGGAAGATTGGTCGGGGGGCGCCGATGAATATCGTGGCGCCCATGGACCACTGCATGTTCAAGATATCTCCAAACAGGTTCATCCGCTTTGTCAGACTTTTCTGGACGCCGCCCGAGACGTCCAAATCCCGTTCAATCCCGACTATAACGGCGCCTCGATGGAAGGGGCTGCGATTTACCAGATCACCACCAAGGGCGGTCTTCGCGCCTCGACCGCCCGCTGCTATCTGCGCCCGGCCCTGAAGCGGTCCAATGTGCATCTTAGAACCCATGCGCTTGTCACGCGCCTTTTGTTCGACGGAAAGCGAGCTGCCGGCGTGACCTTCCGTCAGAACGGCAAGGACTTGATCGCGAGTGCCAGGCGCGAAGTCATACTCGCCGGTGGCGCGATCAACTCCCCGCAGCTTCTGCAGCTTTCAGGCATTGGCCCGGGCAAGGTTCTGAAGGATCTCGGCATCGACGTTCTCATCAATTCGCCCCATGTCGGACAAAATCTCCAGGATCATCTCGGCCTGAGCCACCATTACCGGTCGACCGTGCCGACCCTGAACCAGATCCTTGGGCCATGGCTCGGAAGGCTGCGTGTCGGCCTGCAGTTCCTGCTGGCGCGTCGCGGCCCCCTTAGCCTAAGCATCAATCAAGCCGGCGGCTTCGTGCGCTCCACCCCGAACCTCGAGCGCCCCGATTTGCAGCTCTATTTCAGCCCGGTCAGCTATACCCATATCCCTCCGGGACAACGAGCGATGATGAGCCCGGACCGCTTTGCGGGGTTTCTGTTGGGATTTTGCCCTTGCAAACCGACCAGCCGCGGACATCTTCAGATCCGATCGCAAGATCCGATGGCGGCGCCCATCATCCATCCGAACTATCTTTCGACCGAGGAGGATATGGACTTGATGGTCGCCGGCATTGAATTGATGCGGAGACTGGCCGCAGCACCGGCCTTCGATGCCGTCATCGCGGATGAGATCGAACCTGGTGCCCATGTCGTTTCAGACCAGGATCTGCGTGCCTATGTGCGCGATCAGGCCTGGACGGTTTTTCACCCCTCATGCACCTGCCGAATGGGCGACGACCCGTCGCTGGCCGTGGTCGATTCCAGGCTTCGCGTTCACGGCCTCAATGGTCTGCGGGTTGCCGATGCCTCGATCTTTCCGAGCATACCCACCGGCAATACCAACGCACCCGCCATCATGGTGGGCGAAAAGGCCGCCGACATGATACTGGCCGACGTCTCAACCTGAAAAATCCTGAAGACGCCCGGCCAGCGCCGCTGACTATTCGTTGAGTTCGATGAGGAGGTTGCCTTCCTCGACGCTGATATTCTTGATCCCGTCGGCGAAAGCTTTCCAAAAACCATCTTGGCTGCCGAACTCATTGACGAGATCCATGTTCTTCAGCCCGCCTAGCCAGGCGTTCGGGAGGGGCACGCCCCAAACACTCACGCCTTTCAGGACGACGATCGGGCGGGCGTTCTTGTAAGCCAGTTCGGCACCGGCGTTAACCTTCAAGGTCTTGCCGCCGAGAAACGGGAAATCCGGATCCAGATCGATCAGCAGCTTGGCGCTCGCAACATCGTCGGCAAGGTCGATGACGAGGCGCTCGGCAAGGTCGGTGCCCTCGGCGAGCAGGGCGTTCAGCTCGCGTTCCGTCAGTCTGATCCGACGTTTGGCGGGGTCTTCGGCATAGGGCTCCGGTTCCGCGTCATCCAGTGACGTTTTCGCTGCGTTCGACAGGTCGGGGTCGGTGCCGGCGGTTGGTTGATCGTTGGCAGCGATGCCCATGCGCTCCAACTTGGCGTCCAGGACCCGCTGCTCCTCCGCGTTGAGCCGTACCGGTTGAAACGTGCTGGCAAACAGCTGATCGTTGATCAGCCACATGGTTGCGACCGCTGTGACGAACATGGTAACGAGGATGATGCCAAGAATGGGCAAGCAACCCAGCTTGCTGTCTTTTGCAACAGTATCGGTCGTCAAAGCCCGGCTCCTCGAAAACCATCATCCGATCATGCCTGCATGCTATGGCGTGCCAGATGAACGCTGGATGAGCAGCAGCAATTGCACGTGCTATAGCGGTGAAAGGCGGATCAGCCCAGCTTAATCCATTGCTGCTCTATTCGATGACCAGCCGTTTCAGACGATGGCTCTCGCCTTCGCTCTCATAGAGTTCGTTCTCATCAAGGGGATAGCGGATATCGCCGGGTGGCGGTGAGGCGAGTTGGTCCATGTTGGTTTCGAAGCGGCGGCCGATCAGGCGCTCGCCATTCTGTTCGAAGCGGAAATAATAGCCGTTCTCGAAATTGATGCCGTACTCGCCGGCGTCCTTGAACAGGAACAAGAGACGGTAGTCGAGGTCCCGCCAATCAGGCGGCTGCACCGTCGCGGCGAGCGCGTAGGGGTAGGGGAGGTGGCAAACGGTCTGGCTGTCGAGATCCAGGCATTTGAAGGGGCGCATGGAGAGAAAGTGTTCGGAGAGCGCGGATCGATCGAGGTCGAATTTGTAGGCGATGACATCGCCGTCCGGCTCGAAGTCAACCGTCGCGATGGCGATGCGGCTGTCATCGGCAAGCTCGGCATAGACGGTTTTCTTGCCTTCGAACGCAGCGCTGCCGGACGCCGGCAACGCTAACAAGCCGATGGCCACGACAGTAGCTCGAAACATCGATCACCTCCAAAAAAGAGGCCGACACAAGGCCGGCCTCTTCAATAATGCCAGACCGCGCTGCGGTCAGGGGAGTTTGAAGGCCCAGACGGAGCCGCCCTGGTTGAAGTCCTTGACGATCGCGGCGACGTCGCCACCCCAGAGCGGAACGGCACCGCCCCAGCCGGAGACCACGGCAATCCATTGCTCGCCATCCTGCTCCCAGGTGATCGGGCTGCTGACCACGCCGGAGCCGGTGTTGAACTTCCAAAGCACCTCGCCGGTCGCATCATCGATCGCCTGGAGATAGCCCTCGGGCGTGCCGTAGAAGACAAGGCCGCCCGCGGTGGTGAGCACGCCGCTCCAGAGCGGGGCCTCGTTCTTCACTTCGAACTTGATCTCGCCGCTGGTGGGATCGATGGCGCGCAGGGCACCGATATAGTCGTCGTTCAGCGGCTTGATGTTGAAGCCGGCGCCGAGATAGGCCGCACCCTTCTTGTAGGTGATCGGCTCGTTCCAGATATCCATGCCCCATTCATTGGCCGGAACGTAGAAGAGATTGGTGTTCTGGCTGTAGGCGATCGGCATCCAGTTCTTGCCGCCGAGGAAGGAGGGTGCCGAGAAAACCGGATCCCGCTCCTGACCACTTTCGGCAACCTTGACCGGGTCCTTCGGATAGTTGTCCTCGTTCAGGATCGGACGACCGTCCTCGCCGAAGCCTTTGGCCCAGGTGATCTCGTTCACAAACGGCGTGGCGCTGATGAACTCGCCGTTTTCGCGATTGACGACAAAGAAGAAGCCGTTGCGGTCGGCCTTGCCGCCGGCCTTGATGACCTTGCCGTCCTTTTCCATGTCGAAATTGACGAACTCGTTGACGCCGTCATAGTCCCAGCCGTCATGGGGCGTGGTCTGATAGTGCCACTGGATTTCGCCGTCATCGGGATTGATGGCAATGGTCGAGGATGTATAGAGATTGTCGCCCGGACGCAGCCAACTATTCCAAGGCGCAGGGTTGCCGGTGCCGAAATAGATCAGGTTGAGTTCAGGGTCATAGGTACCGCCTAGCCAGGTCGCACCGCCTCCCCAGGTCGACATGTCCTCGGGCCAGGTGGCGTTCTTCTCGCCGGTCATGGTGGTCTCTTCGCCGTTCACCCGGCCCATATGGCCTTCGAGAACCGGGCGATACCAGACCTCGTCGCCAGTCTCGGCGTCATAGGCGGTGACCGCGCCGACGATGCCGAACTCGCCACCGGAATTGCCGACGATGATCTTGCCGTCGACGATCAGCGGCGCCGCCGTATAGGAATACCCGGCCTTGTAATCGTTCATGGTCTTTCGCCAGACGACCTTGCCGGTGTCCTTGTTGAGCGCCACCAGTTTGGCATCGAGCGTGCCGAAATAGACATTGTCGCCATAGATCGCGGCCCCGCGGTTGACCACATCGCAGCAAGGAAGGATGCCTTCCGGCAGGCGGGCGTCATATTGCCAGAGCTCCTCGCCGGTCTTGGTATCGATCGCCCACATGCGCGAATACGAGCCGGTGACGTACATCACGCCGTCATGGATCAAAGGCTGGCTTTCCTGCCCGCGCTGCTTCTCCCCGCCGAACGACATGGACCAGGCCGGGACCAGGTTCTTTACGGTCTCTTTGTTGACACTGTCCAGGGTGCTGTAGCGCTGGCCGCCATAGCCGAGGCCATAAGTGAGAACATCACCCGGCGTCTCGTGATCCTTCAAGAGATCTTCGTCGGTCACCGCCAGGGCCTGGCTGGATACGCTGCCAAGCAGCAGGGCCGACAGGCCAAGGGCAACAAAGCGAGGTTGGGACATCAGTCTCTCCGCCAAAGTTTTTTTCGAACTGCACATCGTTACGAGGCTGGCGGCAGGCTTGCCCGACCCCCTGAACCTCCCATGATTTCGTGCGCTGCCCTATCATCAAACAGAAGAACGACGTCTTGACAAGTCGGAGCCATCCCATGGCTTCAAAAGGGCGCATCGTCGATCCTGTCAGTTGATCCGCTTCAGCGCCTCCAACTCGTAGCCGGCATAAAGGTGGCTGACGGAGCGCACGAATTCTTCTCGAACCACCGCCATCTCGACGAAGGGCTGTTCGATCGCCACGTTGTTTACCTCGGCTTCGCTCAATCCCTGCTCCGCCGCCGCTTTCAGCTTGTGGTCGAGCCAAGTGAGGTAGGACGACGTTTGCTCGATGGCGGTTTTGCCTTCCGTGACGGGACCATGGCCCGGCACCAGGGTCCTGACCGGTCGCTGAGCAAGCTCGGCAAGGGATGCCTGCCAGGCGGGAAGGTTCGCGTGGGGGGTCGTGGGTGCCCGATTCATGAACACCAGATCGGCGGCGAGCAGGAGGTTTTCGCCATGGTCATAAACAGCCAGATCGGCGTGGCTATGGCCGGAAAGGGCGATGATCTCAAGGTCGCGCCTGCCCATCCTGATGCGGCCGGGCTCGATCACCTTGGTCGGCACGACGGTACGCGTGCCGCGCATCCAGACATCGACCAACCGGTACATATTCTCGGTGAACAGATCGCCGATATCGGCGATGACGTCCTGCACCTTGGCCAGGCTCTCGATCGGCACATCCTCGAACACCTGATTGCCGAGATAATGATCCGGATGAGCATGACTGACGATCACCCGGCTCAGCGGCTCCTGCGCCGTGCGCTTGATGACGGTACGCAGCTCATCGCCATAGATGCGGGAGGGTCCGGTATCGAACAGCACGACGCCGTCCCCGGTTTCCATGAACACCACATTGGCGATATTGCCGCCATTTTCGACTGATAAGTGCTCGTCCAGCCCACGCAGCAGATAGACGCCCTCAGCAATTTGCTTGGGCTCCAGATTGTAGGCCCACCTGGCGCCAGCAGCGCTGGCGGGCGTGGCGAGACTGGCCGTCGCCAGGGTGGCGAGGCCATACTGAACAAGTTCCCTGCGGCTCAAACCGCTTCTCGTCACCCGCATAGAACCCGTCCCAGTCAAGCCAGTGCCGCCGGCACCCTTGGTCCAGCACATGCCCCCGGCATCAGGAGGCGGGGGACCAGGTCAGGGGGACCTTGCCGCTGATGAGGTTGGCTTCGGTGTCGCGGCCTTCGATGATGAGGGTATCGCTGCCGGCCTCCGGCCTGACCAGGACTGTCATGCGCGGGTGCTGGGCGACGGGTTCGGCGGGCTGGATGCGCGCCAGCAGCTCGCCATTGGCACCTTTGACGTCGAGCTGTTCGATGAAAAAGGCAGGAATGCCGTCGGCAAGACCGGTATCCATCGGGTGATAGGCGCGGAGCGTAGCGCGCTGGGTGCCGTCCGGCTGCAGCCAGGTGCGGGCATGCAGCTCGCCCAGGTGATCAATCCAGTCGGTCTCGGCATGAACACCCGCGGGCTCGGTGCAGCCGCCGCCGGCCGCATCGACGAACACGCCGCCCACATGCCAGACACCATCCGAGGTCAGGGCGGCCGCACGTAATGGCCCACCTTGCTGCATCTTCAAAGATGCGGCGACGAAGGGCTCGGCCTTGACCGGTTCGTAGGTCAGAACACGGAGAATCGGGTTGCTATCGGCAAAGACCACGATTTTCTTGACATCCGGCAGACCGCGTGCATCGACGGCAAACGGGACATTCATCGCATCTTCGGCAAAAGCGGGCGCTTGGACAACGACCCGGTCGTCGAAAACGGTCTCGGCATCCTCGAACAGAAAATCCCTGACCCATGCCCAATTCCCTGAATTCAACGGGTCGGTGGCCGCCGCCACGGGGCTGACCAGGAGCGCAAGTGCGACGGCGATCAAAGCGGCACGTATCATCCCAAAACCTCCCAAACGCCGGTACCATCCTCGCGGCCAGACACCGCCAAGTCCACGTTCCAGGGCCCGCCCTGCTGTGGTTACGCGATCGGTGAACGGTAGCTTACACCATAATTCTCAAAAATGCGCGCCATGCCGCCATTAGCGACCGCGGCTTCGATGATATCGCCGGCTGCCCAGCGGAGATCGCGGGCATTTTCCCGGACGGCGGCACCGACGGACCAGCTGTTGATGGTGAGGCCGGGCAACGTTGTCTGATCCACATCGAAGTCGTCGCGGCGCTCACCGAGCGCGCCTTCGATCTGGCTGATGGGGCCCATGAAGGCGGCTACCTCGCCGTTCATAAGGGCGGCCATGCCATCATCGGTGCGGCGAAAACGGCGCACCCCGCTACGCAACTTGCCGCCCCAGGTGGAGGAGAGGTAGAAATCGCTGAGGGTGTCGAGCTCGACGGCCAGCTCCTTGCCCTCCAGATCGAACAATGAGAATTCAGCGCCTTCGAACTGCAGGGGATCGCGGGCGATGGTGACCAGGTCCTCGAAATAGGGCGAAAACAGCACCGCGAGTTCGTTGCGGTTGTCCAGTTCCTGATTATAGGGCACATGCAGCATGAGGTTGGCGACCCCGTCGACGGCGATCGCCCCCTCGCTGCGGGCGCCGATCTGCGGCCCGCGCCAAACGAAGTTGCGAAGATCGGCATCGACATTCTCGCCGGCCGGCACCGCCATCAGCTCGAGCCCAAGGTCCAGTTCGCTGGCGATCAGGCCGGCAATATCGACGTCGATGCCTTTAAGAACGTCGCCGTCCACATAGGAAAACGGCCGGTAATCCTCATAGACCGCGATCTTGATCCGCCCCTTGTCGACGATCTCGTCGAGGCTCTCGCCGATGGTATCGTTCGTATCGGGATAGATCGGCTTTTTGAGGTTCGCCGTTTGCGCCCACGCCTCCGGCAGGACACCCAGGCCGGCAAGTCCCCAAAAAACGGCGCGGCGCCTGATCATTCCTCGGCCACCGTATCCAACCAGGAACGAATGGCCCAAATCGCCTCGTCGCTGAAGATCTCGCCGAAGGCCGGCATGTAGGTAACGCCGTTGCGTGTCGCACCAAGCCTCACTTTTTCGATGAAATATTCATCGTCCTCGCCCGGGATCAGATAGCGCAGATCCGGGGCAATGCCGCCGGACATGGCGCCGAGGCCGTGGCAGCGCGCGCAGTTCTGATTGTACGCTTTGTCGCCGATCTTGATCGCGGTTTCGTACTCATCGGTGTCGCGATAAGGGTTCTCATAGACCTCTCCGCCATCGAGCAAAGTAAGCCCCTGGATATCGATGGGCTGAGGTGCGACATCGCCATGGGCGAACGCCGTGCCAGATGTTAGAACGGCGAAGATAGCGACCAACAGCGCGTGCCTCATGAGCGAACCTCTCCCCTTTAGCCTCAGAGACGATCTTATTAGCATGAACATAGCAACATAAGCCGGCATAGCGAAGCGGCCAAGTCGTCGCGCGGTGCCGCGATACGAGGGTTGATTACGATCGGCATTCTGTGGCACCGAGAAACATCTGTGAAGTAGGCAGCGGCTTTTCAGCGTGGAGGTTAGGAAGACCATGCGATGCGATCAACGCCGAGCGTCGATACTGCTCATCATGATGATTGCCGGTTGTTTCAGCATTTTTGCAATGAGCCATGCCAATGCCGGGCCGACCGCCTGGGTCTCGAACGAAAAGGACAACACGATCACCATCGTCGACATCGACAGCCTCGAGGTGATCGATACCATCGAGGTCGGCCAGCGACCGCGCGGGATCATTTTTTCAAAGGATTATTCCAGGCTCTATATCTGCGCCTCCGACGACGACACGGTTCAGGTGATGGACACGGACACCCGAAAGATTCTGCATGAACTACCCTCGGGCGAAGACCCGGAGCTGTTTGATCTCCATCCCAATGACCGCTTCTTGTACATCGCCAATGAGGACGATGCGCTTACGACGGTGGTCGACACGGTGGAGCGCAAGGTCGTGGCTCAGATCGATGTCGGCGTGGAACCGGAGGGCATGGCGGTCAGCCATGACGGCAAATGGGCGGTCACCACCTCCGAGACCACCAATATGGTCCATTGGATCGACGTCGAGCAGCAAGCGCTGGTGGGCAATACTTTAGTTGATCAACGGCCGCGATATGCGCGTTTTGCGCTTGATGATAAGCTGCTCTGGGCGTCGGCCGAGATTGGCGGGACGGTCGCGATCATCGACGTCGAGACCAAGGAGATCGTCCACAAGATCGAGTTTGCGATCCCGGGCGTACCAGAAGAAAGCATCCAGCCTGTGGGCATTCGGCTAACCGGCGACGGCAAGCTCGCCTTCATCGCGCTTGGCCCCTCCAACCGCGTGGCCGTGGTCGATGCTGCGACCTACGAGGTCATCGATTATCTGTTGGTCGGACGTCGGGTGTGGCATCTGGACATGACACCCGACGAGACGCTGCTCATCTCGACCAACGGCGTTACCAACGACATTTCGGTGATCGATGTCGCAAGCCTGAAGGTCATCAAATCCATCCCGGTCGGCAGGTTCCCATGGGGCGTTGCGGTCAAACCGTAGTTTTTTTGACTTGGCTGCTGCTTGCCGGACGGGTCTTCGCTTGCGCTATCGCCACGCCTTCGGACTATAGGCTCGATCACTACCGCGCACCTACACCCTGCGACTTGCCCGGCGCCAGCGTCGTGGACGCCATTGCCCTCAAAAAGCTCATCGCCGTCGAGGACCCTATCCTCATCGACGCCATGCCGCTGATCCGCACCGGCGAGACCGATTTGACCGGCCGCTGGACGGTGCCCGTGCCGAGGCACAACATACCGGGAAGCATCTGGCTGCCGAATATCGGCCATGGCGCACTCGACGAGGCAATGACAACCTACCTTCGGGACAACCTCGAACAAGTCACCGCTGGCGATCGTCATCGCCCGATCGTCTTTTATTGCTTCGTCGATTGCTGGATGTCCTGGAATGCGGCCAAGCGGGCGCTGGAATTCGGCTACGAGAGGGTTATCTGGTATCCTGAAGGAACGGATGGTTGGAAAGACATCGACGGGCCGCTCAGCGTCTCAACGCCGGTGCCCCTTTTCGAAGGCGAGGACTGATGCGCTTTTTCCTGATGATGCTGGTCATGTTGCCCGGTCTCGCCTTCGCCCAGGCACGTGACGATCAAGCGCCTTCCGATGGCGGCTGGATGGACCGCTTCTTTGGCTATGCCGCCTATAAGTCGGGCTATTACCAGCGCGCGATCGATCTCTGGCTGCCGCTGGCCGAAGCCGGCGACCCGCGCGCCCAGGAGTTCATCGGCATCTTGTATGAAGAGGGCCACGGCGTGCCCAAGGACATCGCCAAGGCCGTCGACTGGTACGAGCGGGCGGCAGCGAGCGGTGACATGGCCGCGCAGTATAATCTCGGGCGTCTTTATCTGAAGGGCGAGCTGGTGGAACGGGATATCGATCGCGCCCGGGATCTCCTGCGACGTGCCGCCGATCAAGGCGACACCGATGCCGAAGCCCTTTTGGCGACATTGCCGGCGAGTTGACTTTCCTGTCTCGAGCCGCCGTCGCGGTAGCCCTCCTTTTTGCCATCCTGTCGCCCGTAGGCGCCGCCGACCTGATGGAGGTGCGCAACCGCCCCGTCATGGAGATGACGTCCCGGCAAGACTGGCCATCCCATCTCGCGGCACTGTTCGAAGAAGCCGTGCTCCATGATGAAATCAAGCGGCCGCGTGGCGTGGTCAAATGGGTGGTGCCGATCGACCTCTCCCTGCGCGGCGATGCGGCGGCGGACTTCGCGATCTATGTCGAGACCATCGCGGCCGAGCTTTCCGGCCTCATCGATCTGCCGATCGAGCTCTATGTCGATCAGAACTGGGCCGGCAATATCGATATTTACGTGACCTATTGGGAGAATTACTGGCCCTATTTCATGCAATCGCTCGATCCCGAGGATCGGATCTTTACCTGTGCCGCCGTGCCCTGGGTCGATCACGGCACCATCAAGCGTTCGACCATCAAGATCAACGCCGGCGTGCTCGACGACCCGACCACCCGCGCCTGCCTCCTGGAAGAGCTTCTGCAGTCGCTCGGCCTGTTCGGCGAAACCGAGATCGAGACCCAAACGATCTTGCATGACGGCGTCGGCTACGAGGGCCTGGGCGAGATCGACCGACTGCTGATCCGAACGCTCTACGACCAGCACCTGACACCCGGCATGACGATAGACACCGCGATGCCGATCGCCAAAACGCTGATCGACCGCTGGCTGGCCAATAGAACGGCGCCGCAATGAGATGTTTAGACAGGCATCGGTTCAAGTTGATCCGTTCTCGCCGACCGCCTTCTGGGTAGAGCCATGTTGGCCCTGGATTCATCCTTTGTTGATAAAGGTCTTGTTGTAGATTCATGCGACCCTGGGAGTTCGTCCGCCCGAGAAGAAGATGGGCGAGGCTCCCACGGTCGCATGGACCAGAAGGCCAAACTAACGGCGGAAGATTAAAATTGGGTTGATCAGGCCGTGAATTCTCCGCTGGCAAAAGCCGTGGGGGTTAAAGATCCTCTGTCGGGGCCTCCAAGAGGACTGGTTGCATCTCGTCATCTCGGTGCGTTCTGATCGCTGGAAAGCTCAGGCACCGGCCGGCTTGATCCAGCAGCCAGGCACGCTCGGCGCCGCCTTTTGCCAACAGCGTCTGCGCTCGTTCGGCCGGCGCCACCGCCACGGTGGTCGACAGCCCATCGGCGATCACGGCCCTTTTGGCGACCACGCTGACGCTGGACCAGTGCTCGGCCGGCCGGCCGCTTTTCGGATCGAAGAGATGATGCACGCCGGTTGTGTCGTCGCAGGCCAGATGGGTGCCGAAGGGGCTGGACGTGGCGAGCGCCCGGTCGGCGAGATCGACCCGCTCGACGACGTCGCCGATGCCGGGGACGCTTCTGGGATCACCGATACCGACCTGCCAGGCCTCGCCGTCATCCCGTCGGCCGAGACCTCGATATTCGCCCATATGGACCAGGGCCCTGGTGAAGCCTCGGTGGCGCAGCAAATCGGCGATGCGGTCGGTAATATAGCCCTGGGCAATGCCGTTCAGGGTGATCGCCATGCCGGGTTTGGCCAAGCGCACGATTGTACCTTCGACGATCACGCCCCGCCAATCGATGAGATCCCGCACGGTCGCAGCACGCACCTCGCATTCACCGCCTTTTGCATAGGCCTCCCAAAGTGGCTGCACCGTAATATCGAAGGCCCCGTCGCTCAGCGCCGACAGCCGGCGGGCGGCCTCCAATAGCTCGAGCATCTCCGGCGGCGCCTTGGCCAGCCTGCCGTCTCTGTTGAGCGTTGCAATGGCGGCATCCGCCCGAAACAGGCTGAAAATTTGCTCCAGACGACGGATCTCGCGCAGCGAGGCGTTGATCGCCGCGTCGGCTTCTTCAGGATCGGGATGATGCAGGAGGAGGCTGGCCTCCGCGCCGAGCGCCTGCCCCTGCCAACGTCTGCCGGTTGTTGCCAGGGCCAGCCGACATGCCGGCAGCGACGACATCGCGGCGACGATGCCGATAAAGCGGCGGCGGCTGGTTTTCATGCCGTGGCCTCGTCGCCATGGGCACGGCGTCTCGCCTCGAGGACCAGCGGCACGCAGGTTTTCGGGTCCTCATAGATGGTGACGCAGTCCAGGCACTGAAAGCACTCGTCATAGTCGATCCCGCCCTTGGGTTCGATCGCCTGGTACTGGCACCGCACGTTGCAGAGCTGGCAAGGGCTGCCGCATTCTGCTCGCCGCTCGATCCAGGCGAGGCGTCGGAGACGTCCCGCGATCGCCAAAAATGCGCCGAGCGGGCAGACATAGCGGCAAAAGCTCTTGAACAGGATCATCCCCAGCACCAGCCAGAAAACGGCGTAGACGACGAACGGCCAGTCTCGGACGAAACCCAGCGTGATCGCGGTCTTGAAGGGTTCCACCTCGACCAGGACATCGGTCGCTGTCGCCGACAGAAGCGTCGTCCCGATCAATAGAGCCAAAATGCCGTATTTCAGCGCTTTCAGCCGACGGTCCCAACGATCTGCGACCTTGATGTCCGGCAGTTTCAGCCACCGGCCGAGGCGATGGCTGATCTCTTGGAGCGCGCCGTAAGGACAGAGCCAGCCGCAAAAAAAGCCGCGGCCCCAGATCAGCAGCGAAGCCAGGACGAACACCCAAAGCAGGAGCGAGAAGGGGTCGTACAGCAGGAACAGAAAGCCTCCTCCGCCGGTGGCGGCACCGAGGGCGGCAAGGGGCGTCACGATGCTGAGCTGACCCTGACCGTACCAGCCGACGAAAACCGTCATGGCTGCGAGCGTGCCCAGCCTCACCCAGCCGTAACCGGCCAGGCCTGCGAGCCAGGCTTGGCGCTTCCATTGCAGCCAGCCGAGGGCGCCTGCGAACAGCGCCAGGATCACGAGGTCGCTCTGGCGTTCCTGCAACGCAGCCAGCCAGGGCGGCGTGGCCACGATCTCGGCCTGCCGCTCGAAGAAGCGGGCCGGTGGCTCGATCGCAAGCGCCAGATCCCTGGTGCCGCGCTCCGGCATGAACATGCCGTGGTCGCGCACCGCACGCACATAGAGTTCATAAGGGCTGCCGGGATCGAAGCCGAGACGCGTGTCGAGGCGGAGCATGATCATCTGGTCGAAGTCCGGCATGCCGGCCATGAGAGTTGCCTCGACGTCGGCATCACGCACGGCGATCGGGTAGCCATCCTGACGAACGCCGATCCTATCCGGCGCCGTGTTGCGCACGAAATCCGGCTCCAGCAATTGATGCCGGCCGCGCGTCAGAACCAAGACCGGCTCCTCATACTCACCCACGCCGCGCTCGATCGCGGCCCGCGTCGCCTCATCGACCAGCGAGCGCGCAACGCTCGGAATGCCAAGATCGGCGACGAACAGCTCCAGATAAACCCCGTCGGGATCGGCACCCGCCTCGGGATCGTCGGCGGCCCACAAGCTTTCCTCGAACGCCTTGTCGATCTCCTGATTGGTGACCAGGAGCCGGCTGATCAGGCCTTTTTCCAGAAGGTCCCCAAACGAGCCGGTCTCGATGACATCCCGCCTCGCCCGGCTTGCCGGCCTTGGCGTCACCCCTTCCAGATACTTCCTTGCGATCTTCAAGGCCGACGCCAGCACGGTCTCGTTCACGATGCGGACCGAGGCGGTCGCCTTGCTGACACCGTCCAGATAGACATGGGTGGAGATATCGGTGGCGGCATCACCGTAGGGCACGCCGACCGTGATGTTGTCGGCGATCGAGTGGCCGCGATATTGGCGGACGAAGCTCATCAACGGGGCAGTGCCGAGGCCCGAGACGAACACCGGCTCGTTTTGCGACAGCACGATCGCATCCAGGAATTCGCCATCACGGTCGAGGCTGACCAGGAGATTGACCGGCTGGCCGGAGAAGCCCGGGATCGGGGCGAGCGGCTCCGTCTCGAAGGCGTAGCCGACCGGCTCGCCGCCGGCGTTCAGCACATGCCAAAGGGCGCGATCATCGACCCGTGCGCCGAGCTGGTAGGGCGGCACGATGAGGGCTGCCGCCTCGCCATCCGAGAGCGCAGCCAGGCCCGGGCGGCCGGTCAGCTGCAAGGTCAGAATCAGGACGAGGAGCAGCGCCCTCGAGAGATCTCCGGCAAGCTCAGACGTCATCGACCAGGCACCGCTCGAAGGGTGCCCGATCGATGGAAGCTCATCTTGTTCAAGGAGACTGACCAACATCGACCACCCCCTTACTTGCTGCAGGGGTTGGCCGATGTTCCCTGGCGCGGCCCTAGACGCCCGATGGAATGTTGGTGGGATCGCGCTGGACCGTACGTGGTGCCGTGAGTTCTTTCCATTTGGAAAGTGCTTTGTTGACGGCGGGAAAGGGCGGGCGCTTTACGAACTTGCCCCGCCCGGGCCGGGGCTCGGAATTCTGGCCGTAAGCCCAGATCACCTCGCCACGGGACAGGGTATAGCGCGCCTGGGCCGTGACTTTTTTGCCCTCGAACACGTTATAGTCGATGATTGATTTCTGATTGGTCGCCGAAATGGTCTTGGTGATCTTCGGGTCCCAGACACAGATATCGGCATCGGCTCCCGGCAGCAACGCTCCCTTTTGCGGATAAATGTTGAGGATCTGGGCGATGTTGGTGGAGGTGACCGCGACGAACTCGTTGGGGGTCAGGCGCCCTGTTTCGACCCCATAGGTCCAGAGCATGGAGAGACGGTCTTCAAGGCCGCCCGTGCCGTTCGGGATCATCGGGAAGCCCGAAAGTCCCATGCGCTTTTGCTCGGTGGTGAACGCGCAATGATCGGTCGCCACCACCTGCAGCGAACCTGCCTGGAGACCGGCCCAGAGGCCGTCCTGATGCTCCTTGGAGCGGAACGGCGGCGACATCACCCGGCGGGCGGCGTAGTCCCAGTCCTTGTTGAAATACTCGCTCTCATCAAGGGTCAAATGCTGGATCAGCGGCTCGCCATAGACACGCATGCCTTTTTGCCGGGCTCGCCTGATGGCCTCGTGCGCCTGCTCGCAGGAGGTGTGCACGATGTAGACCGGCACGCCAGCGGCATCGGCGATCATGATGGCGCGGTTGGCCGCTTCGCCCTCGACCTCGGGCGGACGGGAGAAGGCGTGCCCCTCGGGGCCGGTGGTGCCGGCCTCCATATACTTCTTCTGAAGTTCGGCAACGATGTCACCGTTTTCCGCATGGACCAGTGGCAGCGCACCCAGAGCGGCGCAGCGCTGGAAGGAGGCGAACATCTCGTCGTCATCCACCATCAGAGCGCCCTTATAGGCCATGAAATGCTTGAAGGTGTTGATGCCGCGCTTGTTCACCACCTCGGCCATCTCGTTGAAGATGCTTTCGGACCAGCCGGTGATTGCCACGTGGTACGAAATATCGGTGCAGATCTGTGGGGCCGAGCGCTTGTCCCAATCGTCGATCGCGTTCAGCAGCGAGCCATCCTCACCCGGCAGAACGAAATCCACCAGCATGGTGGTACCGCCTGAAGCCGCTGCAAACGTGCCGCTCTCGAAGGTCTCGGCGGCCCGCGTCCCCATGAAGGGCATTTCCATGTGGGTGTGGGGATCGATGCCGCCGGGAATGACATAGGCGCCCGAGGCATCCACCACCTCGTCGCCTTTGAGGTCCGGGCCGATCGCGCTGATCTTTTCACCTTCGACCAGAATGTCGGCCTCATAGGAACGATCGGCAGCGACGATGGTGCCGCCTTTGATGACCTTGCTCATGTTTTTTTCCTTTCTTTGATTTCGGCCGTAGCGCCTCGCTACCCGACGATCTCTGCCGTTTCGACAACCGCGTGAAACAGCACCTCAGCGCCGGCTGTCGACCATTCCTTGGTGATATCCTCGGCCTCGTTATGGCTGAGGCCGTCCTTGCACGGACACATCACCATCGAGGTCGGGGCCACGCGATTGATGAAACAGGCGTCATGACCGGCACCGGAGACGATGTCGCGATGGCTGTAGCCAAGGCGTTCGGCAGCCGCACGAACCGCTGCCACGCAGCCCTCGTCGAAAATGACCGGATCAAAGGCGCCGACCACCTCGATCTCGATGCCGAGGCCCATATCGCCGGCGATTTTCTTGGCCCCCGTTTCCAGCCTTGCCACCATATCGTCCAGGATCGCTTTGTCCGGCGTCCTGAAGTCGATGGTGAACACCGTCTTTCCCGGAATGACGTTTCGCGAATTGGGATAGACGTCGCAATGCCCGATCGCGCCCACGGCGTGGGGAGCGTGGCTGAGGGCGATGTCGTTGACCAGTTCGGTGATGCGCGCCATGCCGAGGCCGGCATTCAGACGTTTTGGCATGGGCGTTGATCCGGTGTGACTTTCCCGGCCGGTGAGGGTGATCTGGATCCATTTGAGGCCCTGACCATGGGTCACCACCCCCACATCGATGCCCTCATCTTCGAGGATCGGTCCCTGTTCGATATGGAGCTCGAAGAACGCCTTCATCTTGCGCGCACCGACGTCTTCGTCGCCGAGAAAGCCGATCCGCTCGAGTTCGTCTCCGACTTTCTTGCCCTCGGCATCCTCGCGGGCATAAGCCCATTCCAGGCTATGCACGCCGGCGAATACGCCCGACGCCAGAAGGGCAGGGGCAAAACGGGTGCCTTCCTCGTTGGTCCAGTTGACCACGACGATCGGATGTTTGGTCTTGATGTTCAGCTCATTCAGCGTGCGGATGATCTCCAGGCCGCCAAGCACGCCGAGAATGCCGTCATAACGGCCGCCGGTGGGTTGGGTATCCAGGTGAGAGCCCACCATGACCGGAAGCGCATCAGGATCGGTTCCTTCGCGTCTTGCGAACATATTCCCCATCTTGTCGACTCCCATCGACAAGTTCTCGGCCTCGCACCAGCGCTGAAAAAGGCGCCTGCCTTCGGCATCTTCGTCGGTCAGCGTCTGTCGGTTGTTACCGCCTGCGACACCCGGTCCGATTTTCGCCATTTCGTGAATCGTGTCCCAAAGCCGATCACCATTGATCCGCAGATTTTCACCGGGGGCTGCCATGACGGTTCCTTTTTGCTTGGTGGTCGAGGTGATCGATAGGATCTTGATCAGACGGTAAAATCTCTTGGCTAAATGATCAATGACATCATGCCAAGGATGAAAAAAGCGCTCGTTGTCGTTGCGCTGGCCTTGCCGTCTTGGCCCATCAGCAACGAAAGACGCCATTTGGGATCGCGCCGGAAATCGGCGATGCTGACGGAACGGTGACTTGATCAGCGCTGTCTCTCGACGTTAGCTGGCCCGACACCATCGGCCGGCCCGATGGTTGCCGGAACGGAGTTGCCTGCCAAGCGCCGTATCGAAATCGGGTGAGGAGTGCATCATGGCCAAGCGAAGCGAAAAGATAAGCTTTACCAACGTCCAGGGCGATCAGCTGGCGGCGCGGCTGGATTTGCCGGCAGGCGCGCCGACGGCGGTAGCATTATTTGCCCATTGCTTCACCTGCTCCAAGGATATCTTTGCCGCCTCGCGCATCAGCGAGGGACTGGCAGAGCGCGGTTTTGCCGTGCTGCGCTTCGATTTTACCGGGCTTGGCGCAAGCGAAGGGGAATTTGCCAACACCAATTTTTCATCGAATGTCGATGACCTGGTCGCAGCCGCCGACCATATGCGAAAGTCGATGGAGGCGCCCAAGGTTCTGGTCGGTCATTCTCTCGGTGGTGCTGCCATACTTGCCGCGGCCAATCATATCCCCGAAGCGGTGGCTGTTGCGACCATCGGGGCACCGTTTGATCCGGGACATGTGGGGCATTTGTTCGATGGCGTCAAAGCGGAGATCGAAGCAAGGGGAGAGGCTCTGGTCAACCTTGGCGGGCGCGGATTCAACATCAAAAAACAGTTTCTGGACGACATCGAGAATCAACATGCAGTGCAGAATATCTCCGGCCTCAAGAAGGCGCTTCTGATCTTCCACGCACCGCTTGATCAGACCGTCGGTATCGAAAATGCCCAAGAGATTTTCAAGACCGCCAAGCACCCCAAGAGCTTTGTTTCCCTCGATAATGCCGATCACCTCTTAAGCCGGAAAGCCGATGCCCTTTACGTGGCCAACATGCTCGCTGCCTGGGCGGATAGATATTTGCCGGAGAGCAGCGCGCCAAGCGAGGAGCCGGAGGTTGCACCGGGTGAGGTGCTGGTCTTCGGAGCCGGGTGCGGCAAGTTTGCCCAGACGATCAAGACCGGCAAACACCGAGTGATCGCCGATGAACCGAAGCAGCTTGGCGGTGACGATCTCGGCCCCGGACCCTATGACTACGTTCTTGCCGGCTTGGGTGCCTGCACCGCGATGACGGTACGCATGTATGCCGAGCGCAAGGGCTGGCCGCTCGCCCAGGTGAGCGTTCATCTCGAGCACGAGAAGATTCATGCAGAAGATTGCGCCGATTGCGAGACCAGATCCGGCAAGCTCGACGAGATAAACCGGGTCCTGGAGTTCGAGGGTGATCTTGATCAAGCGCAGCGCGATCGTCTCTTGGAAATCGCCGATCGCTGTCCGGTCCACCGCACCCTTACCCACGAGATCAAGATCCGCTCGACTCTAAGGTGAGGAAAACATAACGATAACAACATGTCCTAGGAACGTGAGGGCGCTGAGCGGGCGAGCGTCGGCCAGGATATCATCGGCGAGGGTATCAAAGGGCAGACTGGTTAGACGACATCCAAAAAGCGCTGTTTGATCACCTCGACCACCTCATCCGGATCCCGCTGCCACCAGTTCCGCGCCGAAAAGATCTCGACCTCGATGAAGCCTCGATAACCCGCCTTTTCCACGAGGCGACGAATGGTTGGGATATCGATGACGCCATCGCCCATCATGCCCCGGTCGAGCCGAAGGTCGACGGTATCCATCAGCCAGTCCGAGACATGAAAAGCAACAATTCTGTCTTTCGCGCGAAGAATTTGCTCCTCGAGATCGGGGTCCCACCAGACATGATAGACATCGATGGCGATGCCGAGATCAGGGCCGCCGCCGAGTTGTTCATACCAGTCATTGGCCTGACGAAGGGTGGCGAGACACGAACGGCTGGCGGTGGTCATGGGATGAAGCGGCTCGAGGGCGAGCGGAATGCCGGCGTCGCGCGCATGAGGCACCAGGGCGGCAAGACCCTCCAGACAACGCTCTCTTACGCCGACGAGGTCGCGACTGCCCTCGGGGAGCCCGCCTGCCACCATCATGACACATTGGGCTTCGATCTTGGCCGCTTCATCGATAATGCGCCGATTATCATCGAGGCGTTGCTGAAAAGCGGCGTCGTCCATGGCGCCGAGAAGGCCGCCAACGCAAAAAGCGGTGACGGTCATGCCTTCGCCTTGAAGACGTCTGGCACCTTCCTCGACGCCGAGTTGGGCCAGTTTGTCCCGCCATACCGTGATGCCGCGAACATCGTGGCGGGCAAGACCGGCGATGGCTTCGGCAAGCGACCAGTGCTCGCGCATGGTCACCTGGTTGATGGAGAGGCGATCGAGAGCGGCCATCAAGGAACCTCTTTTCTCGTTGTCGGCGGATCATGCGTTGTTTCGCCTATCCCTCAAGTTATCATGCTGCAGCACCGATTGGAGCGGATTTAGCCAACATTCCTGCAAAATTCTGCGAGTGTCACCTCGACGACAGTGATCTCGCTGATATGATGCCGGCTGGAGGATGATTTGATGGGTGACACTGAGCTTGTTGATCGTCGGGCGATGTTGGCGCAGCATTTCTTGCTGGCGCAGCTCGATGATGCATCGCTCGACAGCCTCCTGGCCGTGGCGACAGAACGGCAGTTCACCAATAATCAGGTCATCTTTCAAAAAGGCGAGCCCGGCACCAGCATGATGGCGGTCCTGCGCGGGCGTGTGCGCATCGGTGCCTATTCCGAGGATGGCCGCGAGATCATTTTGAACATGATCGAGCCGGGACAGCTCTTTGGTGAGATTGCGCTTCTTGACGGGAAAGAGCGAAGTGCTGATGCGACCGCGATGGGGAAGACCACGCTCCTGGTGCTCGATCGCCGGAATTTCATCCCCTTTCTCGAGCAGAATCCGAAGATTGTGATACGCCTCTTTGATGTGCTCTGCGATCGTGTTCGGCAGACCAGCGAGATGGTCGAAAGCATCGCCTTTTTGGACTTTGGCGCGCGACTTGCAAAACTATTGCTGCATATGGCGGAGAATTACGGTCAGGAGAATGACCAGGGGCTCCTGATCAATCTTCGAATTTCGCAGGCAGACCTCGGCAATCTCATCGCGTCCACCCGGGAGAGCGTCAATCGCCAGCTCAACGCCTGGGTGCAAGAGGAAATCATCGCGCTTGAGCAGGGACGGATCGTCATTCTTGATCGCGAAATGCTCAAGCTGACGGCGCAGACCGGCAGCTTCTAAGACAGGCTCTAAGTCTCGTCATCTCCTGCGTTTTTCCTTTCGGGAGACAAGCGGAGAAATTGTACCGAGGCGGCAGCGTGCATTGAAACACGAGCTGAAATTTTCATCTAACCCGCTGAATGCGGCACTGAGGTAGGCATTTATCGGCCGAAGCCGGTGGCCGATGGTCAGGTCTTGGTGATATAGTCTCGTTAGTTTTTAGTAAAAAGAATCTGAAAGAAATATGATCCGGAGGGAACAATGTCGGCAACAGGTGCTATCCGCCTATGGCTGATCAGTGGCTTGTCAGCGATCCTGCTTTCGGCCTGCAGTTCGGCGCCTTCGCCCGGCATCACTCCCTTGCATCGATCGACGGTCTTGATAGAGCATGAGAATGGCCATGGATCGGGTTTGATCGTTGGATCCAGCCGCGTTCTTACCGCTTTTCACGTCGTTCAGGGTGACAGCCTCGATGTGCGGTTCTTCAATGGTCAGGCGAATCCGGGCAAGATCATCTGGAGCGACCCCGAGCGAGATCTTGCGATCATCGATGTGCCAATCCCGGCCGGACACCCGATCGCAAGGCTCTCCTGTGATCAACCCAATCCCGGCCAGCATGTAATGTCGATCGGCCATCCCATACAATCGCAATGGGTTTTGGTCGGAGGCTATCTGCCCAATAGCGGACTTGTCGCCGGGCGCTACATGTCGCTCGGGTTTCCGGTTGGCCTTGGCACCTCTGGCGGCCCCGTTTTCGACGAGCGAGGTCAGGTCGTCGGTATCACACTTGCCATCTTGGCCGAACGGACGTCAACTGCAGCAGCCTATGATCAATTCAAGGATACCGGCATCGGACTGATGCTGCCCGCAAGCGAATTCTGCCGGGCCGTCGCAATCGACGCGCATCAATAGCTCGGGCGATCGAGGCAGTCTGTGAAGGCTGATACCGTGCCCCCGTTCGCGTTCGAATGCCAAACCATCACCGGATCCTGTTCATGCCGCTGAACATGTTTTTTCCGGCAGTCTAACGATCACCTGGTTCCTCCCCTTTCGTTTGGCCTCATAAAGACCCTGATCGGCCCGCTCGATCAGAGCCGCCATATTTTCGCCCGCAAGAAACATGGTAGCACCGATCGACATGGTGATTGACCCCAGATCCTGCCCACTTGATCTCAGCCTTATCTTCTTCTTCGAGACCGACAAACGGATCTGCTCGGCGACTTTCTCGGCACCTATAATATCGGTCATGGGCAAAATGACTGCGAACTCCTCGCCACCATAGCGAGCGGCCAGGTCACGGCCTTTGATACATTGCGTGAGGGTTAGGGCTACTTGCTGCAGGACCTTGTCGCCGACCCTGTGGCCGTGGGTATCGTTGAAGGCCTTGAAATGGTCGATATCGCCGATCAGCAGGCAAAGAGGCGAGTCCTCGGATGTTGCTTCGGCGGTGAGGCGCGCGAGTTCCTCATCGAAGCAGCGACGATTGGCGATATTGGTTAAACCATCGGTTAACGCCTGCTGCCTGGCGGCCAACAAATTGTCGCTGATCGCGGAGATTTCTTTGGTCGATTCATTAAGAGCGGTTTCGAGTTCCTTGGTGCGTTCGTGCATTTTTCTGGTTTCGCCGAGAACCTGCTCAACCAGCATCTTGACTTCGCCCACGCCCTCTGGCGCTGCCAATTGCGAGTGTAGCCCTTCCAGAACCTGGCCATATTCGCTGGTGCCGCCCGACACCAAGGTCATTTGAGACAAAATCTGCGTCATGGCTTTCTCCATGCGCGTACATGTCTCATCGATCAGCTTGGCCTGTTGGTCCGATCCAAAGAACTTCTGATAAATCTGGGCACAGAGTCCTTCATCATAAATTTTTCCTTGGGCCTCGATCAGCCGAAGCATCTTGCTGAGATCCGGGTAGATATCAGCATGATCGTTGTACCAGATCGTGTAGTTCTCAGGCGTTGGTGGCAAGCCAAGTTCGGCAAGTTTTGTTAGGGTGGCGAAGGCAAACTCTTGGGCCTGTTCGATCTGCATTTTCGATGTCATCTAAATCGCCTTCGGATTGACCAGATTATCGACTTGGTCGATTGCCGCTCATGCACCAAAATCAGCTTGTTCGCAGCGACCAAATCTTCCGCGACCTTGGAACCATAGCGCTGTGCGCCTTACCAAGGGGTTAAGCGATCAGCGATTGACAGGTGTAATTTGCGTTCGAGCCGTGCCAAGCAGGCAAAAAAAAGCGCCCGATCCGAAGACCGGGCGCGAGTGGAGCAGGGAGGCTCAATCAATGTCCCGAAACCGCCTTTGCGCCCCCGGAACTTGCTCTCTAACAGGTTCAAGGCGCCATCATTCCAATTTTGACAGCAAAGGAATTAACATTTGCTGAATAGATCGACATTATCGCCTTTAAGGCGAGTTGTGAGCGGGTAATGATACGCGTGATGCACGAAAATCCACCAAAAATGATGGAAAACTGGCCGGGGTGATACCTCCTTTTGATTGATGGACGTCTTGGCCTTGGCCGGGATTTATCCTGCTGTCACGATCGATGATGTTGATGACCCTAGTCGCGCATGGGAACAGGCTTTCATGAAAAAGCGCGCAACCTGCTATGGTGTTCTGGTGGTGGGCGGCGGTTTTCGACGCACCCTCCCTCGAGCTGTTCATGCCCTTGCTCTTTCCGCCGGTTTCGGCCACCACGATCGGTGATCTTGCCCAAGCGCTCGATCTTGATCCGACAGCTCTCGAGACCACCGTTCAGGGCTTCAACGATGCAGTCCGGCCAGGAACGTTCGATCACGCCATCCTCAATGATTGTCGCACCGAGGGCATCACGCCGTTCAAATCTCACTGGGCGCAGGCGATCGAAACGCCGCCTTTTGACGCTTACCCGGTGCGACCGGGCACCGCCTTCACCTATCTCGGGTACGGATAAACCGTGAGGCGCGCATGGTCATGGCTGACGGCCACCCGGCCGCCAATATAGTCGCTGCTGGCGAAATCATGGCCGGTAATATCGTTGGAAGCGGCTATATGGCCGGAATCGGGACGACGATTGGGAGCGTCTTCGGCCGGATCGCTGGCCAGGAGGCTGCGGAGACTGCACAGCTTTCGGCAGATCGCATCAGGGAGACTTGGCTGGCGGCATGGGCATCGCTGCCTGCCGTCGTATTCATTGACCCATATCAAAGCGAATGCCGAAGGCTTGTGAAGGTATGACGGTCAAGAGATGGCCGCTTTAAAGGGACTGCCGATGTCGACCGAGGCACAGCGCAAACAGATCGTTTCGATCATCGACGGCGTTCGGGACATGACCATCGCCACCATGCGCGAGGATGGCTACCCGCAGGCAACGACGGTCAGCTATGCCAATGATGGTCTGACTATCTATTTCGGCACGTCCGCATGCTCGCAAAAAGCTCAAAATATCGAACGATGCAACAAGGTCTCGGTAACGATCAACCGCGACTACAGCGACTGGGATGCCGTCGAAGGGCTCTCGCTGGCGGGCATAGCAACGCCCGTCACTGACGCCGAAGAGCAACAGAAGGTTGCCGGCTTGCTGTTCAAGAAATTCCCGCAAATTCAACAGTATGTTTCGGAAGATATGGAAAGCCCCGCGCTGTTTCATATCAAGCCGACGATCATCTCCCTCCTCGATTACAGCAAGGGGTTCGGCCACACCGAGCTGGTAGAGCCATAGCGGCATCGACATCCTCGAAGGCGGTTACCGAATAGTAGCCATGGCTCGCGCTTTTTGGAGGCTTAAGAGGCTTAACATTTCGTTCCGCATTGGATCGCGTTCAAAGACCGGCTATCCGTCCTTGACGATGAGCCGAACGGATTGTGTCTGTTTCGCCATCATGAACTGATCAATCACAGGTAGGGAGCGTCTCATCACCAGCACCAAAGAAAACAGCGTTGATCCTCTTTCGGTGATCGAAATCGAAGGCATCACAGCGTTGATCGCGACGCTCCACCGCGAGGGCTTCCGCACGATCGGACCGACCGTGCAAGACGGTGCCATCATCTACGACGACATCGGGACGACCAGGTGACCTGCCGGTCGGCTGGACCGACGAGCAGGAGGGAGGACATTACCGCTTGAAGCGGCGGGACGACAGCGCGCTGTTCGGCTATGTGGTCGGCCCCCACGCGATGAAGCGCTTTCTTCATCCGCCGGTGCAGCCGCTCTGGCAGGCAGTAAAGGGCGAAGACGGCTACAGATTCGAGACACCTTCCGGCCCTGAGCGGCCTTTCGCCTTCGTCGGGATGCGCTCTTGCGACATCAGGGCGATGCAGATCCAGGACCGGGTGTTCGAGCAGGGGGCTTATAAGGACACGCATTACCAGGCAAGGCGGGCGGATGCTTTTGTCGTCGCTGTGAACTGCGCCCAGGCCGGCGGCACCTGCTTTTGCGCCTCGATGAAGACCGGGCCGAAGGCGAAGAACGGGCTTCGATCTGGCGCTGACCGAACTCGATCCTGCCGGCGATCATCGTTTCCTGATCGAGATCGGGACCGAGCGCGGGCAGGCGTATCCTGGACTCCTTGCCGAAACGGACGGCGACCGCCGGCCGACGTCGAGGCCGCGGCGACCATGTCAGCGAACACGGCAGCGAGCATGCACCGGCAGATGCCGGCTGGCGAGGTCAAGGACCTTTTGCTGCGCAATCTGGAGCATCCGCGCTGGGACGAGGTCGCCGAACGCTGCCTTTCCTGCGGCAATTGCACCATGGTCTGCCCGACCTGCTTTTGCACCCAGAGTCGACGAGGACATGCAGTTCACCGACGAGGTGCGTCGGCAGAACGCGGCAATGGGCTTCCTGCTTCGGCCTCGATTTCTCCCATGTTCACGGCGGCAGCGTCCGGCATTCGACCCGCTCGCGCTATCGCCAGTGGATGACCCACAAGCTTGCCACCTGGCACGACCAGTTCGGCGAGAGCGGCTGCGTCGGCTGCGGCCGCTGCATCACCTGGTGCCCGGTCGGGATCGACATCACCGAAGAAGTCAAGGCCATCCAAGACAGCGAGACAGGGTAAGAGCGACCATGCAGCAAGGGCTTGGAGAAGATCATCGCCGAGCACCGGTTCTTCAAGGATCTGGATCCGTCCTTTTCCGAGCTGGTCAGCGGCTGCGCGAACAACGTCCGCTTCGCGGCCGGGCAGCCATCTGTTCCGCGAGGGCGACGAGGCGGACGCGTTCTATCTGATCCGACATGGCCGGGTCGGCCTCGAGATCAGGCGCCAGGCCGTGCACCAATGCGCTTCATGACCGCAGGCGAAGGGGAAATCGTCGGCATCTCCTGGCTGGTTCCGCCCTATCGCTGGAGCTACGACGCAAAGGCGCTGGAGCTCGTTCGCGCGATCTCCCTCGACGCCAGCCTGCCTGCGCGGCAAATGCGAGACGGACAATCATCTTGGCTACGAGCTGATGAAGCGTTTCGTGCCGGCGCTGGCCGAACGCCTTGCATGCCACCACGTCTGCAGCTCCTCGACCTCTACGGCAAACCGGCCTGACGCCATGACCATGCCCGCGGCGATCGACCAGAACCAAGCTACTGGCGCTGTCAGCGATCCGATGATGCCCAGTCTCGCCAGGGTGGTTGCCCGGCATCAGGAGCTTGCCGACGTCTGGACGATCGAACTGGAGGTGGAGGATCCTTCCGTCCTGGCCTTCCGTCCCGGCCAGTTCAACATGCTGTACGCCATGGGCATCGGTGAGGCGGCGATCAGCGTGAGCGGTGATCCGTCCGGCGCTGCCACATTGGTCCACACCATCCGCGATGTCGGCAAGGTTTCCCACGCGCTCGCGTTTGCTTCAGCCCGGGGATATGGTCGGCGTGCGCGGCCCGTTCGGCACCGTCTGGCCGGTGGAGCAGGCGGACGGCCGCGACGTCGTCATGGTCGCGGGCGGCCTCGGCCTGGCCCCGCTTGCGCCCGGCGATCTATCATCTGCTCGCCCATCGGGAACGCTACGGCCAGATCGTGCTGCTCTACGGTGCGCGCGGCCCGGAGGATATCCTGTTCCCGAACGAGCTGGCCGAGTGGCGACGCCATCTGGATCTGCAGATCGAGGTCACCGTGGATCATGCCGATACCAGCTGGCGCGGCCATGTCGGCGTCGTCACCAATCTGATCCCGCGCGCCGATTTCGATCCGGCCGACACCATGGCCTTGGTCTGCGGTCCGGAGATCATGATGCGCTTTTGCGCCATGGCGCTTCGATGAGGCGGGTGTCGCCGAAGATGCGATCCATCTTTCGATGGAACGGAACATGAAATGCGCGATCGGCCTTTGCGGCCACTGCCAGTTTGGCCCGTTCTTGATCTGCCAGGACGGGCCGGTGTTCCGCTTCGACCGGCTGCGTCCGGTTCTTGACCGTGAAGGAGTTATGAGGTGACGACCAACAGCGAAAGACCCAAGCTCGCGGTCTGGAAGTTCGCCTCCTGCGACGGCTGCCAGCTCTCTCTGCTCGACTGCGAGGACGAGCTGCTGGCGGTCGCCGGCGCGGTCGAGATCGCCAACTTTCTCGAAGCGTCCCGGGCCGAGGTCGAGGGTCCCTACGACATCTCCCTGGTCGAAGGTTCGATCACCACGCCGCACGATGCCGAGCGCATCCAGGAGGTCCGGGGGCAGTCGAAAACTCTGATCACGATCGGCGCCTGCGCCACCGCCGGCGGCATTCAGGCGCTGCGCAACTTTCGAGGACGTGAAGGAGTTTGTGCGCGTGGTCTATGCCCGGCCGGACTACATCGAGACGCTGGCAACCTCGACGCCGATCGCCGATCACGTGCCGGTCGATTTCGAACTGCGCGGCTGCCCGATCAACAAGCAGCAACTGCTGGAGGTGATCGTCGCCTTCCTGGCCGGCCGCAAACCGGCGATCGCCGCCCACAGCGTCTGCGTCGAGTGCAAGCAGCGGGGCAATGTCTGCGTCATGGTGGCGCAAGGGCACGCCCTGCCTCGGTCCGGTGACCCATGCCGGCTGCGGCGCGCATCTGCCCGGCTTACGATCGCGGCTGCTACGGCTGCTTCGGTCCGATGGAAAGCGCCGAACACCGATGCGCTCCGCCCCTGGCTGCAGAAGCTCGGCATGGATCAGCGCGCGCCTTCGCCATCTCTACGGCACCTTCAACGTCAATGCCGAGCCGTTTCGCGAGGAGAGCCAGCGCCATGACCAGTAGGACGATCAAGGTCGGCCAGCTCGCCCGCGTCGAGGGCGAGGGCGCGCTCCAGGTCACGATCCGGGACGGCGTGGTCGAGGACGTCGAGCTCAACATCTTCGAGCCGCCGCGCTTCTTCGAGGCGCTTCCTGCGCGGCCGCGCCTTCACCGAGGCGCCCGACATCACCGCGCGCATCTGCGGCATCTGCCCGGTCGCCTACCAGATGAGCGCCGTGCACGCGATGGAGGACGGCGATCGGGCGTGACGGTCGACGGCACCTGATCCGCGACCTGCGCCGGCTGCTCTACTGCGGCGAATGGATCGAGAGCCACGGGCTGCACGTCTACATGCTGCACGCGCCGGATTTCCTCGGCTATCGAGGGTGCGATCGAGTGGCCAAGGATCATCCGCGACATCGTGCAGCGCGGGCTTGCGATGAAGAAGGCCGGCAACGACGATCGTCGCCGCCGTCGGCGGGCGGGAAATTCACCCGATCAACGTCAAGGTCGGCGGCTTCTACAAGGCACCGCGAAGAAGACGCTTCGCGGCCTGGTGGACAGCCCTGGAAATGGGCCGCGATGCGGCGCTGGAGACCGTGCGCTGGGTCGCGGGCTTCGACTTTCCCAGACTTCGAGCGCGACTACGAGTTCGTCTGCCTGCGCCATCCGGACGAATATCCGTTCAACGAGGGCCGGATCGTTTCCAAGCGCGGGCTCGACATCGACGGCGGACGCCTATCCCAGACCATTTCGAGGAAGTCCATGTGCCGCACTCGAACGCGCTGCACTGCCGAATCAAGGCGCGCGGCGCCTACTTCGCCGGGCCGATGGCGCGCTACAGCCTGAATTTCGACAGCTCTCGCCGCGATCGCGCAGGACGTCGGCCACGCGAGGCCGGGCTGCGAGCCGACCTGCAACAATCCGTATCAGAGCATCATCGTCCGCGAGCGTCGAGCTGCTCTATCGCCTGCGACGAGGCGCTGCGCATCATCGAGACTACGAGGAGCCCGACGCGCCCGCTGTCGAGGTCGAACCCGCGGCGGCGATCGGCCATGGCCGCCACCGAAGCGCCGCGCGGCATGCTCTACCATCGCTACAGCCTCGACGAGGACGGCTCGATCGAGCAGGCCGTGATCATTCCGCCGACCTCGCAGAACCAGACGACCATCGAGGACGATCTGCGCGCCTTCGTTCCGCAATGGCTGAACTGAACGACGAGGATCTGCGCTGGCGCTGCGAGCAGACGATCCGCAACTACGATCCCTGCATCTCCTGCGCCACGCATTTTCTGAAGCTCGACATCGATCGTGGCTGAGCCAGCGCCTCCTGATCATCGGCGTCGGCAATCCCGATCGCGGCGACGACGGCGCCGGTCGCGCAGCCGTGGCGTTGATCAGGACCCGTCTCGACGATCGCGCGGCGGCAGGCGATCCGGCCCTCATCGAACACGGGGGCGAGGCCACCGCATTGGTGGAGGCGATGCAGGGCTTCGAGCACGTCGTGATCATAGATGCCGCTACGTCGGGTGGCGAACCCGGCAGCTACTGCCGCTTCGAAGCAGGCGACGCCCCGTTGCCGACCGACCTCGCCGAGCATGTCCTCCCACGGCTTCGGCGTCGCCCAGGCGATCGAGCTCGCCCGTGCGCTGGGCACGCTGCCGCGGCGCTGCAGTGTCTACGCGATCAAAGCCGAGATGTTCGAGGTGGGTACTTCCATGTCGCCAAGTGTCGAACCGCGCCGTCGACGCCGTCGTCGATGAAATCATCAACGGGTTCGTCCTCACGCATGAGCCGTCCCATGCATGAAGCCTCGCTGATGCGAAGCCTGATGCGCCGGATCGAGACGATCGCGCTGGGAGAAGGCGCCACCAAGGTCACCGGGGTCAAGGTCTGGTGCGGGGCGTTCTCGCACATGACGGCCGAGCATTTTGCCGAGCACTTCAACCAGTCTGCGGTAGACTCGATCGCCGAAGGGGCCGCCCTCGATGTTACGATCTCCGACGACATCACCGACGCGCGCGCTCAGGACATTCTGCTCGAGAGCATCGATGTCGCAACCTGAGAGGCGGGGCCTCTGCCTGGACGAGAGATGATGTTGTGCGGGAGCGCTGGCGCTTCAGGATCGAAGGCCAGGTGCAGGGCGTCGGCTTTCGTCCCTTCGTCTATCGCCTGGCTCATCGCCTCGACCTCGCCGGCTGGGTCGCGAACGGTTCGGGCGGCGTCGTTGTCGAAGTCGAAGGAGGGCGATCCGCCCTGGATGACTTTGCCAGTCGTCTCGAAACCGAAACGCCGACGGCGGCAAAGATCACTGCGGTACGTCGCGAGACATGCGCTTTCGAGGCAGCGCGCGACTTCGAGATCCGGCCGAGCGTCGAGCGCGGTTCCGAGGGTCCGGTCGGTCTGGCGGATCGGGTGACCTGCGACGATTGCCTGCGGGATACCGAAGACCCGTCCGACCGCCGCTATCGGTATCCCTTCACCAGCTGCACAGCCTGCGGTCCTCGCTTCTCGATCATCGATGCCTTGCCCTATGACCGGGCACGCACCGCGATGGCCGGTTTCACCATGTGCGCCGCTTGTCAGGCGGAATATGACGATCCCGCCGACCGCCGCTTTCCACGCCGAAGCCAACGCCTGCCCCGACTGCGGTCCGCGAGCTGGCCTATCGAGACAAGGCCGGCAACATCCTGGCCGCGCGCAACGACGCACTCGAACGGGCCGCCGCCGATATCAGGGCAGGGCAGACCATCGCGCTGAAAGGTCTTGGCGGCTTTCAGCTTGTCGTGGATGCGCAGAACGATGAAGCCGTGCAGTGCCTTCGAACCAGGAAGCACCGTCCCGAGAAGCCGTTCGCGTTGATGGTGCGAACTCTGGCAGAGGCATCACGTCTCGCCGATCTGACCGAATGCGAAAAAAAACTGCTGGCGAGCCCTGCCGGCCCGATCGTCATTCTGGCAAGGCGTGCCGATGTGCCAGACGAGATGATCGCCCCTTCGATCGCGCCCGGTCTTCCCTGGCTCGGCCTGATGCTGCCGACCACGCCCCTGCATCATCTCCTGCTCGACCGGCTGGGCTTTCCCATCGTCGCCACCAGCGGCAATCTTGCCGGCGAGCCGATCGCGATCGAGGATGACGAGGCGCGCCAACGCTTGAGGACGATCGCCGACCGGTTTCTCATCCACGACCGGCCGATCCGGCGGCCGCTTGACGACAGCGTTCAGCGCATCGTTGCCGGCCACCCCCTGATGCTGCGCCGTGCCCGCGGTCATGCGCCGCTTGCCATCGCCCGGCGCAATGAACGCACCGCCGATGCTCGCCCTCGGCGGCCAGGAAAAGACCACGCTCGCGATCACTACCGCTGGTGGACCTGTCGTCAGCCAGCACATCGGCGATCTCGACGGCGAGGCTGCTCGCACGGGTCACGCGGATATCGCGCAGGACATCCTTCGGCTGCACGGCCTCGAGCCCGAGATCGTGGTTTGCGACGCCCATCCCGACTACGCTTCGACGATGCTCGCACCGAGTTTCAAAAAACCGGTGCGAGCCATCCAGCATCATGCCGCCCACGTCTTCAGCTGCATGGCCGACAACGATCTCGCACCGCCGCTCCTGGGCTTCGCCTTCGACGGAACCGGCTATGGCGCAGATGGCACGATCTGGGGCGGTGAAGCCTTGCTGGTCACCGAGAACGGCTGGCAGCGCATCGCGACCTGCCGTTCCTTCGGTCTGCCTGGTGGCGAGGCCGCGATCCGCCAGCCGTGGCGGACTGCCCTTGCCCTCCTGCTCGAAACCTTCGGCGCGAACGCTTGTCCGGCTTGGGCAGATCTGCCGCCGGTTCGATCGCGCCGCGCCGGCGATCTCGCCGTATTGCAGCGCATGATCGAAACCGGGTTGAACACACCCCGGACATCAAGTGTCGGCCGGTTGTTCGACGGCGTCGCCGCCATCATCGGGCTTCGCCAGACCACCAGCTACAGCGGCCAGGCCGCGATCGAACTCGAGGGTCGTTTGACGACCTCATTTACGGGTGCATATCATTTTAGTGTCGACAAAAATACTGGGAACGATCAGCCGAAGCTGATCATCGATTGGCGCCCAGCAATCCGTGCCCTGATCGGTGATGTGCAGAACAACCGCGACGTCGGCGAGATGGCCGCCGCGTTCCACAACGGTCTCGCGGCGGCTATGGTCGACGTTGCAGCAAGAATCGGCCAGCCGACCATCGGCTTGAGCGGCGGTTGCTTTCAGAACCGCTTTCTGACCGAACGCGTCAAGGCCTTGCTCGAAGCCGCTGGCTTCCAGATCCATCTCCATCGTAACGTGCCGCCGAACGATGGCGGCCTGGCGCTCGGCCAGCTCGCCTGTGCCGCGTTCGACATGAAAAGGGAGACCGGCTGATGTGCCTTGCCGTACCCGCGAAGGTGATCGAGCTGTCGTTGGGCGATCCGCTGACCCGCACCGGCCGGGTCGACTTCGGTGGCCTGATCAAGGAGATCAACCTCGCCTTCACGCCGGAAGCCGAAATCGACGATTACGTGCTGGTGCATGTCGGCTTCGCGATCAGCGTGCTGAACGAGACTGAAGCCGAAAGGGTTCTCGCCGAGCTCGCCGCCTTGGATGAACTCGAAGAAGCAAAGTCGACGCTGGCCGGGACGCCGGCCTCATGAAGTTCCGGGACGAATTTCGCGATGCCGGAGCGGCCAGGGCCTGCCTCGATGCGATTGCAGCGATCACCACCCGCCCTTGGTCGATCATGGAAATTTGTGGCGGCCAGACCCATGCCATCGTGCGCTACGGAATCGATCAGCTCCTCCCGGAAAACGTCACCCTGATCCATGGTCCCGGCTGTCCGGTCTGCGTGACGCCGACCGAGGTGATCGACAAGGCGATCGAGATCGCTCGGCGGCCCGAAGTTATCTTTTGTTCCTTTGGCGACATGCTGCGGGTGCCGGGCAGCGAGGCGGATCTGCTGCAGGTGAAGTCGACCGGCGGCGATGTGCGGATCGTCTATTCGCCGATGGACGCACTCGCGATCGCCGAGGACAATCCAGACCGCGAAACGGTCTTCCTCGCGGTCGGCTTCGAGACCACGGCACCCGCCAACGCCATGGCGGCCTACCAGGCCCGAGCGAACGCGATCAAGAATTTCTCGATGCTGGTCGCCCATGTCCTGGTGCCGCCGGCGATCGAAGCCCTCTTGGATGCCCCCGACAACCGGGTCCAGGGTTTCCTGGCCGCCGGTCATGTCTGCACGATCATGGGGATCGAGGAATACCGGCCGCTCGCCGAGCGCTATCGGGTGCCGATCGTCGTGACCGGTTTCGAGCCGATCGATATTCTGAGCGGCGTGCTCCATTGCATCCGTCAGCTCGAAGGCGGCCAGGCGGAGGTCGAGAATGTCTACGGTCGCGCCGTGCGCGTCGACGGCAACCGGCACGCCCGGGATTTGATGCGACAAGTCTTCGAGGTGCGGCCGAGACGTTGGCGCGGTCTCGGCGAAATCCAGGCCAGCGGTCTTGGGCTCAACGCCGCCTATCGCGGCATCGATGCCGAAACCCGCTTTGGCCGCGCCAATGACCATGCCATCGACAATGGTGTCTGTATCGCCGGCGACATCCTGCGCGGCGTGAAAAAACCAATCGACTGTCCGGCCTTCGGCACGCGCTGCACCCCGGAACAGCCGCTCGGCGTCACCATGGTCTCCTCCGAAGGCGCATGCAGCGCCTATTACCGCTATCGACGACCGACAAAGGCGGCGGAATGACCGATCCGGAAGGTCTCCACTGCCCAGTTCCCCATCAAGCCGGTGGCTTGGTGCAGCTTGCGCATGGTGGTGGTGGGCGGGCGATGGCTGATCTGATCGAGCGCCTGTTCGCGAAAGCCTTCGCCAACCCGCTGCTCGACACCCGTCATGACGGTGCCGTGTTCGATCCCGGTGGTCCCGTGGCTTTTACCACCGACGGCTACGTGGTCCGCCCGCTGATCTTTCCGGGTGGCGACATCGGAACGCTCGCGATCAACGGCACGGTCAATGACCTCGCCATGTGCGGGGCGAGGCCGATGCATCTGAGCGTCGGCTTCATCCTGGAGGATGGTCTGCCGATGGCGATGCTGGAGCGGATCGTCCACTCGATGGGCAAGGCCGCGGCGGCGGCGAACGTCACCATCGTCACCGGCGATACCAAGGTCGTGGAACGTGGCAAGGCGGATGGCGTCTTTGTCACGTCAAGCGGCATCGGCCGCCTGATCACGGTGCGGCCGATCGAACCGCGGGCCGTTGCCACCGGCGACTTGGTGATCGTCAGCGGCGATCTCGGTCGGCATGGCATCGCCGTCCTGGCCGCGCGGGAAAGCCTCGGCTTCGAAAGCGCGATCGAGAGCGATTGCGCGCCGCTCGTCGATCCGGTCATGGCCCTGCTGGAGGCTGGCATCGCGGTGCACTGCCTGCGCGACCTGACCCGCGGCGGCCTTGCCAGCGCCGTGGTCGAGATCGCCGAGGCCGCGGGCCTCGCGATCGCGCTGGACGAAGCGGCCATTCCCGTTCGCGACGACGTGCGCGCCGCCTGCGAGCTTCTGGGTTTCGATCCGATCCATGTCGCTAATGAAGGCCGTTTCGTCGCCTTTATCGATCCGGCTGACGGCGATCGGGCGCTCGATATCCTGCGGTGCCACAAGGTCGCGCGCGATGCCGTGACCATCGGCGAGGTCAAGGAAACGCCGGCCGGGCAGGTCACGCTTCGCGGCGCGATCGGAGGACGCCGCATTCTCGACATGCTGAGCGGTGAGCAGCTTCCGAGAATTTGTTAGTCATGAACCGCGCGCCACCAGCCCTTCGGAAGATCGCGTCAATTCGGTAAGCGCAGTATTTGCTGTGGGCATGGAAAGTATTTTTGCGTACCGTCTCCAGCATGCAGAACCACGATCCACCGCGGCCTGATCGACCGAGCCTCGCTTCAAGGGCGCGCGCCGGCGATGGGCGCGCCGATGAGCGGTGCCGACGATCCCCGACTGCATGAGCAGTCCGGCCGTTCGCACCACGCCTAAGCGTATCGATCTGATCGCCGTTCTGATTGGCATCGGCTTTGCGCTGATGTGGAGTTCGGCCTTCAGCGTGGTGAAGGTCGCCCTTGCGGATGCACCGCCGTTTTTGATCCTGACGGTTCGTTTTTTGCTATCGGGCCTGATCGCCGTCGCCATCGCCTGGGCGCTTGGCCAGCGCATGCCCGCGCAAAAGAGCCAATGGACGGCCATCCTCCTTCTCGGTCTTTGCCAGAACGCCCTCTATCTCGGGCTGAATTTCAAGGCGATGACTCTGGTGCCAGCGGGCTTGGCGGCGATCCTGGCGAGTTCCGTGCCGTTGCTGGTCGCACTTTTTTCCTGGCTGTTCCTGAAGGAGCGCCTGGGCTGGATCGGCTATGCCGGCCTCGCTGCCGGCTTTTTCGGCGTGGTGACGATCATGGCGAGCCGGGTTGCCGGCGGCGAGAGCGGCTTTGGTATCCTGCTTTGTCTGATCGGCGCCCTCGCCATGGCAAGTGCTACGCTGATCGTGCGCAATACCGATCTGGGTTCCGGCCTCTTGATGATCGTCGGTCTGCAGATGCTGGTCGGCAGCGTCAGCCTGTTGCCGATCGTGGTTTTCTTCGAAGATCCCGGAGCGGTCCGCCTCACGAGCTCGCTTATGGTCGCTTTTGCCTACATCACGCTGGTGCCGGGGCTGATTGCGACCTTCGTCTGGTTCTATATGGTCCGACGCATCGGGGCGACCCATGCGGCGGCCTATCACTTCTTGAACCCGGCGTTCGGTGTGATCATCGCCAATATGCTCCTGGGCGAGGTAATCGGCATACGGGATGTGATCGGCGTTCTCATCATCATGGGTAGCATTCTGGTGGTCCAGCTTTATCGCCGAAAGCCCGTCAAGAGCTAATGGCTGGGCTTTGATCAGTGCTCTGCCGGTGCTTGAATGGCATATCTCGATCCAACATCCAGGTGACCATGACATGATCATTCGCGATGCGGTTTCTTCCGACTTTGAAGACCTCGCTTGGCTGCAAATTCGAAGCTGGCGCGATGTCTATCCCGGCATCATGCCGGCTTGGTATCTGGATGACGAGATCGAGAAAGACCTCTTGACCCGCTGGGCCGAGCTTCGGCCGAAAGGGGACGATTTGATCTTGGTGGCGGAAGAGGAAGGCATCAAGGGCTTCATCACCATCTGGTGCCAGCCCGGCCCCTTCATCGACAACCTCCATGTCGAGCCGGGCCTGCGCTCCAAGGGGACGGGCGGCAAGCTGATGCAGGCAGCGGCAACGCGGCTGATCGAGAATGGGTATGACAGCGTCTATCTGTATGTCGCTGCCAAGAACCCGCGGGCCATGGCGTTCTATCGCAATCTCGGCGGCCTCTTCGGCGAGGTCGAGCGCCTCGAACACCGTCACGGCGACGATGTGGATGCCATCAAGGTGACGTTCGACGATCTGCCGAACCTTCGGGATGCCGGATAACGAGCTTTCGCGGTGAATGATGGACCTCGGGTTGACGCCCGGCGCTGCTCATGGGCGTCAACCCGGTGATGGTGACGTTCAGAACGAAGCGGCCTTGTTACGTTTTGGCTTTCTTGCAAGCATTCTCTGCGGCAGCAACAGCAGAGTCGACCGGCTTGAGCGCCTCGGCGAGCCTGGTGTCAACCTGCATGGCGGCAAGATCCGCCCGCCGGTTTTCGTCATAGGCTTGGGCAAATTCGAGCATGGCCGAATAGCTGTCATCGGAAAGGCCGGCGCGCACCCTTTCTTGAACGCAAGAGCAGTATTCGTTGCTTGCCCCATTCCAGTTCACGCAGTTCTGGATCGCGGTCTGATGGGCTTTTTCGAGATCAAGCGCCTGGGCATTGACGGCCACGGCAAGCGTGGCGGAAGCAAAGAGGAAGGCGCTTATGTTGTCTTTCAGCATGATCATCATCTTTTTTCTCCCAAATGGGCCTAGGCGTCGTTCGGAGACCTCATGGTCAAGCGGGAGAGACTAAAAGCCGGGCGGCAGCATGTCTTAGCCTCTTTGGTGGGGCGAGGTCCAGTCGATGCGCGGGCCTTTTGGCACAATTCGCGTGGGATTAATGGTATCGTGGCTGGCGTAATAATGGTTCTTGATGTGATGAAAATCGACGGTCTCGGCAACGCCAGGCCACTGATAGAGCTCTCGGACATAGGCGAACAGGTTCCGGTAGTCGATCAGACGCTTCAGATTGCACTTGAAATGACCGACATAGACGGGGTCGAAACGCACCAGGGTCGTGAACAGGCGCCAATCTGCCTCGGTGATCTGGTCGCCGACAAGGTAGCGCTGACCGGCGAGCCGCCGCTCCAGCTTGTCGAGGGTCTGGAACAACGGGATAACCGCGTCTTCATAGGCCTCCTGGGTGGTGGCGAAGCCCGCTTTGTAGACGCCGTTGTTCACATTGTCGTAGACCTCGGCATTGATCGCATCGATCTCCTCCCGGAGCGTCTCCGGATAGTAATCGCCCGCGATCGCGCCGACCTTGTCGAAGGCGTGATTGAACATGCGGATGATCTCGGAGCTTTCATTGCTGACGATGGTTTCTTTTTCCTTGTCCCAAAGGACCGGCACGGTGACGCGTCCGCTGTAGGTCGGATATGCCTTGGTGTAGATCTGGTGCATGAAGGTGGACTGATGGAGACGGTCGCCGGTGGCCCCTTCTTCCTCTTTGAAGGTCCAGCCGTTTTCGGCCATGAACCAGTGGACTACGGAGACACCGATCATCGCGTCCAGGCCCTTGAGTTTTCTGAAAATCAAGGTGCGATGGGCCCAGGGGCAAGCGAGCGACACGTAGAGATGATAGCGCCCCGCCTCCGCCTTGAAGCCGCCCTCGCCCGTGGGACCCTGGCTGCCATCCGCCGTGATCCAGTTGCGCATCTGGGCATCGGAGCGCACGAAGCGACCCTTGGTCGCTTCGGTGTCGTACCATTGATCCTGCCAGACGCCGTCAACCAAGAGACCCATGATCAATTCTCCCGTATGCGAAAAGGTTTGACGTGATTCCGGCCAGGTCCCGGCTTGGTCTTGAAGAAGCTTGCCCTTACCATGCGCGCCACGATGACCTGATGAGGCGAACTTGGCAACGCCACTTGATGACAACATCTCGCTGCCGGCAAGGTTCCAGCGCTGGTTCGAACAGCGCGGTTGGGCGCCTCATCGGCATCAGCTGGAGATGCTGGCGAAGGCCGAGGCCGGACGCTCGGCTCTCCTGATTGCCCCCACCGGTGGCGGCAAGACGCTGGCCGGGTTCTTGCCAAGCCTGGTTGCCTTGTCGGAACGAGCCCCGCGACGGGGCCTGCATACGCTATACATATCGCCGTTGAAGGCGCTGACCACCGATATCGCCCGCAACCTGCAGGCGCCGATCGACGAGATCGGATTGGCAATCCGTTGCGAAACAAGGACTGGTGATACGCTGCAGAACCGCCGCCTGCGCCAGCGTCATAACCCGCCCGACATTCTGCTGACCACACCGGAAAGCCTGGCGCTGCTGCTGTCCTACCCGGACGCTAACAAAATCTTCGAAGGCCTCGCGACCGTCGTGATCGATGAGTTGCATGCGCTGGCCGGCGACAAGCGGGGACAGCTTTTGTCGTTGGGGCTGGCCAGGCTTGCGTCTCTATCGCCCGGCACCCGCTATGTCGGGCTTTCGGCGACGGTGGAGAAGCCGGCCGAGCTGTTGGATTTTCTGTCGCTTGGGACCGGGCCGGCCGAACTGGTGCTGGGTGCACCCGGCCCGGAGCCGGATGTCTCCATCCTGTTGCCCGAAGGCCGACTGCCCTGGTCCGGTCACTACGGCACCTACGCGGCGCCGTCCCTCTACAACACCATCAAGTCATCGAAGACCACGTTGGTCTTTGTGAATACCAGGGCACAGGCGGAGGTGATGTTTCGGGAGCTTTGGCGGCTGAACGAGGACAATCTGCCGATTGCGCTGCATCACGGTTCGCTCGCGGTGGAGCAGCGGCGGAAAGTCGAGGCGGCAATGGCGGGCGGCAAGCTCAAGGCCATCATTTGTACCTCGTCGCTGGATCTGGGTATCGACTGGGGGGATGTCGATCTGGTGGTGCAGATCGGAGCACCGAAGGGCGTTTCCCGCATCCTGCAGCGGATTGGCCGCGCCAATCACCGCTTCGATCAGCCAAGCCGGGCGCTGCTGGTGCCCGGCAATCGCTTCGAGGTGCTGGAATGCAGGGCAGCGATGGACGCGATCCACGAAAACACTCTTGACGGCACGCCGCCCCATCCTGGCGGCCTCGATGTTCTGGCCCAGCACATCACAGGCGTGGCTTGCTCCGGTCCGTTCGACGCCGATGCGTTGTATCAGGAAGTCACCAAAGCCCGCCCTTACCGAAGCTTGCCCCGCCGCGACTTCGAGGATGTATTGGGGTTTGCGGCGAATGGCGGGTATGCGCTTCAGGTTTACGATCGCTATCGCAGGCTGCGGCAGTTGGAGGATGGGCGCTGGTGCCTAGTGCATCCGAAGCTTGCCCAGCGTTATCGGATGAATATCGGCACGATCGTCGATGCCCCGATGGTCAAGGTGCGGCTCAAAGGCCGGCGCCAGAGCCTGGGTGAGGTGGAGGAGTGGTTCGTCCAGTGGCTGACCATGGGCGATGTTTTCCAGTTCGCCGGCCGCGCGCTGGTCTTTCAAGGCATGCGCGAGACCACGGCGGAGGTGACGATAGCACCACCCGGCAAGGAGCCGAGCGTGCCGAGTTACATGGGTGCGCGCATGCCGTTCACGACGCATCTGTCCGAGCGCGTGCGCGGTTATCTCGCCGACCCGGGTCGCTGGGGCGACCTGCCCGAACAAGTTTTGGAGTGGCTGGAGTATCAAAAAGAAAAATCGGTCATGCCGGCGGCCGACGAACTTCTGATCGAGACGTTTCCACGCCGCGGCAAGCACTTCATGGTGGTCTATGCCTTCGTCGGCTGGAACGGTCACCAGACGCTGGCGATGCTGTTGACCCGGCGGATGGAGCGCCTCGGTCTGAAGCCGGTCGGCTTCAATGCAAGCGATTACATCATGTGCATCTGGGGCCTCGAGCCGGTTCCTGATCCTTCGGTGCTGTTCGATGTCGACATCCTCGGCGATGAACTCGAAGACTGGATGGCGGAGAGCAGCCTATTGAAGCGCACCTTCCGCAATGTCGCGGTGGTCGCAGGCTTGATCGAGCGTCGGCATCCGGGACAGGAGAAGACCGGGCGCCAGGTGACCATCAATTCCGATCTGATCTACGACGTGCTCAGAAAATATGAACCCACCCACGTCCTGATGCGCGCAACCCACGCCGAAGCTGCCGTCGGCCTGCTGGACGTGAAGCGCCTCGCCGATTTCCTGGTCAGTGTCCAGGGCAAGATCCATCATCGCACCCTCGACAAGATCTCGCCGCTGGCCCTGCCGGTGATGCTGGAGATCAGCAAGGAGTTCGTAAGCGGCGAAGCCGATGAGGCGGTGCTGTCGGCGGCGGCGGACGAGCTCATCGAGGAGGCGATGGGTTAGGTGGTCGCAGGTCGGCGGGTTCGCTGCCGTTTGCCAACCGTCATTTGGTCTTGATCGCCCTTGGTGAGGTCATTATGAACCGGGGTGCAAAAGTATCGGCAGAGTCTGCCTCAAACGCGTCAGGTCGGTCTTAACGTGCAATCCATCAGCATGAGTTCTTACGACGTCCAGTTGGTAGCCGACAAAGCCGGTGTGTTGTTCTGGCCTGAACAAAGCTTGCTTGTGGTTGCCGATCTCCATTTCGAGAAAGGGTCGTCCATGGCGCGGCGAGGATCGCTGATCCCGCCTTATGATACTCGCTCCACGCTCAATCGTCTGGCCAAGGTTTTGCAGCGCTGGGCGCCCAGGCGCGTGATCAGCCTGGGCGACGGGTTTCACGATTCCGAGGCAAGCGGACGGCTTACCAATGAGGATCGCTCGGCGCTGAAGGACCTTACGGCCGGTCATGACTGGACCTGGATCACCGGCAATCATGACCCTCAGCCGCCCGAGGACGTTGGCGGCGATGTCGCGTTGATGCTGGAGGTCGGTGGGTTGACCTTTCGGCATTTGCCAAGCGTGGGCGCGGCCTTTGGTGAAATCGCGGGACATTTGCACCCCAAAGCGAGCGTTGCCGCACGTGGACGGCGTGTCTCCAGGCCGTGCTTCATTGCCGATGAGCACCGCGTGGTCCTTCCGGCATTCGGCAGCTACACCGGCGGTCTGCACGTGCTGGATCCCGCCATCGCCTCGCTGTTTCCTCTGGACTACCAGGCCTATCTCCTCGGTCGCGATGGCGTCCACAAGGTTGCTCGATGCCAGATCGAACACAGCCGGCGTTAGCCCCGCGGGTCGACCGACCTTTAGCCCGGTGCTCAAACCGCCCGTGATCTGAACGGGTCGGCGTCGCGTAAACACCTCATAGCGAAAAATATGTGGTTAAGACCAAGCTAGATGATCTCCTTCTTAAAAGCGCTGACGCCATGATCCTGCCGTCATGCGATCGTCGAAAAAGGGTAGGTTCATGCGCATTGCGGTGATTGGAAGCGGTATCGCAGGGATGGGGTGTGCCTGGCTGCTCGACCAGGCTCACGACATCACCGTCTATGAAGCCGATGATCGCCTGGGTGGCCACAGCCATACGATCTCGATGCCGACGCCCGACGGCTCGATGCCGGTCGATACCGGTTTCATTGTCTATAACGGGCCGAATTATCCCAACCTCACGGCCCTGTTCGATCATCTGCAGGTGCCGACCAAAGCCAGCACCATGTCGTTCGGCGTCAGCATCGACGAGGGACGGTTCGAATATTCGGGAAGTGACAGCTATGGAACGCTTTTTTCCCAAAAAAGCAACCTGTTACGACCAGGCTTTCACAAGATGCTGGCCGACGTCGTCCGGTTCAACGGGGCAGCTGCTCGCTATTTGAAAGCGCCGGCTGCATCGTCATCGATGACGGTCGGCGAGTTCTTGGATCGCGGACGGTTCGGGCGGGCCTTTGCCGAGCATTATCTCTTGCCGATGAGTGCGGCCATCTGGTCGGCCAATCTGACCCGCATCCGCGCTTTTCCGGCGCGAAGCTTTTTTCAGTTCTTCGACAATCATGGTCTGATCTCGATGAACAATCGTCCGCCGTGGCGGACGGTCGACGGTGGCTCAAGGGTTTATGTCGAAAAGCTGACGCGCCCGTTCAAGCGGCGAGCGCGGCTGAGCACGGCGGTAAGGCGCATCCAGCGTGTGGAGGCTCAAGTGAAGATCCATGATGCCCATGGCGGCATCGATGTCTTCGATGCGGTGGTGCTGGCCTGTCATGCGGATCAGGCGCTTGCCATGATCGACCAGCCGACCCGGCAGGAACGCGACATCCTCGGTGCGTTCGACTACCAGGAAAATCGAGCGATCTTGCACGCCGACCCAAGGTTGATGCCGAAGCGGAAGGCGGTCTGGTCAAGCTGGAATTATCTGGCATCGAGCAAAAAATCAGGGGATGCTAAAGTATCGGTAACCTACTGGATGAACCATTTGCAGGGGCTTCCTTCCGATCAATTGGCGCTGGTAACGCTCAACCCCCTTGGGGAACCAGATCCATCCTCCGTCGTGGCAACGCTTTGTTACGACCATCCGCAGTTCGATCTCAAGGCGTTGAACGCACAACAGCGTCTTGGTGAGATCCAGGGCCGCGACCGTCTGTGGTTCGCGGGCGCCCATTGGGGACATGGCTTCCATGAGGATGGCCTGCTGTCCGGGCTCAAAGTTGCCGCAAGCCTCGGGGTATCGCCGCCTTGGTGGTCCAACGTGTCCTCGATAACCAGCACAGCGCCGGAAGAGCCAATGCTTTCTGAAAAAGCCGCGCGAGCCGCGGTTGGGGCCGATTGATCTTGCGCTCCGGCTTGACCAAGCCGCGCATGGAGCGGCCATGACCGAGGATGCCTGTCTTTATGTCGGGCGGGTCATGCATCACCGGCTGCAGCCCAAGACCCATCGGTTCGTCTATCGCGTCTTCACGGTGCTGTTCGACATCGATCGTCTGGATGAGCTCGATCGGCGGCTGCGCTTTTTCTCGGTCGAACGGGCCAATCTCTTCTCGTTTCGTTATGCCGATCATGGCCCGAGAAATGGCCAGCCGCTCAGGCTGTGGGTTGAAGCCGAGCTGGAAAAGGCGGGGATGACGACCCGACCCGCAACCATCCGGCTGCTCGCCATGCCGAGATTTCTCGGCTACGCCTTCAACCCGCTCAGTCTCTACTATTGCTATGATGCCGCCGGACGCGCCTTCGCGATCATCTATGAGGTAAAGAATACCTTCGGCGAGCAGCACGCTTACGTCCTGGCGATCGACGATGATGCGGCGTCAAGGGGTGTGGTTCGTCAGCAGTGTGATAAGAATTTCTATGTGTCCCCCTTCATCGAGGCCAAGGCAGCCTATCGTTTCAGATTGAACTTGCCGAAGGATCGGTTGCAGGTTCTGATTCGCGAACAGATTGAGAGCGGCTTGTTGCTGATCGCAACATTGACGGGAGAGAGACGAGCACTCACCGATGGCGAACTGCTGCGCCAAGCCTTACGGCACCCATTCCTCACGCAAAAAGTCATCGCGACAATCCATATCCAGGCGCTGAAGTTGTGGCTGAAGGGCATTCGGCTGCAGCCTCGCGCCAGCAAGGAACCGTTGGCAGCCGGCCCAAATTCGAATGCGAGACCTGCTGCCAACCTGGCGAATGAGCCGCCGGGATCGGTGTAAAACAACGAAAAACGGGAGAGACGCTGATGGGATGGCCGAAAGGGGGTATGACGTCTTCGCTCCTGGAAGGACGCTGGCTGGCGCTGGCCCATGGCATTGCCGATCGTCTGGGTTCGGGCGAATTGATCATCATTGCACCTGACGGCACGAGCCGATCGTTCAGGGGCAGACACCCCGGTCCGCGTGCCGAAGTCAAGCTCAATCGTGCCAGTGCTGTCAGGCGTTTTGCGACCGGTGGTTCCCTGGGCTTTGCCGAGGCTTATCTCGACGGTGATTGGGACAGTCCGGATTTGGCCAGGCTCCTGGAATTGCTGGCGCTCAACAACGAAGCTTATATCGATGATTTCTATGGCAAGAGCTGGTTTCGCCTGCTCGCTCGCCTGCAGCATCTGTTCCGGCCGAATTCGAAGAACGGCAGCCGGCGCAATATCCTCGCGCATTACGACCTCGGCAACAGCTTCTACAAACGCTGGCTGGATCCGAGCATGACCTACTCCTCCGCGAGGTTCGAAGCCGACCATCTGACCCTGGAGCAGGCGCAGCAGGCAAAATATGCGAGCCTCGCCAGAAATCTTGCTCTCGAGCCTAGCCATCATGTGCTCGAGATCGGCTGCGGCTGGGGGGGCTTTGCCGAATTTGCGGCCGGCGAGGTCGGCGCCAAGGTGACCGCGATCACGATCTCGGACCAGCAGCATGCCTTTGCCGCGGAACGCATTCAGGCCGCCGGTCTGAACGACAAGGTCGAGATCCGATTGCAGGACTATCGGGACATCGACACGGCCTTCGACCGGGTCGCCTCGATCGAGATGTTCGAAGCCGTCGGTGAGCGCTATTGGCCGGTTTATTTCGACAAGCTTGCCCAGCGCCTGAAGCCGGGCGGCGTCGCCGGCCTGCAGATCATCACGATTGACGATCGCTATTTCGAAGCCTATCGGCGCGGCGCCGACTTCATCCAACGCCATGTGTTTCCGGGCGGCATGCTGCCGTCGCCGACAGTTCTGGATCAGCAATTGGCGCGGGCCGGTCTGAAAAAACGTGCCGAGACCAGGTTCGGGCTCGATTATGCCAAGACGCTCGGCAGCCTGGAACGAGCGGTTTCCAGGCGGCCTGGCCCGAGGTCATGCAGCTCGGTTTCGATCAGCGTTTCAAGCGCCTTTGGGAGTATTACCTCGCCTATTGCGAGGCGGGCTTTCGAGTCGGGCTGGACCGACGTTTCCCAGCTCTCCGTGAGAGGCGGTTAGAACGAGGTCGAAGCCGTTATCAATCCTTGGAGCCTTCGTCCCCTTGCGTTAATGATGCGTGCATCCGGCCGATCCGATGAGAGGGCGATCGATCCTTTGATAACTGAACGATTTGGTTTCAAGACGTTGCTCGCTTACGGCGCTCTTGGCCTGCCGCTGGCAGCCCTCAACTTGCCGCTCTACGTCTATCTTCCGGCATTCTATGCGGGTGACCTCGGTCTTGGGCTCGCGGTGGTCGGCTATGTGCTGTTCGTCGCCCGTCTCCTGGACACCGTTACCGATCCGCTGATCGGGATGCTGAGCGATCGTTATCGCACCCGGTTCGGCCGAAGGCGGCCCTGGGTGGTGGCGGCTTGCCCCCTGCTGATCCTGGCAAGCTTCATGCTGTTCGTCCCGACGGGCGGGGCTGGTTCCGCTTATCTATTCGTCTGGACGTCCATCGCCTATCTCGCCTGGACCATGATGATCCTCCCCTTCACCGCCTGGGGGGCCGAATTGTCGCCCGATTATCACGAGCGCTCGAGGATCACCGGGACCCGCGAGGCGTTCGTGGTGGTCGGCATTCTCCTGGCTGCCGCCTTGCCGACCTTGCTTGGTCTCAATGCCGAAACCGAGCAGGGCCGGATCCTGAAAGCGCTCGCCTGGAGCATGTCGCTCCTGCTCCCGCTCGCCCTCCTGGCATTGCTGTTCTTCGTGCCTGAGCCGCGCGCCGCGACGGCGGTCACGGCACTATCGATCAAGGAGGGGCTTGGTCTCGCCTGGCGCAACCGGCCTTTTCTTCGTCTGGTCGCCGCTTTCTTTCTGAACGGCATCGCCAATGGCCTTCCGGCGACCCTGTTTTTACTGTTCGTCGGCAATGTTCTCGACGAGGGCAAGGTGGCAGGCCCGCTGCTTCTGCTCTACTTCGTGGCTGGTATCCTCGGCATTCCGGTCTGGCTCAGGATCAGCAAGGTCGTCGGCAAGCATCGCGCCTGGGCAATGGCCATGCTCTGGGCATCGGCGATGTTTGTCCTGGTTCCCTTTCTGGGCAAGGGCGATCTCTGGCCGTTCGTGGTCATCTGCTGTCTTTCCGGCCTGGCGCTCGGTGCCGATATGGCGCTTCCGGCCTCGATCCAGGCGGATGTCGTCGATCTCGACTGGCTGGAAAGCGGCGAGCAGCGCACGGGCTTGTTTTTCGCGGTCTGGAGCATGGCGACCAAGCTTTCGCTGGCGCTCGCCGTGGTCATCGCCTTTCCCCTGCTGGAGCTGATCGGGTTCACCGCCGGCGGCGAGAACGGCGAAGCGGCCTTGTTCGGTCTCGCCGCCCTCTACGGCCTTCTGCCGGTGATCATCAAGCTCGGCGCAACATGCCTGGTCTGGAATTTTCCGATTGGCGCCAATGAGCAAGCCGAGATCCGCGCCAGCATCGCCAAACGTCGAGACGACGACCAGCAGGCGATGGCCGATCATCAACGCTTATCGCCGGGTACGGCCGAATAGGAGAAGAAAACCGATGCTGCGACGCCTTTCAATACTTTGCCTGTCGTTCCTCTTGATCGTCGGCCTCGTAAGCTGTTCCTCCAGCCCGTCGATCGAGGACTTCGAGAACTCGAGGCCGGCGTTCATCCCCGAAGAATTCTTGCTTGGCAAAACCAGGGTCTGGGGGATCTTTCAGGATCGCTTCGGCACGGTGCGCCGTCAGTTCGTGGCTGATGTCGTCGGCAGTGTCGAGGGCGACGTTCTGACCCTCGATGAAACGTTCGAATATGCCGACGGCGAAAAAGACACCAGGATCTGGAAGATCACCAAGCTTGGTGACGGCCGCTATGAAGGCGAGGCCAATGACGTCATCGGCAAGGCGGTGGGCGAGGCCAGGGGGCAAGCCTTCCACCTCAGCTACTACGTCGACATCGAGGTGAATGAGGGCAGCTTTTGGCGGGTGCATTTCGACGACTGGCTAATCCGCCAGCCCGATGACGTCGTGGTCAACCGGGCGATCGTCACCAAATACGGCTTCAAGATCGGCGAGCTCTCGGCGTTCTTTAAGAAGATGAGCTGAGATCTTGGCTCGGCTCTCAGCTAACCGCTGACCGGCGGCCGATCGTAAAAACGTTCAAAGCGGAAGTCGTGCAGATCGAAGAGCGGGGCTTTGCCTTGGGCCAGTGCTGCCATGGCATGGCCGGCGACCGGCCCGAAACCAAAGCCGTGGCCGGAAAAACCGCTCGCCACCAGAAGTCCTTCCAGACCGTCCACAGGCCCGAGCACCGGGCTTTCGTCGGGCGTTACGTCGATCATGCCGGCCCAGCGTTCGACGGGCTTTGCCTGTTTGAGCTGCGGGTAGAGATTGATGGCGCTGGCCATCACGATGTCGAGGAGGTCGTCGTCGGGATCGGGGTCGAGCGTGCGCATTTTCTCGAACGGCGTGATCCGATCGGCGCGCCAACGCGTTGAGGTCAAAAGTTCATCGAGAAAGGGGCGGCCGAGGCGGAGCTTGATATTGAAGAACTCCGATTTCAGCACCGGCCAGAATGGCTTGAAATAGCGAAAAGCTTTCGGGGTGATGTGGAACGTGGTTGCGCCGGTGCGGGCAAGAGTGTAGCCGCCATCCATGCGCCTGCGAATGGCGGCACCGGCGCTCCTCACAGCACTTTCGGTGATGATCGGGGCAGGGGAGGTGCGCTGCACCGAGGCTTTGACCATGAGCTGGGGGAAGTTGAAGCCGAGATGGGCGAGCATCAGTCCCGACCAGGCACCGCCGGCGAGCACGACCGCGTTGCAGGCGATCGGCCCCTGTTCGGTGACCACCCCTTTGACCCTGCCGGCCGCCCGCTCGACCGTTCGAACCGCGCATTGCTCCAGGATGACAGCCCCTTCAGCGCTGGCGGCACGAGCAATCGCCGGCACGGCCTTGGCGGGTTCGGCACGCGCATCGCTCGGCGTGGTCATCCCGCCCTTGAAGCGCCGGCTGTCCTGGCGCAGCAGCCTGTCGGTCTCATCGATCGACAGCATGCGGGTATCGAGCTGGTGGGCCTTGGCATGAGGAAGCCAGGCTTCGAAGTCGGCAAGATCGCCAGCCGTTTCGGCAACGAAGGTCACCCCGCCGATTTTCCAGCCGATATCCTCATCGACCTTGTGGGCAATGTCCTCCCAGAGACGAAGGGCTCGAATGATCGCCGGGATTTCCTTGGGTGCTCGCCCCTGTTTTCTGATCCAGCCCCAATTGCGCGAGGATTGTTCGCCGGCAATCCGTCCTTTTTCGCACAACACCACCGGCACGCCGGCGGCGGCCAGGTAGTAAGCGGTGGTGACGCCGGCGATCCCGCCGCCGATCACCAGCACTTCGGTGGCGGCGGGAAGCGCTGATGATGCCTCCTTTTTGGCTTGAACGATCATGGCAAGGTGGTCTCAAGCTCGATGGCGCGGTGCTCCAGCTTATCTGCTATCAACATGTGCGCCTTGGGGATATTGAACAAGAGCTGCCGCTTGTCCCGCCAAATAAAGGAGAGCTCGGCGGAGCACTATGATATCGTTGCACCGTGCAAGAATGTCTATCAGACAAGAAGAAGCTGTGGGGAGAAGGTCGATGCAGGGTTGGTCACCATCGAGAATGTCGTGCAAAAGCCTGAGCTTGATGTCTTTGCTCATGGCGATATGGCTCGGTCATTCTTCGAACGTGCCGGCCCAGGACATGATGAAGGATCTCGATCTGAACTCGCCTGCCATGATCGAGGCCGAGATGAGCCGGGGCCAGGTGATCGAGCAGCTCGATGCGAACGCCGGCGGCGAGCCCCTGGATCTTACCGGAAAGCGCCTGAATGGGCTCGATCTTTCGGAACTCGATCTCTCCGGTGTCGTGCTGCGGGCAGCACGCTTGAACAATGCCAGTCTTAAAGGCGCCAATCTCGAAGGCGCCATTCTCGATCAGGCCTGGATGCTGAAGGCCGATCTCACCGGGGCCAACCTCAAAGACGCCAAGCTTTTTCAGGCGCAGCTGGTTGGCGCCGTCCTGGACCAGGCCGATTTCACCAATGCGCGTGTCGCCAGCGACCTTTCCAGGGCCAGCATCAAGGGCGCGCGCTTCGTCGGTGCCAGTCTTGGGGCGGATATGCAAAACCAATCCATGGGGCTAATGCGCGGCGTGTTGAAGAAGGCGGATCTTGAAGGCGCCGATTTCACCGACGCCGATCTCAGCCGGGTCGATTTCGAATTCGCCTCGCTGAAGGGGGTTGATTTCACACGCGCCAACCTCATGCGCGCCAGTCTCGGCGGTGCCGATCTCACAGGAGCGATCATCGAGGGCGCCAATTTCAATGAAGCCGACGTCACCTCCGCCAAGCTGAAATCGCTCATCGGCGCCGATAGCAGCAATCTCGAAAAAGCCCATAACCTGAAGAGCGCTTTTCGCGACTGAGGGTGACGCTCGACGCTTCGTTGAGCACGCCGGTCATCAAGCCTCCGGGATGATCGGCGAATGACCAGGCTAAAGCCATAGGTTGACGGCAGTGCAACCCGTGCCGGGCATGGCATTTCCGACACCCGAAGATTTTTGCAAAAAACCACAAAAAAGCCGCCAAGCCCGATCAGGCCTATCCCGAACATCCAACCATCAACGGAGGGCTTGATCATGACTGAAAAGAAGATTTTCGACGAATGCGAATCCAACGTGCAGACCTATGCGAGGGGTTTCCCCCGCGTTTTCGACAAAGCCAAGGGCGCTTCGCTCTTTGACGTCGACGGCAACCGCTATATCGACTTTCTCGCCGGTGCCGGTTCGTTGAACTACGGTCACAACAACCCGGTTCTGAAGCGCGCGCTGATCGAGCATATCGAGAGCGACGCGATCACTCACAGTCTCGATTTCCATACCGCCGCCAAGGCGCGCTTCCTCGAAGCCATGCGCGACATCATCCTTCGGCCTCGCGGTCTCGACTATGTCATTCAGTTTACCGGCCCCACGGGCACGAATGCGGTCGAGGCAGCACTCAAGCTTGCGCGCAAAGCCAAGGGGCGCACCAACGTCATCTGCTTCACCAACGGTTTCCATGGGGTCTCCATCGGGTCATTGGCGGCGACCGGCAATGGCCATCATCGTGGCGCTGCCGGTGTGCCGCTCTACGGCACGACGGTGATGCCTTTTGACCGTTATTTCGGTGATATGGACAGCATCGACTATATGGAGCAGCTGATCGGTGATCCTTCCAGCGGCGTCGACAAACCCGCTGCCGTGATCGTCGAAACCGTCCAGGGCGAAGGGGGCATCAATGCCGCCGGCATGGGCTGGTTGAAGCGCCTGGAAGATGTCTGCCGCTCCAACGACATGCTTTTGATCGTCGACGATATTCAGGCAGGTTGCGGGCGGACCGGAACGTTCTTCAGCTTCGAGCCGGCCGGGATCAAACCGGATATCGTCACCATGTCGAAGTCGCTTTCGGGTTATGGCCTGCCGTTCGCGGTCACCATGATCCGACGTGACCTGGATGTCTGGGCGCCGGGCGAGCACAACGGCACGTTTCGCGGCAACAACCACGCTTTCGTAACCGCAACCGCTGCTCTCGAGCATTACTGGAAGACGCCGGCCTTTGCCCAGGAGGTCCGGATCAAAGGGGACCGTCTCGGCTATCGTCTGCAGAAGATCGTGGAGCGGTTCCTTCCCCATGTGGTGGAAGTCCGCGGACGCGGTTTGATGCGCGGTATTCGCTGCGCGGACCCGAAGCGGGCAGCCGCCGTGACCGCCAGGGCTTTCGAATATGGCCTGGTCATCGAGCGTTCCGGTCCGAAATGCCGAGGTCATCAAGTTCCTGATGCCGCTCACCATTTCCCAGGCGGAGATGGACGAAGGCCTGGATATTCTCGAGCGGGCGCTTCTTGCCGAGTTCGGTGACATCAGCACCCATGAGCCGGCCTCGATGCCGTCGGTTGCGGCTGAATAAAGGGGGCATCATGTCGACGCCTCGTCGGAATTTCTTGTCCAAACGCAGTAATAGCGGTGATAACATCATGAGAGCGTATGATATTTACAAGCTTGAAGACCTGCCGGCAGCGAATCAGGCACCGGCGCCCAAGGTGATTGTCAGGCGCGGCGGCCAGCTGATGGTGGTCTTCGCCGGCTGTCCTGGAGCCGGCGATGTTCAAGCGCTGCTTCAGGCCGAGGTCGAGGTCGGTCTGGCCCTTCGCCCCGGCGACTTGGCCAATATTTCCGGGCTTGACGACTACAGCTACATGTTCGTCGGTAACGGACGAAAGGGCGGCTCGTCGCTGAAGCAGGCCGTCGGTGATCTTGCCCATAATGGCTGGTCGATCGACGAAGGCAGTGTTTCGGGAGATGATCTGGTCGAACCATCGGCGCCGCGAGCACCGATCCGGACCAAAGAACTGGCGAGGGTCCCGGCTTAGGACACTAGCCCAACACTGATGTGAAACCCGCCGTGCTCGGCCCAGCCGAGCACGGTTTTTTTTGACGACCTTGGCCTTTGGGCCGCTATTCCCGGATCAGGCCTGCCTCGATGCCAATGGCGCCGGACCGGCCCGCCGAACGCTTCTCGAAAGAATCCCTCGCAAATTCCGGCAAAAACCCGGGCTCCTCGGTCAGCCCTATCCCGAAGGGGAGGGATACCAGCGAATTCAAGCCAGACATTTCGCAATATGGAGCAAGCGTTATGGACGATCTGGATCTTAAAACCAGCGAAGATTTCTCGGCAGACGGCGAGACCTTGTCATTTCAGCAGCCGGTCACCAAAGCCCGTCCTGATCTTGCCGATCTCGTCTTGATGCCAGCCGGCAACAATCAGGTCCGTTGGACCAAAGGCGAGCGGCTGCATCACCTGTTCGAACAGCGCTGCGACGAGTTCGAGCGTGCCGGCGCCGCCAGCCATCTGGCGATCGACAGCGAGCAGGGGACGCTCACCTACGGTGAGCTGGACCAGGCCGCTAATCGCCTTGCCCGCTACATGATTGCCGAAGGCTTGGGTGCAGGCGACATCATCGGCCTCCTGTTCGACCGTTCCAATCACAGCTACATCTCGCTGCTCGCGGTGCAGAAGATCAACGCCGCCTATGTGCCGCTGGACGTCGGCTTTCCCGAAGACCGCATCAGCTATATCGCCGAAGACGCCAGCGTCAGCATGATCTTGACCCTTGAGCAGCATGCCGAAAAGCTTTCGGGGCTCGACCACGCCGCTGCTTTGCCTGGACCGCGTAGCCGACCAGATCGAGACCCAGGACGCAAGGCGTCTCGGCGTCGAAGAGACCGGCCATCCGCTCTCCGAGCTTTCCTACATCATTTATACCTCCGGCACGACCGGCCGTCCCAAGGGCGTGCCGATCGAGCATGGCAGCATCTGCAACTTCGTCCGCGTCGCCGCCGAGACCTACGGCTACACCGCGGAAGATCGGGTGTATCAGGGCCTGACCATCGCCTTCGACTTTTCCGTCGAGGAAATCTGGGTCCCGCTGATCGCGGGCGGCACGCTGGTCCCGAATCAGACCGGGCGCAGCCTGCTTGGGCTCGGACCTGCATGAATTTCTGGAAGAAAAACGCCGTCACCGCGATGTGCTGCGTGCCGACCCTGCTCTCGACCATCGAGGACGATCTGCCGAAGCTTCGTCTGCTGATCACCTCCGGCGAGGCCTGCCCTCACGATCTGGTCAAGCGCTGGTACCAGGCAGGGCCGGACCATCCTGAACGCCTACGGGCCGACCGAGACCACGGTCACCGCGACCATCACCGAGATGTACCCGGACAAGCCGGTCACCATCGGCGGGCCGCTCCCGACCTACTCCATCGTTATCTTGGACCCCGATCAAAGCCGCGCTTTGCCGAAGGGCGAGGTCGGCGAGATCGCGATCGGCGGCATCTGCCTGGCGACCGGCTATCTCGGCCGCGAGGATCTTACCAAGAAGGTGTTCATCCCCGACTTTTTGGATATTCCGAACAATCCTTCCAGGCGCCTTTACCGGTCCGGCGATCTCGGTCGGATCAACCAGGACGGCGAGATCGAGTATCTCGGCCGGATCGACACCCAGGTGAAGATCCGCGGCTATCGCATCGAGCTCACCGAGATCGAATCGGTGATCATGCAGCTTCCGGGTGTTGCCCAGGCTGTCGTCGACACGTTCGAGCCGCATCCGGGCGCAAAAGAGCTGGTCGCCTATTACACCGCTCCCGCGGGCGGCTGACCACCTGCCGGCCGAAAAGGTTGCAGAAGAGCTGCGTGCCTTGGTGCCCTGCTACATGGTGCCGGCTTATTACGAGCAGCTCGACATCATCCCGATGACCACCAACGACAAGGCGGACCGCAAGGCCCTGCCCAAACCGTCTGGTGAGCGTCACAGCAGCAGCACCAAGGATTATGTCGCTCCGGAATGCCCGGTGGAAGCCGGCCTCGCCGAGGTGCTGGCAAATCTTCTGGGGATCGAGCGAGTGTCGGTCGAGGACCACTTCTTCGACGATCTCGGCACCAACTCGCTCCTGATGGCGCGCTTCAGCTCGAAGGTCCGAAAAGAGCTTGGCATCAACGACTTCTCGATGCGCGAGATCTATCAGAACTCAACGGTCCGGGCGATGGCGGCGATGCTCGCCGCCAAGTCCGGGACAGACCAGCCGAAGGGCAATCAGGATCAGTACCGCATCCCGTCGAAGCTTGAATATTACGGCTGCGGCACCCTGCAGCTCCTGTTCTACGGCGCCAATATGGCGTTCGGTCTTGGATTGATGATCTTCAGCATGAACTGGATCTTTTCTGCGACCGACATGTTGGATGCCTATGTCCGCACCGTCACCTTCGGTGTGGCGGCCTTTGGGTTCTCGCTCGCCTTGCCGTTCGCCGCGAAATGGGGCCTGATCGGGCGCTGGAAAGAGCAAAAAATCCCGGTCTGGAGCCTTTCTTACTTCCGGTTCTGGGTGGTCCGGCAATACATCCAGGTCAACCCGATGGCCGCCTTCGCCGGCACGCCGATCTACAACATGTATCTTCGGATGCTCGGCGCCAAGATCGGCAAGAACGTCGTGATCCTGTCCAAATCAGGTCCGGTCTGCACCGACCTGATCAGGATCGGCGACAACACCATCCTCAGCCGCGAAACCATCCTCAAGGGCTACCGCGCCGAAGGCGGGTACATCCAAACCGGATCGGTGGCGATCGGCAGCAACTGCTATGTCGGCGAAGCCTCGATCATCGAGATCGATACCAGGATGGAAGACGACACCCAGCTTGCCCATGTATCATCCCTGCAGGCCGGCCAGGTGATTCCCGCGGGCAAGCGCTATCACGGCTCGCCCGCCGAGGAGACCACGACCGACTTCAATCGGATCGAAGCCAGGAACTGTGGCACGTTCAGGAAGATCGCCTATTGTGCCTATCTTCTCTCCGGTACGCTGTTGATGTTCCTTCCGCTGACGCTGCTGGCGACGATGCACTTCCTCCCGTTCCTGTTCGGCGAAGGCGACGCGATTGCCAGGTTCTCGTCCCTGATCGGTGACTTCTGGCACCTGATCGCGCTGTTCCTGCCGGTCCTGTCCATCACGTTCTTCATCATGGCCATTCCCGCAGGCTTGCTGAGCGTCGCCATCTGGCCGCGCATCGCCAACCTGTTCATGCAGGAAGACAAGACCTATGTGATGTATGGCCTGCACTACATCATCTTCCAGATGATCCACGGGCTCAGCAACATCAAGTTCTACAACGACCTGTTCGGTGACAGCTCCTACATTACCCGTTACCTAAAGTGGATTGGCTGGGATCTCTCGACGGTGGTTCAGACCGGCTCCAACTTCGGCACCATGCAAAGCCACGACAATCCGCTCTACTGCAAGATCGGCACCGGCACCATGGTTTCGGACGGTCTGATGATGATGAACGCGCAGATGTCGACCTCCTCCTTCAGGGTCTCGAAGACGGTGATCGGCGACCACAACTATCTGGGCAACGCCATCTTCTATCCGTCCGACAGCAAGACCGGCGACAACTGCCTCCTTGGCACTAAGGTCATGCTCCCGATCGACGGACCGGTGCGCGAGAATGTCGGCCTCCTGGGCTCGCCTGCCTTCGTGATCCCGCGCGTCAGCCTGCGCGACCAGGAAATGTCCGAGGTCGACGAGGACGCCCGTCAGATCGGGATCAAGAAGAAGAACGCCCACAACATCCGCACCATGGGTCTATGGCTGTTCGGCAAGTGGTTGTTCTCCCTGATCGTCGCCTATCTCGGCCTCGCCTCCCTGCTGCTCTATAACGACTATGGCATCTGGTCGCTGGTCGGCGGTGGTCTGGTGGGTTTTGCCCTGACCATCGGCTACTTCGTCGCCCTCGAATGGGCCAGCCTCGGATTCAAGAAGCTGCAGCCCTTCATGTCGACGATCTATGACGAGCGTTTCTGGGGCGTGGAGCGTCATTGGAAGGTGGCCGATACCCCGCTGACCCAGTTGTTCCGCGGCACGCCGTTCAAAAACACCATCACCCGCATGCTGGGCACCCCTGTCGGCAAGCGTGTGTTCGACGACGGCGTGATGCTCACCGAAAAGACCCTCTCCTCGATCGGCGACTACTGCACGCTGAACGAAGAGGCGACCTTGCAGAACCACTCCTTGGAAGAGGGCGTGTTCAAAATGGATCGCATCAAGGTCGGCAACGGCGTCACGCTCGGGATCAACTCCTTCGCCCATTACGGCGTCACCATGGGCGACAACGTGATCCTCGCTGCCGACAGCTTCTTGATGAAAGGCGAGACCGTCGGCGCGGACGAGCTTTGGATGGGCAACCCCGCCAAGGCCATCTGATCCGACCATCGGTTCCAGGCAGGGACATCGCTCCAACGTTCCCTCCTGGATATCCAAGAAGGTGGGTTCCACCTTGAGACGCTGGTGAGAAGGAGGTCGGAAGCTGGTCCGGCCTCCTTCATCAGTCCCGCCGGGACGAGGGTAACTTTCTGCTAACGGAACGCTGCCGGGATCCCATGGACCAGGTCATGAGGATGACAGGCATGGGTTAGGGGAAACGGCAAAGAAAGAGAAGAACCTCACATGCGTCAAACGGTGCAGGCTGACCTGATGTTGCGCCAGCGCCTATTACCAATAAGGTGGCAGGACATGCTCGATAGAGAAATACGGCGAGACAACAGGTTAGAGCTGCATCTTCCCTCTCCACCTGATCCGGATGCGCGCCAATATCCCGATGAAGTTTGTCTGATCAGGTAGGCTTCAGCTTATGTTAACCCCGTCCTGGCAGGGTTAACATTCAATTGAGGATGGTCCGCTTAGCTGGCGCTAATTCTGGAGTTGAACGGACTGGTTGAGATGTTGCTCCTGAACTTGAAGGCAAGAGCGCATCTTCGTCATAAGAACAATGTTCAAGCGGTTGTGATGTCAGTCGATTGGTGCTGTTGAGACGGCAAGGTGGATCGGATTATCCAGAATGTTCAGGCGGCTGTGGAAAAGCAGCCTTTTGGCGCAATTCTGCCCAAACAGCGCGCTTACCTCTTCGGCAACGGAGAGCTTCAAGGTGTTGATTTCATTGAACTCTGTTGCAAAGCCCTGGCCAGTCTGTTTGGCAATTGCCTCTTTCAGCGTCCAGAGCCTGAAGAAAACCGTCGGAACCTCATCGGCAGAGGTCGCCCGCAGGAGGGCTTGCTCGTCATCGGAGAAAAGATGAAAGGGCCGTTCATCCTCCGGGATATCATGGGCAATTTCGATGTCCACGCCGACCGCGACGGTCGTCGACACGGCGAGCGCGATGAAAGGATCGGCATAGGAAAGGTTGAAGGACCTGATCGAGGTCTTAGGTGACTTTATATAAGGTTTGCCCTTGGTCGATCTGGCGAAGCGCCAGGCCGTTTCCGGCACGTTGCGATCGGCGAATGCGGTGAGAAGACAACGAAGGGCGGAACGTCCGATCATGAAACGGTGGCGACGATCCGGTGATGCCAATCCGGTCCAGCGCGCCTTGTCGTCGGCATCGAGAAATGTTGTCAATTCGGGCAGGAGGGCATTGCCATCGCTCGCCGATATCAACACAACCAGAACGCCGGGCAGATGAAGAGGTGGCATGACCAGGAGATCCCGGAGGACCGATGGCACGGTCAGCTGTTCGATATGGTCGTCCATGGCATCCGTTTCGGGGTACGCGCCGCTCTTCGGGCGCTTGATCCTTTACCTTTGCTCGAGCGTAGAGGGAGCGGGCGCAAAGGCACAAGATGAAAGGGAACGGGAGACGCCTTGATGATCGAATGGTCGCGGCTTTTGAGCGTTGACAGGATGCGCCGCTGTCATGGACGGGCCTATGTCATAAACGGGCCTATGTCATGGGCGGGCCAATGATGATCATGCTGAGAGAAAGAGAAACATGGCAATGACAATCGATCGCGAGACCTATCGCTCCTGGCTCTTGGGCCTGGCTGTCTGGTTGCCTCTGATGATCGGGGCCTGCGATCCGGCCGAGACCGCCGATGCCGACCTCGAGGGCCTCTGGCGCTCCCAAGGCTATGGGCTGATCATCGAAAATACCGGCAGCGAGAGCCGGCTGATCGAAACCACGCCGGTGAGTTGTCTGCTGAGCGACCAAGAGCCGATCGAGGCGTTTCAGGCGAGGCTTGTCGACCTGCCTGATGCGCACCGGCAGTCGTTTGCCCTCGGCAGCAAGGCGACACTCTCGGTCAAAAGGTTCGATCGCCTGGATGACAATGAGTTCAAAGGCCTGTGTCCGGACGGGCTGACCGAGAGCACGTCCGATCCGGCGCTGAATTTCGAGGTTCTCTGGCAAACCTTCGATCAACATTACGCGTTCTTCGGTGAGCGCAATGTCGATTGGGATGCCGTCCATGCGCAGTTGCGGCCGACCATCACCAAGAACATGTCAAACCGGGAGCTCCGCAGCACCCTCGGCAGGATGCTCGGCCAACTGAACGATGCCCATGTCTCCCTTTATGCCGATGGCGACGATAAGGTGTGGGTCGAAAATGCGCTTTACGCGCGGCTCCTCGATGAGTGCCGACGACAGGACGGTCCCCGCTGTGACATCGATGACTATCTCGAAGACCGGTATGAGGCGTTCGACGAGATCGTGAAAACCAGCTATCTCGACGATGAGGTCGAGACGGGGCTCAGGGGGCGGGCACTCTGGGGAGAGATCGACGAGCGAACCGGTTACTTCCGGATCGATGCCATGGAGAATCTTGCCGAGGGGGCGTATTCGACCAGCGAAGATCTGAGGGCGATCGAACATGCCCTCGATGAGATGCTGGAGGATATCGGCGATTTGCCCACGATGATCGTCGATGTCAGGCTGAATGGCGGTGGTCATGACACGGTCGCGGTCGCGATTGCCAGCCGTTTTGCCGGTGAGCGCACGGTGTTCGGCTCGAAGCGCGCTTTCTTCGAGGGCGAGAGGTTGGCCGCGACCGATCTGGTGATCGAGCCCGCCAAAGGACGGCATTTCGATGGGGCCGTTGCGGTGCTGACCAGCGAGGAAACCGCCAGTGCGGCCGAGATCTTCACCATGGCCATGCGGGCACTTCCCCACGTCACCCAGGTGGGCAGCCGGACGCAAGGCATTCTATCGGATGAACTTTATCGAACCCTGCCGAATGGTTGGACGTTCAGCCTGTCCAATGAGATCTACCTGACCCATGACGGCGCGCTCTTCGAAGGTATCGGCGTGCCGCCCGATATCGAAGTGGAATTTCTTCTGCCGCACGACCTCGAGAAGGATATCGATCCCGCGATCGATACGGCTGTCGCCTTGTTGGGCAAGCAGGCCGACCTCAAGGAAAGGAGCCAGTGATCCGGTAAGAAGACCGCCGGATCAAGGTGATGAATCCGACGGTTGGAGCGATGTTTTCCTGCTTCCCGTTCAGCGTCAGCGCACCTTCAGGTCGAGCCTGGCCAGCGCCATATGGTCCCGGTCGAGATCGCGGTAGGCCTCGATGATCTCGTCGAGCGACTTCCCGGGGATCGGCGTGAGGTCGGGCATTTTCAGCGCATCCGGCAGACGAAGACCGAGCTCCTTGGTCGAGGCGACACAAGCCACATTCTCATCGGCACCCGCCTGCTCCAGAACGATATCGAACCCTGCATCATCGCCAGGGACCTTCGCGGTCTGGCCGGCTGGCAAAAAGCTGTCTGGCTGGAACTGGTTGGGGAAGACCCGGGCAACATTGTCGCTCGCATCGGCATAGTAGCAATAGAGATGGGCACCCTGGTTGGCTTTTACCGAGAAGTGCAGCTCCCTGTTGACCTGGAATGTGCCATCGACGGCTTCGTTGGCGGTCAGCTCCAGGGTGAGAGGTAAAGCGAGCGGCGGGGCTTTTTCCTCAAGGACAGCAACGACCTTTTCTTCAGATTCGGCCTCGTCCTCCTCCGCCAGATCAACCTCGCCGTCTTCGTCGAGGTCTTCGACTTCCTCATCCTCGTCGATGTCCTGGTCCACTTCGATCTCTTCGACATCCACCTTGACCGCGCGAACGGCCGCGGCCTGGGCGATGGGCTCAACGCCTTGGACGGGCTGATCATTGAGCAGGCTCGCATAAAGATCGAAATTGATTCTGCCGTCGGCGATGAGATCGTTTTGCGCCTGGTAGCGGGCAATCGCATCTTTGGTCGCGGCATCCATCAAGCTGTTGACCTCGCCGTGATACCCGCCTTTGTCGGCCAAGGTGGTCTGCACAAACGCAATCTGCTCATCCTCGTCCATATCCTCGTACCACTCGCGCGCCTCGGCGACCACGGCGGGGTTGGTGTGGTCGATTTCAAGGCAACGCCAGAACGGCACCTCGGCGAGCTTGCCCAGGACTTCGATGGTGGAGAGCTCGATCAGCGTACGCACCGCCTGGTGCAGCCCTTCGCCCTGGCTCAAGGCCACGTTGAAGCTGGCCCCGAGCTTGGAAATCTGGCCGCCGAGGCCGCCTTGGACGAAGTTTCTCGCCACCGCGATCGAATTATGCGCGGAGATGCCCGAAATGATTTGCCGCGACACCAGATCGCCGACATTCAAATCGAGTGAAACCACGGCGACATTCTGATTGGCCTCGGCACTGGCGCCGTAGTTGACGACGCCGGATCGACTGAATTTTTCGGAGTCTTCAGACAAGCCGAAATTGGCATCATAGCCGATCGCGGCGCTCACCGATTCATCCACGACGGCATCGTCAAGCTGGGTGATGGCGCCGCGAATGTAGAAATCCGGGATAAGGAAATCCTCATCGAAACCGGCAAGCCCCTGCAGTTCGTGGACATCGACCTGGGTGCTGTCGTAGTCGACGAAGGTGAAGGCATCGCTCTTGCGCGACATCCTGGAGATCGCCGAGATCAGCATGTCCTTGGTGCCGGCCGAGATGACCGCGGTTTCATCGGGAATACCGGCGCTGGTGATCACCATGTCGCTGCGGCCGAACTGCAGGAACAGCCGATCCATGCAACGGAGCGATTCGCTGAAATTGGTGAGGTTTCTCGCCGGCAGCGTCTTGGGCTTGGCAATATTGATGGCTTCTTGCGGGTTGGTCGCACAGCTGGCGAGGGCCATGATCCCGATGGCGGCCACGGAAACGTTGAACATGGATGATTTAAGTCGGCTGAACATCGGTTTCTCTCATGCTGCCTCGACAGCTGCCCCCATCATGAGTAAAGACCCGATCCCCGAAGAAAGTACAGATCGGGCCTTCTCTTGTTACGCCAGGATCGATGCATCCCTTGGCATCAATGACCTGCTGGAGCCCTTGTTCGGGATAGAAATCACCTCCGATGTTGGAGCCGCAGCCCCCTCCTTGAAAAGCTTGTCCCGAACCTTGAGGAGGAAGTCGTCATGGCATGATCAGGCGCGCGGGAAACAGCGGCTTGCACGCTTCATTCACGCTTCAGAAAGTCGCCCGGGCCATCGTTCGATCAGATTTTTCTATTGAACATGTTGAACATGAACAATGTTTTCCTGAAGCCGACAAAAAGTGATCCGCGCCGTGCAATTTCACCCATTCCTATCCCGAAGGTCTCTGGCGTCACGATCGGCAGGATCAGGAGTCAGAGTATGTCATTCAACACCAAGTTTCGCACCATGTCCTCCGTGGCCGTGCTGTTGGCTTTTGGTCTTGCTGCAGGCAACAAAGCCCAGGCCGGCGAGGCAACCTACCTGCCCAATGATGCCAGCCATTGCGAAATCTTTCGTGTTCTTAGCCACGACGTGCCAGGCGAATGCCTCCAGGCATCAGCGGCGTCCGCAGGTCTTCGAACCCGTTCGATCAAGTTTCATGCGCCGCAGCAGGCAGCGGTCGCCCACAGCGTCGCAGCGACGGCACCCCTGGTCACAGACGATCAGGACGTCGCCGTCGAGGTGCCGGCGACCGGCAGCGAGCCGCTGTCGCTGGCCATGCGCATCCAGTTCGAGCACAACTCATCCGTCCTGACCGAGCAGGCGAAAGCCAGCCTTGATGGCATTGCTGCCGTACTCAACAATGACATCATGGCGGACAAGATCGTCATGCTCGAGGGTCATGCCGATGCCACGGGCTCGGATGACTACAATCTCAGCCTTTCGGTCCGCCGGGCTCGCGCCGTGCAAACCTATCTGGTCAGCGAGCATGAGATCGAGAATTGGCGCCTGCCTTTCACCGGCAAGGGTGAAACCGAGCTTTTCGACCGGCTCGGCGCCGACCTCGCCGATCAATCGTCGCGTGGAGTTCACCAACATCACGGGATGATGGCGCATCTCACCCTCCGCTCCGGCCATGACGCCAAGCGTCGGCCGGTGCAGCTGCCTTCAAGCCGTAGCTGTAGCCATAACCCTCTCGAATGTTAGATTAAGGGCTCAACCGGATGATTGAACATCAGAACAACGATGTCCTGAGCCCAACATGGGAGGTTGATGCGCATGCCGACAGCATTCGCGGTTTCAAGGTCACCGATATCGTCGATCGACTGACGCTCGACGTTCTGCGCCTTCTCGAGCAAGTTCTGACCACCAGCCGATTTCGAACAGGATCGTTTGTATCTCGGGTTGCTGCTGACGCTCTCGCGAAAGACCTATGTCAACAAGCTCTTGTTCCGGGATTTCAGTGCGGCCGGCGAAAGCCAGTGGTATTCCCTGCCGATGCCCGATGGCAGCGAGGCCAGGGTCCACGAGCAAAGCGTGACCTATCTTCAACAGGTGCTGGCAAGGAAACCCAGCTGGCACGGCGTCTGCAGCACGAGCCCGGCAACATGCATCTTCTGCTCGGCGCGCTGTGCCGTTTCGGTCCGGCGGAAAAAGGCTGGCAGGCCGCCGAGGTGAAACGCGATCCCGACCTCGAGGCAGCCGATGACGCGGAGGATTTTCGTATCCCGCTCGGCCGGACGCTCGCAAGCCTTGTGCAAGGGGCTCGGCGATGACTACAGCCCGGAATCGGTCAGGCGTCGCGAGCAGTATGGACCGCTGTGGCTGATCCGCAGCCCTTGCGTGGCCGAGGTGCCCGAAGAGCTGTCGCTGTTCGAGATCGCAGAAGCGCTGCCGGTGCCGCTGGATGCCCGCTTCACGGCCGATGCCGATCTTCAGCGTCTGATCGTTCGGGTCATGGATGCGCTGAACGAACGCTACATGCTGCTCCGGGGCTGCGGCCTCAACCCGATGTTCTGGCATGAGCGCGACGAACCCTCGATCGCCCGTCTGCGCGACCTGAAACGTCTTCGCCAGGACGCCGACGAGTTGCTTCGTTTCGGGATCGAAACCTCGAATGTCGATGCCTATCAGCGCACGTTCAACGAGTTGAAGGGCGGTGCCAAGAGCTTTGCCGGGTTTCCAGTCGTTCGACGACTTCGCCGGTGACGAGACCGGAATGTCGATGCTCCGCTACACGGCGCTCTCGCTCGACGATGCGCTCGGCGATGATGCCGGCGGCGACTCCTGGCTTCGACATGAGACGATCGCCGATCCCGATGCCGTCGACATCGAGGAGGACCTCAGCATGCGCGAAGCCGGCAGTCAGTGGATTACGGACCTTATCGACGCCCGCCCCAAGATGTTCAGCCCGGTGATGCGCTATTTCTTCGAGCAGGTGATCGGCGAAGGCCGGCCGATTTATCCCGGTGCCGGTGATCAAGGCGTCCTCAAAGACGAAGCCTTTCGCCAATTGCTCGAAGACGATCCCGACTTTCAGCAACTCGACGACGACGACCGTGCCGACGAACTTACGAAACGCGCTGAGGCTTTGATAAAGCGTGGCTTAAAAAACCTGCCCGTTAGCGCTTAAAAAACGACCCTATCGGAGATCCGAAATGTCTAGCAAACTCAGTGACCACGAAGTGAAGACCCTTTGGGAAAGGGCGCAAGAGCGCCTTGAGCTCGTCGATACCGAGCGGCCCGTTTCGTTGGACGAGGTCGACAGCCTGCTTTCCGTGATCGGTCAACGGCCGGCCAATCAGTCCGTGACCGACTGGCTGAAAGGCGCCGCGGCCAAGGCCGCGACAACGACCAGCGCGGTGTCGGCGGTGATCGTGCCGTTCGATAGCCTTCGAGAGCAGTTTACCCCGGTTGTCGAATTTATCCGCCTCGCAGCCGATGATGCCGGCCGCGAGATCCCTTTGCCGGGAAAAGCACTGGAGGACGACCAGGGCAGGTTTCGACTTGAGGTGATCAAGGAAAAAGATGAACTTGTGATTAAACTCACGGCACTCGGCAACGCGAGCGATGACTATGCTGGTCTGAAGGTTGGCTTGGCGAGTGCAGGTCGTGAGCCCGTGGCGGTGGTTACGTTGGATGAGGATGGCGATGGCGAGATCCGTTTGGCGGATACGACCGACCTAAGACTTGTCCTTCTTCGACCGGTGATCGGGACGGTTCAGGATATCTGAATTCGGCGGTTCGGAGATTTAGGGACGAGAGATGTCGAGAACGAGGCGGACGGTTCACATCCCGATTGTCAGGCCGAACCGCGGTCAGGCGGGTCATGATGGACAAGAAGACCGCCTGATCGAAATCTATACACAGCATCATGCGCTCGAGGCGCTGACCAAAGCCGAGGAAGAGCGCAACTTCGCGATCGATGTCAAGGCGCTGGACAAGGATTGGGACCGGGTCGCGGCACCTCTACGCAAAGTCGGCCTGTATCAGGCCGGTTGTACCGCCGCGAGTGCCGCCCGCAAGATCGGCTTGGAACCGCCGTTGACGGCGCTCTATCAACGCATTTCAAGGCTGGCCTGGATCGAAGGACAGCGGCTTCAGCCGGCCGTGGGCAAAGGTCCGAGCGAAGGACGAAGCGCCGAGCTTGGTCTTGCCCTGGTCCTTCTGATGAGCGCCAGCGGCGGTCATGATCAGCAGATTATCGCAACCGGCGCCCTCGGCGGCCAGCCCCTTGGCGTCGCTAGGGATGATTGCCTCAATCCAATAGCGACTTTTACGTTCGATGAATGTCACTGTCCATCCTTTTGACTCTGAGGGGGGGAAGATTCTCGCCTACGCGAGTGTAAACTTCATCTCCCTCGACTGTTATATCAGAGCCTGCTGGGGCGGGCGGACTCCATTGCTTGAGACTGGGCTGACAATTTTTGCTCCCATCTCATGATGCTGGTGTAGGAATTTCTAGCACTCTTCCACTAGCTCTGATTCCCATCCCCTCTGTCCTCATCTTCAGGGCAAAAGAAACCACATTTGCTGGTGTTCTCAGCCTTGACATTGCAGTTCCTGCTTCGTTCGTTGAATCGTTTGCCGCATCCTTTGCATAAATAATTTTGAACAGCTTTTCCGTCTTGGTGACAATCTTTGCCGTTCTTGACTGTCTTTTTGTTTTGGCAGTGTAGACATTCCATGCTTTTTTCGTGACTCTGCCTTTTTATTTTACATCTCACCTCTTAACTGACCAGTGCCCTACTGCACTTGCTCAAACATTATGTAAGTCATTGTAGTCACAAAGTGGGAAAATACCGAAATACTATGAATACTGAAATCACGCATTGCTGCAAAATAGTGTCACAGATGACAGTATGGCGACCCTAAAGCAAAATTGAGTATTACTTCAAGCAAATTTTAATCTTTTATCAGATCAAATCTAGAGCAATCGCTGTATGATTTGATTGAGGTTTTTTAGCTACAAGGGAATCACTTAACTAGTTTTCCCCCTTCAACACCAAAAAAGCCAGTGACGCTCTGATCTGCCGTCATTGGTTTGTTTCCTGCGCACGAGGCCAGACACCCTGGTCAGCCACAGGTCTGCTTCTCGCTGCCATCATCCTACTTCCTGCAATCCACGATGGTGAAGCTGTCTAACGGTGGCCCTGCAATCCAGGTCAGCCACTTTGGATCAGCTGTCGAATGCACCTGCTTGCAATGTATGCCCGCCAACAGCAGTGCGTCAGTATCTCAGCTGATGAGCTACACCACTTCTTGCTCATTTCAGGTATGAATTCGAACTGGTGTGCTGTGGCTGCAGGTTGCTCACTCTGAGAAGACATTCATTTTGATGTCCACAGGGTCCCCAAATCTGCTGAACCATTTCGCAATGTCCACAGCTGTGACAATCTCTTTAAGCTCCGAGAGAAAGATTGAGCGCGTCTGCGTCTTGGTGGCCTCTCTCTCAGCTTCCACTGCACACATGCGGCTGGATTCGGCTTTCATATCCCTTATCTGTCCAACATCTAGATGCAAACATGCCGAAATGGTTTGCATTTGAGACTAGGATGTGATAAAATAGGACAAGCAAGGTTTGCCCACCTCTGTCTTTGATCTTCTGCTTGAGCTTCGCAACCTTGTTGTCGTGTCGAAGTCGTTTGCGGTAGACGCTGTCATGTTGGTGCCTGTTGTCTTGCATGGCTTCGATCACATGGAAGACCCCATAAAACGGCTACAAAGGACCACAGACAGCAATCATACCCGGAAGACAGCTACGGCAAGCACTCCCTGGCGGTGGTAAGGCGTGTGTGAAATCCAGAGACAAACGAGAGCGCGCCGGGCAGTCACGCCCGCGAACGCACTCTGGGACGAGAAGCTTTTGGACTCTCCGAGAATTTGCTTACAGGCTGTTCCATGCGCTTCGGAGAAATCTTGGACGCTGCGATACGACACAACAGACGACCACGTGCACTTCGGTGCTCGGCAACCATGATTCGAGGCAGGCCAAGGCACTATTTAGTGGCCACAGGAGTGTCGTTCTTGCTGCCCCATTCCGTCCTGCAGGGAGGACAACCTCAGCATGCAGTCCTGCACTGGTTTTCTATGTGGTTACTGTCTAGTCAGTACTGCAGCATGCTAGGGAAAGCGGATCAGCAGCAAATGTCAAGGTTTGCGCAGCTGAAACTGCTTACCAGGAGCCATCATACACGGAGACCTGCACCAAAAGCCACATTCGACAGCAAGCCAGCGTCTGTGCCTTTGTGCAGCTTTGAAGGGTAGATTGCATACAGCCAATGTTGATCTCCTGCCTCCTTTGGAGATCTACATACCCACTGTTGTGCTCACCATCCTTCTGGAAATTCATCATCACCAGCCTTCTGGAAAAATCATCAGCCTTCTAGAACTGTGGGGAAGCAGTGTGTCCAGAAATGGGGTAGGGGAACTGGTGAATTCACCTGCTGCTGTGGATCTACAAGGTGAAGTGCGAGTGTAAGGACACTGGCAGTGACTCCAGTTCCGCAGCTGGTGACAATGGGCTTCTGCCAGTCGAGCCCGGCGTCCGTGAACACATTTCTCAGTGCTGCTGGGTCCTTGAATCTGCAGCCAGGCAGGGCCAGGGTTGCTTCGAGGCCCCCCACACATTCATCCAAACGCCTGGATCGACCCTATGTGGTTGCATGCACAGAGGCGTCTGTGTGTTCACTCAATCAGCATGCTGCACGTAGCCATCGAGGGTCACCACAGAGCCAGAAAGCTCTGTCCTCCCACCATCCTGTCCAAATCGTCCATGTATCCTGACCAAAGCGAAGGGGAGGAGGCTGCATCTGCCACCGGCGCAGGGCGTGGGAGCGACGAAAGCATGGGGCAAGGCACCTGCCGTTCTCCAAAACAGAGTCGAAGGGCACGTTGAGGCTGCCGGGGATGTGCCCCCCTCGCACGCCTTTGCGCGGCTCGGGGGCCTTGCCGGCAAACCTGGCCGCCCCGCGCGCATCCACCACAGCCTCCGCCTTGCTCTCCACATTCTCCAGGACCTGATGCAGATCCCTCACCATTCCTTTCCCTGCACATCAAGGGTGTCTGTTGCCTGCTTGGCGCCTCCCAACCATATCAGCCTAGGCGGTCCCAAGCATCCCCTTCAACAGCAACCATACATGTTTCAATGTCGGCCGATTCTCTTCAATGGGACGTTTTGATGATTACCTCAACATTGCAACCTCGTCTGTCTCTTCGCTCCAGTGAACATGGGATTCCTCTTTTGATCATGAGAACAGCCTCTCTGTGAAGCATCTCTCGCCCTTCCTTACACGCCAACAGAATCCACTCCAAGGCATCCTCGTTGAGGAGCTGAAAAGTGTGAAACTACCTCAGCTTCACACCCACAAACCCATCTGTCCAGGAGGACCCAATCCCCTCCCCCTGGGACCCTGACCCTCATCGTTCCACCCAGGCTCGCAAGCAGGCCTCCACCGCGGCCACCGGTCTCATAGCCGCCCTGCTGCAGGCGCACGGGCCCCCACGCCCTGCCGCCCCCTCCGAACCCACCACCTCCTCCTCCTCGACCGGCGGCGCGGCGTCGCGAACCTCGACCTCGCTCGACGGAAACCCCGCCCGCGCCAAACCCTCCGACGGCCCCGCGCCGCCGGCGACTTCCGGCTCCGGCGCGCTCCAGCGCTGGATGTGGCAGGGCTTCATGCAGGCGGTCGAGAGCGGCGTGGGCGCCATGGCCGCGCCAAACACCTCTGCGCCGCTGCAGGCGAGGACGGACCTCGCGGCCTGCGTCTCGGCGCTCTACTCGACGCTCAGGGAGCAGCTGGCGGCCGACGACGTGCGCAGGGTGCTCTTCTGGCTCGCAAGGTTCTCCAGGTGCGCGCTGGGCCTCGGGGTTCAGGGTTTCAGGGCTCAGACAGGGTCCGGCAAGGGATGAAGGCCCCTCGCAAGAACCTCATCCTCTCGTTGCCACACCCGAGATTCCATCCCTACACTCCTCTTCCGCTCATCCACTCATCCACTCATCGCAAATCCGCCTCCTCCTTTCCTCCCTCGACGCCTGCTCCTCACTGCTCCTTGCCTCTTCCTCCTTTCCTCCTCGATGCCACCCTGCAGGTACCCTGTCGGTGCAGAGGACTCTGCCGGGGCCGCCGCCCTGGCCGTCTCCGGACAGCTCAGCCCGATTCAAAAGACCGTGGTGGCCGCCCTGGCCCAGCTGGCGCCACTGCCCTACCCGGAGCTCTGGTCGGAGGCGCTCGAGACGCACTGCTACACGCTCAGGCCGCTCGGAATCCTCTCGCTCAGGTGGGTGTGGGTCGTGGTTATGCACTCAAGTGGGTGCCAGTCAGATGTTAGGCGCTCTGGTGGGTGCGAGGCATGGTTCCGAGTCTGATCCGGTCTGCCCTTGCTGGCCCTCGCTCCTCTTGCTCCTCCTGCACTTACTCATCATCCCTTTTCCCGTCCCTGTCTCCTTTCTTCCTGTTCCCTGCTTCCTCCGCCTACGGCAGGCTCCAGCAGGCCTCCCTGAGCCCCGAGCCCTCCGCCCCACTTCCCTCCACCTCCGCCCCTCCGTCCTCTCCTGCCGCTCCCGCTGCCGGCCCCTCTCACCCGGTGGACCTGGCAGTGGAGGCCCGCAGCCTGACGTCAGCTTGGATGGTCAAGGCGTGCGAGCAGCTCGCGAGGTGGTACAAGGACCACGTGCCCTGGCAGGTGAAAACCTAGACATGGAATCTTTTCGGCGGGGCTTGTGGGGTGGTGAATCGGGGAAAGGGAGCGTCAAACAATGCTGTGGGAATGGGATGAGGGTGAGGGGGGCCTTCCTCTCCCCTCCCGATGTCCTCGTTCCTGCCCTCACCTCCTCTCCGTCTCTCTGACCTTCCCCAGGTCCGCGTCTCCACCTTTTCCACGGTCGTCTCGTGCCTCTCCGAGTGCATGGCCGTGCGACACCTGGACCCCTCGGACGAGCTGTGGAGGTCGGCCTCCGCCGCCTTCGTGACGGTCGTCCAGAGCGGCCTGCCCTCGATCAACATCACCACGCTGACTCAGCAGCAGCACCCCGAGCAGTACCCCGGAGCCGCGCATGCCGCCCGGGCGTTCGCGCGCGGGGCGGCGGCCGCGGGACGGCCGGCAGTCGGGGGCCGGCGCGGGTGGCCGGGGGAGGGGGGGGGTCGTACGCGGCGGGGGCTGTGGTTAGGGGCGGGGGCGCGCCGTCGGTGCCCGCGGACACTTGGCCGGTGCTTGCGGCGTCGTTCGAGATGTTCCTGCTCGGCCAGCACATCCCGCAGGAGCTGCGGGAGGCGCGGGATTCGGGGCGTGCCGACCTCGCTGCGGGCCGCGGCGGGCCGGCCGCCGCCGCCACCCCCGGCGCCCGAGCCGGGGGGCCCCTCGGACTTCGAGGTGCAGGCGGCGGTCGTCGATTGCCTGAGCGACACGGTGCTCTCCGGCCTGCCACTTTGCGCCGCCTGAGATGCGGCAGGCGATGGTGCGGGTGATCGACCTCGGGACGCGGAGCCCGCCGGTGGCATCGGGGCCGGGATCGGGCCCGCAGCAGCAGCCGGCTGCCGGGGCGAGCGCAGTCGCCGCGGCGCGGTTCCCTAACCTGTGTCTGTCCAAGCTGTACGTGCTCTGCAGCCGCGGGCATGGCGGCGAGGGCGAGCCCAAGGAGCAGAGCGTGCGGTGCCAGCTGGAGGTCGCGCAGCTGGCGCTGCCCGTACTGCTGTCCCGCTCCGAGGCGATCCTGCGGCGGTACGCTGCGGAGGACCGACACGACTCTCTGCAGCAGCAGCAGCAGGAGCCGCGGGCTTCGGCCTCGGGCCTCCCCGCTGCCTCGGCGGCTGGCGTTACTGGCGCTGCCGTGCTTCTCCTGCCTCGGCGCCTTCCTCTCAGAACTTCACGCTCGCGGTGCTCGTGGAGAAGGCGCGGCACGTGGCCGGAGCTGCTGCAGCAGCTGCGGGTGGCGCCGGCGGTGATGGACGCGGCGGTCGCCTCGGCGCGGCCGCAGCTGCGGGCCTGGCTGGACGTGGTGCGGGCGCGCAAGCGCAAGGCGGGCACGGCGGTGGCGCGATGACGGTTTCGCTTCGGGAGGATCGGTGACGGCGGCCTCGCCGCGGGCGGTTCGGGGGCGGCGGGCTGCAGCTGTCGCGGACGAGCAGCAGCAGCAGCGCGGCCGGCGGGCCAGCCCGGGCACGCGCACGCGCACGTGGTGGCGTTGGAGCGCAAGGAGCAGACGCACCTGCTGGCTCTGTACGGCGCGCTGTGCGAGTGCGTGGCGGTGCGGGACGTGTGCGTGCGGGAGGCCGTCGGGGCGATGCTGCTGCAGCTGGGGAGCGACGTGGGCATGCTGGACCTCTTGGGGGCGCTCCCGCTGGACGACGCGTGACGTGTAGATAGCTGGATTGACCTAGCCATGGCTGTAAATTCTCTTTTTTCTACTTCGCGGGTTCGGGTCGAGGGGTTTTGGCGGGCGCCAACCTGCCATCGCGCTTGTCGAGCAGACTCCTCTGATGATGATGGCGGCGTCCTCGCCCTCGGCCTGTGCTACGATGCGGGTGGCATCGACCTCGTGCTCGTCTCCAGCGCCGCCTCTTCGCTCGCGGTTGCATGCGAGGCCCAGGGGCGATGCCTTCAGATGCCGCGACGCTCCTCTCAAGCAGGGCAAGGGACTGCGTGAACCGCAATCGTGAGATCCATGAGAGGGGGGCTGGGAGCAGTCATTCAGCGCCTCCCCTCACGCCGCATGCATGCACGAATGCCATGCATCCATGCAGTGCTGGGCTGGCCAAGGAGGACGTGCTCAAGGTCCCGGCCTCGATGAACATGACACCAGACCTCTACAAGTACCTGCTGCATCACACACGGGAGCCAGAGGTGAGGCCGCTGACGGCAATTGGCCGGCACCCGACACGCGCTCCCTCTCCCCATGCTCAGCATGCATCCACACCCTGCTCTTTCTCGCAGGTGCTGAAGGAGCTGAGGGACGAGACCGCGGCCATGAACGGCTCCCACATGCAGATCACAGCAGACCAGGGGCAGTTCCTGGGCCTGCTCGTCAAGCTGATCGGGGCGAGAAAGGCGGTGGAGGTCGGGGTCTACACGGGTTACTCTTCCGTAGCGGTTGCCATGGTGAGTCGGATGACCAGAATCGGGCATGGAGGGTCGCGCTGCGTAGCACTGAGCACAGGCTAAACTCTTGATGCCTGCCGCTTGTTCGTGTCTGTTTCGCTGCAGGCGCTGCCGGAAGACGGGAAGCTGTTTGCGCTGGACAAGGACGAGCGGTCGATGAGCGTGGCGAGGCGGTACTGGGAGAAGGCGGGCGTGCAGCACAAGGTGGTTGAGAGGCTGGGGAGCGCCCAGGACACGCTGGCGCAGCTCAAGGAGGAGGGGCCGTTCGACATCGCCTTCATCGGTGAGCCGGGAAGGCAGAGAGCAGCGCTGCGCTGAGGATTGTTTGTCTGAGGCTGACGGGCAGCGGCCCTCCTTCGCCTCTGGGCGCAGATGCGGACAAGAGAGCGTACTGGACCTACTTTGAGCAGCTGCTTGAGCTGATGAGGCCTGGGGGGCTCATCGTCGCCGACAATGTGCTCTTCTACGGCAAGGTCTCTGCCCCGGTGGACAAGGCGAGCCAGGCGCTGGCAGAGTTCAACGCAAAGCTGCTCACGGACGAGCGGATCGACCTGAGCATCGTGCCCGTCGGCGACGGCATGGCGCTCTGCAGGAAGCGATAGCACTGCTGTTGCCCTGCTAGTCCCATGTGAGGCCGCGACGACGAGGCCCCGCCCCACCCTACTCGAACCTACGACCCAGCGGGGGAGTCTAAAACTGATTGAAGCGGTCCTCGGGGGATTTCAACCGTCACGGCAGACAGGATTGCCCGTCACTTCAGATGGATCTCAAAGCTCGGACTCTAGCTTCGTATAGACTGCAACTTAGTCGGTTGTCTCAATGGCACGGGTTCGCTATACCGTCGTGGTCTCCTTTGTCTTGCGACGCCTCTTCGAGTTCTTTCCCCGGCTACCACTGGTTCCAATCTCTTTCGTGCGCTCGAGCACCTCGGGCAAGTGGTTCTTCCAATCCATATGGCCGTTAACAAGGTCCGAGCAGTCGACATTCTTGATTTTCGGAGACCGAAAGGCAATCTTGTCTATCCCGATCGGCTCGCTCATGAACAGGTTCGCTCCACGATAAAGCGCTCGGAGAACCCTGTCGTGCTCTGTATAGCAATTGTAGATCTTTCCCGTAATCGCTTTGCCGGCAGCCTGCCAGGCCGATTGGTCGTTACGGTCCAGTGCGCCACCGAGAAGAATTACGTCCTGCACGATCTTCTTCTTTCTTGTCGACAGAGCAAGAAGAGCAGTCTGCATCACCCGCGCACCCAGAGAATGGGCGACCAGGGTATAGGTCTTCCCATCCGTTCTGGCAAGCAGATCTGCCAACATCACTCCAGTCATCCCTGCCTTTACAGTCGCAACGTGCCAGGGGTTTCCGAGAAGATCGGCGGCGATCGAAGCCCACGTGAGAGGACTGATTCTCTTCCCCGCCTTCCGCGATGCCCGCAGTGCAATCTTGGCGGCGAATTCTGCCGCTCCCACACCGGCTAAATCTCCCGCAACCATCTTGCCGATATCTGCGCGTCGTTTGGACTCCCAACGGACAAAATAAGATGCATGCCCCGCGTATTGCTCTCGAAAGGCCTTGGTCCAGCACCGAAAATCGTCTGAGTCTTGCGTCAGGAAGCCATTTGATACGACCAACTGGGGGGTGTTCCCTTCGTTGTGCTTGCTGATGTTGAAGCCCTTAACATCCCGCATGTAGCGGTTCAGGATTCTACCTCCCCCCACCCCTCCAAGAGCCGCGCCTGCGGCGGTCAGAAGAACAACTCCGCCGCCAATCGTCCCGCCTCCAATAGCGGCGAGCGAGGCGGATGTTAATGCGGCGCCACTCAGTGTTGAAATCGTCGTTCCGGTCCCTGCGGCGCCTAGCAGACCACCGCTTCCAAGTGCAGCGGCCATCGTGGGCGCCCCCAGCATAGCCATCGGTCCGAGGATCACCCCTCCTCCGATTGCGGCACCAGCCAGCGCGGCTCTTTTCTTCAGATCTTTCGATTTTCGCTCGAACAGGATTTCGTAGTCCTCGATATCATCCAAACCTCGATCGAGGTTTTCGAACGAAGCGACGCTGCCGTCGTGCTCGGCACAAAACTGGCTTCCCCACAGATCGTTCAATTTGGAAGCCACCTGCTTCAGCCTGGGAGCCTGTCGGATTTTCCCGGGCTCGGCGCAGGCCATGTTCTCACAAGCGCGGCACCGGACAGTGAAGTTCTGGCAACTCGCACATTGCCAGGTAGCCCGCCCAAATGTCCTCGTCTTTTGAATCTGGTGGCGAGTCAATTGACAACACCATGAGCAATAGCTCTTTACCTCAACGCTCATGTTTCACTCCCTGAGATTCGAACATTGCAGAAGAAGCATCTCACTTGCGTAGCACAGGCGGATCCAGCCGAAATCATTTTCGCAACTCACTTCAAATTATCCGTATGAATTCAATCCCTTATAGCTTTCGATAAGTTTATCGTCACTTCTCCTCCCGGCCTATAGACGATGAAATCGCCTCGTATAATCGCAGATACCCAAATTGATAGGCATCACCACCGTGCAACGCGTGCTGCAATTGTTGCTGGACGAGGGCGTGCACATCCGCGACATGCGTTCCATCATCGATTGCCTGGCCGAATTTGCACCCACCGTGACCGATCCGGTGGAGCTTGCCACCCGCATTCGTACCCTTCTGGCACCGTCCATCGTGCAGCAGATCTATGGCCCGGTGAAGGAATTGGACGTGATCGCACTCGACCCCGAACTCGAACGTTTGGTCACCCAGGCGCTGAACTCGCCGCACGGCGCGGCGCTGGATCCGAGCGTGGCCGACACGCTGGCACGCTCGGCGGCAGAAACCGCCAAACGCCAGGAAGACCTGGGCGTGCCGGCCTGCCTGCTGGTGCCGGACTCGATCCGCTCCGCCATGGCGCGTCTGCTCAAGCGCGCGGCGCCGCGACTGCGCGTGCTGTCGCACAGCGAAATTCCGGAAACCCATTCGATCCGGATCGGTTCGGTCATCGGCGGCGCGGCATGACAAGCCACAATACCATCGGTGCGAACCAATCACATCGGTTTGCACCGATAGGATTCCTTTTGCAAAAGCCTAACAAATAACCAAAGGCTTGGGCGTGCGCAGGAGCGCTCCCGCGTGCCCTGCGCACCGCCCTAAGAGCCGAAATGCTCATGCTCAAATAAACACTTCTCTTTCTTCCGCTGTTCTGTTTACAACAATACAACAGCAAGCTACTGGCCTACTCCCCTACGACCAGATAGCCGA
>CAWBCX010000058.1:0-10754 GCA_963787265.1 uncultured Alphaproteobacteria bacterium | reverse complement strand
GCGCACTGGTCGAGTGGCCGGCTTCAGGCCGACATCGATGGTCGGCTGGCCGCTGAGGGGCGTGTCGATCCGGCGTTGTTGGCCAAGACTGAACGATCACCCCTATTTTGCGTCATCACCGCCGCGCTCGACTGGTCGCGAGCAATTCGGCGAGGACTTCCTCGAAAGCCTCTTGAGCGGGGTCGATCTGCACCTCGACAATGGTCAGACCGTGCGCAATCTCATGGCAACGTTTGCGGCGTTGACGGTATGGAGCATCGTCGACACCTACCAACGCTTCGTCAGGCCGATCTTGCCCGTCGCCCGTGTGGTCGTGAGCGGCGGCGGCAGTCGAAACCCGTCCTGATGACCGGTCTCGCCGCTGCATTCGCACCCGTTCCGGTTCAGCCCAGCGACACTTTCGGACTGCCGGTCGACGCCAAGGAAGCCATTGCCTTCGCTATTCTGGCATCGGATCGGGTTGATGGGCGCCCACCAATCTGCCATCAGTGACCGGTGCCGAGCGTCGCGTTCTGCTCGGCAAGATTACCGAGTGCTGAACTCGACCGGTTGCCTTTAGGCTGCGCGAGTTCTGCCGTCCAGAAAAGTTCCAGATCGCGCAGCTGTGCGTTGAGCTGATCCAAGGGACGAAGCGTTTCGCTGTCCTGCAGCGCCCTGCTTTGGTCATTCAGCATCGCATTGATATAGCGGCAGAGATCACGTCCCTTTTGCGAAAGCCTGATCCGGACCACCCGACGATCGCGGGATGAGCGCTCCTGCTCGACATAGCCCGCATCAACAAGCCGTTTCAGGTTATAGGTCACGTTGGAACCAAGGTAATATCCTCGATTGACCAGATCACCGACGCTAACTTCCTCCTCACCGATATTGGCAAGAAGCAACCCCTGAACGTTATTGATATCGCCGATGCCCACGCGTTCGAGTTCCGCCCGGAGCACATCCAGAAATCGGCGGTGCAAACGTTCGATCAGATTGATCGTTTCAGCATAGTCGTTGGTTGGCATGAATTCTTCCATGGAGATCGGAGGTGTAAACCATAAGATACCTCACATTACCCATCCTAGGGTCGATTGGTAAATCTTCGATTAACGTTTTGGTGGATGAAGCATGAAAAGTGCGGCAATTTGGACGCGGTCCGCCGCCGAGCGGAAAAAACAGCTTGTGGTTAATGGTTCCTTCATCATTTTCGGCTAAGCCTCCTGAGCGGGGAAGCGCAGTTTCCGATGGTGGCGACGTTGACTTGCAAGGGGCGAAGACTATGCTCCCGAGCAAGGAAAAAAACTTGGTATTCAACCTGCTTAGCGCTCGTATCCTTGGAGAGCCTGATGGCCAAGGCGTCCCGGCCCTTATCTCCCCATCTTCAAATCTACCGTTGGTATTTGACGATGGCGCTTTCAATTGCTCACCGTGCCAGCGGCATGGCCCTTGCCTTCGGCCTGATCCTGCTGAGCTGGTGGCTGCTGGCTCTGGCGAGCGGGCCGGAAGCCTTTGCCGCCGTCGAGTGGTGGAAAGACAGTGTTCTCGGCATTCTCGTCCTGTTCGGCTACACCTTCATTCTTGCCTACCATCTGGGTAACGGCATTCGCCACCTGGTCTGGGACATGGGCTATGGGTTCGATCCGGATGTCGCCCGCATGTCGGGGGTGGCAGTGCTCGCCTTTGCCGGCATCGCCACGTTGGTGATCTGGCTCGCCATCGCGATCATCGGATGAGGAAAATCCATGCAACTTAGAACGCCTATTGCGCAGATACGCGGCCTGGGCTCGGCCAAAGACGGCGTCGGACATTGGAAGATGCAGCGCCTGACAGCGATCGCCAACGTCATCTTGGTGAGCTGGTTCCTGATCAGCGCGATATCGCTTGCAGGCGCCAGTTATGAAGAAACGCGCGCCTGGCTCGCATCCCCGCTCTCCGCAAGTCTCATGCTCCTCCTGATCGCCTCGGCATTTTATCACACCAAGCTGGGTGTCCAGGTCGTGATCGAGGACTATGTGCATCATGAAGGCATCAAGCTTGCCTCGCTTGCTGGCGGTCACACTGATATGCATAGCGCTCGGCGTTGCCTGCTCCGTTGCCATCCTGAAAACCTCGCTCGGCGGCTGATCGCGCCCAATCGCTAATCGTCTGCGCGATCTGACCAGAAACCGGAAGAGAACCCATGGCAAAAGCCTATCCGATCATTGATCATCAATACGACGTCGTCGTGGTTGGCGCAGGAGGCTCCGGTCTGAGGGCCGCTGTCGGCATGGTGGAAGCTGGCCTGAAAACAGCCTGCATCTCCAAGGTCTACCCGACGCGCTCTCACACCGTCGCAGCGCAGGGCGGGATCAATGCAGCGCTCGGCAATATGGGCGCCGACGACTGGCGCTTTCATATGTACGATACGATCAAGGGCTCGGACTGGCTCGGCGATCAGGACGCGATCGAATACATGACCAAGAATGCGCCCGCCGCGGTCATCGAACTGGAACATTATGGCGTCCCCTTTTCGCGCACCGGCGAGGGCAAGATCTATCAGCGTGCCTTTGGCGGCCAGTCCACCGATTTCGGCAAGAACCAAGCCTACCGCACCTGTGCGGCGGCCGATCGCACCGGCCATGTCATTCTGCACACGCTCTTTCAGCAGTCGATTCGCCATAAAGTCCAGTTCTTCAACGAATATTTCGCGCTCGACCTCATCATGGACGAGGAGGATCAAACCTGTCGCGGGATCACGGCGCTTTGCCTCGAAGACGGCACGCTCCATCGTTTCCAGGCGCAGATGGTTGTCCTCGCGACCGGTGGCTATGGCCGGGTTTATTTCTCCTGCACCTCGGCGCATACCTGCACAGGTGATGGCAATGCCATGGTGCTGCGCGCCGGGCTTGCCGCTGCAGGACATGGAATTCGTTCAGTTTCACCCCTCGGGCATTTACGGTGCCGGGTGTCTGATCACCGAAGGCGCGAGAGGCGAAGGCGGCTATCTCACCAACAAGGACGGCGAGCGCTTCATGGAGCGTTACGCGCCGACGGCGAAGGACCTGGCGTCGCGCGATGTCGTCTCGCGCGCGATGACCATCGAGATCAACGAGGGCCGTGGCTGCGGTGCCGAGGGCGACTACATCGACCTTCACCTGGAGCATCTCGATTCCGCCGTTCTTCATGAGAAACTGCCCGGGATCTCCGAAACGGCACGGATTTTCGCAGCCGTGGATGTTACCAAGGAGCCCATTCCCGTGGTACCGACCTGTCACTACAACATGGGCGGTATTCCCACCAATTACCTGACCGAAACGGTCATGCCCAACGGCAGTGGCGATGTCGTTGATCCCGGGCCTCATGGCCGTGGGCGAAGCCGGCTGCACGTCGGTTCACGGCGCCAATCGCCTGGGCGGCAACTCGCTGATCGATCTCGTCGTGTTTGGTCGCGCCGCCGCCCATCGCGCTGCCGAAATCCTGACACCCGGCGCAGCGCAAAAACCACTGGCGAAAGACGCCGGCGACGCCGCGATCGAGCGGCTGGACAAAGTCCGTCACGCCGACGGCAGTCTCTCCAGCGGTGAAATCCGTCTGAACATGCAGCGCACGATGCAACGCTATGCGAGCGTGTTCCGCACAGGCGAGGTCCTGGAAGAGGGCGGGGAGAAACTGGGCGATGTCGCCTCTTCCCTCGATGACCTGAAACTTTCGGACCGATCGCTGATCTGGAACACCGACCTGGTCGAGGCGCTGGAACTGCAAAACCTCATGCTTCAGGCCGTGGCCACCATGGCCTCGGCAGCGCCAGCGAACCGAAAGCCGCGGCGCCCATGCCCGGGAAGATTATCCCGGATCGCGACGACGAACGATGGATGAAGCACACGCTCTGCTGGATCGATGCAGCCACCTACAAGACGCCCGGATCGGTGATCGGCCTGTCCACAGCCAAGCCGATGACCAACGAAGTCGAGCCGGTACCGCCGCAAAAACGTGTCTATTGAGGTGCTGTCAGCCTGTCAGAACGCTCGCAGGCTGCTTGAGACAAAGACTGAAGACTGCCGTGATCGACGTCGCCGGCCGCCGGCACCGCAGTCAGGAGACCCGTTTCACATGGCCGAGTTCACCTTGCCCGCCCATTCCCGCATTCACGAGGGCAAACGTCACCCGGCGCCGAAGGATGCCAAGCGGGTGAAGAGAATTCAAGGTCTATCGATACAATCCGGACGACGAGAAGCAATCCAAGGGTGGATACGTTCGAGGTCGATCTCGATAGCTGCGGGCCCATGGTCCTGGATGCGCTGATCAAGATCAAGACGGATGCGGATAGCAGCCTGACCTTTCGTCGATCATGCCGAGAAGGCATTTGCGGTTCCTGCTGCCATGAACATCGATGGCGAAAACACGCTTGCCTGCCTGAAGTCCATCGACGACATCGAGGGCCCCGTCCGTATCAACCCGCTTCCGCACCAGTCGGTCATCAAGGATCTGGTCACCGACTTTACGCAATTCTGGGCACAGTACGAATCGATCGAACCCTGGCTTCAGACCGAAGCGGCAACGCCAGAGAAGGAACAGCTGCAAGACCCGGACGACCGTGCCAAGCTGGACGGATTGTATGAATGCATTCTTTGCGCCTGCTGCAGCACGGCTTGTCCGAGCTACTGGTGGAACAGCGATCGCTATCTCGGCCCGGCCGTCCTTCTGCAATCCTATCGCTGGCTGATCGACAGCCGGGACGATCATACCGGCGAACGTCTCGATAATCTTGAAGATCCTTTTCGCCTTTATCGATGCCACACGATCATGAATTGCGCCAATACCTGCCCAAAGGGGCTCAATCCAGCCAAGGCCATCGCCGAGACCAAAAAACTTATGATGGAAAGAAAAGGATAGACATTCAATTCAATAAAACTTGATCATCCCGTGAAAATGACTTAACTCCTTGTCTTACAAATAAGCTGCGAATGCAGCAAGCTCTCGAGAGCAATATTCGTGATCGGAGGCTTCGGCCTCCTTTCTTTTTTCTTAAAGATCTCGGATATTTTCGGTTGCGAATTTTATCGTACCTCGCTTTTCATTTGCTCCGCTTCCCAAACTTTTTGAGTCAGCCTTGCAGACAGGCCTTTGCGCCGCAGAACTTTTATTCTTGTCTTCAGACAAAACCCGCTTGGTGCCCTTTGAGGCGAACCGGCACATGTCCCGAATGAGGCGCTGACATGAAGATCCTGGTCACAGGCAGTTCCGGACATTTGGGTGAAGCGCTCATCCGGCGTTTGAGGAACATCGGGCACGACGTCATCGGTCTCGATCTCACCGCCACGCCGTTTACCACCAGGACAGGCTCCATCACCGATCGATCTCTGGTGCAGGACAGCGTCAGGAATGTGCAGGCGATCATCCACACGGCAACCTTGCACAAGCCCCATGTCAAAACGCACAGCCGCCAGGACTTCGTCGACACCAACATCACCGGCACGCTCAATCTTCTGGAAGAGGCCGTTGCCGCCGAAATCAAGGCCTTCGTCTTCACCAGTACGACCAGCGTCTTCGGCGATGCCCTAAGACCGCCCGAAGGTGCAGCTGCCGCCTGGATCACCGAAGACGTCACGCCGATCACCAAGAATATCTACGGCATGACCAAGTTCGCCGCCGAAGATCTTTGCGCGCTTTTTCATCGGCGTCACAGCTTGCCCTGCATCATCCTCAGAACCTCCCGGTTCTTCCCCGAGGAGGATGACAGCGGATCGATGCGCGAGCGTTACAGCGACGACAATCTGAAAACGAACGAGCTTCTGTTTCGGCGTGTCGACATCGATGATGCCGTCGGCGCCCATTTGCTCGCCATGGAAAAGGCCCCTCGGCTTGGCTTTGGCCGTTACATCATCAGTGCTACGACACCGTTCCTTCCGGAAGATCTCGCAGAGCTGCGCAACGATGCCGAGAAAGTCGTTCAAAGACGGGTGCCCCATTACCAGGCTGAGTACCGCCGCCGCAACTGGACCATGTTGCCGGCCATAGACCGGGTCTATGTCAACGCTCGGGCCCGCCAGGAGCTTGGATGGCAGCCAAGCTATGACTTCCATGCCGCCATCGATCGCCTGAAGGCCGACAAGGACCCGAGAAGCGCTCTTGCCCGGACCGTTGGCAAAAAGGGCTATCACGATCGCCTGTTCGAAGACGGACCCTATCCGGTCGACTGATCGGGTCGGCGCGCGGCCCTTGCGCCGCATGCTCCTTTTCCAGGCGGAAAGGCCCCGGCACGGCAGCGCCGCCGATGGGCTGCGAGGGGTCGCTCAGGCCGTGGCAAAACCCGGTTGCCGGATCGCGGGAGACGCCGGATGGACAGGCGTAAAGCTTCGGAAAAACCAGGCTCTGCGCGATCTCGATCTCGAAATCCTCGGCAAGCGCCTCTTGAACCTCCGGCCCGAGCCTGGGATCGACCCGGATCGAACCACGATCCGATGCATCGATCCGCGGATGGTTCATCGCCTGCTCGAGGGTGAGGTTGAAATCGAGCATCAGGGCCGCGATCTGGGCGGTTGCAGGCATGATGTGGTTGGCGCCCGAGGCACCGATCGCAAAAATCGCCTCACCGCCTGCGCTCGCGATGGTCGGGCACATATTGCTGGCGTTGATCCGTTTCCGAGCTGTCATCGTCGTCGGAAAGCCGGGCCTTGGGTCGAAATAGCTGACCGCGTTGTTCATGAGAATGCCGGTGCTCGGCAGCACCACGCAACTGCCGAAACGGTTGAGCAGCGTGTAGGTGAGCGCCGCCATGTTGCCTTCCGCATCGACCGCGGAGAGGTGGCTGGTGCAGCCGCCGATCTCGGTCGCACGGCCGATTTCTTGCTTGTGGCGGCGCCATGCTTCGTTGAGAGCGTCGGCATAGATCTTCCAGCTTGCAGCCCCGATACCAAGGGCTGGATCCAGATGCTCGGCGATATGGCCAAGGGCGTCGATCAGGCGCGGACCGCCGCTGGTCGGGCCTGCCGTGTGCAGGGCCGCCGCCCGATGCCGACCGCCGAGTGCGTCGTGTTCGAGCACCTGGTAAGCACCGAGGTCATCGAGATCGATGCGGCTGCCACCGGCCTCGAGATCGCGCGCGATGCGTTCAGCCAGAGCCCCCCGATAGAAGCCATCGGCGCCATCTTCGGCGAGCGCCTTCAATGTTGCCGGAAGCTTGCCAAGGGAGAGAAACTGTTCGGGCTGGGGTGGTGCCTCGCCCAAAAGATAGGTTGCCCTCGCCATGGGATCACATCGGAGATCGGCCATGGCGAGGGCAATTTGGAGCGTGGTGAACCAGTCGACGGGAAGGCCTCGGTCGGCAAGCTGAATGGCTGGTCCCAGGACCGTATCGAGGCCGAACCGGCCAAAGCGCTCCAACCCGTGGGACAGGCCTCTTACCGCGCCCGGCACGGCGATCGAGCGATAGCCGACTTCGTTTCGTCGATCGAGGATGCCTGGAAAGCCCATGATGCTCGCCGGCACCTTCGGATCGAGCGGGTAGTCGGCGGCATCGATTCCTTTTGGCAGCATACCTTGAAAATCAATGACATACGCTCTTTTTTCCGCGGCAAGCCAGATCACCATATAGCCGCTGCCACCAAGGCCGCACATCCATGGCTCGACCGCGCCAAGGGCAAAAGCTGCAGCAATGGCCGCATCGACGGCATTGCCCTCTTTCGCCAACATCGAAGCCCCGGCCCTTGCAGCCAGATGATGCTGGGCCGCGACAACGCCTGTCTTCGAGGCAACCGCTCTCTTGGTCACCTGCCATTGCTCGACCGATCTGTTCACGAAACGCCTCTTCCCCATGCCCGCCGCGGCGACAAATCTAAGATAGGTTGAATAGCAGCGCCCGATGATCGCTTTCAGCTATCAAAGGCTGTTGGTATGCCGTCCAATCATGTTATCGTCTCTCCTAATCAATCATCGAACCGTCTGGGAGACTTACGATGTCATGGTGTTTGCAAACAAGTGCTGTTGCCCTCGCTGTCGCAGGGTTGGCGATGATCGGGCAACCGGTCAAGGCCAAAGTTGAAGGAGATACGATCACGCTGGGGGCCGCCATTTCGCTTACCGGAAAATATTCGACCGATGGCATCCATGCGCAAAACGGCTACGAGATTGCGATCAAGAAGATCAACGACATGGGCGGTGTCACGGTGGACGGCAAGAGCTACAAGCTCGCGGTCACCTACTATGACGACGAGTCCACCCCGGCACGGGGCGCCCAGCTTGCCGAGCGGCTGATCCAGCAGGACGGCATCCGGTTCATGCTCGGGCCGTACAGTTCCGGCCTGACCAAGGCGATCGCCCCCGTGACCGAGCAATATGGCGTGCCGATGATCGAAGCTGAAGGTGCCTCCCGCTCCTTGTTCACCCAAGGCTACAAATATCTGTTCGCGGTGCTCTCGACCTCCGAGCAATATCTTCGGAGCGCGATTACCCTTGCCGCCGAGCAGGCCGAGGCGGATGGCCGTCAGCCCAGCGATCTCACGGTTGCCATGGCGTTCGAGAACGATCCTTTCTCCCTCGACGTGCGCGCCGGCGTGGTCGAGGACGTCGAGAGCTATGGCATGCAGATCGTGGTCGACGACAAGCTGCCGCGCGATCTTGCCGACATGTCGGCCACCTTGACCAAGGTGCAGGGCATTGAAGCCTGATGTTCCTCGTCGTCTCCGGCCATGCCAAGGGTGCGGCGACGCTGGCCCGCCAGGTGGACGAGATGAATATCAAGGTGCCGATGATCGCGCTTACCCACTGCGAATCGGCGGATATCGTCGGTAAGTTCGGCGACGCGGTCAACGATTTCTTCTGTCCGACCCAATGGGCCGAGACCCTGACCTATTCGGACGACGTATTTCGGCAGTGCCGCCGATTTCGATGCCGAGTTCAAGGCCATGTACACCGATTACGACACGGTCCCCTACCAGGCAGCCCAGGCGTCGGCCGCGGTTCTGGTCTGGAAGGACGCGTTCGAGCGCGCCGGCTCCTTCGAGGTCGACACCGTGCGTCAGGCGATTGCCGACACCGAAATGGACACCTTCTACGGCAGCATCAAGTTCGCGCCCGAGGGCAACAACATCGCCAAGCCCATGGTGCTGCGCCAGATCCAGGACGGGCAGTATCATGTGGTCGCACCGACCAAATGGGCGGCTACCAAGGCCAATCTCGCCTTTTCTCAATAGGATGGGTAGGGGAGCGACGCGTATGATCTCACCTTTGCCGACTGGCCGCCGGTCGTCGGGGCGCGGTGCCATGACAGCATCCGCCCCAGCCAACGGTGAAGCGCGTCGCTGCCATGCTGGATAATCTCTCCCTGCTCTACCTCGCCCCGACGCTGAACCTTCAGCTTCTGCTGGATGGTCTGTTCGTCGGCGCCATCTTCGCCCTTGCCGCCTACGGCCTTGCCCTGGTCTGGGGGGTGATGAACCTCAAAAACCTGGCCCAGGGCGACTTCGTCATCATGGGCGGCTACATCGCCTGGTGGCTGGGCACGCAGGGCGTGCACCCGTTGTTTGGGCTGCCGCTCGCGGCCGTTTTGATGTTCGGTTTTGGCTGGCTGGTCTATCGGGTGGTGATCTGCCGGGTGGTGGACAAGGATCTCTTCACCTCGCTGCTCGCAACCTTCGGCCTTGCCATTATGCTGCAGCAGCTTTTGAACCTGCTGTTCGGGCCGGATACCCGTACCGCCAATGCCGGCTTCGACACCCTGTTCCTGTTCGACAATCAGGTGACCGTCACCCAGATCCGGCTGATCTCGCTGGTCCTCTGCCTCGGGCTGGCGCTTGGTCTGGTGCTGTTCATGAAACGCTCGCGCATCGGCCAGGCGATCCGCGCCACGGCCCAGGACCCGCGCGCCGCCAAGGTCATGGGAATCGACACCGATCGCGTCTACGCCTTCACCTTCTCGCTGAACGCCGCGATCTGCGGCGTCGCCGGTGCGCTGGTCTCGATGATCTGGGTGATCCAGCCCTTTTTCGGCATCACCCACTCGATCCGCTCCTTCGTCATCGTGACCGCGGCCGGCCTCGGCAATCTGCCGGCCGTCATCCTCTCCGGTTTCGGGCTCGGCATCGCAGAACAGTTCGGCGGCTTTATCCTCGGTGCTGAATTCCAGCAGGCCATCGTCGTCGGGCTGTTGATTGCCGTCCTGGTCTGGCGTCAGATCCAGATGGGTCGCAGCCGGCAGGTGGTGCAATGAGCAGCAGGGCTGCAACCTTTACACCGGTCGATATCGCCCTCTTCATCGGCATCCTGATGGTCGGGCTTGTCGTTCCGTTCATGGCGCCCGCCTACACGTTCCAGATGGCCGTCCTCTATCTGATGGTCGTCTTTGCGCTGACCTGGGATCTCATGGGCGGCCAGATGGGTTACAACTCGCTCGGCAATATCTTCTTTTTCGGCGCCGGCATGTATGTTTGCTCGATCGTTCAGATCGGGCTCTTTTACGACGTGGCGGAATACACGGCTCATTTCGGTGCCGTCAAAGTCGACTTCACACCGTTTCAATATTTCACCGGCATCGCCGCCGGGCTGGTGACGGCGGCATTGATCGCCATGCTCTCCGCGGTCGTTCTCGGCTGGGTCGTGTTTGGCTTGCGAGGTCCCTATTTCGCCATCGGCACGCTCGGCGTCGCGATCGCCGCCGGCGAACTGGTCGGCGCTTGGGACTATGTCGGCGGCGGCGGCGGCATGTCGCTTCCGGTCTATCCCGGCGAGGTCGGCGCCCGTTCCTATTTCTTCTACCTTCTGAATTTCGGCCTGGCGATCATCACCTTCCTGTTCCTGCG
>CAWBCX010000057.1:0-48067 GCA_963787265.1 uncultured Alphaproteobacteria bacterium | reverse complement strand
TCCCTCATGACCGAGGTTGCAACCCGGGGACTGAAAGCGGTGCGCTTCCAGAAGTTCAATTCGCACCTTCGTCTCCGACCGGAAGCGCTCGCAGGTCTGATCGCCGCTCGAAGCGAAAACGCGCTGCCGTCCGGTGACGCGGAGCATCATGTCGGCCTGCTCCTGGATGAACTCGACCTCACGCTGGGCGGCAGCAATATTCTTGATCTGATCAGGGCACTCAATCAGTCGCAAAACCAGACAAGGCCTGCCAGCTATGCCAATCCGCCATCCGGCCTCGCCGCCATCGACAACCTCCCCTTGCTGCCGATGGCCTTCCCCGAAGGCTCGCCGATGCATCCATCCTATGGTGCTGGACATGCGACCGTCGCAGGGACTTGCGTCACCATCCTGAAAGCGTTCTTCGACGAGGATGCCTGTCTTGCTCGGGACCAGGACAAGGGCCGTGCGGTGAAAGCCGTCACGGCGAGTGACATCACCAAGGGCAACTTCTCGCCTGTCGCCTTCGTGCCGAACAGTGACGGTTCAAGCCTCAACGACAACGGCACGACGTTCGGCTTCCTCCGTCTCGGCGACGAGCTGAACAAGCTGGCGGCCAACATCTCGATCGGCCGCAACATGGCAGGCGTTCACTACTACAGCGATTACATCGACAGTCTGCGCATGGGCGAAGAGATTGCCATCGGCATCCTTCAGGAGCAGTCGATCATGTACCCGAAAGACCCGTTCCACCTGTCGCTGACCACCTTCGATGGCCATCGGGTGGTCATCGGCGATGGCGAGGTGCAGGTGGTGGAGAAGCCGAAACACCAAGGCGTTGGCGAGCACGCCGAACCGCTGGTCGCCTATCATCAGCCCTATCAGCTGCCGATGGCGGCCTCCTGACCCAACACAAGCTCGACCGGGTCAATCAAGCGCCCGTCGCGCCAAGCGGCGGGCGCTTTTTCCTGGTCGACGGCGTTCTGGGGATAAGCATGCCAAGCCTTGGCCCTTCTCGATCGATCATGATAGTCATGAAGTCATCGGCCAGGATCACCTCCGGCCAGCGTTTCCTCTCAATCCAGCCGGGATCCGACCGATGGCCAGCGACCTCACCAGCCTCTTTGCCCTCGACCTCGCCGCTGCCATCAGAGACGGGCACCATAGCAGTGAGGAGGTTGTCGACGCCCATCTCGCACGCATCGAAAAAGTCGATTCCGGAATCGAAGCCTGGGCCTTTCTCGATCCCGACCACGCCCGAACCCAAGCAAGGGCGGCCGATACCGCGCAAAAGAACGGGAGATCGCTGGGGCCGCTTCACGGCGTGCCGGTGGGCGTGAAGGACATCGTCGATACGGCGGATATGCCGACTGGAAACGGCACGGTCCTGGACGAAGGTCGCCTGCCGACAAGGGATGCCGCGATCGTCGCACGATTGCGTGCGGCCGGCGCCGTCCTGCTCGGCAAGACCGTGACCACCGAGCTTGCCTACTATGCCCCGAACAAAACCAGGAACCCTCATGATCCGGGGCGCACGCCAGGCGGTTCCTCCTCGGGTTCCGCCGCGGCCGTCGCCGCCCGCATGGTGCCGGTTGCGATCGGCACGCAGACCAACGGCTCGGTGATCAGGCCCGCCTCCTTTTGCGGCACGGTCGGCTACAAGCCGACATGGGGCCTGATCCCGCGCACCGGCGTGCTCGCCCAGTCCTTTCATCTGGACACGATCGGCACGTTCGCCCGCTCGCTCGGTGATGCCGCCTTGCTCGCCGATTGTCTGATCGGCCATGACGACCGCGATCAGGCGACCAGGCCGATGGCGCCTCCAAACCTCCTGGCGGCGGCCAGCTCGAAACCGACCCGCACGCCAAAGCTCGCCTTCGTGCGCACGCCGGTCTGGGACCAGGCCGAGGCGTCGACGCAGGACAGCTTCAAGGCGCTCGCCGACAGGCTCGGCGAACATTGCACGCCAGTGGACCTGCCCGAGCCCTTCGCCACCGGGCATGAGCTGCAGGGACGGTTGATGACCGCCGGCTTTGCGTTCAACCTTGGACGTTACGAGGCCCGCGGTCGCGCTCAGCTCAGCCGACATATGCAAAACGCGATCGATGCCGGGCGCGAGGTCAGGGCCCATGAATATCTTCGCGCCCTTCACGATACCGAGGCCCTGAATACCGGGCTGGACAGCGTGTTCGAAACCCACGATGCCCTCCTGACACCGGCCGCCTCCGGCGCTGCCCCAAGAGGTCTGGACAGCACCGGAAATCCCGCCTTCTGCACCCTTTGGACGCTTTGCGGCACACCGGCGATCTCGCTGCCGCTGCTCAACGGCGAGGGGGGATTGCCGCTCGGCGTTCAGCTGGTGGGCCCGCGCGGCGGCGATGTCCGTCTGATGCAGACGGCACGCTGGCTGCTGACCACGCTCGAAGGAGCATAAGCGTTTAAAAAAATGGGTCCCGAGCCACGCTCGCCGCGTTCACGCGATGTTGCGTCACAGTCTGTCAGCTCACGGTTGCTCCCCCCAACCAATTACTCTAACTCACTCAACAGGGAACGTTATTCCGACGTTGCCGACGACAGCAAGGGTACATCATGCGCCATCGGCGTTCGGCGAAAATCTTGGCGACACTTGGTCCCTCGAGCTCGACCGCGGCAGAGATCAAGGCCCTGTTCGATGCCGGCGCCGATGCATTCCGTTTCAATTTCTCCCACGGCACCCATGAGGACCACCAGGCGCGCTACGAGATCGTGCGTACGGTCGAGGCCGAGGCCGGGCGGCCGATCGGCGTCGTCATGGACCTCCAGGGACCGAAGCTCCGGGTCGGCCGCTTCGAGCACGATGAGGATCCAGCTCGAAGCCGGCCAGCAGCTTCCGCCTGGACATGGAGGACAGGCCCGGCACGCCTGAGCGCGTGACCCTTCCTCACGTCGAGATCTTCAAGGCGATCAGCGAGGGCACCGAACTCCTGCTCGACGACGGCAAGATCCGCCTTTCCGTCGAGAAAGTCGGCCAGGATTTCGCCGAAACCCGCGTGGTCGCCGGCGGCCCGCTCTCCAACAGCAAGGGCGTGAACGTTCCCGAACGCCGTCCTCCCCCTTTCGGCGCTCACCGAAAAAGACCGCCACGATCTGCAGTACGGGCTCGATCTCGGTGCCGACTGGGTCGCCTTGTCCTTCGTCCAGCGCCCGGAAGACGTCGCCGAGGCGCGCCGCCTGATCGCTGGACGTGCTGCGATCATGGTCAAGATCGAAAAGCCCGCGGCCATCACCCATCTGGATCAGATCATCGAGATGGCCGACGGCATCATGGTCGCGCGCGGCGATCTCGGCGTGGAAATGCCGCCGGAAGACGTGCCCGGCCTGCAAAAACGCATGATCCGCGCCTGCCGCGATGCCGGCAAGCCGGTGGTGGTGGCGACCCAGATGCTGGAAAGCATGATCAGCAGCCCTGCCCCCACGCGCGCCGAAGCCTCCGACGTCGCCACCGCCGTCTACGACGGCGCCGATGCCGTGATGCTCTCAGCCGAAACCGCCGCCGGACAATACCCGATCGAGGCAGTCTCGATGATGGACCGGATCATCGACAAGGTCGAAAACGGTCAGCTCTACCGCACCTATCTCGATGCCTATCATGCAGAAGCCGAGCGGACGACCGCCGATGCCATCATGATGGCGGCAAGTGGCGTGGCCAGCACCATGAGGGCAGCCGCCATCGTCACCTACACCACCACCGGCTCCACCGCCCTTCGCGCCGCAAGAGAACGCCCGGACAGGCCGATCCTCGGCCTGATCACCAGAGAGACGACCGCAAGGCGCCTGGCCCTGCTCTGGGGGCTATCGCCGATGATCTGCAAGGACGCTCACGACATCGACGAAATGGTCGAGCAGGCGTGCAAAGCCGCCGTCGAAACCGGCCTCGCCCGCCCGGGCTCGAGCCTGGTGATCACCGCAGGCATGCCGTTCGGCACGCCCGGCGCCACGAACCTGCTGCGCATCGCCTGGGTCTCCTAGGCGCGGGCGCGGCGCTGACGTTGGCGGCGGTGGAGTTCGGGATGGGTGGAGATCCATCCTGGTGCCGGCTTGAGCATCGTTGGTCGGTCCGGCGGTGCTGCCACGACATCAGTTCCTTTAAAAGAAATCTAATTCTTTGAATTTAAAAGGTTATTTTTTGACCACTGCAGAATCATACGATCAACCTTGACCCATGCTCAAAAAGAAAAAATCACAAAAACAATGGAAAAAAATCCTATTCTACCCTATGATCACCAGCTCCGCGGCAACGCAGCCCCTCGGCAGCGGCAATTTTCGGGAGGCAACGTTGCGGAACAAGCGGCAAAAACCAAACGAACCCGAGAGCCGCGGAAAAGCTCGGGTTTTTGAGGTTTGCCCAAGATTGACCTTTTGCCTGGTCTCTACAGCGCCTCGCCGCGCATCAGGCGCGGAAGGTCGCCGACCAGGCCCATGGCGTGGTGCATGAAGAAACGTTTGAGCGGCGGGGTTTTCTGGACCAGGCCCAGGCCCCACTCGCGCGCCAGTCGCACCGGCAGAAGGTCGTTGGCGAACAGGCGGTTCAGGCCGTCGGTGATGGCGATCAGCGCCAGGCTGTCGAACCGGCGCCAGCGCTCATAGCGCTGCAGCACCGAGGCACTGCCGGGATCGAGGCCGAGGCGAAGGGCATCGACCGTCACCTCGGCCAGGGCCGCGACATCGCGCACCGCGAGGTTCCAGCCCTGGCCTGCGATCGGATGGATCGCCCGCGCGGCGTCACCGACGAGGGCCAGACGCTGGTCCGTGTAGCGTTTGGCCTGGGCCATGGAGAGGGGATAGTGGAAACGCTGGCCGGCGAGCGCGATGCTGCCGAGGCGATGATCGAAACGTTCTTCGAGCTCTTCGACGAAGTCCTCGTCGTTAAGGTCGATCAGGGAGGAAGCAAGATCGTCATCGGCCGCCCAGACGATCGACGAGCGCTTGCCCTTCATCGGCAGGATCGCCAGCGGGCCGCTTGGAAAAAAGCGCTCGACCGCCCTCCCGTGATGGGGCCTTTGATGCGCAATGGTGGCGACGATTCCTGTTTGCTCATAAGCAAAACGCATCACATCGATGCCGGCGATCTTCCGGCAATAGGAGTTGCGGCCATCGGCACCGATCACCAAAGATGCTTCGATTTCACCCCCGTTTTGCAGCGTGATGGTGGCCGAAGCCGCATGCATCCCGATCGCCTGTACCTTGTCCGGTATCGCCAAGGTCAGCGTCTTGCCGACCAGTTCATTGGCGCGCGCGACCAGGGCGGCCCTGATCATCCGGTTCTCGACGATATGGCCGAGCGGCTCTCCTCCGACCTCGCGATGATCGTAATGGACGGCAGATCGCGAGGCATGCTCGCTAACTTCGATATCGACGATGGCGGTCGCCTCATCGAGCCATGGCCTGCCAGGCGCCGATGCCCTCCAGAAGAGAACGGGACGCACGAGCGATCGCCGTCACCCGGCCGTCGAAAGGCGGCGATGTGGCTTCCGGCCAGGGCACCGGATCGATCAGCAGAACATCGGCACCGGCGCCGGCTGTCGCGACGGCCGAGCGCAGCCCCGTCATGCCGCCGCCGACAATCGCGAAATCGACGTTCGAGATTAGAACCGATCATCAAGCAATGTGACGCGAAGCCGCCTCCTATTGTGTGGCACGGAGTTGCAGAACCGAGGGCACGTCCGATTGAACCATGACCAGCTTCGCCCTCCCCGCATTCGGGGCTGTCGGTCCGATCACAGGTGACTTTTTCATCAGTCGTGTCTCGCTTTGCCCAAAAATAACCACCATGCAATCAGGCACGCCGATTTGCCCCAAAATCCATCAATCTCACTACTGGCACAGCCTTTGCAATTTGTCTGATGCCGTCTGCGATCGGCAGGTATCGCGTTGGGCCAGATGCTCGAGAGGTCTTGAGGGGAACAAGATGAACGACAGGAAAAGGATCGCCATCATGCTGGATGGTCGTTACCGGCCAGCGCCATCATGCTCGCCACAACCGGATCCGCATCCGCTCAGGATGCAGGCGTCGGCGCCGAGACCGCGTATATCTTCAATTCGCTCTCCTTCCTGATGCACGGCTTTCTGGTGATGTGGATGGCCGCAGGCTTCTGCATGCTGGAAGCCGGCCTGGTCCGAAAACGCAGCGTCGCCACCCAGCTCCTGAAGAACGTATCGCTGTTCGCGCTGGCCGGCATCATGTTCTACCTGGTCGGCTATCAGCTGATGTATAGCGGCGTGGACGGCGGCTATATCGGCAGTTTCGCCATCTGGGGTGCCGACGACAGCGCGGCCCTTGCCGAGACCGGCGCCGATTTCGGCGCAGGCTATGCGGCCTCCTCCGACTGGTTCTTCCAGATGGTGTTCGTCGCCGCCACCGCCTCGATCGTCTCCGGCGCCATGGCCGAGCGGGTGCAGCGTCTGGCCGTTCCTGGTATTCACCGCCCTGCTCACCGGCCTCCTCTACCCGATCACCGGCGCCTGGCAATGGGGCGGCGGCTGGCTTTCCGCAGATGGGTTTTTCCGACTTTGCCGGCTCGACGCTGGTGCATTCGGTCGGCGGCTGGGCCGCCCTTGCCGGCATCATCATGCTCGGCGCGCGCAAGGGCAAATACGCGACGCAGCGGCCAGGTCAATCCGATGCTCGGCTCCTCGCTGCCGCTTGCCACCATCGGCACCTTCATCCTCTGGCTCGGCTGGTTCGGCTTCAACGGCGGCTCCCAGCTCGCCATGGGATCGGCCGCCGACGTCGTTGCCATCGCCAATATCTACGTCAACACCAACATGGCGGCCTGCGGCGGCGTGCTCACCGCGATGATCCTCTCCGAACTCCTGTACAAGAAAATCGACCTCACCATGGTGCTGAACGGCGCGCTTGCCGGCCTGGTCTCGATCACCGCCGAACCGCTCGGCCCCGACGCCCGGCCTTTCGATCCTGATCGGCGCCGTTGGCGGTGCGTCTGGTGGTGTTCGCGGTGCCGATCCTGGACAAGTTCAAGCTCGACGACGTGGTCGGTGCCATTCCGGTGCATCTGGTCGCCGGCATCTGGGGCACCCTGATCGTGCCGCTTTCCAATGACGGCGCCAGCTACGGCACGCAGCTCATCGGCGATCGTCTCAATCGGCGCTTTCACCTTCGTCGCCAGCCTGATGATCTGGGGTGTCCTCAAAGCGGTGGTCGGCATTCGCCTGTCCGACGAGGCCGAAAGCCTGGGCATCGATCAGGCCGAGCTCGGCATGGAGGCCTATCCGGAGTTCGGCCCGAGCCTGGGCAACGCTCCCTCCTGACCCGCCCGTACCGAGCTCGCCATCATCCGAGGCTGCCAAAGACCCCGGAGAACCTTCTCCGGGGTCTTTTTTGTCACATCGCCCGACGAAGCATGGTCTCCTTTCGAAATTTTTGCTTGGTTGAAAGAGGTTGCGTCACGATGTTAAAGTCCGGCCGTTCGTTGCGGCGACCATCACGCCCAGCCAGAGACAGATGTTGTAGCGCCTATGCAAAACCCTCGGCTCGATGGCCTCAGCGACTATTTTTTCCGACGTCTCGCCGCCTTGCTGGAGCCGGTGGCGCCATCGTCCGCGTTTGAACCGATCGATCTCTCGATCGGTCAGCCGATGCATCCGACACCGGATCTTCTATCCGAGACGCTTGCGGCCAATGGCCATCTTTGGCGGCGCTACCCGCCGGTGCTGGGTACCGCCGCGTTTCGCGATGCCGTCCGAAGCTGGCTCGCCAGGCGCTACCGCCTGCCGGAAAGCATGCTGAACGCCGATGAGCATATCCTGCCGGTTGCCGGCACCAAGGAAGCCTTGTTCATGCTCTCCCAGCTGGTGTCGCCTGAGCAAAAAAACGGCGGCCGCCCGGCCGTGCTCATGCCGAACCCGTTTTACAACGTCTATTTGGGGGGGGCGCTGATCGCGGGTGCCGAGCCCGTCCTGCTGCCGGTTTCTGCCGAAACCAATCACCTGCCGGACCTCGATCAGCTAACCTCGGATCTCCTGGACCGGACCGTCGCTTTCTTCCTCTGCTCGCCTTCGAACCCTCAAGGCAGTGCGGCCGATCACAGCTATCTTGCCAAGGCGCTGCAGCTGGCGAGGCACCATGACTTTCTGTTGATCCTGGATGAGTGCTATAGCGAAATCTACAGCGATGAGCCGCCGACCGGCGGGCTGGAAGCGGCGGCCTCTCTTGGCGGCGGTCTGGATAACATCCTGGTCTGCCATTCGCTGTCCAAACGGTCGAATGCGGCGGGACTGCGTTCGGGCTTCGTTGCCGGCGATCCTGGCTTGATCAAGGAATTTGCCCATCTGCGCAATTACGCCGCCGCCGTCCAACCCCTGCCGGTTCTGGCGGCCGCAGCAGCACTTTGGCAGGATGAGATGCATGTCGAAGAAAACCGACGCCTGTACCGGGAAAAATTCGATCTCGCGGATCGCTGCCTGGCCGGACGCTTCGATTATGTCCGACCCGCAGGCGGCTTCTTCTTGTGGTTGAACGTTGGCGATAGTGAGGCCATAACCAGGAAACTTTGGTCCGAAGCAGCGCTCAAGGTCGTCCCCGGCGCCTATCTGGGACGCGATGATCAAACGACGGGCAGGAACCCCGGCGCCCATGCCATACGCGTGGCGCTGGTTCATGAAATAGCGACGACCGAGCAGGCTTTGATGCGCTTGGTCGACACGCTCGGTTAGACGAGGAGAGAGCCGGACGATGGCCGCCCCCTCGATTTCCAGACGGGCTCGATTTGATATGGCCGACTTCTTCATGCGCCGCGCCGGCGAAGCCTTCGGTATCGGGCTTTGCCTGGCAGCGCTGGTCGTGGCTGTTGCTCTTTGGGGCTACGATGCCGGCGATCCCTCGCTGAACCATGCGACCTCGGATGTGATCAAGAACCCGCTGGGTCGGTTTGGTGCCAACCTTGCCGATCTCTCGTTGCAGACGATCGGGCTTGCCATCTGGCTCGCGGTTCTGGTGCTGCCCATCTGGGGTGTCAGGCTGATCATGGATCGCCTGCCGAGCTGGTTCTGGCTATCGATCGCAGCCTTGCCGCCTGCTCTCCTTGCGCTTGCCGCCTACCTCGCCACGTTCGGTGTGCCCACCAAGGAATGCCTGGCCCTATCTGGTCGGCCTTGGCGGCGTCGTCGGTGACTTTGCCCTGCACCGGCTGGAGCCCGCGAATCGGCAGTGCCTACAGCCTCTATGCGGGCCTCACCAGCTTTGCTCTTGCCCTGTTGGCCATCGGTATAAGCGTTCCTGAATTTATTCGGGGCTTTCAGTATCTGACCGGACGCGGCGATCGCAGCCGCCGTGCCGTCCGAGCACCTGCCCCTTCCCGTGCCAATAGCGCAAGGCTCCGTTCAAAGCAGGAGCGCGGACGAGAAGAAGGCGCCTCCATGGCCGGCCGGGTCATCGGCGGTATGGCCGGCCTTTTCAGCTTCCTGTTGGCCCCTCTTCTGGTGCTGTTCCGGCGCCGTGACGAGAAGGATCCGGACGGACCGTCATTGGCCAGCCGATCCAAATCGACCTTCAGGCGCCGCGAGCGTCAAAGCGCCGGCGACCCGGAGGAACCGGCAACGTCGTCATCGAGAAAAGCTGCACCAGCGTCAAGAGCCGCAGCGATGCCTGATATTGCTGAAGGTGGCGAATTGGCACCACCCGAAAATTTCGAGCTGCCGCCCTTGAAGTTCCTGGCGCTGCCCAAACGCCGGGAACGGTTCAAGGTGGATGAGGCGGAGATGGCCGAAACTGCCAAGGCGCTCGAGAAAGTGCTGGACGATTTCGGCGTGCGCGGCGACATCGTTGCGGTCAAGCCGGGACCTGTGATCACCCTCTACGAACTGGAACCAGCCCCCGGCACCCGGGCGGCCCGGGTGATCGCACTTGCCGATGACATTGCCCGCTCCCTTTGCGCGATGTCCGTCCGCGTTGCCGTGGTGCCCGGCCGCAACGTGATCGGCATCGAGCTGCCGAACGATCAACGCGAAACCGTTTATCTTTCGGATCTGCTCTCGAGCGAGGCTTACGAGAAGACCTCATCGGGCCTCGGCATGGCGCTCGGCAAGGACATCAGCGGCGAGCCGGTGATTGTGGATCTGGCAAGGATGCCGCATCTCCTGATCGCCGGCACCACAGGTTCCGGCAAGTCGGTGCGCGATCAACGCGATGATCCTGTCCCTGCTCTATCGCATGCCGCCATCCGCGTGCAAATTGATCATGATCGACCCCAAAGTCATCGAGCTTTCGGTCTATGACGGCATTCCGCATCTCTTGGCACCCGTGGTGACCGAGCCGCATAAAGCCGTGGTGGCGCTCAAATGGATCGTCCGCGAGATGGACGATCGCTACCGCTTGATGTCCCATCTGGGTGTGCGCGATATCTTTGCCTATAATCGCCGGATCTCGGAAGCGATCAGCCGCGGCGAGCAGCTTTCGCGCAAGGTTCAAACAGGGTTCGAGCCGGGAACAGGCGTTCCGATCTTCGAGCAGCAGCCGATCAAGATGGAGACGCTGCCGCTGATCGTGGTGATCGTCGATGAGGTTGCCGATCTCATGCTGACCGCAGGCAAGGAGATCGAGGGCTGCATCCAGCGCCTGTCCCAGAAAGCACGGGCCGCCGGCGTCCATCTGATCGTTGCCACCCAGCGCCCCTCGGTCGACGTGCTGACCGGCGTGATCAAGGCCAATCTGCCGGCCCGGATCAGCTTCCGGGTCAGCTCCAAGATCGACAGCCGCACCATCTTGGGCGAACCCGGCGCCGAGCAGCTGCTCGGCCAGGGCGACATGCTGCAGATGATGGCGGGCGACCGCACCACCCGCATCCACGGACCGCTGGTCACCGACGAAGAGGTCGAGCGCGTGGTCACCTATCTCAAGGGCCAGGGACAGCCCAGACTATGTCGATGCGGTCACCAACGAAGCCGCCCTCGACAATAGTGGCGACAGCGATGGTGGCGGTGTGGCAGCAATATCGAGATCAACAACGAAGAAGATGCGCAATACGCCCAGGCCCTGCAGATCATCGCCAAGGAAGGCCGGGCTTCAACCAGCTTCCTGCAGAGGAAAGCTCAGGATCGGCTACAATAGTGCCGCTCGGCTTATTGAACGCATGGAGCAGGATGGCCATGTCAGCTCACCGGATCATGTCGGCCGCCGCAAGGTCTTGATGGGAAGTGGCGGCGCTGATGAGGACGGGCCAAGCGGCGTTGATGCGCCATGGTAGAAATCGTGATGATAGCACCTTCTGTTAGCCACCTGATCGCGGTCGGTTTTCTGTTGATGGCCGCGCTCGCGGTTGGCAGTCAGCCAATGCCGCCGCCCCGACGCCAGGCTCGGTTGCCGCCGCCGATATTCAGCGAATCGAGACCTATCTCAGCGATCTTCGTACCCGTTCGGGCCCATTTCGTTCAGCTCGAGCCGAGCGGCGGCACCTCCACCGGCAATCTCTATTACGCCAGCCGGACAAGATGCGCCTCGATTACGATGACCCCAATCCAGTCCTGATCGTCGCCAATGGCTGGCAGACGATCTACCACGACCGGAAGCTGGACCAGGCGAGCCATCTTCTGACCAGCCAGACGCCGCTTGCTTTTCTCTTGGAGAAGAACGTCGAAGCTCAGCGGCGACGTCACGATCACCGATTATCAGGACGCCGGCCGACGAGATCCTGCTGACCCTTGTTCAGACCGACGAGCCGGATCTAGGCTTTGTTCAGCTTGCCTTCGCCAAGGATCCGTTGACCCTGCAGCGCTGGGTGGTGACCGATGCCCAGGGGCTGACCACCCATATCATTCTGGAGCGCTCGGAAACCGACATCGCCATCGACGACAAGCTGTTCCTGCTGTGCGATCCCGACGCGGTGATCAAGAAAGAGGGCTGTGAATATTGAGGCGCGCCATCCCCCGGATTACCCGTTCGCCACGCCGGTGCACTAGGCTATGACTGCCCTCCCTTGATAATGATAGCTTGCTAGTCTTGGCCCAGGCACAAGATATCCCTCTTCCCATTGGAATGCCTTCAGGCCTGAAGCGATCAGGAGCTGGTCAACGCGACGATTGAGATGGCAATTGCCAGCGATCTGTTTCCAAAGCGGCGTCAGTCGATGTTGACAACGCTGGACCCAAAGATCGTCGTCGGGAGCCAAGCCATGTTCGATGAAGAGAAGCGAGCCGCCAGGACGGAGCACCCTCTTGATGTCGATCAGGGCTCCGATGGGATCAGCGATGCTGCAAAGCGTCCAGGTCATTACGGCAAAATCGACCGAACCAGCCTCCAAAGGCAGGTTTTCGCATCGGCCTTCGAGCAACTTTACCGAGCAATGGGACCACACGGTCTTCGCCGCCGCCATCTTCAGCAGTCCGGGGGACGGATCCACACCGATCAGTTGAGAGACATTGCGTCCATAATGCGGGATATTGAAGCCGGCACCTATCCCGATCTCCAAAACGCGCCCCTCGGCAGCACCAATCAATTTCGATCGGAATGGTCTGAGCTGACATTGGCGCACGCCCGTATGAAGCAGGCGCGGCATCATCAGCCGCTTGTATAAATTCAATGCATTTTCCGGCATGACGGCTCGCCAGAACGTCTCGTCTACGACTGAACCGCTGAGACCTTAAAGGATAGAGGCCAGAGGCGCGAAGAGGAGCCAAACGGCAACAATCAAAATTAATTTGGTCCGAACAACGAAAATGTGCGCTACAAGTTGCAACGCACATTTCCGATTGAAGCCGATAGCTAATATTTCCGACTTCAGTATCTGGCTCCCGTGCCATCCAAATGGATGAGAGCCAACCCGAGGACCACGACTACCGCTGGAGGTAGAGGGGGGAGAGGAGAACGGTTAAGCAGTCCTCAGATTTTGTTGCTGATCAAGACCAACAATGCGCCTTGCTGAGGCGACACCGCCGGTACGATCACCATCGAAGGAACGAGCAGCGACATCGACCGAACGCCAGATCACCACGAACGTTACCGGAACGGCGAAGAGAGCAATCAAGCTTACCCAGCCTGATCCGATCTCGGCAGTGACGGCAATCGAGGCCGCGATCAGGCAAATGCCCACGGCAACGATACCGGTGGCCAGCATTTTCATGGTTTCACCAAACAGGGTAAAACAAGGAGATCGGCGGGCAAGCCAGTCCTGCAGAGAAAACCAGATGGCGGCGACGGCAAAGATAGCGGCGCCTGCCAGGGATGCTCCAATCGTCGTCATCGCACATCACTCCTTCAATAAGCCACACACCGTGGCACTTGCACATCGGGGCCGGCGCTCAGGGATCTTTTATTGGTCCCGGCCCCTTGGATGAATGGACTATAGGAACGAAAAAGCTCGTTTGATAAGAGCATTTCATCAAGATATCCACAAAATGCGCCTGATATGTGTTTTTTATACAACATAAACTGATGCCGATTAGCAACAAAATCGCTAAAGTTGTTTGAAAATTGCTTGAGCTTCATTTTTTTCGCGGCTCGAACGGCATAAATAAACCTTTGATTGGTAGCTGCTAAGGTCCGGTAAGTCATTGGAAAATGACCTAGGTGCTCATCCGATGGCTCAATTCACCTGCACCATTTATCCCCAATGGTTTATATTGTTGATAGCCTCGACCAACGATGTGCAGGGGAAGCAACATGGTGGCATCAAAAGCGATCTGTCTGGCGGCAGGTGACAATGTCGGTGTTGTCACCACCGATATTCGACCAGGCGTCGACGTCCGCATCAACGATCAACAGGTCGCGGTCAAAGACCCTATTCCTTTCGGCCACAAGATTGCGCTGGTCGCCTATTGCCCAAGGCGATAAAGTCATCAAGTTCGGCGTACCGATTGGCCGTGCCAAAATCGCCATTGAGATTGGCGAGCATGTGCATGTCCACAATGTCGAAAGCGCCTACATCAACAACGCCGTCGATCACTATGAGGCGTAACCGCAACGATCACCCCCGCCAACGGCGGCATGCACCCGATCGGAAGGAAGATCCCCATGTCCATGCTAGGCTACCTGCGTCAGAGATGGTCGAAAGGGCATCCGCAACTACGTGGTGGTTGCCTATCTGGTCGAATGCTCCCACCACGTCGCCCGGGCGATCGCGACACCGTTTGCCGACGACGGCGCGCAGCTCATCGGCTTTCCCGGCTGCTATCCCAACGCCTACGCTCAGGACATGATGGAAGCGCTTTGCACCCATCCCAATGTCGGCGCGGTTCTGCTGGTGTCGCTGGGCTGCGAGCAGATGAACCGGCCCGACTGATGGAGGTGATCGAAAAGTCCGGACGCCCGGTATCGCTCCTGGTCATCCAGAAAAGCGGCGGCACGCGCGCCACCATCGAGGCCGGCCGGCACTGGGTCGATCAGGCGATCAAGAGCGATCGCAAAAACCACCGCGCGTCCCGCTGGAGGTCGCCGATCTGGTGATCGGGACCGAATGCGGTGGCTCGGATGCGTGCAGCGGCATCACCGCCAACCCGGCGATCGGCGTCGCCTCCGACCACGTGATCGACGGCGGCGGCAGCGCGATCTTCGAGGAACTGGGCGAGCTGTTCGGCTGCGAGGATCATATGGCGGCACGTGCCGCGACGCCGGAACTCGGCAACGCGATCAAGGAGGCCATGGCCAAGGCCTGGCGCCATTACGCCGCCCTCGATCAGTCGAGCTTCGGTGGCGGCAATATCACCGGCGGGCTGTCGACCATCGAGGAAAAATCGATCGGCGCCTATGCCAAGAGCGGGACAAAGCCGATCATGGGCATGATCAGGCCGGGCATCCGACCGCCTAAGCCCGGCCTTTATCTCATGGACATGGTGCCGGACGACGAGGTGAAGTGGGGCTTTGCCAACATCAACGACAATGCCACGATCACCGAGCAGATCGCCTGCGGCGCGCACGTCACGCTTTTTTCTACCGGCCGCGGCTCGGTGGTCGGCTCGGCGATCTCCCCGGTTATCAAGATCTGCTCAAACCCCGAGACGTATCGCCGCCTGGAAGACGACATGGACATCAATGCCGGCAGGATCATCGACGAAGGGCGCCTCGCTCCAGGACGTCGGCAATGAAATCTTCTCGTTGATACGGCAGGTGGCCGCCGGCATGCCGACCAAGTCGGAAGCACTTGGTCATCAGGAGTTCATTCTCGGCTATAAGAGCTTTCGAGCCGCTCGGCCCGAGTTGCTTGCCGGTCTAGACTAGCCGATGGTGACCATCCGTGTTGCTGAACGGCATGAGAGCGACCTCTGTGCGGCAATCTTGCGCGAGGCGTGGCGTGGCATGTGGTTCGTGCCGCAGGATCTGCACACGCCAGCCGAAGATCGACGGTGGATGCGCGACGTCTTCACCTACCAGATTGTGCTGCTGGCCGAAGAGAGGCTGACGACCGACCCGGAAAATGCCGAAGGTGAAGGCAACATCGTCGGCTTTCTTTCCATGGGAGAAGGCACCATCCATAACCTCTACATCCTGCCGAGCCACCAGGGCCAAGGCATTGGTCATCATCCTGATGGAAACGGCAAAGGCCTCATCGGGCGGCCAGCTCAAGCTTTGGGTGTTCGAGCAGAATGAAGGTGCCATCCGCTTTTACGAACGCCATGGCTTCACCACGCGTGCGCAAGACCGACGGCCGAGGTAATGAAGAAAAAGTTCCTGATCGTCTCATGGCTTGGCAGAATGGTGGTGCATCGAGGGGGTAACCTCCAGGTTTGATGCATGCATGGCCGCCGGTCACGCTCGAGGTGAACGATTTGAAAAGTCATCAAGCTCAGAGCCTGTCCAGCGAGCTTGCAACCTTGCCGGACGCAATCAGATCATGGCGTGCCGGACCTTCGATGAAGGGACTCTTTTGCCCAAGCGCACTGCTAGGAATTTTTATCGTTCGACCATGTTGGCCTTTTAAATGGCCGTTCATTGAATTGACGGATTGAAGCTGATAAAAAGAAAAGATAATCTACTCAAGATTTCATCAGCTCATGATGACCATGAGGTCCTTTGCGAAAGGCGTTCGGTGAAGATACTGATCCTGGGTCTCAATTTCGCCCCGGAACTTATCGGCGTCGGGAAATATTCCGGCGAGCTTGCCGCTTGGCTGAGCCAGCAAGGGCATGATGTGAGGGTGGTGACGGCACCACCCTATTACCCTGCTTGGAAAGTCGGAGAAGGCTATCGTTCATACCGCTATCAGCAGGAAAACCGGAACGGGATCAAGACGCTACGTTGCCCGCTTTGGGTTCCTGATCGACCCACGGCATTCAAACGTATTCTCCATCTTCTTTCTTTTGCACTTTCCAGCGCCCTGCCAACCCTTTGGCAGGGCCTTTTCTGGCGACCCGATATCGTCTGGACAGTCGAGCCAACAGCCTTCACGGCACCCACCGCCTGGCTCGCTGCAAGGCTTGGCGATGCCACGGCCTGCCTTCATATCCAAGACCTCGAAGTCGAGGCAGCACTTGGCCTTCGCATGCTCTCGAAGTCATGGCTGATCAAGATGTCAACATGGTTTTATGGCTGGCTGCTTCGGCGCTTTGATCATGTTTCGACGATCTCGGAGCAGATGCGCGAGCAACTCCCGTCTTACGGCGTCAACCCCAAACGCTGCAGCATGTTTCCAAATTGGGTCGACATCGAGACCATCCGTCCACGCGCCGAACCGAGTTCCTTCAGAGCCGAACTCGGCCTCCCGAACGACAAGATCGTGGCGCTCTATTCCGGCAACATGGGCAGCAAGCAGGGTGTCAATAGCCTGGCCGATGTCGCCAACGCCTTGGTCGACCTCCCCAATCTGCATTTCGTTTTTGCAGGCGAAGGATCACTGCGCAACGACGTGGTAACGATGACGGCCCATCTTCCCAATGTCACGATGATCCCGCTTCAGCCGAGCGACAGGTTCAACGACCTCCTCAATCTTGCCGACATTCATCTCTTGCCCCAACGCCACTCCACCGTGAGCTTCGCCCTTCCGTCAAAGTTCGGCGGCATGATGGCCAGCGGCCGGCCGGCCGTCGTCCAGGCCGACGAAGGCGAGCTTGCCACCGTGGCAAGAAAATGCGGGATCGTCGTGCCATCCGGCGATGCCCAGGCCATGGCGCTTGCGGTCCGGGAGCTTGCCACCGACAAGACACGCCGCGAGAACCTCGGCAGCATGGCGCGCCGCTACGCCGAGTTGCATCTTGCCCGCCACGCCGTCCTAAGTCGCCATGAGCAGCAGCTCTATGAAGGCATTGCTCGTCGCGCCCGCAGGCAATCGAGATGGCGGCGATTTCTGGGAACGGTGCTGCCCCATTTAGCCACCAACGATCGTCGTTGATTGTTCGGTGACACTGCCGCAGCGTTATTCTGGTGCCGTTGGAGCAAGCGCCGCTCGGCGTCTCGGAACCTCCCGTTCGCCGCTAAATGTATCTGCTATTCGGCAGCGGTCAGCGCTTTGGCCGGCGCCCGAAAAGCCTTGAGCAAACCCGCTTCGCGCGTCTTGACCACTGCCAGATGGCGCTCCTTGACATGACCGAAACCTCGGATTTGCTCGGGCAATGATGCGATCTCGACGGCGAGGGCGTGGTTGTCGTGGTCGAGCTTGGTGAGGATCTCGACCATCAGCGCTTCATAATGGGTGATCAGCCGCCGCTCCGTGCGACGTTCCTCGCTGTAGCCGAAGGGATCGAGCGCCGTACCGCGCAGTCCCTTGAACCTCGCCAGCCATTTGAAGGCGGTGAAGATCCAAGGGCCGTAAGGCTTCTTCTTGGGATGACCGGTCACCGGATCGGTTTCCGCGAACAGCGGCGGGGCGAGATAGACCTTCAGCCTGCCCTGATCGCCGAATTGGCGCCCGATCTTGTCCTGAAAAGTTCCGTCGGTGTAAAGTCGGGCCACCTCATATTCGTCTTTATAGGCAAGGAGCTTGAAGTAATAGCGAGCAACCGCCTCGGTGAGCCCCGCCATGCCCGACGCCGCTTTCGCTTCAACCCCTCGGGTTCGTTCCACCAGGTCCATATAGCGCTTGGCATAGGCGCTGTCCTGATAAGCGGTCAGATAAGCGACACGCCGCTTGATCACCTCGTCGATAGCCTTTGCCTGCGCCTGCTCGCCGACGACGAGAAGGGGGGCTGCCTTGGCTTCAATGGCGGCAGGATCGTGGGCGGCCATCCTGCCCAGACGGAACGCAGATCGGTTCATCTCGATCGCGACGCGATTGAGTTCGATCGCGCGCTCGATTGCCGCCGATGACACCGGCAAGAGCCCCTTTTGATAGGCATAGCCTACCATGAAGAGGTTGGTGCCGATGGCATCACCGAGCAGCGCTGCCGCCAGGCGTTTGGCCTCGACGAATGCAGCACGGGAGCCCGCCGCATCCCTGATGCCCTGTCGAAGGCGGTCGCCTGGCATGGCCAGATCGGCATCGCGGGTGAACTCGCCGGTGATGGATTCGTTGTCGTTGACGATGATATGACCATGCTTCGGATTGAGCGTCGAGAGTACCGATTTACCGCCGGACACCATCAGATCACAGCCCAGGATCAACGCCGCTCCACCGGCCGCGATCCTGGTGGTCTGAATATCCTCGGGCGAGGCCGCCAGGCGAAGATGGCTCATCACCGCCCCGCCCTTTTGCGCAAGGCCGGTCATGTCGAGCACCGCCGCCCCCTTGCCTTCAAGATGCGCCGCCATGCCGAGCAGCGCCCCGATCGTCACCACGCCTGTCCCACCGACACCGGAAACCACAATCCCATAGCCGTCGACCGACGGCAGCGTCGGTTCAGGGAAGGCGTTCTCATCCAACGACATAGACTGAAGTCTCCCCCGTGCGGGGTCGGCGGCGCCTTCAATCGTGACGAAACTTGGGCAAAAGCCTTTGAGGCAGGAGAAGTCCTTGTTGCAGCTCGACTGATCGATCTGGCGTTTGCGGCCGAATTCGGTTTCGAGCGGCAGGATGGAAACGCAGTTCGAGGCTTCGCCGCAATCGCCGCAGCCTTCGCAGACCGCCTCGTTGATGACCACGCGCTTGGGTGGATCGACCATCTGGCCACGTTTGCGCCGCCGACGTTTTTCGGCAGCACAGGTCTGGTCATAGATGAGAACGGAGGTGCCCTCGATCTCGCGCATCTCGCGCTGCACCTGGTCCAGCTCGTCCCGATGGCGAATGGTGGTGCCGGGGGCAAAGCCTGCGGAAAGCGGGTATTTTTCCGGCTCGTCGGTGACCACAACCACGGCAACCGCCCCTTCGGCCATGACTTGGCGGCTGATCTGCGGCACGGTGAGCTGGCCGTCGACTGCCTGGCCGCCGGTCATCGCCACCGCGTCGTTGTAGAGGATCTTGTAAGTGATGTTCACGCCTGAGGCGATTGCGGCGCGCACGGCCATGAGGCCAGAATGGAAATAGGTGCCGTCGCCGATGTTCTGGAAGACATGGTTCCGTTTGGAAAAAGGCGCTTCCCCGATCCAGCTCGCCCCCTCGCCACCCATCTGGGTATAACCCTTATTGTCCCGGTCCATCCACTGGGCCATGTAGTGGCAACCAATCCCCGCCCGCGCCACGCTGCCTTCCGGCACCCGGGTCGAGGTATTATGCGGGCAGCCGGAACAGAAATAGGGCGTTCTCAGCATCGGCGTGGTGATGGCGTCTGCCGCCTTTTTCCGAAGGTCGAGGGCTCTGAGCCCGGCGTTGATTTGTTCGTTCTGGCCCAATGCCAGAATGCGTTTTGCGACCGCTTCCGCGATCTGGTTGCTGGAGAGGGCGCCATTGGAGGGAAACAGCCAGTTCCCTTCCTCGTCCATCTTGCCGATCACGCTTGGTGCAGCCCGCCGTCCGTAGAGGATTTCCTTGACCTGGGTTTCGATCAGGCCGCGTTTTTCCTCCACGACGATGATCTGCTTCAGCCCTTTGGCGAAGCTGGCGACCGTGTCGGCCGCGATCGGGTAGGTGAGACCGAGCTTCAACACCCGGAGCCCGAGTTGCTTGGCAACGGCATCGTCAACGCCCAGATCATCGAGCGCCTGACGCAGATCGAGATAGGACTTGCCGGTAGAGATGATGCCGAGCTTGGCCTTCGGCGCCGGAAACACGAGACGATCGAGCTTGTTGACGGTCACGAAGGCCTTCACCGCATCATGCTTCAGCAGATGCAGCCTCGCTTCCTGCGCAAGCGGCGTATCCGGCCAGCGGATGTTGAGCCCGTCCGGCGGCAGGATCGAGCGATCCGGCAAAATTATGTCCGGCGCGATCCGCGCCTCGATCGAGGCGGCGGTGTTCACCGTGTCGTGGACGCATTTCATCCCGACCCAGCAGCCGCTGAATCGGGAAAGCGCGAAGCCGATCAGGCCGAACTGCAGGATTTCGGCGACGCCGGCCGGGTTGAGGATCGGGATCATCGCGTCCACCAGGCCGTATTCGCTCTGATGCGCCGTGGTCGAGCTCTCGCAGGTGTGGTCGTCGCCCATCAGCACCAGCACGCCGCCGAGCGGGGCGGTGCCGGCAAGATTTGAGTGGCGGAACACATCGCCGGTACGGTCGACGCCCGGTCCCTTGCCGTACCACATGCCGAAAACGCCGTCATAGGCGCCGTCGCCGAAGAGGTTGATCTGCTGGGTGCCCCAAAGGGCGGTAGCGGCCATGTCCTCATTGACACCGGGCTGGGCGATGACGTGATGGGCATCGAGATGGCGTTTGGCCATCGCCAATTGCTGGTCGAAATTGCCAAGCGGCGAGCCGCGATAGCCGGAGATATAGCCACCCGTGTTGTGCCCGGCCGCCAGATCAGCTTTCGCTGCATCATCGGCAGGCGCACCAGGGCCTGAATTCCGGTCAGGTAGATCCTGCCGTCACTCTTCTTGGTATTTGTCGTCGAGTTCCACCGGCAAAAGTGACAAGACTGAATTCTCCAATTCATGAGCCCCCAAGATATCACGCCAGCCTATAGATCGATGAGACTTGATCCCTGGTCATGCAGCATGGCATCAACGATGCCATATGCCGGGCTTTCGAAACCGGCAGACCAAGCTAGAATATGGTCTAAGGCCGTGCCAAGCAAATTGACGAAAATTATTGATAATGGACCGACCCTGCCCGCATTTTCCACCATCCAGAGCACGTGAATTCAGCCTGCTTTCCGCCAAGAATGAGGGCAGTGGTACATATTATTACCTGCACAACAGGCGACAAAAAGTACATGGCCTGAAATTTTCATCTGGTTTATTTTCCTACTTTGTTCTATGATATTCATAGATCACGCTATTAAAAAACAATATTTTTATTCAGGCTCTCAACCACGATCGAGACCTAACCCTTTGAGTTTCATACATTTTCAATTACCACACTTTAAGTATTTTTTGCGCGAAAGTTGGTAGTTCATTGACATTTTCATGAGAATATTGCTGCAATGCAGCATGAGTGGCTAGGTATTCTCTCTCTTGGAGATTACCGAAATAAACGCCAGATCAAAAAAAATGCAGAGCGCGACGTAGCAGGTCGCAAGGTGGACACTAGGCCGGGGTCGGAGTCGTGCCGGACACGACAGGTGAGTTGGTGGAACACTGATGCAATATCATGCTTATGAAATGGCCCACGCGATGATCGCGCCGATGCGCGTCAGCGCCAAGATGATGCAAGAGCTGAACAGCAGCGTCTTCAACCCGCTGGCCCACACGCCGATTGGCAGATCGATGGCGGCCGCCTGCGAGGTATTCGAAGGCGTCACCAGACGCTATGGCAAGCCCGAATTCGGCATCGAAGAGATCAAGATGGGCGGGTTGCCGGTGCCCATCACCGAAGAAATCGTCATGAGAAAGCCTTTTGGCGATCTGTTGCATTTCAAACGGAACGAAGAGATTTGCGGCAAGCGTTACGACCCCAAGGTCCTCATGCTGGCGCCGATGTCCGGGCACTATGCGACCCTTCTGCGCGGCACGGTCAGGAGCATGTTGCCGGAGCACGATCTCTACATCACCGATTGGCGTGATGCCCGAAACATCCCGCTGATCTACGGCGGCTTCGATTTCAACGACTTTGTCGACTATGTGATCGATTTCATCCGCTTTCTCGGCCCCGACACCCATGTCGTCGCCGTCTGCCAGCCCGCCGTGCCGGCGCTGGTGGCGACCGCGGTCATGGCGGGGATGGACGACCCTTGCCAGCCGGTGTCCCTGACCCTGATGGGCGGGCCGATCGATACCCGATGCAACCCGACCGAGGTCAACAAGCTGGCGCAAGCCCGGGACATCGAGTGGTTCGAGCGCAATGTCGTCGCACGGGTGCCCTTCCCCAATCCCGGTGTCATGCGCCAGGTCTACCCGGGCTTCATCCAGCTTTCCGGGTTCATGACCATGAACATGGACCGCCATATGAACGCGCATTCCGAACTTTATCAAAATCTGGTCAAGGGCGATTGCGATTCGGTCGAGCAGCACAAGAAGTTCTATGAGGAATATCTCTCCGTCATGGATCTGCCCGCCGAATTCTATCTGCAGACGGTCAAGACGGTGTTCCAGGACCACGCCTTGCCGGATGGCAAGATGACCCATCGGGGCCAGCCCGTTGACTGCCGGCTGATCAGGAAGACGGCGCTGATGACCGTCGAGGGCGAGAAGGACGACATCTGCGGCATAGGACAGACCGAAGCGGCCCAGGATCTGTGCACCAACATCCCTCTCGACGACAGAACCCACTATGTCCAACCAGGTGTCGGGCATTACGGCGTTTTCAACGGCACCCGCTGGCGAACGGAAATTCAGCCGCGCATCCGTGAAATGATCCGCACCGTTCAATTCAAACGGCGTACCGGCGCCAAGCTTGCCGTGGCCGTGACGCCAGCGGGCTCCACTACCGCGACGCCGGCCCCGATCGCCAATGGCAAAGCCATGCAGACAGCGGCAAAGCCCAGGAAAAAGACAACCGCCGCGCCCGAGAAAATCGCCAATAAGAAAGCCGTCAAACAGCCTCGATCTGCGCCAAAAAGTCCTTAGCGGCGGCTGGGCTGGTTAGCTGAATTTTCTCTGACGCCGGAAAGCTGCCGTCCGCAAAAAGCGTCTGGTAGCGCTCCCGGTTCGTCCCGTGGGTCTTGACGACCCAGAGAACGATGGACTCTCGGCTGAACAGGATGCGCCAGGATTCGATATTGCCGTTGCAGATTTCCTGGCGGGTGAAGGCGCGGTGGAAGCTGCGCTTGAGGCTTCGCCAGAGGACCAGCGGGAACGGATAATCCAGCCAGATGATGGCCGTGGCCTTGGGCCAGAGAAGGTCGCGCACCGTTCGGTAATTGCCGTCCGTCACCCAGGATTTACCCTCGGCTTCTCCGGCGACAAGCTGCTTGAACTCGTCCGGGTCGCGGACGGCCCAGCCGGGCAGCCAATAGAGCGCATCGAGCTCGATATATTTGCGGCGCAAACGCCCCGCCAGATCGCGCGCAAAGGTCGACTTGCCGGAACAGCTCGTGCCGACAACCACCACGCGGGAAAGATCGAGCGCTCCCTTGCCTGCCATGACCTCCAAGTCAAACTACTCGGCCGGCAAGGTCACCGTCATCTCGGCACCGCCATAGTCGTGAACGCTGTCCTTGGCGCGCAACGTGACCTCCCTGATCCCTTCGGGGATGGCGACGCCACCGAGCGAGCGAGTGAAGGGCTGCTCGTTCTCATGGGGGTGAGCGAGCACCCTGGTGCCGAGCACCGTGCCGTCCGGCGCCACCACGTCCCAGGCATCGGCATAGTGATCCCAGCCCTCATCACCGTGCTCGACCGTCACATCGAAACGATAGCTGCCGCCACCTTCGCTGATCACCTCCACGCCCACCACATCCGCCTCGCCAGCGGTGGCAGCGCTACAGGCTAGACTTAAGGCGATTGCCAAGATTTGACCTTTCAACATTCTCCTTCTCCTTTGTCCGCTTGGTCCGAACGAGTATAGGCGGCCGCGCCTCGCGGCCTAGGCGTAGGGGTCGGCGGCGTCGCGGAGGCCGTCGCCTAGAAAATTGAACGCCAAGACGACGAGAATGACGGGAACTACCGGCAGCATCAGCCAGGGATAGAGGGCGACAACGTTGATGTTTTGCGCCTCGGCCAGGAGGACTCCCCAGGACGTTATGGGGGGGCGAAGGCCGAGGCCGAGGAAAGAAAGGGCCGTTTCGCCGAGGATCATGGCCGGGATCGAGAGAGTGGCGGAGGCGATCAGATGGCTCATGAAGGAGGGGACGAGATGGCGAAAGACGATCCGTTTCGGCGTCGCCCCCATCAGCAAGGCGGCGGTGGCAAAATCCTCCTCGCGCAGGGCCAGGATCTTGGAGCGGACGGCGCGGGCAAGACCGGTCCAATCGAACAGCGCCAGGATCAAGGTGATTCCGAAATAGATCCAGATAGGGTTCCAGGTGATCGGCAAGGCGGCCGACAGGCCCATCCAGAGCGGCAGTTCGGGAAAGGATCGGATCATCTCGATCATGCGCTGGATTACATTGTCGATCCAGCCGCCATAGTAGCCGGACATCCCGCCGAGTATGATCCCGAGCACGAAGCTGAGCGTAATGCCGACGAGGCCGACGGTCAGTGAAATACGGGTCCCGTAGACGATGCGGGAAAACATATCGCGGCCGAGGCGGTCGGTGCCAAACAGAAAAAACGTCCCGCCTTCGGCCGGACAGACAAGATGGAAATCGGCGGGAATCAGTCCCCAGAACTTGTAACTATCGCCCGAGCAGAAAAAACGAAGTTTTTGCACCTTGCTCGGATCCGGCAGGTATTCCCGCTTCAGGGTGTCCATATTGAGCTTGAAACTCGAGCCATAGACGAACGGTCCGACAAAGGCGCCTTCATGGAAGAGATGGACGGACTGCGGCGGGAAGTGGATGAACTGGGAATTGCGGGTCTGCAGATCGTAGGGGGCGATCCACTCGGAAATCAGCGTCGATCCATAGAGACAAAGCAGAAAAAAACCGGCGGCCACCGCCAGCTTGTGACGGCGGAACTTCCACCACATCAGCTGCCATTGGGAGGCTGTGTAGAACCGCTCCTGCTCCGGCGTCAGGTGTTCGGCATCGGCTTCGGGATTGAAGGGCGCCTGATCGACGTAACGCTCGCTCATCGCCCCTGCCCGCCTTCGAAACGAATACGCGGATCGAGCGCGGCAAGTGCCAGGTCCGAGAGCAGCATGCCGACAACGGTCAGCCCTGCAAGCAGCATCAGGAAGGAGCCGGCAAGGTACATGTCCTGGGTCTGGAGCGCCTCCAGCAGCATCGGCCCTGTCGTCGGCAGGGATAGAATCGTCGAGACGATCACCTCGCCGGAGATGATGGAGGGAAGGAGGGCGCCGATATCGGCGATGAACGGGTTGAGCGCCATCCGAAGGGGATATTTGCAAAGAGCACGAAAAGGAGAGAGGCCCTTGGCCTTGGCGGTCACCACATAGGGCTTTTGCAGCTCGTCCAGAAGGTTCGCCCGCATGCGGCGGATCATGCCGGCCGTGCCGGCGGTGCCGATGACCACCACCGGCACGATCAGATGCTGGAGGATCGAGCCCGCCTTGGCGAAGCTCATCGGCTCGTCCAGATATTCAGGGTCCATCAACCCGCCGATCGACAGGCCGAAATAGACATTGGCAAAATAGAGCAGCACCAGGGCCAGCAGGAAATTCGGTGTGGCCAAACCGAGATAGCCGATGAAGCTCAGGATATGATCGCCAGCGCTGTATTGGTGGGTCGCCGAATAGATGCCGATGGGGAACGATACGGCCCAAATGAACAAAATGGCCGAGAATGAAACGATAAACGACAAAAAAATCCTGTCGCCGATGATCTTGCTGACCGGGAGGTCATAGGCGAAGGAGAAGCCGAGATCGCCCTGAAACAACCCCTTCATCCAGATGAGATATTGCTGCCACCAGGGCTTGTCGAGGCCATAAGTCTGGCGGAGATATTCGATTTTCTCGGATTGGATGCTTTCGCCCTGCGCTTGAAGCTCGGCGACGTAGCTCTCAAGATAGTCGCCCGGCGGCAGCTGGATGATCACGAACGAGATCAGGCTGATCGCCAGAAGCGTCGGGATCATGATGATCAAACGATGAACGACATAACGAAGCAACGGAAATTTCCCTTCTGCGCCAACTTCTTCCGCGAACCGTATACGAAAATGATGACGGCGTGAATTTCCCAACTTGCCTAAAGCCGTGAGATGGCTCTTCATGGATTGATCAGCCGCTCGATTAGCTTGCCGCCAACCAAGGAGATCATCGATGCACTTGTCGCCCCTGCTTGCAACATCGATCCTCCCCACGACCAAGGGTTGGCCCGCCGATACCGACGCTCTCCACTTGGGTGACATAGGCGAGCAGGGCTGGTCGCTCTTGAACGAGGACCTGATGCTGCCGGCACTGATCGTGAAGGACAGCGCCCTTCGTCACAACAGCCGCTGGATGCGCCGCTTTCTCGAGCATCACGACATCAGTTTCTGCCCCCATGGCAAGACCACCATGGCGCCGCAGCTTTTTGCCCGTCAGCTCGATGACGGCGCCTTCGGCATCACGGTCGCGACCGTGCAGCAGATGCAGGTGTGCAGGCGCTTCGGCGTGCCGCGGGTGCTGATGGCCAACCAGCTGGTCGGCAAGCAGGCGATCCGCCAAGTCCTTGCAGCCTTGGAAGCCGATCCCGGCTTTGATTTTTATTGCTTGGTCGACTCGGTCGACGGCGTTGATCTGCTGGTGAAAGAATGCAGGGCGTTTGCTGGATCAAGACCGCTCAAGCTCTTGTTGGAGGGGGGTATCGAAGGGAAGCGGACCGGTTGCAGGACGTTGGAACAGGCCTTGGAGGTCGCTCGCGCGGTTGCGAAAGCGCCCGAGCTTGCGCTCGTCGGCATCGAAGGTTTCGAGGGCGTGATCAAGGGCGAGACGACGAAAGCGACGGCGGAAGCGGTCACTGATTTTCTGATCTATCTTGCCGAGATCGCCAAGCGCGCTACCGCCGAAGATCTGTTCGCCGCGGGGCCGGTGATCCTGTCCGCCGGCGGCTCATCGTTTTTCGATCTCGTGACCCAAATCTTCAAACAGACGGATCTTGGACGTGAGACCCAGGTGGTCATCAGAAGCGGCTGTTATTTCAGCCATGACAGCGGCATGTATCGATCCGCCTTTGCCGATCTCGACCAGCGCACGCCCGAGCTGATGGAGCTCGGCGACGGCCTCCGCCCTGCCCTCGAAGTCTGGGCATATGTGCAGTCGCGCCCGGAACCGGGCCGTGTTCTGGCAACCATGGGCAAACGCGACGTCTCCTTCGATGCCGGCATGCCGTTGCCGGAACATTGGTTTCGACCGGGCCGCCACGCCAAGCCCGAACCCTTAAGTCACGGCCATGCCACCTTGGCACTGAATGATCAGCATGCCTTTTTGGATGTGCCGGAGGACAGCCCGCTCAAGGTCGGCGACATCATCACCTTCGGCATCTCCCACCCCTGCACCACCTTCGATAAATGGCAGCTCATCTACGTGGTCGACGACGACTACAAGGTGATCGAGGGCGTGAAGACGTTTTTTTAGACAGCGGCTTCACGAGGGACAACCTCACGCGCCGCCGGGACCGAACTCATGGACAGTTAAAAAAACGCCTGCTAGAGCCTTGGGGCATTGTCTCAACCGGCCAACGAACGACGCCCGCAAGGTCATGCCCATGAACCAGATCAATGTCGAGCTTCGAAGCTATTTTGCAACGCCGGTGGCGGTGGTTCAGCTGCCTGATGCGGCCGAGCTCAATGTCGAGATCAGGGAGGCGGTGCTGCGTCGGGAGCAGGAGAGCGAAGGGCGCCAGCATAGCAATCTTGGCGGCTGGCAATCGGATCACGAATTCGAGCGATGGGGTGGCGCCGGCGGCAAGCGGATTCTCGAGGCAGCTGCCGCACTTGCGAGCAAAATGACCGCGGATCGTGCCGGCAAGGCGGTGAAGATCGCCTGGAAAATGAACGCCTGGGCGAACGTCAACCGCCGGGGTCATGGCAACGAGTTTCACACCCATCCCGGCTGCTTCTGGTCAGGCACCTATTATGTCGACGATGGCGGCATCGGCCAGGATACAGGCCTGGACGGCGCCTTCGAAATGCAGGACCCGCGCGGCATAGCCCCCGCGATGTATGCCCCCAATCTCGGCTTTTCGACGCCCGGCGGGCTCTCGGTGGGAGCGAGCGAGCTGATCTACCCGAAAGCCGGCCAGATGATCCTGTTTCCCTCCTGGCTGCAGCACGCCGTTCGACCCTATCACGGCGATCAGACACGCATCTCCATCGCCTTCAATCTCGGCGTCTGACCCCGATGCGGGGCTCGTCGACAAGGTGGCATTCGCTCAGGAGTTAGGGCCGCTGATGTAGGGATTGGCCGTTCCCTGAATGTTTTTGATGACCTCGTTTCGGCGCTGTTCTTCGGCGTCAGGCGGATCGGTGCGATGCCAGACCTCGAAGAGGTGATATTGCTCGGCGCTTAGCCGGATATGATGATGGTGCGCCATGTAGAGGCTGATCCTGGCGACATCGCCTCGAATTTCCGGGCGTGGCTCGGCAAGCTTGGCCTTCCGGTCGATCTCCACGTCGCACCGGCCAAAATCCCGCCGCTCGCCCTCGATCAGCCCGAAACGATAATTCCGGCGTTGTTCGTTGACCTCGCCGACCGCAGGCCAGAGATTATGCAGGTCCTGATAGGCGTCGCGAAAGGCGGCATCCGTTTTCAGACAGCATTTTCGCCCTTTGAAGAAGCGCCCTTTGCCATCGCGGCAGATTTTCTTTTGCCAGCAAGCCCGCCCCTCGCCGATCCAGGACGCCGGCACCACATGCTCGACCTCGACCCGTCTCGCGCGCTCGCCGCCACCGGGGCTGAAATAGCCGCATGCTCTCAGATCGAGCCGGCGGCGCGCATCGAACGGGCATTGGCAATAGAGAGTTCTTCTGGTCGACCCGAAGACCTGGTCGTAGAGGGTCTGCTTGACGGAGTGATAGCTCACATAGGCAAAAGCTGGCCCCGGCGTGATAACCGAGGCCAGCAATAAGGCACCCAAGAGGATGCCGACACCCGACCGCATAACGATTTCCTCGTCTTGTTCTTGGCTTGAGAATGCCAGAAAAAGACGACCAATCGATTAACGCGCAGGCTTAAGAAACCTCGGAGTTCATCCGAAAACCTAACGATGAAATGCCCCAACAAGGTCGTCCAAGACCTGATCAGGTCCCGCTAACGATGACGCAATATCGCGAGTAAGCACCGAGAAGATATTGCTTATAATGCTCCTCGACGGTTGTGATCTTGGTAATGCCAACATTGTTTTTGGCAGCATTGATGCTGCTGTCACCTGACGCAAAAAGACCTAAAAGCCCGATGGCGCAAGCTTCGCCCGTTCTGACGGTTGTCGCTTCCGCGTCCAGAACGGCAACAGGCTTGGTGACGTTGGTATAGAACAGCCCGTTGCTGCCGGAACTCGGCCAGTAAGCGCAGCCTGCCAGCACCATCGTGCCCAAGAGAACCGCGGATATTTTCGTGACTCTGCTCATCCAGGAATGGAATTTCATGAAGTCCCCCTCTTTTGCGATTGAGTAGCCGTAAAATCCGACGATAACGATATCCCGAAAACGACATCGCGTTGGTGAAACGCCTCTCTACATAGATTATTCGTGGAAAAAGGTAATCACCCGGCAGAACGAAAGGGTGCAGTCCCCTGTTTAGTGGTGCGAACAAACCACAAGAGCTATTCTGCCGGACTGGCCGCAGCGACAGCATCCGGCAAGGGTATCTGTCGTCTGCTCATGAACAGGCTCAGCATCGGCGGGATCAGCAGAAGCGTGAGCAGCGCCGACAAGGCCAAGCCGCCGATCACCACCGAACCAAGACCCCGATAAAGCTCGGAGCCTGCGCCCGGAAAGAGCACCAGGGGCAGCATCCCGAACACTGACGTGAGTGTGCTCATAAAGATCGGCCGAAGCCGGTTGCGGGTGGCTTCCTGGATAGCGTCGTCGACGCCCATCCCCTGCTCCCGGTTGAGATGGAGCGTCTGATGCACCAGCAAGATCGCATTGTTCACGACAATGCCGACCAGAATAACAAAGCCCAGAAGCGTCAGCATGTCCAAGGCCTGATACTGATACAGGTTCAGTAAAGCGAGACCGCCGACGCCGCCGGCTGCCGCCACCGGCACCGAGATCAGGATGATCAGCGGGTAGACGAAGCTCTCGAACAGCACCGCCATCACCAGATAGACGATCACGATCGCCAGCGCTAAATTGATCACCATCGCATCCCAGGTCTGGGTCAGCTGATCAGCGGTGCCGGCAAGGTTGATCTTGACACCGGGCGGCAAGCCGTCGGCCCTGAGCTTGGCGATTACATCCCGCTCGAGAATTTCCATCGCGGTTTCGAGCGGAAGGTCGTTGGCCGGCCGAATCTCAAGGGTGACCGTCCGTTCGCGCTCCAGATGCAGGATCTCGTTCGGCCCCTCGGTCACCTGGATGCTGGCGAGGCTGCCGGCTGGCAGAATCTGGCCGGAGCTGGTTACCACGGGCAGGCTTTCGATCGATTGCGTGCGCTGCTCACCTTCCGGTTTCGGGCCAAGCAATGTCAGGTCGATGCGCTTGCCGCCGACCGTGATTTCCGCAACGCGCAGTCCGTCATTGAAGGCATCGACCGTGGTCGCAAGGGTGCGCGCGGAAACGCCGGCATCGGCCAGGCGCACGCGATCCGGGATCAGGCGAACCTCGGGCGCGCCCAGTTCCAGCCCAGGCTTCGGCCTGAGCTGATGCCCCGCTTCGCGCGGCAGCGCACCGCTGACCAGGCCGGCCGTCTTGAGCGCGATGCCTAGAACCTCCTCAAGGTTTGGTCCGGAAATATCCAGATCAACAGCCCGCCCCCCGCCGATGCCGCGGCCAAACATGGAGGGCTGGGTGATGAAGCCGAAGGTGCCGGGTTCCGCAAAAACCGGCTTGGACAAGGGTTCGATCAATTCGCCCGCCCGCTGCTCCTGTTCGGCCTGAGCCCCTAAGAAAATGAAACCACGGGCCGAGACGAAGAAGAAGTCTCGGATTTTTGGCGGACCACCCGGCTCGGGCTCGACGCCGGTCTCGACCGACCAGAGCGGCTTTGAGGCCTCCTCGATCTTCTTGGCGATTTCCGTCTTGGTATCGAGATTGTAACCAGGTGGCGGGATGACGATGCCAAACACCAGATTGCGGTTACCGTCGGGCAGATATTCGAGCTTGGGCAAGAGGAGATATGAAGCGAAAAGCGCCAACACAGTCACGACGGACGCCACGATCAAGGCAAAGACGCGGCTCTTCACGACTGCGCCGGTAAACCCCATGACAATCGAGGAAAATCCGGAGGCCAGGTGATCGATAACCGGCAGGGACATGCCGGTTCCTTTGGGGCGGACATTGGTCAGGAGCCGCTTTGAAAGCGCCGGGATCACGGTCATCGCCACCAGGAGCGACAACATGACGGCCACCGAAATCGCCACCGCGATATCTCTGAAAAGCTGGCCCACTTCCAGCTTCATGGTGAGAATCGGGATGAACACCATGACCGTGGTCAGCGCCGAAACCAAAATAGCGCCCCAGACCTGTTTTGCCCCCTGATAGGCGGCCTCCGCAGGCGCCATGCCCTTCTGGCGAAGGCGATAGATATTCTCCAGCACGACGATCGCGGCATCGACCACCATACCTACTGCAAAGGCAATGCCGGCAAGGGAAATCACGTTAAGGGACCGCCCCATGAACGCCATGGCGACGAAGGACGCGACCACCGAGACCGGGATCGCGATCGAGACAATGAGGGTCGCGTAACCTGAACGGAGAAACAGCAGGAGCATGAGCGCTGCAAGCGCGCCGCCGACCAGAATATTCTGGTTCACCAAGTCTGATCGCGCTGTCGATATACACCGTCTCATCGTAGACTTGGCGAATGGTCAGCCCGGCCGCCGGCAGCGGCCCCGATTGCATCTCCGCGATCGCCTCCTTGATCGCGTCCATCGTGTCAATCACGTTGGCGCCGGTCTCGCGCTGGGCGTTGATCGCCATGGCCGATTCGCCAAGGATACGAATATTGGCAGCGGGTTCCTTGTGCGCAAACGCCACCGTCGCGATGTCGCCGACGGTCACCCGGCCGAGCCGGCCGCTGCCTCTCATCGCGCAGGCTGCGCAGCACCACTTGCTCGATCTGAGCCGGCTCGACGAACTCGCCCTCGGTGCGGACGATGTAGCGGCGCTTGCCTTCCTCGACATCACCTGCCGTCGTCGAAATATTGGCACTCTGCAGCGCATCGACGATTTCAGGAATGGTGAGCTGATAACGGGCCATGCGGTCAGGATCGACGATGACCTGCAACTCGCGCTCGCTGCCTCCGTAAACGTTCACTTTGGAAACGCCGTTCACGCGCTCCAGACGGTCCTGGACCGTGTCCTCGACCAGGTCCCTGAACGTGTAGATCGGCTGCTCGTTGCCCTCTTCGCGGGTGACGATGAACCAGGCAATCGGGTTGTCTTCGGTGCCGGCCGTATCGAGCGTCGGCTCGTCGGCTTCATCGGGATAACTGGAGACCCGGTCGAGACGGTTGGCGACCAGCAGCAAGGCCCGATCCATATCCTGGCCGATCTGAAACTCCAGCGTGACATCGCCCTGGCCGTCCTGGGAGCGCGAGGTCATCTTCTCGACGCCCGGCAAGCCGCGCAGCACCTCTTCCTGCTCGTTGATGATCTCCCGCTCGATCTCGGCAGGGGCAGCTCCCGGCCATCTGGTTTCGATGGTGATCACCGGCTTTCGGACGTCCGGTGTCAGCTGGATGGGTATCGTGGTAAGGGCGACCAGTCCGAAAAGCAGCGCCATCAGCACCGCCGCGATCACGGCGATGGGTCGATCGATCGCAAGCCGGATCAGGTCCATCTAGAACTCGCTCTTCCCGTTCTGGGGTTTGGCGTCCGTCGAGGCTTCGGGTGCCCCCGGATAAGTGACGGCCTGACCAGGCTGAAGACGCTCATTGCCGCGGATAACCACAAGATCCCCCTCCTCGAGACCGCCTAGAACCTCGAACCGCCCGCCAACCGCAGCACCCAGCTGCACCGGCTGAGGGGTCGCTGCCTGATTCTTCACCAGGAAAACAATCGCCCCGTTCGGACGCTGGATCACACCGTCCTTGTCGACGGTCATCACGTCCCGCGTGAGTCCGATCGGGACCTCAAGGGTGACGCTTTGAGCCACCGCAAGGCCGGACGTTTCATCGCCGAACTCGGGTGTGAGACGAACCGCTCTGGTTCGGGTCAGCGGATTCTCCTCCGGCACGATCGCGCGCACGTCAGCACCGTAGCGCTCACCGGCAATGATCACCTCCAAATTGGCCCCCGGCGTCAGCGCTTCCAGCTGATCAACCGGCACATCAGCCTCGATCTCCAGCGATCTGTCATCGATCAGGGAAACCACCGCATCACCGGGACGCACATAAGCACCGGGGCTGACCAGCCGGCGGCTGACGACGCCGGCATAGGGCGCTCTGATCACCATGTCATCGAGATCTTTGGCGCTCGATCGCTGCTTGGCCTGATATTGACCAAGCCTGGCGGTCGCTGCACTCATCCTGCGCTTGGCGACGGCAATCTGCCGAACCTTGTCTTCGAGCTGCGCCTTGGAAAAAGCGGCCGATTTCTTGAGCCGGGCCAGCCGGGCCAGTTCGCTCTCCAGGAGCTCGATCTCCGCCTCGGCCGTTGCCTGGTCGGCAAGGGCCGTCTCATACTCGGCATTCGCCAAATCGAGACCATATTGGACCGGTTCCGCATCCAGCTCGACCAGCGGGGCCCCCTTTTCGACTTGATCGCCGACGTCTACAGCGACCGACGACACCTGCCCGCCAACCCTGACGGCCACTTCGCCCTGCTGCTTGGTGACGATCCGCCCCAGCACCGGGCGCGTCTGATTGAGCGGCTCGGTGCGCACCTCATCCACCTGCACCAAAGCGGGCTGATCCTGCGCGACGGCAGCATCGAAACCCGACATCGCCAACGCCGTCACCAGCAACAGGCCCAAGGCACGCATGTTCATATGTTAAAAAGCCCGAAAAAGATCGTTGTTACAGGAATTTATAGAAAACATCGAATGCGCGTGTCTCAAGGTCAATGCCGCATATCGAATTTAACGAATTCTTTACCAATATCGGGTTCCATCATGTCGTTTTGTAGACATCACGAATCCGGCGACGACTTTATGACCACGCATCACCCGCTTTCATCAAACGAGATCATCCTGGAATTTATTGCGATAGGCAGCATCATGCGCGTCTGCGCCATGGACCCGGCAAGTCTCACAGAAGTCGTCATTCAAGGGCCGATCAATGCCGATCGCAGCAGCCTTGCCGATTTGGCCAAGCAAAAGCTTGCCTTCGTCATGGCCAAAAAAGGCCACGACCGTCAACGCTAGCTCTCTTTACTTTGGCTTGCTGTCTCCGACGTCGTTGACTTAGCCAAAGGAGGATCACACCCTATGTGCTATTGAATGACAAGATCGTATGACATGCCGACTGCAGTGCTGTTCACACTTCAAACTCGCGCGAGGATAACGTCATGGCGTCGACCTACAGCGAAGAGGAGCTCTTCTTACTTGCCGGCACGCCGCATATGATCGGTTCAGCGATGGCGATGATCGGCAAGAGTGGCTTGATCGGCACCGGCAAAGAGATGTTCGCCAGCGCCAAGTCGGTGCTCGCGGGTGTTCAGGATTATCCTGACAACAGCCTGATTCAGGCCGTTGTTCCCCATGTCGAAGAGGGCAGAAGCGGAGCCATGGATGAGGCGAAGAAATGCAGGGACTGGATGACCGCCCGCATCAAGGAAAATGGCGTCAATTCCAGGGAGTCGATGGTTGCCCTGGCGCTTGAAGACTGTCGATCGGTCGCCGCTGTTATTGCGCACAAGTCGACAGCCAAGGAAGCCGCCGAATACAGGCAATGGGTGATTTCCGTTGCCGAAAAAGTTGCCATGGCCGCGTCTGAAGGTGGTTTTCTAGGCTTTGGTGGCGAGCGCTTCAGCGAACCTGAGCAAAAGCTCCTGAGCGACATCGAAACCGCCCTAGGTGCTGAGAGGAAGGCTGTTTGATCGATGAGTGGTCCAATGGCTTGTCCGCAATACATGATCGCTTAACATTGTCGTTCGACAAGCCATCGGAGGGGCTGGAGAACGTCGTGCATGAGGATTTCTGACAAAGGGCTGTTTCGTCGACGTCGCCGTACCAAGCCTGAGTTTGTCGATGGCTGAACACAAAGCCCTTCTTGTTATCCTTCGAAAAATTCGAAAAAAATGGCCTGAAGACAATGTCATATGATGAGCGATTGTCATCGAGCGACCCCGTGATATCCTCAATATTGATAATTGCGTAAAAGTTGATTATTATGACATACATGCTACTTGTAGCTTTTTTTCAAAGGAGCTGGCTTGTGATGTCGGGCATGAGGAGCTGGTTTTTTCCAGGGATGATGGCGCTAGTTTTGGCATGGGTTATCGGCACGAGCACCGGTTTTGCTGCCGATGATCCATCTTTCGAAGACTGGTTGGCCGAAGTCCGGGCCGAGGCCAAGGCCGCCGGCATCTCGAATGGGATCATCGCCGCTGCGCTCGATCAACTAAAGCCGATACCGGAGGTGATCGAACTTGATCGTCGCCAACCCGAAGGCAGGCTCACATTTCAAGAATACAACCGAAAAATTTTGGCAAAATCCCGGGTCGAGCGCGGCCAGGCCCTTTACAAAGAGCATCGAGCACTCCTCAAACAGGTCGCCGAGCAATACAAGGTGCAGCCTCGTTTCATCATCGCCCTTTGGGGCATCGAGACCAGCTATGGCGGGTTTCAGGGCGGGCATGATGTGGTACCGGCACTTGCAACGCTTGCCTATGACGGCCGGCGTGCGGCGTTTTTTCGAAGCGAGCTGATTGCGGCCCTTCGCATTCTCGATGAGGGCCATATCAGCCCCGACGAAATGCGTGGCTCCTGGGCCGGTGCGATGGGCCAGAGCCAGTTCATGCCGTCCAGCTTCCTCCGTTTCGCCGTTGATTTCGATGGCGACGGCAGACGTGATATCTGGAACAGCCTTCCCGATATTTTCGCCTCGATCGCGAATTACCTCGCCGGTTCCGGCTGGAACGACAATTATACCTGGGGGCGAAAGGTCAAGCTTGCCAGCGCCGAAAAAGCACCGCCGACCAGCAAAGCGGCTTTGAAGATCGTCAAATCCCTGCCCGAATGGCAATCCCTTGGTGTCCGCCGGACCAACGGTCGAAGTCTGCCGAGCGTTGCACTCGACGCTTCGCTTTTGCAGACCGATGAGGGTAAGGGTCCAGCGTATCTGGTGTACGATAATTTTCGCGTCTTGATGGATTGGAACCGGTCAACTTATTTTGCGTTGACCGTCGGCGAACTCGCCGATCTGATCCAAAAAGACTAGCTCCTCCGTCTTGACAATCAGGTCTCATCGCGATCAGAACCCGCTGGCGGTTTGACAACTTTTCCAAAATGGTGATCCGTTGATATCTCTAAGCTTATTTGTCCAGCGCGTCTTCATTTTCCTTACAGTCGCAACGACCGCGACGTTGATCACTGCCCGAATGGCAGGAGCCTTCGAGACTGAGGCTGAGGCTGCCATCTTGCTCGACGTGGAAACAGGGCAGGTCCTATTTGAAAAGAGTGCTGACCAAAGACTCCCGCCCGCCTCCATGAGCAAGCTGATGACCACCTACATGATCCTCGAGCAGATCAAAGATGGTCGCCTGAAGATGGATGATACGCTCCCGGTCAGCAAGAAAGCCTGGAAAAAGGGTGGTTCCAAGATGTTCGTCGAGGTTGGCAAGCGGGTGCGCGTCGACGACTTGCTGCGCGGCATCATCATTCTTTCCGGCAATGATGCCTGCATTGTCGTGGCTGAAGGCTTATCGGGCAGCGAGGAGCAATTCGCCAAGGATATGACGGCCAAAGGTCTGGAGATCGGTCTCACCAAAAGCACCTTTGCGAATGCCAGCGGCTGGCCGGCACCCGATCATTTGATGACCGCGCGCGATCTGGCAATCTTGGCTGCAAGGCTGATCACGGATTTCCCCGATCAGTATGGCATCTTTGCCGAACGCGACTTCGAATACAGCGAGATCCGCCAACCTAATCGCAACCTCCTTCTTGGCCGCGTCCCGGGCGCCGATGGTCTGAAAACCGGCCATACGGAAGACTCCGGCTATGGCTTGGTGGCATCAGCCGTTCGCGACGGTCGCCGACTGATTTCGGTTGCCATGGGGCTTAGCTCGGCACAGGCGCGCGCAACCGAAAACGAGCGCCTCCTCGAATTCGGCTTCAGGCGCTTTCGCAATTATTCGTTGTTGACAAAAGGCCAGGAGGTCGACCACGCCAATGTCTGGCTCGGCGAAGACCTGACTGTTCCCTTGGTGATCGATCGCGACATCAAGCTCAGCCTGACCGATGAGGCCAGACGTGCACTCAAGATCAAGCTGATCTACGAGACGCCGATACCGGCCCCGATCCGGGAGGGTTCGGCCTTGGCCAAGATCCGGATCGAAGCCCCTGGCCTTTCCATGGAAGAGGTTCCGGTCCTTGCCGGTGCCAATGTCGCGAAGGCCGATTTCGTTGGCAGGGTGACCGGAGCACTGGAATATCTTATCTTCGGGCCATCCTGATCACACAGATCGAAGTTAGCTCGGAATATTGATGTCCAATCCAGGCCGGTTCATCACCTTCGAAGGCGGCGAGGGCGGCGGCAAATCAACCCAGATTCATCGCCTTGCGTCAAGGCTTGCCAAGGCCGGGGCTGATGTGGTTACCACCCGCGAACCTGGCGGCACCAAAGGGGCCGAGGCCATCCGCAGCTTGGTCACCGAAGGAGCCGCCGATCGCTGGTTGCCGCTCACCGAAACCCTCCTGTTTCTTGCAGCAAGGCATGATCATATTTCGCGGCGGATCAAACCGGCACTTGCCGGTGGACGGTGGGTTCTATGCGATCGGTTCATCGATTCCACCCGCGTTTATCAGGGGATTGCTGGGACCCTCGGCCTCGAGCTGATCGATCGCCTGCATGCCACGATCTTCGAGGATCTTTCACCCGATCTGACCTTGCTCCTGGATGTGCCCGTCGAGATCGGGCTTGCCAGACGGCAACGTTCCGGCGAGGTCAATCGGTTCGATCAGATGGAAAGAGAGTTTCACGAAACGGTCCGGGCAGGATTTTTGGCCTTGGCGGCCGCTGAACCCAAGCGCTTTGCCGTGGTTGATGCCGGCCTCGACGAGATCGATGTCGGCAAGGCCATCCGGCATGCCGTCACCGAGCGTTTTGATCTCCACAACCTTGGTGTGGATTGACCATGGCACCTGCTGACTTTCTGCCGGACCCCGCCGCCAATCCCGATATCTTCGGCCATGAAGCCGCTGTTAGCACCTTGGAACAGGCGATCTCGTCTGCCCGCCTGCATCATGGCTGGCTGATGTTCGGCCGCCGTGGTATCGGCAAGGCTACGCTTGCTTACCGTTTTGCCCGGGCCTTGCTCGCAGGATCGGAGGCTACAGGGCCTTCGCTCACCATTCCCAGGGATCATACGGTGTTTAGCCAGGTGGCGGGAGGCCATCACCCTGATCTGAAAATCATCGAAGCGGAACGTGACCCGAAAACCGGAAAGATGAAGCCGACCATACCGGTCGATCGGGTCCGCGAAGCGACCGCCAATCTGCACCGAACGCCCGCGATCGGAACGAGGCGCGTTCTGATCGTCGATGGTGCTGAACAACTGAACCGCAATGCGGCCAACGCGCTGCTCAAACCTCTGGAAGAACCACCCGACGGTGCTGTGCTGATTTTGATCAGCCACCGGCCAGGCCAGGTCGCGGCAACCCTTCGCTCCCGCTGTGCGAAGCTGGGGCTTCGAGGTCTGGACGATGTCCATCTTCTGGACCTCTTATCTCACCATGCCCAGGATCTACCCGCGGACTCGCGAGCTGCCATCGTCACCTTGGCCAAGGGCAGCCTCGGCCAAGCGCTCGAGCTTGCCGGCAGTGATTGGCTTGCAACCTACGAGAGGGTGGTTCGAACCATTGCAGCCGAACCAGCCCATGCCCTCGATCTCGATGACCTGGCAACGACGCTTGCCAGGCAGAGCGCCAAGGACGGCTTCGCCCGCACAACGGATCTATTGCAGACCGTGTTTGGCCGCGTCATCGCCCAAGCGACCGAGCGGAGCGGCGCAGCGCTGTTCACAGGAGAGATCGAGAGCCTGTCACGCCTCGCGAGCCGCCAGCCCCTTGATTGCTGGGCGTCCTTGTGGGAAAAAATCAACCGATTGTCGGCTGCCGTTGACGGTCTCAATCTCGATCATACGCAAGCTCTTGCCCAGATTCTGACCGCCATGGCGGCAACGCCAAAAGTGGCCTTGCCCTTTCAAACAAAGGCATCATCTCTGGACAGTAATTTGTTAGGAGAACGCCATGCCGTCGGCTGACAGATTTTATGTCACCACACCGATATATTACGTGAATGACGTGCCCCATATCGGCCATGCCTACACCACGCTCGCCTGCGACGCGCTGGCGAGGTTTGCCCGGCTCGACGGCAAGCAGGTCCATTTTCTAACCGGCACCGACGAACATGGTCAGAAGGTGGAAAAGGCAGCGGCGGCCCGGGGGATCGAGCCGCAGGCGTTCACCGATGAGCTGTCGAAGCGCTTTCGCGAGCTGGCCGCGCGCATGGGTGTGTCCAACGACGACTTCATCCGCACCACCGAAGAACGCCACAAGAAAGGTGTTCAGGCCCTTTGGCGGAAGCTGGTCGACGCCGGTGACATTTATCTCGGCGGGTATGCCGGCTGGTATGCCGTGCGCGACGAGGCATTCTACACGGAAAACGAGCTGGTGAACGGCAAGGCGCCCACGGGCGCACCTGTGGAGTGGGTGGAAGAGCCCAGCTATTTCTTCCGCCTCTCCGCCTGGGAGGATAAGCTGCTCAGCTTTTATGAAGAGAATTCCGATTTCATCGCGCCCACAAGCCGCCGGAACGAGGTAATCAGCTTCGTCAAGGGAGGCCTGCAGGATCTCTCGATCTCCCGTACCAGTTTTACCTGGGGCATCCCGGTTCCGGATGATCCGGACCACGTGGTCTATGTCTGGCTTGATGCGCTCACCAACTACATGACCGCCCTCGGCTACCCCGATGAGGATGCCGAAAACTACCAAAAATTCTGGCCGGCGGATGTGCACGTCATCGGCAAGGATATTTTGCGCTTTCACGCCGTTTTCTGGCCGGCTTTCCTGCTCGCTGCCGGGCTGGAACCACCGAAGCGCGTATTCGCTCATGGCTGGTGGACCATCGAGGGCGAGAAGATGTCGAAGTCGCTCAACAACGCCCTCGATCCTTACGAGCTAATCGATAGCTACGGCCTGGACCAGCTCCGCTATTTCCTGCTGCGCGACGTGCCCTTCGGTAACGACGGTGATTTTTCCCGAACCTCGATGGTCAACCGCATCAACAGCGATCTCGCCAACGATTACGGCAACCTCTGCCAGCGCGTTCTCTCCATGATCGCCAAAAACTGCGGCGGCAGGGTGCCGCAGCCCATACCTGGCGAGGTGAATTCGGATGATCAGGCGCTCAATGGGCTGACCGATGCGCTGCTCGATCTCGTTAGGGAGCATATGGAGAAGCAGGCGCTGCATAAGGCGCTCGAGGTGATTTTCGACGTCGTCGGCGCGGCCAACCGCTATGTCGATGCCCAGGCCCCCTGGACATTGAAGAAGACGAACCCGCCGCGCATGGCCTCTGTGCTCTACCACCTGGCGGAGACGATACGGCGCCTGGCACTGCTGACGCAAGCCTTCATGCCGGAAGCCTCTAAAGAGATCCTGAACCAGCTGGCGGTTCCGGCAAGCAGCCGGACGCTTGACTTTTACGTGACCGATCGGGGGGGGCTGGAATCCGGTACGGAGCTGCCGAAGCCGGCCGGCGTCTTCCCGCGCTATGCAGATGAAGCTGCCTGATGCTGGTTGACAGCCATTGTCACCTGGATTTTCCGAAGCTCGCCGAGGATCGAAACGGCGTGCTTGCCCGTGCCGACGAGGCCGGCGTCAAGGTAATGCAGACCATCGGCACCAAGCTACTGAGTTTCAAAGGTGTATTGTCCATCGCGGAAGACCATCCGAATGTGTGGTGCTCGGTTGGCGTTCATCCGCACCGGGCTGATGAAGAAGGCCCGGACAGCGCCGATGCCCTGCTCGCCCATGTCGATCATCCCAAGGTGATCGGGGTCGGCGAGGCGGGGCTGGATTACCACTACAACAACAGCACGCCGGCGAACCAAGCCAGCGGCTTTCGCGCCCATATCGAAGCGGCCAGGGTGAGCGGCCTCCCACTCATCGTGCATACAAGGTCTGCCGATGACGACACGCTTCGGATCATGCGCGACGAGCTGGATAAGGGACGCTATGAGGCGGTCATTCACTGCTACAGTTCGAGCCCCGAATTCGGTTTCGCCGCGATCGAACTCGGTTTTTATCTGGGGCTAGGCGGTATTCTGACGTTCACACGCTCCGAGGAGCTTCGTGAAACCATCGAGAAAATCCCAATGGATCGTCTGCTGCTGGAAACCGACAGCCCCTATCTCACACCGGCCCCGTTCCGCAAGGTCAAGACCAACGAACCTTGCTACATCCCCTACATTGCGGCAAAACTCGCCGAGGTTAAGCAAGTGGACGTCGCTAAGGTCGAGCTAGTCACCACCGATAATTTCTTCCGCCTGTTCAGCAAAGCCAAACGCCCCGATGCTTGACCCCATCAGCACCAGCCAGAAAAGCAAACCCTGATGCGGGTCCGCATCTTGGGATGTGGGACGTCGTCGGGGGTGCCGATGATCGGCTGCCAATGCGATGTGTGCCTGTCGGATGATCCGCGCAACAAGCGTCAGCGCTGTGCCATCACCATCCAAAGCAACGACACCACGATCCTGGTGGATACGCCACCGGAGCTTCGGCTGCAGGCGATCGAGGCCGGCATGGATCGGCTGGATGCGGTGCTTTACACCCATGCCCATGCTGATCACGTCAACGGTCTGGATGATCTCAGAAGCATCAACAATCTGATCGATCGGCCTATCGATACCTTCGGCGCTGCACGGGTCCTGGAGCGAATCCGCAACCGCTTCGATTATGCGTTTCAGCCGCCTGATCCCGAGAAAGGCTGGTGGCGCCCCTGCCTCAATCCCATCACGATGGACGGGCCGTTCATGGTTGGCGGCATGCTGGTACGCCCGATCGAGCAACAGCATGGCCGCAGCCCGAGTTGGGGTTTCCGCGTTGGCGACTTCGCCTATTCGCCGGATGTCAATGGACTGGATGCAGCGGCACTCGACGCGCTTGAAGGCTTGAATGTCTGGATCGTCGACTGCCTGCGCGACCGGCCCCATCCAAGCCATGCGCATCTGGAGCAGACGTTAGCCTGGATCGATCGATTACGTCCGCGCCGCGCGATCCTCACGCATATGAGCCATGAATTTGATTTTGCCGACTTGGCCTCGAGGTTGCCCCAAGGCGTCGAGCCTGCCATCGACGGTCTGGTGATCGACCTGAATTAATGCCTTGGCCGGATGTCAGTAGCTGACGGTCACCAGGACAACATCGGAACGTCCGGCAGATGTCTTCTTGGCGATACGCGCCGTGTTAATTGCCGAGGGCAAAGGCGCCGTCGGCTGCAACACCGTCTGGTTTACCATGCGCTCATTGACCTTGCTGACGACCCCCTTCGAACAGGTCTGCAGAATATCGGTTCGTCCGGTTTTTCTTGCCAGGCGGGCAATCCTTCGCTTGAGTGCTGCCGATATGACACATTCCTCAACGACACGGACTGTCACATTGAGCGTTGCGCTCGTTTGCGCCTGCCCTGGCATGGTCGCGACAAAGGCGGCCATCATGATGGTGAGAAAAATAGATCGATGAAGAAAGGCCATGGCGATTTACAACCTCGTTCGAGCGCTAGAAAGAACCGACGCAATGAAATTGGAAATGCCAGGCATAGACGAAATCATTGAAGTATTAATTACGATTTATCGTTAGTTTTTATTATCGTTAACGTTAATTAACAGAGTTCAAAGTTTCTCGATGGTGACGAGAAGGTTGTCGCTGTAAGGCCCGGTCAACACGCTCTGCCTCGAAGGCACGATGCCGTAGATTGGAATGATCGACGGGCGACGGCCATCGTTCTCTCCCTTGATCCTCTGCGTGCCGGCGGAAACACCGTCACCCCAGACGCGCCTTCTGGCGGGATCGACGAAGAGGTTGTAGACGAGTTCGGCCCCGTCGCTGCCGCGCATTCTTCGCTTGGTAAAGTCACCGATCCCTGGCGAAAGCCCGATGCTAAAACCGCCCGGTTCATCGCAATTGACGATGAGTTCGCCCGTCACCTCGCCGCCCCGTTCCAGATCCAGCCGGCCGAAATCCACCAGCGACACGCTCGCCTCACATCCGGCGGCGGCGGGCACGCTGACTTGCAGCATCATCAGGAAAGGTATCAGGCAACCCAAGAACCATCTGGCTTGACGCGTTGCGATCATTACTGGCATCGGATTTCTCCCAGGCTCGACATGGGTTCGGACGGCAGGGCCGGCAGCGGGCAACGGTGCAGCGGCAGACCTGGCTTGCTCACCAGATCGCCGCCACCGGCGCCAGCGCCCTTGATGTAGGCGAGGCCCTGGTCGGCGACTCTTGCCTCCAGGTCACCTTCCTCGGTGATCAGCTCCATCCCGGCCGGCAGCGGAATGCCGGCGGCATCCAAAAGGGTGGCAAGGGCGCTTCGGTTGGTCTGGACGTTGAAGGCGACCTTCACGCCGGACCGATCGAACGGCACGGCCACCAGTTCTTCCGTCTCGATCTCGGTATCCAGCGGCAGGTCTTCGGCACGAATGCGAATGCGGTTTTCCTGATACGGATTGAGCCTCGGCAAGAACAGATAGCCATCTTCGTCGGTGCGCCCGACCTCGCGGTTCTCGAGATAGACCGTGACGTCTGGATGACCCGGCAGCGCCACCATGCCGAACGCTCTTCCCAGTCTGCGCGAAACAGCAGGATACCCGTCGATCAGCCCGACCGAACCGCTGACATTGGCGCGCGCCGTCAACGCATCGTCGGCGTAAACGGCATCCAGCGTGCCGGTCGCCTGGGGTGCGTCATAGCGGATCGTGCCATCGACCCGCCTTGGCGTATCGCCAACCTCGGTCGCCAGGCGATAGCTCGTGCCCAGATCCGAGCCGCCTCGGCCACGGCGGTATTGAAGGCGAGCACCGCTGGCGTTGTCCCGATAATTCCCGGTCGCGGTAATCGAACGGATCGGCGACAGCGGCAGCGAATAGGACGCCGTGAGCGCAAACATGGCGTAATCGCGGGTGGCCGTTCCCCACGTCCGCATGAGCTCAGGTAAGCTCATGTTTGGCAAACCGAACAGGAGAACGACCTTGGAGCAGTATGTTGGGCTTGATGTGTCATTGGAAGAGACTTCGATCTGCGTCATGGATCGAGACGGGCGTATCTTGCAACGTGGCGTTTGCGCCGCTGAGCCGGCAGCGATCGCTGCCTATGTGCGGCGCCATGCACCGGAGGCCAACCGTATCGTGCTGGAGACGGGCCAGCTCTCGATCTGGCTGACACGAGAGTTGGTGGCGTTGGGTTTGCCCGTCGTTTGTATTGATGCGCGTCTTGCCCATAAGGCGCTTTCCGGCCGTTGCAACAAATCAGACCGCCATGATGCCGAGGGCTTGGCTCATCTTGCAAGGACCGGCTGGTACAACGAAGTTCAGATCAAGAGCCGGGCCAGCGATGAACGCCGCACCTTGCTTGGCGCCCGTGATCGCACGATCCGGGTCAGAAAGGACCTCGAAGGTCATATTCGTGGCGTGCTGAAGATCTTCGGTATCAAGCTCGGCAAGATTGCCCCTGGTAAGGAGCGCATCGGATTTCGTCAGCGGGTTCATGAGGTGATCGACGACGATCCGACGATCAAGCCTGCCCTCACCCCCTTGCTGACCATCCACACCGTTACCTGCAAGGAGGAAGATCGGCTTGACGCTTTGATCCGCAAGCATGCCAAGAACAACAAGACGATCCGGCTCTTGATGACAGCCCCCGGTGTTGGCGCGATCGTGGCTTCGGCTTTTGTTGCGGTCATCGATGATCCCAGCCGATTTACCAGAAGCTCCCAAGCCGGTGCCTATGTCGGTTTGACGCCAAGACGCTTCCAATCGGGGGAGGTCGACTATTCCGGCAGGATATCGAAATGGGGTGATGCGATGCTGCGTGCCTACCTCTATGAGGCGGCTCTCACCTTGCTGACCAGGGGAACGCGGTTCTCACCGTTGAAAAGCTGGGGTCTGCGTTTGCAGCAACAAAAAGGGTTCAGGAAAGCCGCCGTCGCCGTTGCCCGCAAACTCGCCACCATTCTCTTCTCCATGTGGCGAGACAACACCGAGTTCCAGTGGTCCAAGGAGGCAAGCATGTCTGCATAAACGGGCAGCAGTAATCAAAACACCAAGAGTTCCGCTCCAACTGGAGCGGTAAGCAGTCCCACCGGGACGGTGGCAGGATGATCTCGCTGACTTGAGTGAGGCGCCACATCCTCTGTAGGATCTGGCAACCACGTCGCAAACATTAGAGACGTCCAGCTTCCGATGCCATCATGAGGCGTGCCAATACGTTCATGGCATGACCCCGGAAAGAACCATGACCTCGGTGGCGACAAAGAATTTAGGGCTTGACGGAACGTCCGCGATTAAAGAACTCGAGTTGGGGCAAGCTCGAAGCCGGGCAGCTTTCAGCGAGCGAGCTTGAGGCGCTTTGCAGCCGGCGGGTCGGCGCGCCCTTGCTGTTTGGGCGCTTGTGGGAAGAGACGGGCTGCTCGGCGGTCCTTGATGAGATGCTCAAAGACCGCGGCTTCGACTTCTCGGTGGAACGGGCCGTGTTCGCCACAGTCCTGCATCGGATCATGGTCTCCGGATCCGATCGATCCTGCGCGACGTGGCTCGCCGATTATGCGATCCCCGACGTCGAGGGCTTGGCGCTGCATCATTTCTACCGCGCCATGGCGTGGCTGGGCGAGGAACTCGATGAAGCCGATCAGGCGGATGCAACGCCGTTTTCACCGCGCACCACCAAGGACGAGATCGAGGAGCGGCTGTTTGCCCGGCGCCGCGATCTGTTCACCGATCTTTCCGTCGTTTTCATGGACACCACCTCTTTGTCGTTCGAGGGTGAAGGCGGGGAGGCACTTGGCCAGCATGGGCATTCGAAGGACAAGCGGCCCGATCTGAAGCAGATGATCCTGGCCGCGGTCATCGACAATGATGGCCGTCCGATCTGCTCGGAAATGATGCCGGGCAACACGGCGGATGTGCGCGTGCTCTTGCCGATTGTCGATCGCCTACCCTCCGCGACCTCGATCGTTTGCAAGAGATCACCATCCAGCACAACGGCGATCCCATCATCCTGCGAACTCAGACACAAGGCGCCATCGGCCCCATCTTCAAAGCTCACATGAGGTTTTTTCCGTCAAGCGTCGTTGATCTCGTTTGCAGCTGTCGATTGACGGATGAGTAGAGTGTCGCGCGCTATCGCATCGTTGATCTCCTGGTTCCTGGATCTATGGGGTCGAGCCCTTCGCGTCATGCGACACCAAGGCCACATCAGCTCACATACGGTCGCCGCTTAACGGCTGCACCAAGATCCTCCATCCACGGATCTTTGGGGCTCAGGAAAGTGGGACCCTTCTGCCGGACGGCATCTTTCAGCCATGCTTTGGATCGGTCCACCTACCCGGATCCAGCGAGGCTGATCAGGCCTCGAAGATGTCGTCGATCGTTTGCAAAGAGGGTCAGGCTGCCTTGAACGAAGCACCTTCTGGCACGACGCCCTCGGTGACATAACGCCAAAGGGCGATCAGGAGCTTGCGCGCCATGGCAACGATGGTGATCTTGCGGTAGCGACGGGTATTGTTGCCTTGCACCCGTGTCCGGAACCATTGGCACAAGGCCGATCCTGGCTGATAGCGGAGCCACAACCAGGACAATTCGATCATGGTGGTGCGTAGTTTTGCATTGCCCGATTTGGCGATGCCCTGGTCATGATCAATGTTGCCGCTGCGCCAGGGGCTGGGCGCCAGACCGCTAAAGGCAGCGAGCTGGCGGCGATTGTCGAAGTGGCGGTACAAGCCTTCGAGCCAGAGGACTGAGACGATTTCGGGGCCAATGCTCCGAAGCTGCAGCAGCAGCTTGCCAGGTGATCTTTCTTCGGCAACCAGTAAGGCATCACGGGCTGCTTCAACCTCGGCGATTTGCTGCTTGACCAGCTCAAGCCGATCGAGCTCACGGTCGATCTCGGCCTTCAATCTTGGTGGCAAGAGCCGGCCATCACCGGTCTTGAGCTCCTCCAGCCGTGCACGACAATCCTGCCTGAGCGGACGGTAGCCACGGATCCCCTGGGTGGAAAGCAGGCCAGCGATTCGGTTGATGTGGGCCGTCCGCTCTTCAACGAAGATCGTGCGCTCGCGCGACAGCCATCTCCGATCTTCTTCCTCAGGGTTTGGCGGCACCACCATCGAACACACCCTGGGCTCGCCCCGCAACCACGCCAACAGCGTCCGCAGTAGCAACTCACCGTCGATCTTGTCGGTCTTGGCCCGTCGGCGACCCCTGGGCACGGCAACCGATGCCGGATCCACGACATGACTCTCGATACCCTCCGCTCGAAGCAGGCGATCGAGATGCTGTAATGGGCCGGCGCCTCACCGGGGGTAGGTGGTGAGGTGGCTGATCGCCCGGAACATGCTCATCAAGGCTAAAGTCATAAAAGAGACGTGCCGGTGCCGCCTGCCTGCCCATCATATTCCCGTTCCCACACTAACTTTGTTGAGGAGAACGAATCACTTTGGATTGGCGTAGTCAACTGCCGACTTTATCAACAAAATCAGCGGCTCATTGACAAAGCCCCCGCTCTCCTGGGGATACTTACTTGTTTCAGACTTCTGTTCCATGCCATTGATGTTTGGTCGTGCACATAACGGGAACGAGGTCTGAAATGCCATTGAAATAGCTGATAAATCGTGA
>CAWBCX010000056.1:0-67120 GCA_963787265.1 uncultured Alphaproteobacteria bacterium | reverse complement strand
CCAGCCCAGCGGTCCGGTTCATAGTCATAGGGGCCGATCTCAAACAGCGCCTGCGCCCGTTGATAATGGGGCTCAAGATCCCGTTTCGAGAACGGCCAGCCTTCGAGGCCAAGGAACGGCCGGGGTTCGAAGTCTGACGCGCTCATCGGCGCGCAGGCGCCGCCCCAGGAATTGGTCGAGCCGCCGAACTGACGGTCTCTGCTGGTGCGTAGAGGGTGATGGGGATGGCTGACCATCTCACCATCCGCGAGGTCCTGATTGTCGGCCTTCTGATCGAAATCGCCGCTTTCGATAACACACACACGTGTGTCCGTGTCAGCGAATTGGCTGGCGATGACGATGCCGGCGGGACCAGCGCCGACAATACAGATGTCGGCTTCAAGGTTCTGATTATTCTCTAGCGTATATATATCGACGAACATGAAAGTCAGGCTCCTTGTCATGCACAGTCTTTAACCCAGGAGAGTGGCGATCGGTTTGGGGGAGATGCCGGCCGCCTGCCTCCCTCGTTGACATCGACCAGGCTATCGTTCGAAAAAGACCCGCTTGAGCGATACGGAAAACCGGATCAATCGGTTGTTTCAGCCATGAAAAAAGTGCAAATTCTTGGGTTCAACATGAAAATGTCCAATAATGACTAATAGTCAGAGGTGACCTCGCAAGTCTCTGTTTAACCTCCTGCTAGCAATTAGGTGCTCAAGCAAAGTTTGTTCAGGTTTCTCCAGCCTTTTCTAGCAAATTACAAGTCTGCAATCAATTGGCAGCCTGTCTCAAATCAACTTGACGTGGGCACCTCGGATGAGACCCGTTCAACGCTGATTACAGTCCTTTGAGGCTGAGTGTTCTGTCGAGGTCGATGGCGTTTTTCCAAAGGGCGTCTTTGATATTCTGGACACCGTTCGCCCGTAGGATGTTGAGGGCATAGCTTCGGAGCCTTGCGAAGACACCAGGATTGGATCGGATGCGGCTTTGATCTTCGACGAAGGCGGTGTCGCGGACATAGTGATTTTTGTTTTCGATGCCCCAGTGGCCTCGGATGGCGGCCGCGGCTTGCTTTGCCGAGAGCTTGGTGGAACTGACATGCAATGCGGTTTCGGCCCGGTGTTGCCACAGGCCGGTTTTGGCGTTCTTGATGAACGTGCTGCGGCTGACCCGGATCACGCATTGAAGGTAGCTCGCCCACTCGGCTCCGGCGACGGTGTCGCTGATATCGAAGACCTCGGTGCGCCGGTTTTCGCTGCGGTTACGGGCAAGATCCTTGGTCAGTATCTGGTCGATCGGTATCTCTGTTTCCGTCATCGCGAGGATGCGTTCAAATAGCTCGGGCTGGTTCTTCTTCAGCTGGACCAAAAGGTAACTGCCTGTCTGGCGCGCCGCCTCGAAGGTTTTTTTGACAATGCATGGCATCGGCTGTGAACAGGCGGCCTTCGAGGCCAAGGCCTTTGATCAACGCCTGCGCCGCCGGGATCTCGTTGCTTTTGTCGTCGGTCGCGAGATGGCCGAGGATCATCGCCTGATCCTGAGCAAAAGCGCTCAACACATGGGCGGCCTTCCGGTCATGGAAGCCATCGAAGCTACCTCGAAGTGTCTTGCCGTCAACCGCGATGGCGGTCGGCATCCCGTCGTCCGGCCCCGCTGGCATGAGGGTCGCGGCGTGGGCCCGAAACGCCTTCTCGACTGCCAGGGGATCGAGCCCATGCAGGATGGTGCGTACCGAACTGTAGGCCGGCGCCTTTCGCCAACCAAGACCGAACGCCTTGTTCAGCCGCGAAAGATGACTGTCGATAAAACCATGGACCTTGCGGTAGGAGGTTGCCCCAGACAACACCGCAAGAACGCTGACCATGAGGACTGGAGCCAGACCGTACATCTTGCCTTGCGCCCGGCGTGGGTCGGTGATGGTGGCCGTCGGGGCGATACGGCGAGCCAACTTTCTCGATAGCGATCGATTGGCGGCGGCAGGTGCGGAACATGTTGACCGTGCCGACGAACGCTGCCAGCACGGTCATGTCCGCCTCAAAAGCTCAATCTGGCGCCGACCCGGAAAGAATGGCTGGTTAAATCGTCATCAAGCAGAAGTGTCTCGTCCTCGACCCAAGTGTAACGATAGGACGGTACAATGGCAAAATGCTCATTGACGTTCAACGTCAGGCCTGCCTCGCCATGCAATGACAGCAAATCATTGGTGTCCTCGTCACCACTGTCGCTTTCGAGGTAGACCGTGCTCGTACCGATGCCGGCGCCGAGATAGGGCACGAAGGGCTGGCTGGTCGGCAGAAAATCGTAATAGGCACCAAGTGTCAGGCGGCCATAGCCAAACGTATCGTCGCTGTCATCGAGTTCGGCTGCCGAACCGCTCAATTCGAGCTCGGTGCGAAAATGCTCATTCCAGCGATAGCCCAGCTGAAAGCCGATCGAGCCGCCGTCGCCGAAGTCGTTGACGTCATCGTTGCCATATTTGTCATAGCCGATGTTTGCGCCGAGATAGACACCTGCTGGGTTGCTGTCCCGTTCTTCGGCCGCGGCCAGTTGGGCTGACATGAAACCGGCGATCAGACTTGCGGCAAAAAGTGGCTTGTTCAAGGTGCAATCTCCCCGGATGCAGTGTTGGTAAACCATCCGTTATCTATGAAAGCACCACCTTGAACACATCATGACCCCCTCGTTCATCGAATGGACAGAAAGGCCATGGATAACGTCGTTCTCATGGCGATCAAAGGGCCGCGGATCAAACAGAAGGCTTCGATCTCTGAAGTTCTGCCCGATCCTATCCCGAAGAAGAACGACGCCTCCCTGAAATTTTCTCTCAACTCAGGGTCCAGCTTCGGCTGGACCCTTTTTTTGTCCGATCAAGGCCTCAGGTTCGATCAACGCGGCGCTTGCGAGACAGGCTTTTCAAAAGTGGTCACGCAGCAGCAGGTCATCGGCTGGGTTGAGAAGAAGGCATCAGGTGACGCTGATGGCCGACGCAAAACCCTCTATGCCCAAAGTTGCCAAGGGCGGCCATTAGTCACCCGCAGCGCTGCTTTGGACCACAGCCACCAAGGACTAGACTAGTGCTGCCTGAAACATGAGAGACGCCGATGCCCCCTCTTGACGCGTTGCTGCCCTTCTTTCTAGCAACAGCAATTTTCGCCTGCATCCCCGGTCCGGGGATGTTCTACGCGGCGGCGCAAACAATGGCGAGGGGACGACAGGCAGGTTGGCTGTCAGCACTCGGACTTCATCTCAGTGGCTATGTTCATATTTCAGCAGCGGCCTTTGGCCTGGCCATGCTGTTGGAAACCGTTCCCATCCTCTACGCCACCTTGAAATTGGCGGGCGCCGCCTATCTGATCTGGCTTGGCATCAAGTTTTTCACGGCCTCAGAACCTTCCATGAGGCCGGTGATGGTGACCGAAGCAAAATCGTATCGCCATGCGCTCCGGGACAGCATCATCGTCGGCGTGCTGAACCCCAAGACGGCATTGTTCTACCTCGCCTTTCTGCCTCAATTCACGGATGGATCGGCTTCGTTGCCTATTTCGATGCAGGTTTTAACCTTGGGTTTCATCGTGAACGTCATGTTTTCCGCCACAGACGCGGTCTGCGTCCTGCTTTCGGAAAAGCTGACGAGGCTCCTCGCAACGTCCCATAGAGCCAACCGTCTGGCGCAGCGGATCGGAGGAGGCATTCTGATTGTCTTGGGTGTCAAGCTCGCGACGTCACGGCAATGATCGGATCGGGGCAAAGCCGTTGGTTCGTGGCACGTCCGAGGTGGTCGGTCTTCTGAGATCAACGGATGACATTCGTGATCAAACGGTCTCGGGCATCCGGCTCAATTTTGTGCTTCGGTCGAGGCCTCCCGATCTCGCGGCGGGCGAGGTCGAGTTCGTAATGCAGAGGTCGATCGAATCAAATGAAGCTAAAGCCCCAGCCCCTTCGCCGTCAGATCGAGCGCCAATCTTGCCCGTTTGGCGATCTCGTCGATTTCGGTTTCGGTGATGATCAAAGGCGGTGACAGCACCATCACGTCGCGGACGGCACGCATCACGAGGCCGTTTTGGATGGCATGATTTCGGCAGGAGCTGCCTACATGTCCTTGCTCGGGGAAGTGGCGCTTCGCCACGTTGTCCTCGACCAGCTCGAGGGCGCCGAGCAGCCCCAGCGTTCGGGTTTCTCCGACAAGCGGATGGTCGGAAAGTGACCCGAGTGCTTCGGCAAAATATCGGCCGATCGGACCGCTTGCCCGCTCATGCAGACCTTCGCGCTCGATGATCTCGATATTGGCAAGCGCGACGGCCGAAGCGACCGGATGGCCGGAATAAGTAAAGCCGTGGAACCATTCCTCGCCGCTCCCGATGAGCGCGTCGCTGACCCTCTTGCCCAGCATGACCGCCGAAATCGGCAGATAGCCGGACGAGAGGCCCTTGGCCATAGTCAGGATATCGGGCTCGATCCCAAGGGTCTCGGAACCCCACCAGCGTCCGGTGCGGCCAAAGCCGCAGATCACCTCATCGGCGATCAGGAGCACATCGTATTTGCGGCAAATGCGCTGAATTTCCTGCCAATAGCCGGGAGGCGGGATGATCACGCCGCCGGCACCCTGCACCGGCTCGCCGATGAAGGCCGCAACCTTGTCCGGACCGATCTCCAGGATCCGCTCTTCCAGCATCATGGCCGCTGCCATGGCAAAGACCTCGGGCGTATGATCCCCGCCATGAACGTAATGATAGGGGGCGACGACATGCTCGAACCCGGGCAGGGGCAAATCCGACTGGGGATGCATGGCGACAAGGCCGGACAGGCTCGCCGCGGCGAGCGTCACGCCGTGATAGGCATAGTCGCGGCTGATGATGGTTTTCTTTTCCGGCTTGCCTTGCAGGTTCCAGAAGTAGCGCACCAGCTTGACCACCGTGTCATTGGCCTCAGAACCGGAATTGGCAAAGAACACATGCTCCATATCCCCAGGTGCGATGGCTGCAAGCTTGGCTGCAAGTTCGACACTTGGCACCGTCGCCGATTGGAAGAACGTGTTGTAATAAGGGAGCTCGGTCATCTGACGGCTGGCCGCGTCGATCAGCTCCTTTCGGCCGTAGCCGACATTGACGCACCAAAGCCCCGCCATCCCGTCCAGGATGCGGTTGCCTTCACTGTCCCATAACCAGCAGCCCTCGGCCCGGGTGATGATCCGGCTGCCGATGGTAGCGAGGGCCCGATGATCGGTAAAGGGATGAAGATGGTGGCGGCTATCAAGGGCTTGTAAGGCAGCGGTCTCGGTCATTTTTGAGACGTCCAGCGAGGGATCCTGAGGTTCCAATCGCGATGTTGGAAAAAGATGGCGATGGCCAATCCAAGAACGAAGCCGAGCCCGTCCACGAGGAAATCGCCGATGCTCGGTTCCCGATCGAAGGTGAAAAGCTGCAAAACTTCGCTGGCGACGGCGATCAAGGTCCAGCAGCCCAGATGCAGCCAGACCGGATCACCCGGCCGGCCGATCCGCACAAGAAACGCCATGATCATGAAGACAATGCCATGGCCGATCATGTCAGGCTCGATCCCGCCCTCGCCGCCGGCCGGGATGCCGAGCCGATCAATCAGCGCATCCCTGCTCAAAGCGGGCATGAAGAGGCCGACCGCAAAGATGACAATCATGCAGCCAAGGGCGAGGCGCACCTTGGTTGAGGGAATGTTCTTGAACACCATGCCGCCTGCAACAACAAGCAACACAGCCCAGGCGGCCATCAAACCCAACTCGATTTGCCGAAAGCCCTGCAGTTCCTCCACGGCATAGAGCCTGAGGTCGCTGATGGTCATCCGCCCGGTGGCATTGTTCATCTCGAGGCTGAAAGACGCCTCTTTGATGTCAGCTGGCATCGGAAAGACCTGGCTTATCGTTTCTGGCGCTTGGGTGCCGCGGAGCCGGAAGAGATTGTGGGGCTGGGTCCAGTCGGCCTCGCCCACTTCATTGAGCCGGGCCAGATAGATGCGGGCGCGCTGCCAGATATCGTCGCCCGCGACAACGCGCTCGGTCGATACCGTTGCCTCCAGATAAGCCAGAGTCGGGCCTTCGGGCAGATCGATGCTCCGGCGCAGAAACGTTCGGCTGTCGGGATCGTCATTTTCAAGAAGAACGGCGGAAGGTCGGCCTGGATCAAACGTCACCTTGCCTTGTCGCGTCCACCCCTCGAACCCCGTCGAAAAAATCGGATCTACGAGCAAGGCGTCGCCAACAGGCTGGTAACGCTGCAGCGCGAAGAACGCCACCAGGGTCACCGCGATCATGACCAGTGCCGCAATGACCACGAAGACAGGCCCGCGCCGGCTTGTCTTGGCCGATCGCCGCCGCCGCTCCTTGCGCTCCGGCCCAGCCAGGGGCTTGCGCGGTGCCGCAATGCTGAGCTCGATGTCACCGGACGGCGCCTTCTTTTTTTCTTTGGCCGCCCCGCGACGTGGCCCGACAATTTCCATCTCGACGGGCTTTTTGATATCCCGGCGACTGCCGACGGTGGTTAGATCAGACATTGAGGAGCAAATGTTCCCGTTCCCAGGAGCTGATCACCTGCTGATAAGCTCGATGTTCTATTTCCTTGACCATGATCAACGCATCGACGAAATCCTCGCCGAGCAGGGCGCGAAGGGGCTTGGTGCGGCGCAGCTGCTCAAGCGCATCGGGAAGAAAACGCGGCAGCGTCTGGGCCAGACGATACGCACTCCCTTCGATCGCTTTGGTCGGCTCCAGCCTGCCGACCATGCCAAGGAAACCGCAGGCAAGCGAAGCGGCGATCGCCAGATAGGGGTTGGCATCGGCCCCCGCCACCCGATTTTCCACCCGGCGCGCCTGGCTGCCCGAGTCCGGCACTCTCAACCCCACAGTCCGGTTCTCCCAGCCCCAATGCAGATTGATCGGGGCATCTGAATAGCGTCGTAAGCGCCGATAGGAATTCACATTCGGCGCGAACAGCGGCATGGCGGCCGGCAGATATTTCTGCAGCCCAGCTATATGATACATGAACAGCTTGGTGTACTCACCATTCCGTTTCGCAAAAATATTGTTGCCTGTCCTCAGGTCCACCACGCTCTGGTGGATATGCATGGCACTACCCGGCTGGTCCTCCAGCGGCTTGGCCATGAACGTCGCATAGATGTCGTGTTTGAGCGCGGCCTTCCTGACGGTGCGTTTGAACAGGAAAGCCTGATCCGCGAGCAAGAGCGGGTCGCCATGATTGAAGTTCATCTCCATTTGTGCCACCCCGCCCTCGTGGGTCAGCGTGTCGACGTCCAGCTCTTGCGCCTCGCACCAGTCGTAGACATCGTCGAACACCGGATCGAACTCGTTGATCGCCTCGATGCCGAAACTCTGGGACCCCGATTCCGGACGTTTCGACTGCCCGATCGGCGGTTCCAGCGGGTAATCCGGATCTTCGTTGATCTTGGTCAGGAAAAATTCGAGCTCAGGCGCCACCACAGGCAGCCAGTTCCGATCGGCATAGGCCTCCAGCACCCGGCGCAACACCTGGCGCGGCGCAATATCGACCACCTTGCCATCATGGTGAAAGCAATCGCCGATCACCTGGGCCGTCGGCTCATCATACCATGGTACAATTCTGAGCGATTTGGGATCGGGACGCATGCGCACATCGCGCATGGCGGGATCGGTCACCCGGTTTTCCTGATCATCGGGGAAATCGCCGGTCACCGTCTGGATGAAAAGATCCTCAGGGATACGCAGGCTATCGTCACCGAGCGAGCGGATGAACTTGGCCGCCGGTAAAATCTTGCCGCGGGCGATCCCGCTCTGATCGGCAACCAGACACTCCACCTCGGTAATTAACCGCTCCTGCAGCCATGTTTCGATCTCATTCATCCCGGCCACCACGAATGGTCGCGATCTTCTTCTCGGCGCGGGCTCGACAGGCATCGCCGAAGGCTTTGAACAGCGCACGGGAATGGGGATTTTCCAGAACCCGCCATTCCGGATGCCACTGGATGCCCATGGCAAAAGCAGGGGCCTCGCTGACCCGCACCGCCTCGATCGTGCCATCTTGAGCGACCGCTTCGACCGCCATGCCCGCGCCCAGCCGGTCGATCGCCTGGCCGTGGAGCGTGTTGACCTCGATTTCGGTCATCGTCCCGCCAAAAATGCCTTGCAACGCACCGCCCTCGGTGAGGGTGACGGCATGCTCGGCCTTGTCGAACCTCTCCGCCATGGGCAGGCTCTTGTCGGAACGATGGTCCATCCGTCCCGGCACCTCTTGCACATGCTGGTGAAGCGAGCCGCCGAAGGCGACATTCAGCTCCTGAATGCCCCGGCAAATCGCCAGCACCGGCACGGCCAGATCGATGGCGCGGCGAAGCAGCGGCAGGGTCGTGGCATCCCGCGCCGGATCCCGATCGCTATCGCGTCTCGCCGCCTGCCCCGCATAGTGAACGGGGTCCACGTTGGACGGGCTGCCGGTAATGAGAAGACCATCGAGTGCTGCCAGCATTCGATCGAGATCAGCGACATCGAACCGTTCGCCGATCGCCGGCAGCAGAAGAGGCAGGCCGTCTGCCCCGTCGATGACGCTCTTGATATAGCTCTCGCTGACCTTGTGAATAGGCAGGCCGTTGGCACCAAGCAGGCGACAGGCCGTCAGGCCGATCAGTGGGCGAGGGTGAGATATCGACATAGCAGAGGTTTTAGCGGAGTGATGTTCGCGGAACAAGCCAGGGGGAGGGTTTGCCAGCGGACGAGAGAATGACGGCTTGCATCGCTTCTTCTCGGAAAGGATGTTCGATTTCGCTTTGGCCGTTGACAACCGGATCGCAAATGCAGCGCATCTCTGTTGAGGCGATCAGGAGAAAAGCCGTTCGCGTTTTAGTGTGAATGCTTTTTAATTTTCAAATAAGCATTGCGGTCGTTGCCAAAACAATCGGGAATCAATAAGAAATTCGGACTGAATGCTAGTTGGGAACGTGCAATCAATACCTTTGGACTTGACGATATGGTCTTGGTTCAAGAAACAGCGACCGCTCGATCTCAAGACCTCGACGCGTCCCCTGTAAGGCCGGCTGGATCTCACCAAGGTCTGCTGCCAGATGAATTGGAGCTAACGATAGGCCCGCTTTTCCGATCGGCACCGGTCCGAGCCAGGCCAAGCTTGCTGCTGCCTTTGGTCTGCTACCGTCGTCGCTTACCGTTGCGCATCGACGTTTTGTCCGCGCCGAGAATCAAAAACCATCCATCCGCCCCGACTTATGCAGCTGGATCGGAACGTCGTGTTCGATGGCTGGACCGGCGACGAGCGAAGAAGGTCGAAATCCATTCTGACCAAAGGCTGCTGGATCAACTTGGCCCGAGAATGCCAAGCGCGTTGATACGAAGCCATTAGTGGGGAACGATGGATGCTGAAAACACGAGGAAGCTGCGAGCTCTGCGATCGATGATCAGCGGATCGATACGCGAAATGGGCTTTTTCGTGATGGTTCTGTTGCTTGCTCTCGGAAGTTGGGTTTTGCCGCCATCGAAGTGGCCCACCTGGGCGCGACTTATTACCAGGTGCAAACTCGCAACCCAATCCAAACTCGATGAAGAGGAACTCGCCGCGATGAAGGTCGTGGTCGGGGATCGTCCGGCCAACTGGATCAATGAGCATTTTCGGCCTGATTGGCTTTCTCAGAAATATCTTGCCTGGATGTGCCTTTTTGCCTGCGCGTGGCCGCGACGTTGGCAGCCCTCGCAAAAACTCACCGGCGACAACCATATCGAGTCTGCTCTTGCCGAGGGGCGTGGCGTGCTCGTGCTGACCTCACGATTTGCTTTCAAGGATTTGATGGCCAAAGTGTCGTTGGCGCTAGCCGGTTACAAGCCCCGCCAGCTCAGTCACCAATCCCACGGCTTTTCGGATGGCCTCTTAACCCGTTGGTTCTTGAACCCCATTTACAAAAATGTAGAAGATCGTTTCCTTGAAGAGCGGCTGGAGTTTTCGGGCAAGCAGACCGAACACGCAAAAACCACGATCAAGGAGCGCTTGAAGGACAACCAGCTGGTCATCGTTGCGGCGATGCCGGCCGGACGCAAGGTGAGCACGCTGCCTTTTCTTCACGGCCAGATCAAGATCGCGACCGGCGCCATCAATATTGCCTGCGATATGAACGCACCAATACTGCCCAGTTTCACGATCCGGAATTCCGATGGCGAGGTGCAGACGATCGTCGAGCACCCGCTCGACATGCCGGCGACCGGCGGGCGAGAAGAGGCGATCAATCACATGCTGGCCGACTATGTCCGTCGCCTCGAAACCTACGTTGCCCGCTATCCTGAGCAGTTCGTTTTTCCAATATCGAGCGATCATGGGGACATGATGATCCAGCCGCTGCAAGAGAGCGCTGCTTCCGCATAAACGCGCGCTTCGGGCGAGGCGCCAGACACCAGACAACAAAAAATGCCGGACCGTCGCAGGTCCGGCACCTCAATCTATGTCAAAGCTTGGGCATGACGCCCGTGCTGGTTCAAGCGGCAGCTTTGGTCTTCTTGTCTTCGATCACCTTGGCCTTTGCACCGCTGCCGATAGCGATCTGCTGGGGCTTCATGCGCTCAGGCAATTCGCGGACCAGGTCGATATCGAGCAGACCGTTGCTGAGGTCGGCCCCGTTGACCCGTACATAATCGGCAAGCTGAAAGCGGTGCTCGAAGGCCCGTTTGGCGATGCCTCGGTGCAGATAAGTAGTGTCCTTATCGGTCTCGGCACCCTTGCCGCGCACGGTCAGAAGGTTTTCTTTGGAGATGATCTCCAGATCCTCCTCGCCAAAGCCAGCAACCGCCAGCGTAATCCGATAGGTATCGTCACCTGTCTTCGCGATATTGTAAGGGGGGTAGGAGTTCTCTTGAGCGCCATTTCTAAAGGCAGTCTCAAACAACTCATCCAGTCGATCAAAGCCGACGGAGTGACGGAACAGTGGGGTTAAATCAAAGCTTCGCATGGTCTATCCTCGTTCTGAGCGATTGACTGTTGCCCGTCTTGAAGACCGGGCGGTTTACACTTGTCAGGCCCGGTTTGGCGCCTGACAGAAATGGATTTGGGAAGTCGACCGAGAGGTTCAAGAGGTCTCTTTTTGTTTTTTTTGATTTTTTTGATGGAGCCTCGTCACCTTGGCGGGACAGGGTGCTGACCCTATATAAAGGGCGCCATGGATCTTGATTTTCTCTTGACGTTCAAAGCCTTGCTGGTCGCCAGTTTTCTGGCGGTTTTCATCGTGTATGAACGCGTTCGGCCAGCATCCGCCAGCCCGCTGCTGCTGCGGATCGGGCGCGTCACCACTGCCGCTTGGCATCGGCTTTTGCGCAATCTCAGCCTCTTCGGCATCAACGCAGCTTTATCGCCGCTGATCGTGGTGCCGATCACCATCTTCGCCGCCGATCACAGTCTCGGCCTCCGTCCCGATTGGTGGCGTGGCTGGCTCGGCCTCGGTCTCGATATCCTGCTGCTCGATCTCTGGATCTATTGGTGGCACCGCGCCAATCACGAGCTGCAGTTTCTCTGGCGTTTCCATAGCGTCCATCATCTCGACGAAACCCTCGATACCTCGAGTGCACTGCGTTTCCATTTCGGCGAGGTGGTCCTGTCGGCCCTTGCGCGCGGCCTGCTGATCATCGTCTTCGATCTGCCGCTGGCTTCCGTTCTTTTATTCGAGGGGATTGTACTTGCCTCTGCGATCTTCCATCACAGCGACGCCAAACTCCCCCCGCGGCTGGAAGCAGCCCTTGCAAACGTGATCATCACGCCCTCGATCCACTGGGTGCATCACCATGCGATCCGCAAAGACACCGACAGCAACTACGGCACCCTCTTCAGCTTCTGGGACCGGCTTTTTCGCTCGTCCAGCCTGACCAAACGCTGGGCCGAGATGCCGATTGGCGTCCAAGGTCTAAAAGACCGCCCCCTAATCCGGCTGATCACCACCCCGCTCAAATCTCCCGGCTCCCCGGCGCGGCCGGGCCCGAAGGGTTAAGAAAACCTGCGCCCTGTTCTAGGCGCCAATAGACGAGGCCAAGCCAAAGCCCGCGCGTGATCATGAAGGCATGATAGGCGAGCCAAAGGCCGTGATTGCCGAGAGGCGGCATGAGCAGCCAGGCGCCCATGCCGAACATGATAAGCGCCGCCACCATGCCGTTGCGCATTTCCGCGGTGCGCGTCGCACCGACATAGACGCCGTCGAACAGGAAAGCAACGGCGCCGAGCAGCGGACCGGCGATGGCATAGGGCAGATAGATCAGAGCCTGGCTGCGCACCTCCTCGATATCGGTGATCAGCCAGATCAGGGGCTGGCCGCCCGCGGCAAAGACGATCGTGATCGCCAGCGCGAAGACGAAGCTCCAGGCCAGCCCCGCTTTGACGGCTGCATGCATGGCCCCTCGATCGCGCGCGCCGGCATGGCGCCCGACCAGCGTGCTCGCGGCAAAGGCAAAACCGTCCAGCGCGAAGGCGGAGAGATGCAGCATGTTGAGGAGCAGCGTGTTGACCGCCAGGATCACCTCCCCCTGACGCGATCCAAGGGCGGCGAGCGAGACGAAGGCGACCTGCAGCGTCAGGCTCCGCAGCACGATATCACTGTTCACCGCCGCCAGCCGGCGGACGGCGGGCCAGTTCATGAGGTGTCGGCGGGACAGGCCTGGGTGGAGACCGCCCAGACGCCGCCAGGCCAGCCAGGCACCCAGGCCCAAAGTGGCATATTCGGCAATGACGGTCGCCCAGGCAACCCCCGCCACCTCGAAGCCGAAGCCGAACACGAACAGGATATCGAGGGCCATGTTCAGCCCGTTGCCGAGCAGCAGCAGATAGAGCGGGCTCTTCGCATCCTGCACGCCAAGCAGCCAGCCGAGAATGACCATGTTGGCCAGCGCGGCAGGTGCTGCCAGCAGGCGTATCCGGAGATAGATCCCAAGCCCCTCCTCCACCCGCTCCGTCGGCGAAAACACCCAACCGGCGATGGTGGTGACAGGCTTGGTCAGGAGGATCAGGATGACCGCCAGTCCCAAGGCAAGCGCCAGTGCCCGGAACAGCCCAGCCTGGAGTTCGAGCCGGTTGCCCGCCCCATAAGCCTGCGCAATCAGCCCGGTCGTGCCCATGCGCAGCGCCACCACCGCATAATAGAGCGCGCTGAACGTGCTGGCACCGAGGGCCACCGCACCCAGATGATGAGGCCCCGGCAAATGGCCGACAACTGCGGTATCGACCATGCCGAGCAGCGGCACGGTGATGTTGGAAAGAATCAGCGGCCAGGCGAGGCGCCAGGCTTCGCCATAGGCACCGCGGCCGCTCATGATAGGAGATCGTCTGGGATCATGCCGCACTTCATCTGGCTGGGCTTGACTGGGTATGATGGATAGAAGAAGACAGCCTTTCGGCCATTCTGCAATCGCCAATGGGGTTGACGATCCAGGCCAAAGCGCACATCAAGCCCCGCAAGCCCTCTCGTCCAAAAAAATCGAGTTCTTAGCTGATGACCCTCGATCTTGTTGACCTTTTGCCCAAAATCGTAGCCCTTGCCGACCAAGCCGGTGCCGTCATCATGGAGCACTATCGCGGTGACATCGAGGTCAAGACCAAGGCCGACGCGTCACCGGTGACCGCAGCGGACGAGGCTGGCGAGGCCGTCATCCTCGAAGGCCTGGCCAAGCTTACCCCCTCGATTCCGGTGGTTGCCGAGGAAAAGGTGGCAGCCGGCGACATCCCGGATCTGGATGCCGGCCCGTTCTGGCTGGTCGACCCGCTGGACGGCACCAAGGAGTTCATCAACAAGAACGGCGAATTCACTGTCAACATCGCTCTTGTCGGCAGCGAAGGGCCTATTCTAGGCGTGGTTTTAGCGCCGGCGCGAGAAAAGGCCTGGTGGGGGTGGCGCGGCCACGGTGCCCATGCAAGAGACGCCGCCGGCAAGGTGACACCGATCCAAGTCCGGCCCGCGCCGGCCCGGGGCCTGACGGCGGTGGCAAGTCGTTCCCATAGCGATAGCGACACTGACGCTTTTCTGGACAAAGCGGGGGTGACCGAGCGGATTTCGGCCGGCAGCTCGTTGAAATTCTGCCTGGTCGCCGAGGGCAAAGCCGATCTCTACCCGAGATTCGGTCCCACCATGGAATGGGACGTGGCCGCGGGCCATGCCGTCCTGCTGGCAGCAGGCGGTCATGTCACCACCCTGGACGGCGCCCCATTCCTCTATCGAAAACCGGATTTTCGCAACACCGGCTTCATCGCCAAGGCGGCATGACATCGTCAGGGAGATGACGAAAACCCGGCGATCGATCTCCGCTCAATCCTGAGCTTGACCCGTCCGCATGGCGGCAATTTCGGCACGCAGACCTGCAACCTCTGATGTGAGCGTTTTCAACGCGTCGTTCCGGTCGTCGTCCTCATCCGCCGCTTCATGCATCGCGTTCACGATGATCGCAATGAACAGATTGAGCACGGCAAAGCTGGTGATCAGGATGAACGGCACGAAGAAGATCCAGGCTTGTGGGTAGGTTGCCATCACCGGGCGCACGATGCCCATGGACCAGGATTCCAGCGTCATGATCTGGAAGAGCGAATAGAGCGAGCGCCCCAGCGTCCCGAACCATTCATCGAAGGCGCCGCCAAAGAGCTTGGTCGCCATCACCGCGGCGACATAAAAAATCAGCCCCAAAAGACCGATCACCGACCCCATGGCCGGCACCGCGCTGAGCAAGGCCTGGACGACCTGGCGCATTTTCGGAATGGTCGAGACCAGACGCAGCGCCCGAAGAATACGAAGGGCGCGCATCACCGAAAAGCCGCTGCCGGATGGCAGAAGGGCTGCCCCCACGATCACGAAATCGAAGACGTTCCAGGGATCTTTGAAAAAGGCCAGGCGATAAACCAGAAGCTTCGCTGCGAGTTCAACCACGAAAATCGAAAGCGCCATGAGGTCGAGCGCTTTCAGCCAGAACCCTGCAACCTCCATCGCTGACGATGAGGTTTCCAGACCGATAATGACCGCATTCAGGATGATCACGCCGATGATGATGTTTCGGGTGACGTCCGCCTCGACAATCCGCCTAAGCCAATCGCGCAAAGGAAACCTCCGCCGGAAGGATCGATGAAGCCCGATATATAGGCGTGAAATGTCTCCTTATTAAGAGCGATCGCGATCAACGCGGCATTGCCAAACGCACATCGAAGGTGCTTGATCAGGGAATACCATATGATCATCTTTTTTTCGGAGCCATGCATGCCGATTTTCGAGCGTCAAAGCGAAAGCGGCAGTCTCCTGATCAGCTTCGAAGCCACCGATCTGGTGATGGCTGGCTGGACCGGCCGCGATCAGGCCGCGGTGCAGCATCATATCGACGAGCTTCAAGCCCTCGGCGTGGCGCCGCCTTCGAAAACGCCTCTGTTTTACCGGGTCGATCCAGCCCTCCTCACCGGACCGGTCAGCAGCATCACGGTGGTCGGCGACAGCAGCTCGGGCGAAATCGAGGTGGTTCTGCTGCAGATGGCGGATGGCCTTTGGGTCGGTCTTGGCTCCGATCACACCGACCGTGCCTTTGAGGCCCACTCGGTCCAACTCTCGAAACAGCTCTGCCGAAAACCCATGGCGGAAACTCTTTGGAGCTACGATGAAGTCATCCCCCACTGGGACGATCTCATCCTCCGCGCCCACATCATCGAGAATGGCGAACGGGTCCTCTACCAGGAAGGCTCTCTTGCCCAGGTCCGACGCCCGGAAGACCTGATCAGCGCCTATCTCGACGAGCAGGGCGCGGCCGTTGACGATGGATTGGCTGTGGGAACAACGATCTTTTGCGGCGCCCTGCCTGCCATCGGCGGCATCAGGTCATCAAGCCGCTTCGAAATGACGTTGGAAGATCCGGTGCGCGATCAAAAAATCGAACATGTCATCGACATCAAGACACTGCCGACAATCGGCTAGAGCATGTTCCGATCATTCGGGCCGGAGCCGACGTCGTTGGGTCGGAAAAACTCTGGACGCGGAAGGCATGGCCGTCATTGACCTGGTGGCAAAGGAACGTTCATTGCCGTGATCGATCTCAGGAACAAGCGTTCAGGACCGAAACGGTGCCGTCATCGATCATGACAACGTTCGCCGTGGCGCTTGCAGGCGGTCTCGGCAAGGTCGACCACCAGATCGGTGCGCTCCGTGGGCAAGGGGAGTTTTTCCTTGTCTTCGCCTGGATAGGCCTTGCCCCGAAGCCTGGTGCGCATGGGGCCGGGATCGACCAGATTGACCCGAAGATTGGTCGTGGCCGTCTCGGCGGCGTAGGTCATGACCAGGGCTTCGAGGGCAGCCTTGCCGGCGGCATAGGCCCCCCAGAAGGCCCTTGGGGCCTGCGCGATACTATCGGTGACGAAAACAGCCCGCCCCGCGGCGGACGCCCGCAGCAGCGGGTCGAAGGAGCGAATCAGGCGGTAATTGGTGATGGCCAGGAGAGCGATCGATTGCTCGAAGATCTTTGGATCGATATGGGGCAGCGGGGAGAGCGGACCAAGCTCGGCGGCATTGCCCACCAGAATGTCCAGATGGCCAAAGCGCTTGGCGATGGCGCCGCTAAGCTCGTCGATCGCCGCGCCGTTGGTCAGGTCCTGCGGCACCAGGGTAGCGGTGCCGCCTGCAGCCTTCACGCGATCGTCGACCTCTTCGAGCCCGCCCGTGGTGCGTGCCACCAGGATCAGTCTCGCCCCCTCCTCGGCAAAGCGCAGAGCGAGAGCAGCCCCGAACCCGCGCGAGGCGCCGGTGATCAGGGCAAGGCGTCCATCGAGGCGGCCCAAGTCTAGGCGTCCTCGAGCAGCAAGGAGAGCTGATCCGATGCCTGGGCATTGCCGACGTCTTCCAAGTCGGTCGGGTAATCGCCGCTGAAGCAGGCATCGCAGAACTGCGGCGCCGCCTTGTTCCTGGCATCGCTGCCGACGGCCCGATAAAGCCCGTCCAGCGACAAGAAGCCCAGGCTGTCGACGCCGATGATTGCAGCCATCTCGGCGAGATTGTTCTGGCCGCAAGCAACTCGGAGCGCTCCGGCGTATCGACGCCGTAATAGCAGGAGTGCTCGGTCGGCGGGCTGGCGATCCGCATATGCACCTCCTTGGCGCCGGATTGGCGGATCATGTTGACGATCTTGGTCGATGTGGTGCCGCGAACGATGCTGTCGTCGATCAGGACGACGCGCTTGCCTTCGACCGTTGCCCGGTTGGCGTTGTGCTTCAGCTTCACGCCGAAATGCCGGATCTTGTCGGACGGCTCGATGAAGGTGCGCCCGACATAGTGGTTGCGAATGATCCCGAGCTCGAACGGCAAGCCGGCGGCTTGGGCGTAACCGATGGCAGCGGGGACGCCCGAGTCCGGAACCGGGATCACGATGTCGGCGGGTGCAGCGTTCTCGGCGGCGAGTTCGGCGCCGATACGCTTTCGGACCTCGTACACGCTTTCCTTTTCGACCATGCTGTCGGGCCTGGCGAAATAGACATACTCGAAGATGCAGAAACGCGATGGTCTGAGCGCGAACAGCTGGCGGCTTTCGATGCCGTCCTTGGTGATGATCACCATTTCGCCGGGCTTGATATCCCGGACGAAGGTCGCCCCCATGATGTCGAGCGCGCAGCTTTCGGAGGTCAGGATCATCGAGCCGTCAAGCTCGCCCAGCACCAGGGGTCGCACCCCCAGGGGATCGCGCACGCCGAGCAGCATGTCCGAGGTCATGGCGACCAGCGCATAAGCACCCTGCACATGCTGCAGCGCATCGCTCAGGCGATCGACCACGCTCGGTTTTCGCGACTTGGCGACCAGGTGGATGATCACCTCGGTGTCGGAGGTCGACTGAAACAGGCAGCCTCTGGTGACCAGGCGCTGCCGAAGGCTGATCGCGTTGGTGAGATTGCCGTTATGGGCGAGCGCAAAGCCGCCGAAGGCGAAGTCGCCGAACAGCGGCTGGACGTTCCTCATGCGATCGCCGCCGGTGGTCGAATAGCGGTTATGGCCGAGCGCCAGCGAACCCGGCAGGCTTGCGATCACGTCCTCGCTGCTGAAATTGTCGCCCGACCAGGCCGAGCGCTCTATGGCTGAAGAAACTTTCGCCGTCGGAGGTGACGATGCCGGCACCTTCCTGGCCCCGATGCTGCAGAGCATGAAGGCCGAGCACCGTGTGCGCGGCCGCCTCGACATCGCCGATGATCCCGAAGACGCCGCATTCCTCGTGCAGCTTGTCGTCGTCAGCGGCAGCCTGACGCCAGATGGTGGTCATCGCCGAATCCTGGTCATCAATGGACCCAACCTTGTTGTTGTCAGTCGACGCCGGATGGCGGCTCCTCCGTGACAACCCCTCGATCTCGCGCTGGTCGATTTCTGCGCTCGAGCGTTTCAGGCAGCGTATCGGCAACGAGCCGGCGTGCTGCCAAGAGGCGCTTTTGGCAGGCTGTCCCATGCCTCAGCCGACAATATGTCCTCTGGCACCCATCCTGCCAAGAGTTCTGCACCATCCCGGACGTAAGGCAGCAATTGCGCTTCCTGGATCCAGACGGGGTGATTTTCGGGCTTATTGATCACATTGAGCCCGACATAGGCCAAGGCTGACCACCGCAGCCGCCGCGGGCGAGGCCATAAACAACGCCGAGCAATCGGTCGATCGATCCGAACATGCCGCGCGGCATAGCTGTCGGCGATCACCATGGCCACGATCTTCAAGCAGATCAGCGGTGCCACGAACACCACGATCAAGGCGACCGCATCGCCGATCCAGACATTCGGAATATAGTCGCCGATCGGACCGCGTACATGGGGAAAGGCCATGTAGGCGATCAGCGCCGCGATCGCCCAGACGACGATCGAAAGGCTTTCCCGTACCAGACCGCGAGCAAGCGCCAGCAGAGCGGAAACACCAACCACGAAAAGCACGGCCATATCGAAGACCGTCAAGGACATATCTTCCATCAATCACCCTACCGTCTAGCGTCGGTTTCCCCGAACACCTCGACCAGCTGGCTCAAGCGTTTCACGTGGAACTGTTTTAGGCAGGCGCCTTGATCAACGCCCTTGTCCTGCCGGTTCGACCGTCGGCTCTGTGCCGGCAGGATGGCACGATCGAAACCGAGCTTGTGCGCTTCTTTCATGCGCGCCTGCATGTGGCCGACGGCACGCACCTCGCCGGCAAGGCCGACCTCGCCGAAGATCACGGTCGACGCCGGCACCGGACGATCGAGCAGTGATGAGACCAGGGCTGCCGCCACCGCAAGATCGGCACCGGGCTCGACGATCCGAAGACCGCCAGCGACGTTCAGATAAACGTCGCGCTCGCCAATAGCAAGCCCGCAACGCGCTTCGAGCACGGCGAGCAGCATCGCGAGCCTGGCCCCGTCCCAGCCGACCACCGTCCGTCTCGGCGAACCGGGCGGGCTTTTGCCGACCAGAGCCTGAATCTCCACCAGCAACGGGCGCGAGCCTTCCATGCCGGCAAACACCGCAGCCCCCGAGACGCCCGCCTCCCGTTCCGACAAGAAATAATGCGGACGGGTTGGGCACTTCCACCAGCCCCTCCTCGGCCATCTCGAACACGCCGATTTCGTTGGCCGCCCCGAAGCGGTTCTTGACCGCGCGCAGAATGCGGAACTGCAGGCCGCGCTCGCCTTCGAAATAGAGCACGGCATCGACCATGTGCTCGAGGAGACGGGGGCCGGCGATCTGGCCGTCCTTGGTGACATGGCCGATCAGAAACAGCGCGGTGCCGCGCCGTTTGGCAAAGCGGATCAGCTCATGGGCGGAGGTGCGCAGTTGAGTGACGGTCCCGGGCGCACTCTCGATGTTGTCGACGAACATGGTCTGGATGCTGTCGATCACCAGGACGCCTGGTGCGTTCTTGACGTCGAACGTCTCGATGATGTCGCCGACCGAGGTGGCAGCTGCGAGCCGCAGCGGCGCGTTTTGCAGACCGAGACGGGAGGCTCTGAGCTGAACTTGGTGCGTCGACTCCTCGCCGCTCACGTAAGCGACGTCCAGGCCTTGCTTGGCAAGGGCTGCTGCCGCCTGTAGCACCAGGGTCGATTTGCCGATTCCGGGATCGCCGCCGATCAGCACGGCCGAGCCTTCGACCAGCCCGCCGCCCAGCACCCGGTCCAGCTCCAGGATCCCGGTTTCGAGCCGATCCGGGCCTTCCTTGACGTTATCCAGCCCCACCAATTCGATCGATCGGCCGCCGCCGACCTTCAGCCCCTTGGGCACAGCCTTGGGTGCGCTTTCCTCGGCGAGCGTGTTCCATTCGCCACAGCCGTCGCAGCGCCCGCCCCATTTCGAATGAGCCGTGCCGCAGCTTTGGCAGACGAAACGCTGAGCGGCCCGTGCCATAGGCTAGACTGTTGCTTTGGATGAAAGGGGGAGGCTCATGGTCGATATCGCAGGATTGATCGGAAGGCGTCTGCATAGCACTGGATCACGATGAGGAGAACCGCTTTGCGCGGCTCGAGACCAAAGCCCCTGGCTTTGCTCCGAGATGCCGCCACGATGCCAAGCACCGTCCTTGTCGTTCAGGCCAGCTGTTCGACCAAGGCCTGCCCCGGGCAATTGGTGTCGTAGAAGATCGCAGCCTCGACAGCATTTCGGACCCGATCCTCGGCCGATATGCCGGCTGCGCGCAGCGGGTAGTCGGCGCCAATGGCGAAATCCATGCCCGAGCCTCTGGCCCACAGCGTGCCCGCCGGGATCTCATCGACGGCCAAACGGAAATCCATGTCCCAAATCCGGCCGTTGCGGTGGACCAGGAGGGAGCAGACATCGTAGGTGAGAGCGACCTCGCCGTCCTCTTTGACACCGAGATCGAACTCGGCAAAGGTCGTCTTGATGTGGAGGATGACGTCCAGGGGTGACAAGGCTTCGTTCGGGAACTTCTCCGCACTCATTTGGAGGACATTGTAGGCGAGGCCGATGCCTGAAATGCCGAGTGCCCAATTGCCGAACCTCGACCATTTGGACACAGCACTCGGCAAGCGGGTATCGCCGACCATCATGCCGCTGTTGCAGCCAAGCCAGACCTCGCCACTCGACTGTTCCGAAAGGGCACAAATGACGGTCATGCGACGTTCTCCAAAAGCAACGAACCGCATTGATGCGCGGAAACATCAATTTCCTGTTCCTGATGCCGGCCCGATCAAGCACGATTAACCATTTATTGACAGCGCTTTGTTGAGGGCATTTTGGCCCATGCGATCCTGGTCATCGAGTCCGACACCTCTTTTCCGGCGGCCGGACGGATTCCCAGGATCGCATGGATCAGATCCCCATCATGATGGGGAAAGGTCAAGGAAGTGTTAGCCGGGGAAGCAGAGGCGAAAGTCGATGGGGATGATCGAGCGAACGTGATGATCACGCATGATTAAGCTTGTGTTAACCCTGTCCTGGTAAGGACTTCTTGGTCCCATCATGTTGTGATGGGTAAAGGAAGAACTTATGTCAGAACGTAAGGCGTTAGAGAAAATCCAAAGCTTTCAGGGCGGCCGCGACCTCTTCCCGGCCAGCTTCGTCAAGAGCAGGCTGCGGTGGAAGCGGTGCCCCTACGGCAAAGCCCTGGAGTTCGAGACCGCCCTTGATGCAGGCGGCAAGCGCGTATTTGGCGAACACCTGGTTGATGCCCCAGAGCTTTTTCTGGAGAGCGGTCGCGTCTGCCCAGCGTTCTGCCCGGCAAAGATCGTAGAGGGTGACGCTTTGTTTGGGGATCAGGCAGGCGGGGCCCGCCATCCAGCCTTGACCGCCGAGCAGCATCACGGCCGCGGGAACATGAGCGGATGCGCTGAAGATGCCGAGGCGGTCGCCGACCCGGTTCATGATGGTGAGGAGGCGTCCGGTATGGGTGGAGGCATCTTTCAGGTAGCGAATATTGTCGATGCCGGCGAGTTCCGTGATCGGCGTCGAGCGACAGGTCCGAGCGCTGGAACTGCGGGTTGGTGTAGAGCACCACCGGGCAGGCGACCGCTGCCGCGATGGCTCGGAAATAGGCGACGACGCCGTCATCGGGGATGGGAAAATAGGCTTCCAGCACGGCGAGAATGCCGGCACAGCCTTTTTTCTCGAACGCGACGGCCTGGCGGACGGCGTCATCCGTTGTGGTCGCGGCAACCCCTGCGACCACCGGCACGCGGCCCGCTGCGGCTTCGAGGGTCACCTCCACCACCCGCTGCTTCTGCGCCCAATTCAGATAGGCAAACTCGCCGGTGGAGCCAAGCGGCGTCAGCCCGTGAACCCCAGCATCGAGCAAATGCTCGACCAGGGCGGCCAATACCTTGTCCATGACCCGGCCATGCCGGTCGATCGGTGAGACCAGATAGGGCCAAACTCCATGGAAACCGGTCACGGCTCGTCCTCTCCTCCGAGATCGCCGAACTCGATCCGATCCATATCGTCATCCGAAAGGCCGAAATGATGGCCGATTTCGTGGATCAGCGTGTTCTCGATAATCGCTGCCAGCGATTGACCGGTATCGCACCAATGGGCAAGCAACGGCTGTCGGTACAGGAAAATCATGTCGACGTCGTGCCTCGGCGCATCGAAGCCGCTGTCGTGGCCGACGGGCACGCCGTGATATAGACCAAGCAGATCGTAGGGGCTTTCCAGCGCCAGCGCCTTTTCGGTGTCCGCATCCGGAAACTCCTCGACTCTGATCGGCACATCCTGGACATGGTCGGCAAAGGGCGCTGGCAGCGAGGCCAGAACCTCCTCGCCGATCCGCTCGAAATCCTCGAGTGAAGGCGAGGCGTGATCGAAAGTTTGGTACCATTTCTGGCTGGTCATGGCATGATCAGGTTCAACGTGGGGAGAACTTGAGCATGAACGCGACCGACGCCCTGTCGGGCGACCAGCGCAAGACGGCACTTGCCGCCCTTGACGGCTGGGCTTGAATGCGCGCATCGCGATGCCATCAACAAGACGTTCACCTTCAAGAGTTTCAACCAGGCCTTCGCCTTCATGACCAGAACGGCCCTCCTTGCCGAGAAGATGGACCACCATCCCGAATGGTTCAACGTCTACAAGACGGTCGACGTCACGCTCACCACCCACGATGCCGGCGGCGTCACCGAACTGGACATCAAACTCGCCAAGGCCATGAACCGGTTCGCCACCGGTGTTAGTGGAATGACCGCAGCTTTTGATTTCGCCCTAGAGGATGCGAAGCGTTCGACGTCACGCGCCAAGCAGCGAGCTCAAACGAGGCCGTCCGAAGGGTCCGTAAGATGATGACATATGGCTATACGGCGTGAAGAGGACGCAGCTCTTTCCCACAGGGACAACGAAAAGCTGTGGAAAACCGTTTATCTTGACGTGACGGCAAGGGTGAGACGCTTTATCGCTGGCTAATCCGGTAGGGGAGATGAGGCGATGGCGACGGCGATAGACGGGGAAAACATCGAAAGCGGCGACAGCGCTTTGCGAAAGCAACCGCAACGTCTTCAGCCACGAGCGCCACCTCGTCCAGCCCGAGCTCGACCTGCCGCAAAGCTTCAAGACCAACATCCGAAACCAGGCGGACGGCAAGGTCTTTCTAAAAAGCCTGACCGCGGACGCCTTTTCGCTGTGCATCTTCGATCCGCAATATCGCGGTGTTCTTGATCGCCAGAAATACGGCAATGAAGGCAAGCGCCAAAAGGATCGGGCCGCACGCGTATTCAGATGAGCGAGACGGTGATCACGGCCTTCATCAACGAAATCGACCGGGTGCTCATCAGGAGCGGGCATCTTCTGCTCTGGATGGATAAATATCACCTCTGCACCGGCGTTTCGGCCTGGCTGGAAGGCACCGGCCTGGAAACCGTGGACCTGATCGTCTGGAACAAGATGCGGATCGGCATGGGCTATCGCACCCGGCGAACAAGCGAATATTGCCTGGTCCTCCAGAAGAAGCCGCTGCGTGCGAAAGGGAGTCTGGAAAGCGCACGACATTCCCGATGTCTGGAACGAGAAACTGCCAATGCGCGGCGGGCATGCCAAACCGGTCGGCCTGCAATCACGGCTCATCGATTGCCTCACCAACCCTGATGACGTGGTGCTCGATCCGGCCGCCGGCACGTTTTCCGTCCTCGAGGCCTGCCGGGCGACGGACAGGACTTTCCTCGGCTGCGATCTGGAAGGCTAGGGCTTTTTCGACCCAACGAAGTCGGCTCCGGCCCCCGCACCCCCTCCCGACCACCCAATGCGAGGGTACCCTGTGGGGGGTCGGGAGGGGGTGCGGGGGCCGGAGCCGTATGATCGGAAAATGCCTCAGGTGTTGGCGGTGATCATGATCCGACAAGCCGGCGCCTACGCATATTGTTCTGAGCTTGGCACCGAAAAGATCCCGAATGCGTGCCCTGTCGGATCATTTGCCTTAGGATAGCAAGGCTCACCGGGACCTGACCGATTTGCCCAGTCCGGTGTAGTTGAAAGCCTCTGATTTGATCGGGCGCCAGCGCGCTTTCGTCCATCGTGCTTCGACCAGGAGGAATTGAACAATGGCCTCCGCCATCACATTGCAATTCCAGGGAAAAGACGTTGATTTCGAGAAGAGCGATCAGTGGGTCGCGGTCCGGGCACGGGCTGGCATGATCGACGCCTTGCATGAAGATATCGAGCTGATCGCGCCGGGCAGCAATCAAAGCCAGCCGCACATGGTCGGCACCTTTGAGATCATCGATCTCGCCCGTTCCAGGAGCGGCATCGAGCAGGATCTCGACTGGTTGCGTGCGCGTCCGGCAGTCGCCTCGGCAACCCATGTCTTTCATATCGGACCGACCAAGGACGTCTTGATCCCGACCGGTGATCTTCTGCTGACGTTCGCCCCTCACCTGAGGCCGCATCGCCAGCAGGTGATCTTGAGCCAGTATCGCCTGCAAGTGATCGAGACACGTGGAGCCGGCGACGTTATGCCTAACTTGAACACCTTGTTTTGAAAAACCTCGTTTTTTCAACAAGTTGTACGCGCGGCGCGTTTTGTTAGCACCACAGATTGACGGTTTGGAGCTTTAGGATTGGGCGGGGCGGATGTTTTTTGGAAGCGCGATGCCGTCAGCTTTGAAGATGGGGCCGATGGCGCCTTGTGTCTGAGTTCGCAGGATGATGGGATCGCCGTTGTGCTGGATGGTGATCTCTTGCAAACGATCGAGGTCGCGGAGGGTAGGCGATCGACAATCGGCAAGAGCACGCGCACATCCACCGTGTTGCCCGGCATCATTTCCGAGCAGATCGGACGGCCATCATTGTCGATGACCGCGGCCAGGATCGTCTGCTTCAGATCGGGCCGCTTGTCCTTCGAATGCCCATGCTGGCCAAGTGCCTCCCCGCCTTCACCCTCGAACGACAAAGAGGTGGTGTCCATGAAAACGACGGAAAGATCGGTGAACAGATCGCGGCGCCGGGCAAACAGCCGCTCCTCGATCTCGTCCTTGGTGGTGCGCGGTGAAAACGGCGTTGCATCCGCCTGATCGGCTTCATCGAGTTCCTCGCCCAGCCACGCCATGGCGCGGTAGAAATGATGCAGCGCCAAGCCCTCGACGTCGGGGATCGCATAATCGGCGAGCCACGTCGCGCAGGATCGATCGGATCCGGAGACCATGATCCGATGCAGGACTGTGGCGAACACGGCCCGTTCCACCGAGAAGTCGAAGCCGCGGTCTTTGAGCATCTCATCAAGGACCGCCGAGCAGCCCGTCTCTTCCCACAAGCGCCCAAACAGCAAGGGCGCGCCGACCCGCCGGCTGCAAAGCGCCTCAAGCTCGCTCGCTGAAAGCTGCCCGGCTTCGAGCTTGCCCCGAACCTCCACGGTCGCGGCAAACCGCGCGATCGACGCCGCCAGCCGCTCCAGCCCGCCATTGGCCAGCACGACATCCTTGCGGCCCAAATTCTTGATGATCCGCTGCTTGGTCCGCTTCCCCTCGCGCACGGTCTCCACGAGGTACAGGTAGCTGTAACCCTTGATCTTCTTCTCGCGCACAAACATGCGCCGTTAGCATCAAAAAGAAAGAGAATTGTCAAGCAAAAACAGAAGCTACATCGTATTATTTAGCACCACAACCGAATTTGCACCCAGAACCACCATCAACAATTTCAAAAGCTTACGGCAAATGTTCTTCTTTTGTCCAAAACTCACTGTTCAACTTGGGTTTTGGTGCGCATCACCACGGGATCGAAGAATCCGCTCGCGACCGCCCTGGCCCTGCAGCAGGAAGAGGAGGGCATCGATCTGGCTGAGCCGGTGTTCGTTCCCGGCACATGAAGGCATCCGGCCTGCCGTTGCTCAAGCCTTTGTCCAGACCGTCGGAAAAGCCCTGATCAGTCACCCGCGTCGCTAAAGCCAGCGGCGCACCGATTGTTTATAGTCGAGATAGGCTTGGCCTAGATGGTGCTCCATATGGGCTTCTTCCGGGAGGATGAAGTGGATGTGGATCCACCAGACGAAGCAAGGGATCACCAGGAGCGGGCCCAGTTTTCCGGAAAGCAGAAACCCACCGAACAGCAGGATGACCATGCCGAGATACATCGGGTTGCGGGTGACGCGGTAGGGTCCCGTCCTGACCACCGCCGTCGAAGGCGTGAACGGCCGCACCCCCGTTCCCGACCGCGCGAACAGGCGCTCGGCTACGACGGCAAGGCCGATCCCGCCGATGATCAGGATGATGCCCGAAAACGTCCAATTGCCGTCGAGCAGCGTGGCAAGCGGCAGCCAGTGATCGAACGCGACCATCATGACCATCGCCAGAACAAGATAAACTGGCGGAATGTCCAGGCGGTGGCGTTTCTCAGGCGTGTTCGTCATTTTCATCAACCTCGTCACACCGGCGAGGCGACCATCATCCAACGCCGCGCTTCTGTTGGCCAGCAGTAAGCGACTGCTCGATCCCCCAGATGCCAAACGTCCTGGACGTTGACCTGTGCCATCCCGCTCCCCCGCCCGGCAAACGACGTCATCGTTCAACCCCGTAGGATCCTGCCCTATCGGATGGTGGTAGGGCGGAGCAGGGTAGGCCAAGCGCCAGGGCGCGCGACATGAGCCGGCTTCGGACCCGTCCAAAAAGGAAGGGCGCTGCCGAAGCAACGCCCTTCCACCCGTGGGAGATTTAGGACGTTCAGTAAGCGTTAGGATCACTAAACCCGACAAATAGCGTTCTGAAGATGATGCGGAGGTCAAACAGCAGCGACCAGTTTTCGATGTAATAGAGGTCGTAGCGCACGCGCTGCTGCATCTTTTCCAGGGTCTCGGTTTCGCCGCGCAGGCCATTGACCTGGGCCCAGCCGGTGATCCCCGGCTTGACGCGGTGTCGTGCGAGATATTCGTCGATCACACCAGCATATTGCTCATTGTGGGCGACCGCATGCGGTCTTGGTCCGACGATCGACATGTTACCCATGAGGACGTTGACGAATTGCGGCAGTTCATCGAGCGAAGTGCGCCTGATGAAGCGCCCGACCCGGGTGACGCGCGGGTCCCGTTTGGTCGCCTGGGGCACCTCCATTTCGGTGCTGCACCGATCCGTGTACATGCTCCGGAACTTCAGGACCTCAATCACCTCGTTGTTGAAGCCAAAGCGTTTTTGCCGGAACAGGATAGGTCCTTTGCTGTCCAGCTTGATCAGCGCGGCGATCACGAACAGGATCGGGCTGATCAAGGTCAGGATGAACGCGGCCAGGAGGCGGTCTTCGATGCCCTTTTGGATCAACCCCCAGCCGGAAAGCGGCTTTTCGAAGACATTGATGACCGGCAACCCGCCGACATGCGACACGGTGCGGTCCGCCAGATGAAAGCCGATCATATCCGGACAAAGACGCACGTCGATCGGCAAGGAGCGCAGCTTTTTCATCAAATCGAGGATGCGCTGCTCCGCGCTGCAGGGGAGCGCAACGATCACCTGATCGATCATGCTTCGCCTGGAGCGCTGGACGAGATCGTCGATACCGCCCATGATCGGGTAGCCGCCGACGCTGCCTTGGCCTGGATCCTGGCTGTCATCGTCGGCATACACGCCGATGATACGCTCGGCCTTGTCGCCGTGTCTGACCATATGCTCGATCAGGCGCTTGCCGTGGGGCCCGGTGCCGACGATCGCGACATTGCGCGCGAGGCGACCACCATGCTGCCATCGTCTGATTTGATGGCGCAGCAGCAGGCGTGCCGAGAATAACCCGAAAAAGCCGTAGACGAACCACATCGCGACCCAGAGCCTGGAGCTTGCGACCAGCGAAACCTTGGCAAGAAAGCCCAGTGCCAAAAGGCCGACCATGACCAGAAGCCAGCAACCGAGCAGACGGGTCGACTGGGCGTACAGGTCGGTCAATTTATTGAAGTCGTAGAGGCCGGCGAGCTGGAAGATGTTGATCGTCAGCAGAACGGCGATCACGCAACCATAGATCTGGAAGGTGCCGAGGTCGTTGAAATCCCGAAACCTCGTCAGATAGGCGAAGAGGGCGGCGAGAACCACGATCATCCCATCGGAGAGACGCAACATCCCGACGACGACGGAGGGCAACAGCCAGTCCCGGCGATATTTGGACGTTGGATTTAAGGGCGCCCGGACCATCATCGACATGCGTTCCTTGCATGCCGTGCAAGCCTGCTGATAGTTGCCGACACCATCTTGTCGACCAGGGATAGAGCAAAAACCGGCGACACAATATCACCCTTCCGCCTGACTTGATTGCCACACTCCGATGCTATCAAGCCACCGAAGCGATGATCCTTCCAAGGCGCTCGTTATTTGACAACGAGTTGAAGCCAGCAGTCTTTGCTGTCTGGTCAATTTCTTACGCCTTCTTAATGCAACGTCTTAAGACCGATCACAAGAGGTTGCATCCCTCACTTGAACAATTTTCATAGGCCATCTTCGGGATAGAATCACTTCGTTGCAGAGACTGTTGCAAGCTCGCAACATGCACTTTTATGATCGCTGATCGACCAGTTTGACCACCGGTCCGCCGGCCGCGTCGGCATCGGACGCTTCGTGGGTGACAAGAAGCGCTGGAACACCCGCTTGGCGCGCATGATCGAAAACAAACGAGCGGACGCGATGGCGAAGATCGTGATCGAGCTTGGCGAAAGGTTCGTCCAGGAGGAGGCATTTTGGTGCCGCGAGCAAGGTCCGCATCAGGGCAACACGCGCGCGCTGGCCGCCGGACAAGGTGGCGGGATCGCGATCGGCGAAGCCTCCGAGATCGGCCTCGTTCAAGGCTGCTTCGACCAGCGCTTTTCGAGCGCGTTTGCCGCGAACCTCTCGCGGCAGCGCAAACATCAAATTCTCACCGACGGAGAGATGGGGAAACAGCAGGTCATCCTGGAACAGGATGCCGACCTGCCGTCGCTCCGGCGGAAGGCCGGTGATGTCATCGCCGTTGAGATAGAGGTCGCCCGCGGCATCGAAGGCTGGTTCGAGCGTGCCGCAGATATAGCTTAGAAGGCTGGATTTCCCGCAACCGCTCGGCCCCATGATGGTGGTGATCTCACCGGGCTGCACCAGCAGGTCGAAATGGTCGAACAGGCGGCGGCCGTCGACCTCGATGGTGATGTTGGCAAGTGTCAATCCACTCATGACGAGACGCCAACGCCCATGGCGCGGCGGTTGCGAAATCGCCAGGCCGGAACGAAGGTGGCCAGCGCAAAGCCGAGAAGCGGCAGCAGGGCAAGGGCGGCTGCAAACATGCCGACCACCCGCCGATTGCCGCCGGCCGAGAGACTGAGCGCTTCGGTGGTCAGCGTGGACAGCCTGCCCGCCCCGATGAACTGGGTCGGCAGGAACTGGGCGACGCTGACCGCGAAGCCGACGGCAGCCGCGATCAAGACCGGGCGAAGCAGCATCAACAGCTTGACCCGCAGCAGGACCTTCCAAGGCGAGGTTCCCAAGGTCAGCGCAATCCTCGCATAGCGAGGATCGAGGGCGCGATAGCTGAATCCGCAAGCGCCAGGAAGACATAAGGCAGGACGAAGAGCAGATGGGACCAGATCAGGCCGATCCAGCCACCATCCAGCCTTGCCCAGACCAAGGCCACCTGAACGCCGAACAGGAACCCGATCTGCGGGAGGACGAGCGGCGTATAGATCAAGGTGAGCGCGCCGGCGCCCGGGCTTTCGCCCCTGCCGGCTCTCATGTTCGAGACAGCCGATGACCAGGACGAGCGCGATCAGGGTCGAGGCGATGCCGACGATCATGGTGGTCACGGCAGGTCCGATCAGCATCGTGGCCTGGGCCGACCAGGTCTTGAGCGACAGGCTTTCCGGCAAGGCGTCGGGAAAACGCCAGCGTTCGGCAAGGGACCAGACGACCAGGCTGAGAATGCTGCCGCCCGCCAGAAAGAACACCAGGCCGAGGCCGCTCCAACCGGCTAGCGCTCGCTGCGCGGCCGTCGCCGCCGCGCCCGCCGCCGATCAGCCAAGGCCTCAGCAAACGGCCGATGAACGATCTCCATCAGCCGCCAAAGACCGATGGCGCCGAGCACCAGCAGCACTTGCAGAAGAGCACCGGCAGCCGCCTGAAAGCGTGTCGTCAAGATCCGGATCGTTGAACCAGCGAAGAACGAGCGGCGGCAGGGTCGGCGGCGTGGTCGGTCCCAGCACCATCGCCATGTCGACCACCGAGAGCGAAAAGGCGAGCACCGCGTAGATCGGCAGCCTGATCTGCGGATAGACCAGCGGCAGCACCACCTTCAGCCAGGCCTGCACGGGTCCGTAGCCGAGCGATCTCGCCATGCGCAGCTGATCGTCGGCTCGGATCTGGCCGAGGGCCGCAAAGGTCATCAGCAGCAGGAACGGCATTTCCTTGATCACCAGACCGATGGTGAGCGCGATGCCGAAGGGCCCCTGCACCAGGGAGATGTCGGGCGGCGTCTCGAAGCTGGACGGCCAGGGCGAGATCAGCCTCATCGATCCACCCGGAAGGTGCTAACAGAAAGGCAAGGCCGACCGCCATGGCCAGATGAGGCACCGCCAAGAGCGGGGTCATCGCCCGTTTGGCGCGATTGAACGCGGAGGTGCCGTGACCGCTCGCGAACACCAGGACGGTCAGGGCGAAGGCGAGAACGGTCGAGACGATCCCGGTCATGAGGGTGAGCAGGACCGCTTTCAATAATCCCGGCGCGGCCATGAGGGCCGACCAGGGCTCAAGGGTGAAACGATCGCCGCCAAGGGTCGGCAGATAGCCGAAGCTTGGCAGTAGCGTGCCGAGAACGCCGGCGGCCACAGGGCCAAGAAACAGCACGATGGTCACGCCTGGAAAAAAAGGGAGCAGGCCGGCGCGCCGCTTTGTCGTTGGCGACAAGGTATCGCAGGCCGGCTTGGTGATCGCGATCAGATCAGCTGCTGAAGCGTCGGAGCCACTCGGCTTCGATCTTGGTCATCCACGAGGGATGCGGTTCCGAGAGCACCGGGGTCAGCTCGGCCGGCGACAAGGTCGCGATGCCCAGCGGCAAATCATCGAAGCGCGCCTTGTCCTCGGCGGTCAGTCCGTTGACGTCCAGGACCGTCCAGTCGCCCCAGCCGTTCGGATCCTGTTTTTTTGCCTGGGCTTCCGGCGACATTAGGAAGTCGGCGACCACCATGGCGCCCGCTCGATGGGCGGCATTGAAGGGAATGGCGACGAAATGGGTGTTGCCGATCGAGCCTTCCTCTGGAATGAAGCTGCGCACGCTGTCCGGCAGCGTGCCGGCGTTGATCGCGGCTGAGGCTTCGGCCGGGTTGAAGGCCATGGAGAAGTCGACCTCGCCGTCATCGAGCAGCTGATGCAGGCCGGGCGCATTGGCGGGGTAGGTTTCGCCTTGGCGCCAGAGCGACGGGCGAACATCCTCGAGCGCTTGCCAGACCGGCGCGGTCACCGTCTCGAAGTCGACGTCGTCGACGGGATTCTGCAGGAGTTCGGGGTTCTCGATGAACGTGATCATCAGATGCTTCAAGAAAGTCGAGCCGACGAAATCAGGCGGTGAGGGGTGGGTGAAGCGGCCGGGATTGGCCTTGGCCCAATCGAGGAGCTCTTGAATGGAGCGCGGCGGCTCGGGCACGGAGGCGGTATCGTGAAAAAAAACGAACTGGGCCATGCCCCAGGGCGCTTCAAAGCCGTCGGTCGGTACGGTGAAGTCCAGGATCGTGGTCGGTTTGCCCTGGACGTCGACATGAGAAAAATTCGGCAAGTCCTCGACAAAGGGGCCGAACAGCAGGTCTTCCCGCTTCATCGAGGCGAAATTTTCGCCGTTGATCCAGATCAGATCGACCGAGCCGCCCTGATCGCGTCCCGCCGTTTTTTCAGCCAGCACGCGGGTGACGGCCTCGGCCGTATCGGCAAGCTTCACATGTTTCAAGGTGACGCCGAAACGCGCCTCGACCTCATCGCCAACCCAGGCGATGTAGGCGTTGATGGCATCATCGCCGCCCCAGGCGTTGAAATAAACCGTTTGGCCATCGGCCTCGGCCAGGACGGTTGCCCAGTTGGCCCTGTCCTCGGCGGCAAGAGGGAAAGCGACCGCGACGGCCATCATGAGGGAGGTGAGCATGGAAAAGACGCGCGACATGGTTTCCTCTTTTTGGCCTCGCCTGAGGCAAAGATGAGCGATGTCTTGGCATTATAGACAAGCGTCCAGACGCGTCACCCTTGGAGGTCGAGAGTTAACCCAGCTGTGATCGAAGCCTGTCACGATGTGCTGAAGTCGGTCCCGCCCTCTCGCGCGCGCAACCACCCGCAATGTTCCCCCCTGTCGGGAGCTTGGGCGGGGGCGAAGGCCGGCGCGACCTTGTCCAACAGGCTTGGTCGGGGGGGCAGAGCCGGAGCAGGCCAGGCTTTAGATGGCGCGATCGCCGATGGGGCGCAGGATGCAGGCACCGATGCGCCAGCTGCCATCGGGCTGCTTTTCCATCATGTAATAGGCGCTGAAGACGTCGTTGTCCGGTCCCACCACCACCACCCGCTGGGCAGGCTTGCCGCGCACGTCCAGCATCTCGGAGAACTCGACCTCGCGCGGCCGGTAGACCGGAAGATAGCCGCGCTTGACCATGGCAACGAATCTGGAAGCGTCGCCGAACCGGTTCTGGACGGAAGGGGTCGCAAAGCTGAAGGCGAGTGAGGCGTCATCCGCCTGGAAGGCGGCGATCTGCGCCTCGATCACGTCCCGAATGGCAAGCCGGTCGTCCTCGTCCAGCCGATCGATCCCATCCGCCATCGACGGCAACGACATGATCAGGAAACCGAGAACCAGTCCGAGCGCCGCGATCATCGATGCCAGAGGTCTCATGGCAAAGTCCTCCCCTGCCAGGTTGATCTAGTCGACATAGATCGGTCGGATCGATAAACAATGGCGTAACGTAACAGTGACATGCCCGTTGCCCGGTCATGAACGGGTGGTTTTGGCGGGCCGCCAGCGAGAGGCCAGCCTGCTCATGCCGATGACCGGCCCTTTGCCTGGAGACTGCCGATGCCCCGCCCTCTTCTGATCGCCCCCTCGATCCTCGCCGCCGATTTCGCCAAGCTTGGCGAAGAGGTGAAGGCCATCGACAAGGCCGGTGCCGATTGGATCCATCTCGACGTGATGGACGGACATTTCGTGCCCAACATCACCTTCGGCCCCGATGTGATCAAAGCGATCCGCCCGTACTCCTCGAAACAATTCGATTGCCATCTGATGATCGAGCCCGCCGATCCCTTCATCCGGGCTTTTGCCGAGGCCGGCGCCGATCTGATCACGGTCCACGCCGAAGCCGGTGCTCACCTTGACAGATCTTTGCAAGCGATCAAGGCTCTCGGCAAGAAAGCCGGCGTCTCGCTTTGCCCGGCTACGCCGATCAGCGCGGTCGAGCATGTCCTCGACCGCCTGGATCTGATTTTGGTGATGACGGTGAACCCAGGTTTCGGCGGCCAGCGCTTCATCGAGGCGATGCTGGACAAGCTGCAGGCACTGCGCTCGATGATCGGTGATCGCGACATCGATATCGAGGTCGACGGCGGGATCAATGCCGGAACGGCCCCGCATGCGCTCGAGGCCGGCGCCAATGTCCTGGTCGCGGGTTCGTCGATCTTCGGAACAGCCGACTATGCCGCTGCCATGCAGGCGCTTCGGGCTTAAGAGCAAAATGAGCCCGGCATTCCGGGAAAATTGAACGAAGATTTGCGCAAGATTTGCCGTCAATTTTAGGAGTATCTTAATGATTTGCTGACAATATCGGTTCCATCAGCAGACGACAGCCCCTTCAAAGGAACCGACCATGACCCTCATCAACAAATTCCTCCGTGACGACCAAGGTGCCACCGCCATCGAATATGGCCTGATCGCAGCGCTGGTCTCCGTCGTGATCATCGGCATTCTCGGCACCCTTGGCACCAACCTCATCGGCACGTTCACCACGGTCGCCAACAGCCTGGAGGTCGACGGCTAGTGGTATGACTACGACAGATCATCAGCTGCTCACGGCAATGTTGAGGACGCCCGTGCGCTGAGCAAAGGTTCCCGGGCGGGAACGGGTCGCGGTGACTTACCGAGCCCGGTCCTGCCCGGCCGTCCTGCAGCTTTAGATCTTGCGCGCCGCAAGTGCTTCTTCAAGCGCTTCTGCGGCCTCGAACAAGATTGCATCGAAGCCGAGCTTGGCGGCGGCTTCGATGTTCTTGTCGCTGTCATCGATGAAGACGCAGCGTTCGGCCGCATGGCTTATTCTCCTGAGAAGCAACTGAAAAATGCGGGCATCCGGCTTCTTCATGCGCTCTTCCCCGGACACCAGAATGGTTTGGAAGCGCTCGAGAAAGTCGAAACGCGCTTTTGCGAGCGGAAAGGTTTCCGCCGACCAGTTGGTCAGCGCATGGAGTTCATAGCCTTCCTGGTCGAGCCGCTCCAGGATCTCGACCGTCCCCGGAACAGGCCCCACCATCATCTCTTCCCAGCGGTCCTTATAGGCGTGGATCAGCGGTTTGTGCTCGGGATGCGCTCTCGACAGCAGGTCCACGGCATCAGCCCAGCTGCGCCCGCGATCCTGCTCGGCATTCCATTCAGGCGTGCAGATGTCGCGCAAAAAGGCCTCCATCTCGGCCTCGTCATCGAACAGCTTCCGGTAAAGATGTCTCGGATTCCAATCGATCAGGACGGCGCCGAGGTCGAAGACGATAACGGGACGTTGGGTCATGAAGGAACTCGCATGGATCGTGACTTTCGCTGGGGACATGGCCGGCTGCTCGACTTGGACGTCCCGAGACCACCAAAAGAGGTGACGGCCCGCCCGCTCAATGATAGATCATGAAGCGTAAAAACCGGACGAGGTCCAGTCTCTCGGTGCGCCGGCCCGAATTGACTTGATCCATGGACGGGGGGCGATGCCTTGCGCTCGGCCCGATCGCTCTATCCCGACGGAGCAAGCAGCCGTCATGATCCCCTGCCAACGCCATCTTTTCGATATTCCCGACGATGTGGCCTATCTCAACTGCGCCTACATGTCACCGCTGTTAAAGACGGTCACCGCAGCCGGGGTTCAGGCGATGGCCCGTAAAGCCAGGCCTTGGACGGTGACGCCTGCCGATTTCTTTACCGAAAGCGAAGAGGCAAGGCGTCTTGCCGCAACGCTCATCAATGCGAAGACCGACGACCTGGCGATCGTGCCGGCCGTTAGCTACGGCTTGGCCGTTGCCGCGCGCAATCTGCCCCTGAAAGCCGGCGAGACGATGCTGATCCTCGCCGAGCAATTTCCCTCCAACGTCTACACCTGGCGGGAGAAGGCAAAAGAATGCGGCGCCGAGGTGGTCACGATCGAGCGCCCGGTCAATGGTGACTGGACCAGCGCCATTTTGGCAAAACTCGATGAGCGCGTCGCGATCACCGCGCTGCCCCATTGCCACTGGACCGACGGCGGCATCATCGACCTTGAGCAGATCGGCGCGCGCTGCCGTACCCTGGGAAGTGCGCTTGTGCTGGACATCACCCAGTCGATCGGTGCCCTTCCGTTCGACGTTCAGGCGATCAAGCCGGATTTCGTTGCGATCGGCGGCTATAAGTGGATGATGGGGCCTTACAGCCTCGGCTATCTCTATGTCGATCCCGCCCATCAGGATGGTCAGCCGCTGGAGCAGAACTGGATCACGCGGGCAGGTGCTGAAAATTTCGCACGGCTGATCGACTATCAGGACGGGTATCAGCCCGGTGCCAGGCGCTTCGATGTCGGCGAACGCTCCAACTTCGCGCTGATGCCGGCCGGGATCGCTGCGATGTCGCAGTTGCTTGACTGGGGGGTAGAAGCCATCGCCGAAACCCTGGCCGCCAAAACCGGCGAGATCACCGATCGTGCCCGAGAGATCGGCCTTGCCCCGATGGCCGCTCATGCCCGCGCCGGCCATTTCCTCGGCATCCGCTTCCCGATGGGCATGCCCGAAGGCCTGCCTGAGCGCCTGGCCGACAACCAGGTCTATGTGAGCCTTCGCGGCGACAGCTTGAGGGTGACGCCTCATCTTTACAATCATGAGGCCGATGTCGACCACCTGTTCTCCGTGCTCGAGCCGATGCTCAAGGCCTGAAATTCACCTCTCCTGGTTCACTCAATCCGCGATGGCCCCCTGTTCGTTGATCAGGTCCAGGCGGGCATGCGCTCCGGACAGCACGATTTCGGTTGTGATCTGCGGGTTGCCGGCTTGATCGCTTGATCGGCGGGTCTGGAGCTGACCTTCAACATACACTTCGCACCCCTTGGCAAGACAAGCGCCTGCGATCATTGCCAGACCCTGGTCGAACACCACCACACGGTGCCATTCGATCGGTTCCCAAAAAGCATCGCTTGCGAGGTCATCCGGGCGTTCGCAGGTCGCAAGCGAGAAATGGACGGTTTGGCCGCCACATCGTGTCACGCGTATTTCTGGATCGCCGCCAAGCCGGCCGAGCAGGGCCGCCTTGTTCAACGGCGCTGACACAGCTTTTTGCCTTCGATTGTCGTTGGCAACGATCCTGCTGCTATCAACCATGACCAAAACCACCTTGTCTTGATATACGCTCAAACCCTCGATCAAATCGGCTCTCTTCATGGAAAGGCAACGGGGCTGGCTCCTGGGGAGCGTTCAGGCGTCTGAGCTGGTCGCCATTCTGAGCAAGCATGATTCTTGTCAAGGAGCGCCATTGGAATGTCTCGTCCTGCCAGCATTCGGTCTGCAGCTGACCTTCGACATAAACCTGGTCATGCTCGCGCAGATGCGCCCCGGCGAACGCGGCAAGGCGCGGTTCGACGACCACGACTCGATGCCATTCCCGACCCTCCCGCTCCTCGCCGGTTTCAACATCAAGCCAGTGCCGCATCGTCGTGACGACGGAGAGCCCGACACTGTTGCCGCCGCCTTCAGTCTCCTGAATTCTGGGTTTATCGTCGAGGCGCCCTATCAGCATGACCTTGTTCAACGACATCACGTCCTCCTCGATACGCTTCTTTTGGGGTCAGGAGCGAAGACCGGCCTTGCCGAGTGGAGAGGTGGAGGCGAGGCTTTGGTCTTCGCTACCCTTCCTCATTCCTCCGGGGTACGAGGAATGATTTGTATTCCTGGAATATCCTGAGCACAGCAAATCACCCTCGTCAAGCGCTAAATATTCCTGGACATGTGGAATATTCCCAGGCATGTAACAGATGACCGAAGGGACGCGGATGTAACCATGATGGAACTCCCACAAGACAGAGACGCGGAAAGGATCGTGGCGGCTGATGAACGGCCGAAGACGATCTATCGATCCGATATCGTGAAACAGATCAAATTGGATGTCGGCCGCGTTTGGATCAGGGTTAAAAAAAACAAGAATCTGACCCAGGCCAGCCTGGCCCGGGCACTTGGCACGACCCAGAGTGCGGTGAGTAAGCTTCTGAACGATTACAACGGTCATCCCTGGACGGAAGCCTATCTCAGAAAATTTTCCGAATTCTGCGGAGTTTCACCTCGAGAATTTCTCGATGATGAGCTGATGGGTTTCATCACGGAGTGGAACACCGACGGCAAGCTGCCCGATCATGATTTCGTCGAGGAGTGCATCTCCGCGCTTGCGAACTACTTTTCGAGCAAGGGGCTGCCGGCCCGAAGAGAAAGGCTGGTCACGCTGGCAGCCAAACTGGCCGCAAGGCTGGAAGGCACGCACCCCGATGCCAGAACAATGGATCGTGAGATCGAGTGTGTCATCCTTGAGAATGCGTTGGAATCTGACTAATGTCTCCCCTCAGTTCGCTGAGGGGAACGTCGTGCCCGAAGAAACAAGAGAAGAAACCAGAATTGTCCGGCCGCCGGAATTCAAGAAAGTTCTGGAAGAGCTGCATGCCGTAAGGCTGAGCAATCATCTCAAGAGCGAAATCCAGGCCCGCCGCGATCTGGAAGAAATATATCATCGTCTTCTGGAAGATATGGCCTCTATGGAAGAGGTGATAGAAAAGGGCCGCTCGGACGTCGAACAAGCCAAAACGGAAGCGGAACGCGCGATCAAGAACCAGGCTATGACCCGCGCTGAAAATGCGTCCCTCCAGAAGAACCTCGGGCTGGCAAAGACATTCTGTTATTTTTTTCTGGGCGTGATCGCAGCCCTGATGGCCGTTTCTTGGGATGAGCTTTCCCGATTATTTTTAAGCTTGCTGTCCAGGTTCTTCTCCTGATCCCATCGCTGTTTGCGGTCTTTGTCCTGAACAAATATCAAAAATGGTCTGCCGACAGGCCCTGGCCTGGAAAGGACGCTCTACGCGTTTGCCAGCAGGCACTTGAGGTCGAGGTCAGGATCGGCGGCTGCATGCTTTCGGCAGCGGCGCGCCGGTCGGCCAGCAGTCTCTTGGTGACGTTGTAGGCCACCGGATCGTTCATCGCGTCGACGGCAAGGCAGGTCTCGCCCAGATAGTAGAAATGGGCTTGGCTGCGATCATCGCCCTCTTGCGGCACACGACATCGTCATAGCCGAGATTGAGACCGGCGATCTGCAGCTTGACGTCGAACTGGTCCGACCAGAACCAGGGCTCCGGTCGGTAGGGCTGGTTCTGGCCCAACATGTTGAGCGGCGACGATCGCGCCCTGATCATTGGCGTTCTGGACCGATTCCAGCCGGACGAACTGATCTTTCCAGAGAAATGCCGTGCAATCGCCGGCGCGTAAACGGCCGGATCCGAGGTCTGGCCGAACTCGTCGACCGCGATCGCATCGAGCTCGATCCCAAGCCCCGGGCCGCGGCAAGTTCGCTGTTCGGCAGAATGCCGATGCCAACGATCACCAGGTCGAAAGGCCGGGTCGAGCCATCGCTCAAGCTCGCCTCGATGGCTGAAGTCGTTCCCGCTCTGCAGGCGTACCAGCCCAAGATTTTCCTCAATCCTGACGCCGCGGCTTTGGTGGAGCGTACGGAAATAATCGGAGGTCGCTTTCGAGGCGACGCGCTGCAGGATGCGCTCGGCCATCTCGATCACCGTGACGTCGAGCCCTTTCTTCGACGCCTCGGCCGCGGCCTCGAGGCCGATATAGCCGCCGCCGATGACCAGCACCCGTGCACCTTCGGTCATCACCGCGCTCAAGGCATCGGCATCGGCCAGATCCCGCATCATCAGGACGCCCGGCAAATCGCCTCCGATCTTGCCCGGCAAACGCCTTGGCGTGGCACCGGTGGTCAGCGCAAGCTTGTCATAGGCAAGAGACCTCCCCGTTGTTGAGCTCCACATGCTTTTTCGCCCGGTCGATGGCAACGACGCTGGTCTCGAGGCGAAGGTCGATCCGATTTTTTTCGTACCAGGCGGCCTGACGCAACAGCAGGCGATCACGCGGCATCTCGCCCGCCAGGTATCTTCTTCGACAGCGGTGGGCGCTGATAGGGAAGATGGGGCTCCGTCGCCGATCAGCGTGATCCGCACCTTGATAGCCCTGGCCGCGCAGCTTGACCATGAGCGAGGACGCGGCCTGACCGCCGCCAACAACGATGATATGATCCACCAAATCCCGACTTTCGTGATGGCTTCCGATGAGGGCCAGGATCGAACAATGCCGATCCTTGTCGCCAGGGAAGCTCATCCTTACGCCCGGAATGACCCTTGTCCAGTATCGGATCGCACCTTCCCGGGTCTTGCCGTTCCGTTTTCCACATCGTCACGGTTCGTTCCGCTCGTGCAGACGGGCGAACCCGTGATATAGCAAGGCGTTGTCCGGGAATGGCTCCCGCAAGGTGACGACAAAGGACTGAGGAGAAAAAGGTGGCGGCGAGCGGTCACCGGGCGACGCCGATGATCGCCCAGTACCAGGCCCTGAAGGCGGAACATCCGACCTGTCTTCTGTTTTTCCGGATGGGGGATTTCTACGAGCTGTTTTTCGAGGACGCGAAACAGGCGGCACCTGCACTGGACATCGCCCTTACCAAACGCGGACGGCATGGCGATGAGGACATCCCGATGTGCGGGGTGCCGGTGCACAGCGCCGAGGGCTACCTGGAGCGGCTGATCAAGAAAGGCTTCAAGGTGGCGATCTGCGAGCAGACCGAGGACCCGGCGGAGGCCAAGAAACGCGGGCCGAAGTCGGTGGTCCGGCGCGAGGTCATCCGCCTGGTGACACCGGGCACGCTCACCGAAGACAGCCTGCTCGAGGCAAGACGCCATAATTTTTTGGCAGCCGTCGCTTCGAGTCAGAAAAAACTCGGGCTTGCCTGGCTGGATATGTCGACCGGTGAGTTTCTGACCGAGCCGATTGTGAATGGCGGGCTTTCGAGCACGCTTTCAAGGATCGAGCCCGGCGAGCTTTTGGTCGCCGACACGCTGTTCGGTGATGACGCCTTTCGTGAAAAGCTGATCGATTGGGACGAGCGCCTCAGCCCGCTCCCCGATCACGACTTCGATTCGCAGAGAGGCGAACAGCGGTTACAAAAAAACTTCGAAGTCAAGGCACTGGATGGCTTCGGTCAGTTCAGCCGGGCCGAGCTTGGGGCCTGCGGGGCTCTGATCAACTATGTCGAGCTCACGCAAAAGGGCCGGCTGCCCAGGCTTTCGCCGCCAAGACGGATGATGCCCGGCAGCCATATGGTGATCGATGCCGCGACCAGGCGGAATCTGGAGCTTTTGAGCAGCCTCACCAATGAGCGCCAAGGCAGCCTCCTGGCGGCGGTCGATCGCACGGTCACCGGTGCCGGCGGCAGGCTGCTGGCGGCAAGATTGGCGACCCCGCTCGCCGAAGTCACCCCGATCAAAAGGCGCCTCGACGCCGTTCAGGCTTTGCTCGAAGCCGAGGGTTTGCGCGAGCACATCAGGGGCGCGCTCAAACGCTGTCCCGATCTGGAACGCGCCCTTTCCCGCCTCTCCCTCGGTCGGGGCGGGCCAAGGGATCTGGTGGCCATTCGCGCAGGGCTCGTGGCCGCCGCCGCGATCAAGCAGGCTCTTCTTGCAACCGAAACGCCGCTTGTCCGAACGGGTTCGGCCATGGCCGATCACCAGGCTCTTGCCGCGCGCCTTGCTCTTGCCCTGGTCGATGAGCCGCCTTTTCTGGTACGCGACGGCGGCTTCGTTCGAAAAGGCTTCCATGAGGAGCTGGACCGGTATCAGGGACTAAGGGATCAGACCAAGCGTCATGTCGCCGAATTGCAGGCGCGCATCCAGTGCGAAACCGGCATCAGCTCGCTCAAGATCCGCCATAACAACATGCTTGGCTATTTCATCGAGGTGACCGCAACCCACCGGGACAAGGTGCCCGCAAGCTTCGTTCAGCGCCAAAGCATGGCGAATGCGACGCGGTTTTCGACGGCCGAACTTGCGGACCTCGAAACCCAGATCGCCAGCGCCGCCGACCGCGCGCTGACCCTCGAACTCGAGGTTTTCGACCTTTTGACCAAAGAGGTGCTCTTGGCCGCCGAGACCATCGCGAAGACGGCCAAGGCCCTGGCGAGGTTGGATGTTGCCGCAGGCTTTGCCGCCTTGGCCGGGGAGCAGCGTTACGTCCGGCCGGAGATCGACGACAGCGATGGCTTCGTGATCGAAGGGGGGCGGCATCCGGTGGTCGAGCAGGCGTTGCAGCGGGAGCAGACGCCTTTCATCTCGAACCATGCCAATCTCTCCGACGATCAGCGCCTTTGGCTGCTGACCGGGCCGAACATGGCGGGCAAGAGCACGTTTTTGCGTCAGAACGCGCTCATCACCGTGCTCGCCCAGGCGGGCAGCTTCGTTCCGGCCGATCGCGCCGTGATCGGTGTGGTGGACCGCCTGTTCTCCCGGGTCGGCGCTGCCGACGATCTGGCAAGGGGCCGCTCGACTTTCATGGTGGAGATGGTCGAGACCGCGGCGATCTTGAACCAGGCGACCTCGAAGAGCCTGGTCATTCTGGATGAGATCGGACGCGGCACGGCGACGTTCGACGGGCTTTCGATCGCCTGGGCGGTGGTCGAATATCTCCATGAGGTTTGCCGCTGCCGCGGGCTCTTTGCGACTCATTACCACGAACTCACGGCGCTCACCGCCAAGCTCGACCGCCTCGCCTGCCGCAGCATGCGGGTGAAGGAATGGAAGGGGGAGGTGGTCTTTCTTCATGAGGTCGGCGAGGGCGCGGCTGACCGGTCCTATGGCATTCATGTCGCCCGTCTCGCAGGCTTGCCGGCGGCCGTTCTGGATCGGGCGGAAGAGGTGCTGCATCATCTGGAGCGGGGCGAGGCGAAAAGTGCGCCGGCGGCACTGGCCGACGATCTTCCGCTCTTTGCGGCGGCAGCCAAGCGGCCGGGTGCACCAGAGGCGGCAAGCGCCGATCACCGGCCCGATCCGATCCAAGAGCTGCTGGGTGGTGTTTCTCCCGATGACCTGACGCCCAAAGAGGCACTCGATCTCGTTTACCGGCTGCGCACCCTTTTGCCGGTACGATCCGGATCGAGGTAAAACAACCACAAAGTGCACTGTGTGAATTATGGCCCGCGGCGGCGGTGAATATTGAACAAATTCTCGATAATGACTTGGTTTAGGGCGCAAGAAACGCCATATTCGCTCGTCAACACTTCGAGGCAATATCATGAATTCCCTCCTTCTTTCGAAGGTCAAGACGTGGCTCATCACGGCACCGACCTTGCTTCTGCTCGCGGCCTGTGCCGCACCGACGCCCTATCAGCCCGCCAACGGCGGTTATGGCTATACGGATCAGCAGATCGAGCAGAATCGCTATCGCGTCTCTTTTGATGGAAATGCGTCTACGGAACGTGAAGTCGTTCAGAACTATCTGCTTTATCGTGCCGCGGAACTGACGGTGCAAAAAGGGTTTGACTATTTCACCGTCGTCGATCGAAATCTGGATCGCTCGACCCGGTATTACAACCATGCCTATACCGATGATTTCGGCTATGGCTACTGGGGACGGCGCAGTTACCGGCGCTATATCGGACCTCGCTATGTGTCCGGCACCAGCTACCCGATCGACGAATATTCCGACACGGCCGATATCGTGCTCGCCAAAGGTGAGAAACCTGCAGATGATGCGAATGCCTATGACGCGCTCGACGTGTTGCAACGCCTGCAGCCCGCGATACGCCTGCCGGTCGAAGAGTAAGGCGTGTTGATGGGCCTTTCCTGGTAAGGATTGCTTTAGCGATGAAGCTTGACCTCTGGTACCCTGGGCGATCGGCGCTTGCCGTGGCGATGATGGCTGTCCTCGCCGCCTGTTCCGTGTCGCCGACGCCTTATCAGGCCCTGGGCGAACAGGGCGGCTACAGCGAACAGCAGATCGAAGACAATCGCTATCGCGTCAAATTCACCGGCAACCAGGCCACCCCGCGCGATACGGTCGAGGATTACGCCCTCTATCGCGCCGCCGAGGTCACGCTTGAAACCGGTCACGACTACTTCAAGGTCGTCTCCAAGGAGGTCGAGCCGGTGGTGAGGTCGAGAGGCGGTGTCTCGCCGAGCATCGGCATTGGTGTCGGCGGTGGAGGCGGCAATGTCGGTGTCGGTCTTTCAACCATCTTCGGCGGGGGCGGCGGTGCCGATTACAGCTATGCCGGCTACCTCGATATCGTGATGTACCGGGGCGAGACGCCGAAAGATGCGCGCGAAGCGTACACGGCTTTGGACGTGATCGACAATCTGAAGCCCAAAGTGACCGCCAGCACGCCGGCATCGACCGAGCCCTGAACGCAAGGCGCACCCTCTTTGACGATGAACTCCTCCAAGCCCGGAACGTGTTTCGATGGACCAAAAAAACCAATGGACATGGCCACATAGTTGGCCTTAACCAAGAAAAGCCGATGAGATTGCCTCGCTTGAAATCAGCCTCGGCTTCGGGCAACGCGGCGTCTGTCTGGTTACAACATTCGCAGTACGATCTCATCGTCCCAGCTTGCAATTTTCTTGCTTTGAGATTCCAATGATCGGAGATTAAGGGTTGCCCATCGGGAGACATGACTGAGACCATGGATCATCTTGAACAACAAGTGCTGAGAGCCGCGGAATTCCTGAAGGCGCTCGCGAACCCGAATCGTCTCCTGATTCTCTGTCTCTTGCGCGATGGCGAATACGCCGTGAGTGAGCTTGAAGACAGGCTCGACTTGCGCCAGCCGACCCTTTCGCAACAGCTGGCGCGGCTGCGCGAGGACGAACTCGTCGCCACGCGGCGTGACGGCAAGCAAATTTACTACAGCCTGGCAAGCGACGAGGTGCGGCGCACCATAGCGCTGCTGGACGATATGTTTTGTGCAGGCGCTTTGGCGAAAACGGAGGCGAAAGACCTCGCCCGGCTCCAGGCCTGAGCATCTGCGGAAAAGCTTGATCCGCCCGATACCCTATCGTCGAAAGAAGCGCCGAGGGAGGGACATATCATGGCCTTTGCCCTTCGAACGGAACGCCTCTTGCTGCGTCGTTGGCGGGACGAGGATCTGGAGCCGTTCGCGGCGCTCAACACCGATCCAGAGGTGATGCGCTATTTTCCGAGGCTGCTCGATCGAGAGACGACGGCCACGATCATCGAGAACATGGAGGCCCATACCGAGAAATACGGCTTCGGCTACTGGCCGATCGAGGTGCCGGGTGTCGCCCCTTTCATCGGCTTCGTCGGCTTGATGATCACCCCGTTTCAAGCTCCCTTTACGCCGTGCATTGAAACGGCCTGGCGCCTCGCCCGGCCATATTGGGGGCGCGGCTACGCGATCGAGGGGGCGACCGCCACGTTGATGTTCGCCTTCGAGCATCTGCCGATGGATGAAGTGGTTGCCTTTGCCGTGCCTGAAAACCAGCGCTCCCTGCGCTTGATTAAACGGTTGGGGATGGTCAGGCGGCTGGAAGACGACTTCGACCATCCTGGCGTCGAGGAAGGCAGTCCGCTCAGGCGCCATCATCTCTATCGCATGTCGCGGGAACGCTGGGTTTCGAGGTCACGCCCGGATGATGAGGCGGACGTCGACGCTTAATGCCGATTTGGTTGCGGGCAGGCGATCAGAACGCTTCCAGCGCATTAAAATCGATGGCGGTGAAGTAAGCTTCCTTATCCTCGGCCGATGCCGTTCCGGAAACCTGAACCAGAAAACGATTGGCGATCATGGCCTGCAGTTCGCCATCACGGTTCTCGATGGTTTTGTGGCCGTTGATGCGCTTGAGCGTGCCCATGGAACTGGCCATGGCGGGCGACGTGAACAATGAGGCCATCGCGGTCAAGGCCGGGCTGTCGGCAACAAGGTTCAACTCGACCGTCTCACCGCCCCGCTCGTAGGTCGCACCGGCAAACAGACCGCCACCGAACATGCCGGCGGCAAGGGATACGTTTTCCGATTCTTCCCGCGTCCAGCCGTCGAACGGGGCCGGCAGAACCTCGGATAATGCCCCCGCCTGCTGTTGCGCCAACAACTGGGCCACGAAGTCGATTTCCTCCTTGGCGCCGAGGACGTCGCCTTTTTGATACGCTTCCAGCGCCAGCTTCATCGAGTCCTCGATCTCATCGGCGCCCGCAGGTGCGGTTAGCGTTATCAGCATTGCCAAAGCAATAAGGTTTTTGCTCATCGTATTTCCCCATTTTTTATGTTGTTAGCTCGCCTGTCCGTTTAGCGGAGATTGGCTGAATGACGCCTGAACGCTGTGAAATCACGTCCAGCGGGCAGTGGCTTCATCGTCCGTTGTTCGAGCATCCACCCAGGATGCGCCGTCTTCGGTTTCTTCGAGTTTCCAGAACGGTGCTTTGGTTTTCAGCCAGTCGATGAGAAAGGCGCAGCTCTCGAGGGCTGCGGCCCGGTGGGGCGAGGCCGTGGCCACCAGGACGATCGGCTCGCCGGCCAGCATGCGGCCGTAGCGATGAATGATCAGGCTTGCCTGAAGCCGCCAGCGTTTGTGGGCTTCATCTTCGATCTCAGCGAGCTTCTTCTCGGTCATCCCGGGATAATGCTCGAGCGTCATCGCGCTGACCGTCTGATTGTCGGCGAGATCGCGCACCAGCCCGGTAAAGCTGGCAACGGCACCGATATCGGTGCGCCCGGCACTCAAGGCCTGGAGTTCGGCGCCAACATCAAAGGGAGCTTCTTGAACGCGGATCATCGATGCACGCCGAGCACGGGGCCGGCCAGCGCGGCCTGGCGAGGCAATGGCGTCTTCATCGACGCGCACCGCGCACGGGGGTCAGCCACCGGTGACCGGCGGGAAAAAGGCGACCTCATCGTCTTGCTTCACCGGATGTTCGGGGTTGGCGTAGTCCTGATTGACGGCGGCGCGAATGACACCCGGCTTGGCCAACGCCTCGGCAAAACCCGGCCGATCGGCGGCGAGCCAGGTCATCAGATCACCGACGGTCGCGATCTCGTCGGGTGGACTGACGTCTTCGGCGCCACGCCCCACCTTGCCGCGGAGCCAAGCGAAGTAGCGAATTTTCATGATCCTCAATCTACCCGTGTAGAGCACGTTCCGGCCAAGTCTGCTCAATATAAGCCGCCGACGCCGTCGGCTCAACGGGCTGTGGCGGCGTCGGCATCGGAGCTTTCGCTGGTGGAGTGACGGATGCCGACATGAAGATAATCGAGGCCGGTGACCACGGTCAAAGCGGCTGCGAGCCAAAGGCCGTACCAGCCGATCTCGCTGGCAAAGGCCCACCAAGGCGCGGCCGTGCCCACCAGGAGAAATCCGAGTGCGGTCATCTGCATGCCGGTTTTCCATTTGGCCAGCCTCGAGACTGGCAAGCCCACCCGCACCTCGGCCAGGAACTCACGCAGGCCGGAGACGATGATTTCTCGGCAGAGGATGACCAGCGACGGCAGGATCGGCGCCCGGTCGAAATGGACCAGCATCAAGATAGCCGCTCCGACCAGAAGCTTGTCCGCAATCGGGTCGAGCATGCGCCCGAAGGAGGATTGCATCGACCAGCTGCGCGCGAGGTAGCCGTCGAGAAAGTCGGTGATTGCCGCGATCGAGAAGATGAGGCAGGTGGTCCATTTGCCGATGTCGCCGGGCAGGTAGAAGGCGGCAGCCAGCGCCGGCACGGCGGCAACGCGCCCAACCGTCAAGAGATTAGGGGTATTGGTGATCATAGATCAGCTCCTCATGGGGGCTTTCGACCCCCGGATCGCTGACATCAGAAAGACCGCACGCATTCAAGCTCGAACCGGGCCATCTGCCCGGTATGCTGGCCAGCGTGAGAACAAAGCCTAATGCCCATCATGAAACGCATCATAGATCGCTTTGGCTACAGCTTTACTAATCCCAGGTACTCTCTCCAGGTCCAAAAGGCCAGCCGTCTCGATCGCCCGGACCGAGCCAAAATGGCCGAGAAGCGCCTTTTTCCGCTTGGCACCGATGCCTGGAATCGTATCCAGAGCGGAGCGCCCGACCGATTTTCCACGCTTGGCCCGATGGGTGGAAATGACGAAGCGATGGGCCTCATCGCGCAATCTTTGCAGGAAATATTGAAGCGGATCGCGCTCATCCAGCTTTTTCGGCGGCCGGTCCGGCAAATACAAAGTTTCCCGGCCGGCATCGCGATCCGGTCCCTTGGCGATGGCGAGCAGCGGAAGTCCGGTGACCCCGCATCCGGCCAGCGTCTCCATGGTCGCAGACAGTTGGCCCGCCCCGCCATCGATGATCACCAGATCAGGCCATAGGCCAGCGCTCCGCTCCGGGTCTTCCCGCTGCAGCCGGCTGAACCGCCGCCCCAGCACCTCGCGCATCATGCCGAAATCATCACCAGGCGTCAGATCATCCCCCTTGATGGTGAATTTCCGGTAAGCTGCCTTGTTGAAGCCCTCCCGCCCGGCGACCACGAACGCACCGACCGCGTCGGTCCCCATGATGTGGCTGTTGTCGTAGATCTCGATGCGCTCGGGTATCTCGGCGAGTTCCAGCTCGTTGGCAAGACGCTGCAGCAATTTGGCCTGAGCGCTGCTTTCGGCAAGTTTTCGCGCCAAGGCCTGCTTGGCGTTGAGCTCGGCCTGCGCCACCAATTGGCGGGGTTCGCCGCGCTGCGCCCGCCTGATTTCGACCCTCCGGTCGGCGCGCACGGACAAGGCCTCGGCCAAGAGGCCTTTCGACTCGGGATCGGTGCCGACCAGCACCAGCTTCGGCGCCACGCGCTCGGCGTAGAACTGGCCCAGGAAAGCCTCCAGCAGATCTGCCGTCTCGGCATCCTGGGTGTGAACGGGGTAATAGGCACGGTTGCCGTAGTTGCGCCCGCCGCGATAGAAGAAGACCTGAACGCAGACTTGGCCGCCTTCCCGGGCGATGCCGATCACGTCGGCGTCGCCGACCGAGCTGACATTGATGCCCTGGCGTGTGGTGATATGCGCCAGCGCCTTCAGGCGGTCGCGGATCGCGGCAGCCTGCTCGAAATCGAGCTTGTCGCTCGCCTTGATCATGTCCCGCTGCAGGCGGCGCTGAATGGCATTGCTCTTGCCGGCGAGAAAGTCGCGCGCCTGGTCCAAAAGCTCGGCGTAAGGCGCCTCATCGATCCGGCCGACGCAAGGGGCGGTGCAGCGCTTGATCTGAAACTGAAGGCAAGGGCGCGTGCGGTTCTCGAAAATGCTGTCGGCGCAGGACCGAAGGGGAAAGGCGCGAAGGAGAGCGCCAAGCGTTTCATTGACCGCACCCGAGGAGGCGAACGGCCCGAAATAATCGCAATCCTTGCGCTTGGACCCGCGATGCCGGCCGATCCGCGGAAAAGCTTGCTTGTCGCTGATCTTGCCGAGGTAGATATAGGGAAACGACTTGTCGTCGCGCAGCAGAATGTTGAAGGCCGGGCGCAGCTTCTTGATCATGTTGCACTCCAAAAGGAGTGCTTCGACCTCATTGGCGGTGGTGATCACGTCGAACTGGCGCGTCAGCGCCACCATCCGCTTCAGGCGCTGGCTCAGCGCCGAAGTTTTGGTGTAGGCCGGCACGCGCTTTCTCAGCGACTTGGCCTTGCCCACGTAGAGCGCATCGCCTTTGGCATCGAGCATGCGATAGACGCCAGGCCCGTTGGGCAAATTCTTGACTTTGGCCGCAATTAGCCTGGCGCCGGCGAGTTCCAAGCTTGCCGCTTCCCGGTCGTCGCGGATCAGGGCGGGATCCGCTGTCTGGTGCTCGAGATCACTCATCGTTTCCGGATTGATCATTGACATGACGGTTGCGAACAACGGTGAAGGTCGCGCCTTCCATGACTATAGGTGAGGAATGGCCGTGGGTACATCAAGGCGAAATCCCACCACGATCATCGATCATGGTTTGCGGGTGTGCGAACATCAGGTGTGTGAATATCAAATGTGATCCTTTGCCGATCGTGCTATCTCGATCGTGTCGAGATCGCTTTGGGAGGAAAGACATTGACGATGGATGCGCTGAAGACCATCAGAAATGGCGAGAAGGTTCAAGGGACCTTTTCGCCTGCGGAGATGAACCGGCGGCTTGATGCCCTTCGCCGGCACATGGTCGCAGACCATCTGGATGCGGTGCTGTTCACCTCGATTCACAACATCAATTATTTCAGCGATTTTCTATACTGTTCCTTCGGCAGGCCTTACGGTTTGGTGGTCACCCTGGACGAGGCCACGACCATTTCGGCGAATATCGACGGCGGCCAGCCCTATCGGCGAAGTTTTGGCGACAATCTCGTCTACACCGACTGGCAGCGGGACAATTTTTGGCGGGCGGTGCAAGAACTTACCCCGGACCGGGGCCGGATCGGCGTCGAGTTCGACCATATCAGCGTCGAGCACCTCAAGAAGTTTGAGGTCGCGCTGCCGCACGCTGCGGCCGTTGATGTCGGGCAGGCGGTGATGCGGCAAAGGATGGTGAAATCGGCAGAGGAAATCGCGCTGATCCGGGAAGGAGCCAGGATCGCCGATATCGGCGGTTTCGCCGCCGTGGAGGCGATCGAGGTCGGGGCGGCAGAGCATGAGATCGCGCTCCATGCGACAGGGGCGATGGTGCGCGCGATCGCCAAGGCCTTTCCCCATGGGGAGCTGATGGACACCTGGACCTGGTTTCAATCCGGCCTCAACACCGATGGCGCCCACAACCCGGTGACCTCGAAGCGGCTGGCGCTCGGCGATATTCTGAGCCTGAACTGCTTTCCGATGATCGCCGGCTATTACACGGCGCTGGAGCGCACGCTTTTCTGCGAAAGTGCCTCGGATGCCGATCTCCGATATTGGGCCATCAACACCGAGGTGCACTATCGGGGGATCGAGCTGATCAAGCCGGGCATGCGCTGCTGCGACATCGCCGCCGAGCTGAACGATATCTACCGGCGCCACGGCATTTTGGAGCGGCGTACCTTCGGTTACGGCCATTCCTTCGGCGTGCTCAGCCATTATTACGGCCGGGAGGCGGGCCTGGAACTGCGGGAAGACATCGAGACCGTGCTGGAGCCCAACATGGTGGTCTCGATGGAGCCGATGATCATGATCCCCAAAGGCGCGCCGGGTGCGGGCGGCTTTCGCGAGCACGATATTCTGGTGCTGACCGAACAGGGTGCCGACAACATCACCGGATTTCCGATCGGCCCGGAGCACAATATTATCAGAAAATCGGTGGCGATCTGAGCATCGTCGACATCTTTGTGACCGGGCTCACAGATCATCGCGCAGGAATAAGCGACAACATCTCTCGTTAGCGTCGAAACAGCAATCGAACCGAGGATCGAGAGATGGACATTCAGTTCGCAGGTAACGGATCGCAGACGATGACCGGCCCAAACCCGGCGATCGTGAACACGCCCTGGTCAAGGTTCGTGATCGCTCTTCTGTGCCTGACCGGCTTGGTCTCGCCGATCCTTTGCCTCGGTGCCGCCCCGCTCGCCTTCGCGCTCTCCGATCAGGATGACGGTTTCCTTTTGGCAGGCATCGGCGGTGCGCATCTTCTCCTGGCCTGGGCCCTCTTCGGCGCCGTGTGACCGACTTGAAGAAGTGAAGAGGGGCTGTACCGCCGTGTCCCGTCAGTCAGCCCCCGCATTTGATGTGCTCACACCAAAAGATGCCCGGTCTTGATGTAAAGAAGACACCCATTCTCGGACGTCACCCTATGCCCGCTGCCCGGCGGGTTCCTGATCCAGTGCCCCTCGGTGTAGCGGGCATCCTCATCCTCGAACCCGCCTTCTAGAACCAGGATTTCCTCGCCCCTTGGATGATCGTGATGGTCGAGCCGCGTGCCCGGCGCCATCCGGATCATGCGCACCACCTCCGTGCCATATCGATGAAGAGGGAGAACCTCGACCGTCGACCCCTCACCTGACTGCCAGCCCTGCTCAGCGGTCGTATCCACGGTAATCTGGCTTTGATCGGCATCGTCCATCTGGCGCAGCTTGACGAAGATGATGCAGCCCTCCTTGCTGCTCGGCGTGTGCGAGGAGCCGGGCGGGTTGCGCACATACATGCCCTTGCCGAAATCGCCATGCTCGTCGGAAAAGACCCCGTCCAGCACCAGATATTCCTCACCGCCGCCATGGGTATGCGCGGAAAAAGCGCTATCTCTGGCGTAGCGGACGATACTGGTGGCCCGGGCGATCTCCTCGCCGTCGCGGTCCAGCATGCGCCGCTCGACCCCTGGCAGCGGCGAGGCGACCCAGGGTATGTCCCGGGTTTGCAACACCACCCGTTTGCTGAAATCGGCATGGAGCTTCATCGTCGGCCTCCGTTTTGCAGCGTGATGACAACCGTTCTCGAGGTTGACCGGTTCCATCCGCGCGCCGGCGCGTGCCGGATGGGTCAAGCGCCTGAACGCTTAGCGCAACATCAAGAATTGGTCGAAAGGCGAGCGGGAGCAATGGGGCACCGTTCACAAAGTCGCGGGTTGGTTAAATTTCCGAAGTTTTGATGTGTTAACCCACCATCAACCCCTCATCGCCGGAAAAGGAGTGACCATGCGTCAGTTCCTGTCGACCCCTTGGTTCCTGGCGTGCCTGACCGGCTGTGTCGGGGCGCCGAGCACCTATGGCGAATTCGTCCAATCGACTTATAACACCACCGAATTCGGCTATGGCGCCGCCAGGCGCGATCTTTGGACCCAGTTTCGAGGCGATCCCTTCGACCTCGGTGACGAAACCTTTCAGGCACGAATGATCGAGATCCTGGCGCATCACCCGCCCAAGCCGCAGCCCACCAACTTCACCGCCGATCCGGGCGACAGCGCCGATACCGATTATCGTGTGGTGTTTCTGTTCGATCCGCCGACCAAGCTCCTCTCCACGCGGCTTTGCCGGCTACCGCTGAGAGAACCGAGCGGTGAGGCAGGAACCAGGCCGCTGCGCGTCGCCGCGGCCTTTTGCCGTAACGAAGGGGTCCTGACGTCGGTCAGGGGCGAGCTCGATTTCGTCGAGAGCATCAACGATCCGGCCTTCGATGCGCTTATCGGCCAGGTGGTCGACGATCTCTTTCCGAACATCAATCCCAACCAGGATGACGATGACGGTTTTCCGTTTGTCCGCCGCAGGCGATAGGGCCGGCCGTCAAGCTGCCTTCTGGAAGGTCTGACCGTCCGTCTCGGGTTCTTCGACATCCCGCCGCTTCGAGGCGAAGGGCAAGGCGATCAATCCCAAGACGGTGAAGGCCGCCAGCATCGCCCAGGCCTCGTTGATCGAAGCGACCAAGCTTGCCTTTTCGATCAGCGGGCGCACCGCCGCTTCCATTTCCGGCGTCACCGCGCCGATCGGATTGCCTCTGAGCATGCCATCCGGGAGACCGATGATCCGGCCGGTCTCGATATCGCCCGCCAGCAAGCGCGCGGCCAGCCCTTCGCCATGCTGGGGTGCCCGGGTGTACATCACCGTATCGATCAACGCGATGCCGATCGCGCCGCCGAGATTGCGCATCAGATTGAACAGGCCGCTGGCATCGGCGATTTTTGCCGGCGGCAGATGGCCGAGCGCCAACCGGGTCGGCGGCAGCAGGCACAGCATGATCGCGCTGCCGCGCACCACCTGCGGCCAGAACATGCCGTCGAAATCGGTTTCGCGCGTCTGAAAACAGCTCATCGCGAGGCCGAAGGCAAACAAGGCGAAACCGGAAGCCGTCAGGAGACGGGCATCGATCCGGCGCTCGAGCTGGACGGCAATCGGCGCCGTCAGCAATTGGGCGACCCCGGTTACCAGCATCACCTGACCGATCGCAAAAGCGCCATGATCGCGAACGAAGCCCAAAAACACCGGCATGAGGTAGACAGAGCCGAAAAGCCCGATGCCGAAGACGAAACTCAGCCAGCAGCCGATCGCAAAGTCCCGATCCTGCAGAATGTTGAGGCCGACGATCGGCGACGGTGCGATCAGGGTGCGCCGAACGAAGCTCAGCGCACTCAGGACCGAGATGGCGAGCAGGCCGATCACCAAGCCTGAGGACCAGCCGCGCACCGGGGCTTCCTTCAAGCCGATTTCGAGGGACGCAAGCGCGGTTGCCATCAGCGCCAGCGACACCCAATCGAGCGTCTTCGCATGATCAAGAGACGGTTTTTCGGATTGGAGACAGCGGGTTGCGATCAAGATCGCGACAACGCCAGGACCGATATTGATCAAGAACAACCATGGCCAGGTGAAGGTTTCGGTGATCCAGCCGCCGACCACCGGGCCGACCGTAGGTGCGAGCACGGCGAGTACACCGGCGATGGTGGTGGCAATGCCTTGCTGCTTGGTCGGGAACAGCAGAAAAACCGCGGAAAACACCAAAGGGATCAGGACCCCGCCGGAAAACCCCTGAACGATGCGCCAGGCGACCAGCATCTCGAAGCTGGTGCTGGCCGCACAACCGGCGGAGGCGGCCGTGAACAGCGAAAGCGCGATCACGAACAGGCCGCGCATGGTCAGGACACGGGTCAGGAACCCGGTGAGCGGGATGGCGATGACTTCGGCGATGAGATAGGCGGTCTGGATCCAGCTGATCAGCTCTTTTTCGACACCGAGTGCCGCTTGAATGGCGGGCAGCGAGGTGACCACGACCTGGATATCCAGAATCGCCATGAACATGCCGAGACACATGGCGCCAAAGCCAAGCCAGACGGTGAGGCCGACTTGGCGGGTCTCGGTCACGACTGCAGCGCCGCGTTCTCGGCGCGAATCCGGATGGTCAGGACGATGGCGTTCAGGATCGAAAAGGCGATGCCATACCAAACGAGGCCAAACGCCAGGGGGAGGATCAGGAGTTCGGCTGCCACCACGCAGTAATTCGGGTGGGAGATGAAACGAAAAGGCCCCTCTTTGACCAGAGGTGCTCCGGGAAGAACGATAATGCGCGTGGTCCAGCGCGAGCCCAGGGTGACGAGGACCCAGACGCGCAGAGCTTGCAGAATGAGAAAAATGCCGATCAGGGGGAGGCTGGGCTCGATCGGATAAGCCAGAACCCAGAGCCCGATTAGCCAGGCTGCATGAAGCCCGACAATCAACGGGTAATGCTCGGGAGAGACCTCACGGGCGCCCTTGGCAAGGAGCCGTTCGGTGTTGCGCTGCGCGATCACCAGTTCGGCAAGACGCTGCAGCGTGACAAGAAGAAGGACGATAATCGTTAAAGGCACGATCACATTCGCTGGTTCCTGAAGGCTGGAAGAATGATCACCTGATTTCTGTCACTGAAGATTTAGCCGAAGGCATTCTCTCGTTCCGGTCGCAAGTGTCATGCCGCCCTCTTCAGCGAAAGACAATGGGCCGAAAATCCCGGCCCCAAGGCGGTCAGGGCGGTTCGCTCCGGCAAGCCTGTCTTGATCAACCGCTCCAGAACGAAGAACACGGTCGGTGCCGACATGTTGCCGTAATCCGCCAGCACGGTGCGCTCATGATCGAGGCTCCGTCGCTCCAGCGACAATGTCTCCTCGAGGGCATGGATCACCTTGGCGCCACCGGGATGACAGCAAAAACGGCCGACATCGGCCTTGGTCAGGCCCATACGCTCGAGAATGCCGTCGATCGCCTTGCCGAAATGCTCCTCGGCAAAAGGCGGAATAGCTCGATCGAATATCACGCCAAGGCCCTCGGGATCAACATTCCAGCCCATGATGTTGAGCGTGTCCGGCCAGGTATGCTCGCCCGCGCCCTCGATATGACCAAGGCCGGCCTCGCCGGTGCGAAGGACGGCCGCTGCTGCACCATCGGCGAACAAAGCCGTCGCCACGATGTTGGCTTTGCTCAGTTCGTCCAAGCGAAAGGCCGCCGAGCAGATTTCGACGGCGACGATCAGCACCGTGGTCCCGGGTCTAGCTTCGGCGAGCCTGGCCGCGAGTGACAGCCCGGCAGCACCGCCTGCACAACCCAACCCGAAGACGGGGACCCTCGATGCATCGGCGCGAAAACCCATGGTCCCGGCGACGCGGGCTTCGAGACTTGGCGTGGCAATGCCGGTGGAGGAGATCGTGATGATGGTATCGACCTCGCCGGCGCTGCAGCCCGCGGCGTCGAGCGCTTTGCTCGCCGCATCGATGAAGAGCGCTTCTGCCCCTTCGAGATAGGCATCAGTTCGATCCGGCCAATCGCGCGGTACCATGTACCAATCTGCCGGCTTCACCATATGCCGCTTGGCGATACCGGCCGTATAGAAAACGGCGGCCAGCCTTTCGAAATCGGGATAGCGTTCGGCAAACAAGCCACGCGCAATGGTGGCAATCTCGCGCTGATCCAGCATGTGGGGCGGCACAGCCGTGCCCACGCCGAGAAGGGCCGCTGGTTCAGACTTCGGTGTCACGCAGGCGCTGGTCGAACGCCGCTCGATCGTCATGCGTTATCGTCCCGGATATAGGGAGAAGTCATGATCCAGAAAACGAAAGCCCTTGGTCATTCTGGATGAAGGCTTTTCGAATTCTCTGATCTTTGATCACGATCGATCAGATCACAGGCACAACACACCGCGATCATCATCGAAGCCTTGGGGACCGTAATCTAAACCGGGAATACTGGCCATATCGGGCGTTGTGACAAATCCGTAATCTGGAGTTCTTCGTCACGCCACACGAAAACTATCATATTGAAAAAAGGCACCTTCTTCTCTTGCCTCAGTGATGCCAACAAGCCTTCTTTTTTTTCGCATTTGAGGGACTCGGTGTCATTTTCATGGCATCATGATCCAAATATTGGAAGCAGCACAAATAGTTTAGCACCTTATACTTTAACAAAGTCTTTTTGTGGAAAAGGACCGTGCCGCTGTCCTGCATGTCCGCCTCTCTTCCGGGAACAAGGGCTCGTCTAACCTATCCGATCTCGCTAATCTGTCATCGAGGTTGCTGGGACATGGCGGCCGGCAGAAGGACATCGCCTGGGCACGGAAAAAGGAAAAGCTCATGAAGATCAACACGATGCCCTTGATCGGGTATGGCACGTTTCCGCTCCAGGGCGATGAGGCCAGAGCTTGCGTGACCATGGCTTTGGCTGTGGGCTTTCGCCACCTTGATACCGCGCAGATGTACCGGAACGAAGCCGAGGTCGGCCACGCGTTGAAGGCATTCGGTCTTTCGCGCGATGAGGTCTTTTTGACCACCAAGGTTCATCCGGACAATTATAGCGCCGACAGCTTCGACAGCAGTGTCGAGCGCAGCCTTGAAGCGCTTCAGGTCGAGCATGTCGATCTCCTCCTGCTTCATTGGCCGCATCCAAGCCTGGACATGGCGGAGGTCCTCGCAAGGCTGGTCGCGGCCAAGGAAGCCGGCCAGGCGGCAACGATCGGTGTCAGCAATTTTGGTCCCGACGACCTGACCCGCGCGCAAGAATTGGCGGCCGGCGACATCGCCTGCAATCAGATCGAGCTTCATCCCTTTGTCGACCAGCAGGCGACCATCAAGACCGCCCGCGATCTTGGCGTCAGGCTCACGGCTTATTGCCCGGTCGCCCGCGGGCAGGTGTCGGAGGACCCGACCCTGAAGGCGATCGCCAAGGCTCATGGCAAGACGGCGGCGCAAATCGCGCTTGCCTGGATGGTGCAAAAAGAGATCACCGTCATTCCCATGACCCGGTCCGAGCACCATGCCGTGGCCAACCTCGAAAGTGCGGACATTGCGCTCACGCCGGAAGAGATCAAAAAGATCGATGGTCTCGGCCGCCTCGACGGCAAGCTGATTAATCCACCTGGGCTTACGCCCATCTGGGGCCAGGCCAACTAGTTTCTTGTCGTCTCGACAGCGCGATCCCGGTGTGCCATCAGCGGCATCGACGAAAGGGCTGGGCAAGTCGATGAAGCTCTGATCCTCCGGGTCAGCGCCTTGATGCCGATGGCGACCTCTGGCACGAGAGCCTCGTCATTCCAGGCACTGAGCGATGATCGATTGGTATTGGCCGGCCAAGCCAAAACCCCAGCGAGGTCACCGGCTGGTGCCGGGCCGCTAGATGGTGGCAAGGCCTTTCGGCCCTGGTCGGGCAGCCCTGGAATGTCGATCTGATGCCGGTGCTTTCAGATCAGGGTCGCCGGCCTTTTTCCGACGTATCACTGCGACTGAGACTGTAGGGCTCGACCAGACGCCAGACATGGTCAGGGATCATGTGTCGAACGCGGGCCGGCTTTTCGCGCTGAAGATGGAGCACCGTTTCAGCTGCCTTCATTTCGACGCGGGCGCGGGCGAATTCGAGGCCGCGGGGGCCGATCTTGGGCATCAGCCAGCTCATAAGCGGCCGCAGCCAGTCGGGCATCGCACGGAGCGGCAGGCCGCCCGCGGCGCGCTCTACATTCTTGATGAAGCCTCTGACCGGGCCGCTGCGCTTGCCGGCACTGGTCGGCGGTCGAACGTCGACCTCGTTGCCGAGCAAATCGAGGAGTTCCTCGCCGCGTTTGTTGCGCACCAACAGCCACTGATCGCCGCGCCCGGCCATGTAGCCGACGGTGATGTCGGCGAGCACATTGGTGTAGTCGACGCAGGTCCGGCAGGTGAGCGGGAAGAAATCCGGCGGCAGCTTCGAGATTGGCAGCTTCAGAAACGGGATTTCTTTGACGCTGCCATCGGTGAAGCGCAGCTCGACCCGGAAGTCAGCGCGGAATTCGAGATAGGTGATGGTCTCCGGCTCGTCCGAAAGGAGGGCCAGGAACTCGTGGAAGCGCTCGGTGGTGGTGTTGTCGGAACAGGGCGTGCCGATGACATAAAGCCGCTCCAGGCCGAACTCCTGCTCCAACGCGCGAAGGGCATAGACCTGGCAGGGAATGCCAATCACGGCGAGACGCTTGTAGCCGTGATCGCGCGCCGGCTCCAGCAAGGCCAGCAGCGGTGCGTAGCCCATACGCATGCCACGGCAGGAGGCCATGTCCTCGGGTCTAGTGATCAGTGCTGGGACCGGCCGCCAACGGTCATCGGGATCCGGCTTCATCGCCAGCACCGCATCCACCAGGCCTGCCTCCAGCAGCCGCTCGGCAAGTCTTGTCGTGATCCCGGTCCACTGCGCGCCCCTGCTGGGCTCCTTCAGCCGCGCCTGCAGCATCCGCCGAAACGGCCCGAAAAACAGCTCGTCCGGCCGAGCCGCATTTCTCGCGCAGCCATGCACCTGCCGCTCCAATCCCGGATAGTCCGGCTTGATGAACTGGCAAGCCCGCCCGCAGCGTTTGGGTTCGCTGGTTCGCGAAATCCCACAGTCGGTGCAAAGGCCCCTGGCCGGGGCGCGGGGCGGTGGGGCCTGGTCGATCAAATCACGCCTCGGGCGCTGGCCGCCGCCGGCCGCTGCTTGATGAAGACGAGGGTGAGGTCGCCGATGCGGAGGCCGCATTTTTTGACGATGGCGCGGTTGATCAGCACGGTGTCGCTTTGCTGGCACATCCAGTCGTCGAACTGGACGTTCAGGGTTCGGCTGCCGAGGTCGAGGGCGAAGGTGTAGCGCCAGCGAAGAGCGTTGCCCTCCATGGCGCCGACAGCCGTGCCGATGACGCCATTGGCAGTTGCCCGGTAGTGGCCATGGCCCTGGGGTTCGATCCGCCAGGTGCGTTGCTCCCTTGCGCCATCGTCAAAGATGAAGTGCTCATCCAGGGTGAGAATGCCGTCCTTGAACGTCGCCTCGACCTCGCCTTTCAGCTGGCGGCGGGGACGGCCGAAGCGGTCCTGAAAAATACCGAAAACCTGGGAATGGCCGGGGAAGAACGTCTCCAGCCGCAAGGTCGGTGCTTCAAGGACCGGGCTACGGTCGTTCATGAGTTGCCTTCTCGTTTCGGCGCGAGACGAAGCCGGCTGCCAAAGTCCAGGAGGTGAGCGATCAGCGCGAGACCCATGAACATGCCGATCATCGGCCAATCCTGATCAAGCAGCGCCGCCCGGATCGCCAGCATCAAACAGCCGCCGGCTGCAAGGTTCGCCAGCATCGGCAATAAGGGGATGCCACGCCCCGTTCTTTGATGAAATACGGCAAGCGCAGCGGCTTCGATCACCACCAGACCAAGAATGACCAAAATAACGCCCCCCGTCTCAAACAAAGAAGCCACCTCATCCCCCTGCTTTAAAGGCAACGATCCAATGCGCCCGTTGGTCAACGGTCCAGCGCGTCGCTGGTCAGGTGGGGGCGAGGCCGGTGAGGTGGGCGATGTTCTTGAAGAAGATGCGCATATGGGCCATGGGTTTGGCGCGCACCAGGCGCTTGTTCATGTAGGCGTCGAAGGTGAGTTTCTGGACGTCCTTGTCCTTGCAGATCGTGACGAAGCGCTCGCGGCGGTTGTCGGTGCGCGTACCAGAAGTGCTGCATGATGCCGAGGATCCAGAAGACCTGGCCGTGGTCGCTTCATGAAGCGTTTGCGCGCGCAGCTTGAGCGCGCGGGCGTCGCCGGTTGCGCAGAACTCGTCGACGGCATCGGCGGCCAGGCTGCCCGCCGAGCATGGCGTAGTAGATGCCCTCGCCGGAGGCGGGTGCGACCACGCCCGCGGCGTCGCCGGCCAGCAGCACGTCCCGGCCGTTGTCCCAGCGCGGGAGCGGCTTCAGCGGGATGGGTGCGCCTTCCTTGCGGATGGTCTCGCAGTTCGTCATGCCGTTGGCCTCGCGCAGCGCGCCGACCGAGCCGTGCAGCGAAAAGCCCTTGTTGGCGGAGCCGATGCCGACGCTGGTGGTCTCGCCGTGCGGGAAGACCCAGCTGTAGAAGTCCGGCGAGTAGCGCGCCGTGGTAGAAGACGTCGCAGCGGGTGCGCGTCGAAGTCGGCGGCGGCGCCGTCCTTGGGGGATTCGATGATCTCGTGATAGGCGAAGACGCAGGGTGTTGCGCTCGGCGCCGTCGATGGTCTGGCGGCCGACCTGCGAGCGGGCGCCGTCGGCGCCGATCACGGCGCTGGCGTTGACGGCGATGCGGGGTCGCGCCGCGCTCGTCGCCCTCGGGTCGGTAGCAGATCGACGGCCGTGCCCTCGTCGTCGCGCTCGAAGCGTCTCGAAGGTGCCGGTGCAGCGCGCGGCGCCGGCAGCGGCGGCGCGGTCGCGGAGCCATTCGTCGAACTCCTCGCGGTCGACCATGCCGACGAAGCCGCCCTCGATCGGCATGTCGACATGCTTGCGCTTGGGCGAGACCATGCGCGCGGACTTCACCTTGGCGACCAGCATGGCTGTCGGGAATGGCGTAGTCGTCGATCAGCCGCGGCGGGATGGCGCCGCCGCAGGGCTTGATGCGGCCTGCGCGGTCCAGCAGCATGACCGAGCGGCCCTGCGGCGCGAGTTCGGCGGCGGCGGTGGCACCGGACGGACCGCCGCCGACGACGACGACATCGTAGGTCTCGGTCATGCTCTTTTTTCCCTGACTTAGCCGAGGCCGGCGAGATAGCCCTCGCCCGGCGTGGTGGCGCGCACCGAGCTTTCGGCCGCGTTCCGTTGTCTGATGCTCATGGCAAGCTTGGCCGCGATCAGGAAGACCAGCGCTTCGCCGATGAAGACGAGGCCGTAAGCGACGGCGGTGTTTTCGAAGTAAGGCGCGGGTGATATCGATCGCGACCGTGCCGAGAAAACCGCCGAGCCCGAAGGCGATGGCCTGCGCCGCCCCCCAAAGCCCCATGCGCATGCCTTCGCGCTTGGTCTTGCCGTGGCCGGCGAGGCTCATCATCGAGGCGATGGCGGCGACGGCGAACGCGCCGTTCGCGAACCCCAAAGCGAAGACCGACGCCTTGAGCGGGAAGGCAGGCGCGTACAAGCCGCCGACAGCGAGCACGATCAGGGCGATCGCGGAGGCGAGGCAGCCGCCGACGGTCCACATCTTGAGCGAGCCGAGCACGCGGCCGCCGATGGCGCTTGCGGCCACCGCCACCAGGATCATGCCGGCCAGCACGCCGCCATGCTGCACGCCGGCAAGCTGGGTGCTTTGTCCGGGCGTCATGCCGAAGACCGAGCCCGCAAACGGTTCCAGGATCAAATCCTGAGTGTTGTAGGCAAGCATCGAGAAGAACACGAAGATCGTGAATTTTCTCGCTTCGGGATCGGCCCACACTTCTGCAAGAGCTTTTTTGAAACTTGCCTGCGAATCGATCGGCGGGTGTGCGGGCATACTGGAAGGAACGTTCTCGCTGCCGCGCGGCTCAATTCGAAACACGGCCAGCAGTGTCAGGAAAAACGCGAGCACCGAGACGGTGCTGGTCACCACCACCAGCCTCGCTGATGAATACGGGTCCAGGAAGTGGCCCGCAGTGCCGGCGGTGATCACGAAGCCGACGATCATCATCACCCAGACGATGGTGGCGGCGGCAGCGCGGCGCTTCGGCGTCGACCCGCTTGGCGAGGAGGGCCAGCAGCGTGGTGCCGGCGGCGCCAACCCCGGCACCGATCATCACGAAGGCCACCGCCGCAAAAAGTATCCCCGCCAGCGGATCGCTGGCCATCCAGGCGGTGGCGATGGCGGCGAGGATGCCGCCGATGGCGAGGCACGGCCATGCCGCCGATGATCCAGGGTGTCCGCCTGCCGCCGACATCGGAGCCGTGGCCCATCACGGGCCGTAAGAGCTGGACGGCGTAATGAAGGGCGACCAGGGCGCCGGGGAGGATGGCCGGCAGCGCGTATTCGACCACCATGACGCGGTTGAGGGTGGAGGTGGTGAGCACGACAATGGCGCCAAGCGCCGTCTGCACGAGGCCGAGACGGATGATGCCGAACCAGCCAAGATGCCCGTTGCTCATGAGGACATCCCTAAGTTGAGGACGGTCACCTGGCTCATAGCTGACCGTCCGCTGGCGGCGGCCAGGATCGGTTGCAGAGCGAAGGCCGAGATCAGCATGCCGCTGACATAGAGGGTGATGCCGGTGCCGTTGTACCAGGGCGCAAGCTCGCGCGGTTTTTTCAGAAGCTTGGTCATGAGCACAAGCTGAACGGCCAACGCGGTGGCGACCGCGAGCGCGTACCAGGGCTGGCCCCAGTGATAAAGCAGCGCCACGACCACGAACTGCGGGATCGCCATGACGATGCAGGCGAGACGGACTGCGCGCTCGACGCCGAGCAGGACCGGGAGCGAGTTGACCCCCATTTCCCTGTCGCCCTCGACCGATTTGAAGTCGTTGAGCGTCATGATGCCGTGAGCGCCGAAGCTGTAGAGGGCTGCGAGCGCGATGATCCGCCAGTCGGGAAAGGCGGCGGCCATGACGGCGGCACCAGTGAACCAGGGGAGGCCCTCGTAGCAGACGGCGCAGGCAGTGTTGCCGAACCAGCCGTTCTGCTTCAGGCGAAACGGCGGAGCGCTGTAGGCCCAGGCGGCGAGCAGGCCGACGATCGCGGCCGCCAGAACCCAGGGGCCGAGCCACCAGGCGACCAGGAGGGAAACGCCGGTCCAGACGACCGCGATGAAAAAGCCGGTGCGTCCGGGCAGGCGGCCCGACGGGATGGGGCGGTTCGGCTCGTTGATCGCATCGACATGACGGTCGAACCAGTCATTGACCGCCTGGCTGGTGCCGCAGACCAGGGGGCCGGCGAGCAGGATGCCCATGACGATGAAAGTCCATCGCTCCGCCATCGGCAGGCCCGACGAGACCACGCCGCAGGCAAAAGCCCACATCGGCGGAAACCAAGTTATCGGCTTCAGGAGCTCTAAAAACGCGGGCAAAAAGACCGCCTCCCTGTCAAACTAAACCTGAGGGACATGGTAAAATTGACAAGGATAAGTGTCAATAAATGTTTACACAACTTCGGCGCTACGGAGCCTTTCCGCGGGACGTCAACGCAGCGACGGCAACAACGTCAGTTGCTGCCGTTGTCGGTCACGATGTCGCCCATGTGGCTGCCGTTGTCGATGTTGGAGGGCACTTGGGTGGCATCTACCAGCCCTGCAAGCTCCAGTTGCATCAGTACCATGCCCGTGAGTGAATGCACCGAGGGCCGCGCGGCCTCGACAATGAAGTGTGCGGTGCGGCGGTAGAGCGGGTCACGTTCGCGATAGAGATCGCGCAGCCGCGCCAGTGGGTCAGCCACCTGCAGCAGCGGCCGGTGCGTGTCGTGGCGCAAGCGACGGAACAAGTCTTCAGCGGTGCTGCGCAGGTAGACGACGTGGCTGCGCGAGTGCAATGCATCGCGGTTCGAGGGCCGGAGCACGGCGCCGCCGCCGGTGGCGAGCACGCAGCCGTCTTGCTGCGTCAGTTCGTCGATCACATCTTGTTCGATGTCACGGAATGCGGCTTCACCCTGAGCCTCGAAGAAGGCCCGTATCGGCATGCCGATACGGTGCTCAATTTCGGCGTCGCTGTCGATGAACTTCAGGCCGAGCTGGCGGGCCAGGTGGCGGGCGACCGTCGACTTGCCGGAACCGGGCATGCCGACGAGCGAGAAATGGTCAGGGGAGTCAATATGAACGCCCATCACGCCACCACCGCAGGCGGTCGCAAGGCGCGCAGCGCCGCTACGGCTACTGGCCCTTGACAGAGGTGACGGACAGCGTGGACTGACGCCCCATCTGGTCAATGACGACCACCTGGATATTCGTCATGCAGCCGCCGCCGAGCGTGACCTCGAAGAAGTCGCCACGGACGATCTACCGTGGTCCGGTTGACCGCCAAGAAGCCAGCGCCCGTGTTGTCGATCCTGTAAGGTCCGGCGCCTCCGTACACGTACACGCGTCCGCCGTAGCCAGCTCCGCAGGTGTTGCATCCGGCCCGGTGAGCGTGATCGACGTCGGGACGATGTTGAAAGCGGTCAGCGAACCGGCATCGACGTCGCTACCGCCGCCGCAACTGGCCATCAGCGCGCAGGTCGACGACAGAGCCGCAGCGCGGACGAGAAGGCTGTGAAGCATCATGGGGCTACCTGCACTCTGGTTGGCAGTTCGTCTTGAAAGCGCTCAGCGCGCCGCCGACCTGTCGGTCACGATCTTGGGCGTGATGAAGATCAGCAACTCGGTCTTGCGGGTGCTGCGCACGCGGTTCTGGAAAAGGTAGCCGAGGTAGGGGATGTCGCCCAGCAGCGGCACCTTGTTGATCTCGGTCTGCTCGTCCTGCGTGAAGATGCCGCCGATGACCACGGTGCCGCCGTTTTCCACCAGCACCTGCGTCTTCACCTGCTTGGTGTTGATGGCCGGGCCGGCTGCGGTGAGCGCGCCGCGGCTGTCCTTGTTGACCTCCAGGTCCAGGATCACATTGCCCTCGGGCGTGATCTGCGGTGTCACTTCCAGGCTCAGGCTGGCCTTCTTGAACGACACCGAAGTTGCGCCGCTGGAGGTGGCCTGTTGGTAGGGAATCTCTTCGCCCTGTTCGATGCGTGCCTTGGTCTGGTCGGCCGTGATGACTCGTGGGCTGGAAACGATGTTGCCTTTGCCTTCGGACTCCAGCGCTGACAGCTCCAGGTTCAGGAAACGATTGGCTGTGGCACCGAAGAGAGACAAGGCAAACGACGCGGCCGCTGAGCCCCCGAAGGCGGTGGTATTGGCGGGCAGATTGACAAAGGCGCTGTCGTTGAAACCTGGTGCCCCGGCGCCCTGGTTGGTCTGGTAGCCGATGGCTGCGTAGCTGTTGCCCACCGTGACTCGCGTGTCGCCACCGACGCCATAACCTGGTGTTCCTCCGCGAACACCGCGCAGGTCGCTGCCACCCAGCTTGATACCCAAAGCCCGCCCGAAGCTGTCGTCAGCTTCAACGATGCGTGCTTCGATCAACACCTGGCGCACCGGAATGTCGATCTTGGTGATCAGCGCCTGAATCTCTTCCAGTTTCGTCGGGATGTCGTTGACAAAGAGCTGGTTGGTGCGGGCCTCGAAAATCACGCTGCCGCGCGGCGACATGATGCGCGTGGCCTGGCTGCTTGCGCCACCTGCGCCACCGGCGGTCAACTGCCCCGTCAGGCCCTTGGCCACTTCTTCGGCCTTGGTGTAGTTCAGCTGGAAGGACTGGGTGCGCAGCGGCTCGAGTTCTGCCACCTTCTTTTTTGCTTCGAGATCAACCTGTTCCTTGGCCGCCAGTTCGTCTTTTGGTGCGATCCACAGCACGTTGCCGTTCTTGCGCACGCCCAGGCCCTTGCTCTGCAGGATGATGTCGAGGGCTTGGTCCCAGGGCACGTCCTTCAGGCGCAACGTGACGGTTCCCGTGACGGTGTCACTGGTGACAACGTTGAAGTTGGTGAAGTCGGCAATGACCTGCAGCAAGGCGCGAACTTCGATGTTCTGGAAGTTCAGGCTCAGCTTCTCACCCTGGAAACCCGGGCCTTGCGTCAACTTGTTGGGGTTGACCTTCACCGGGCGCACTTCCAACACAAACTGGTTGTCGCTTTGGTAGGCGCTGTGTTCCCACGAGCCTGTGGGCTCAACCACCATGCGTACACGGTCGCCTGACTGGAAGGTGGAAACCGTGCGCACGGGCGTGCCGAAGTCGGTGACATCCAGGCGCCGGCGAAGTGTGTCAGGCAGGCTGGAGCGCAGGAATTCAACCACCAGGGTCTGGCCCTGCTGGCGGATGTCCACACCCACCTGGCTGCTGGGCAGATTGACGATGACGCGGCCGGCGCCGTCCTGGCCACGGCGGAAGTCGATGTCGCGCAGCGGTAGCGAGGCGGTGTTCTGTGGTGCCGCAAAGGTCACCGCCTGCTCGGGTGTGGCGCCTGCTGCACCTGCCGTGGCGGCAGCAGCAGCCGGACCGGCGGTGTCAAGAATCAACAACAGGACCTTGCCCTGCACTTGCGCGCGGTAGCCTGAGGCCTGTTTCAGGTTCAGCACCAGCCGCGTGCGGTCGCCGGCCTGGGCGACGTTGGCCGAACGCAGGTTGCCCTGGTTGATGTCGATGCTGCTGCGGCCCAGGCCGTTGGCCACACCCGGCAGGTCGATGGCAATGCGCGGAGGCGCCTGCACCGAAAAGCCGTTGGGCACCGCGCTCAGGGGTTCGCTGAGTTCAACACGGACCACTTCCGTGCCCGCCTGCTGGCTGCTGGTGATGGACTGGATGGTGTTCTGCGCCCACGAAGACAGCGGCACAAACAAGGCGCTGGCGGCAGACAAAGCAGCAAGGGCGGCTCGCCAATGCGACATGGTGCATCTCTCCTGAAAGGTCTTCATCGCGCCCTCTCCTGCAATTGCAGCGTGGCGGGGCGCTCGATCATTTCGCCGGCGGCATCCATGACCAGCTCGCGCAATACGATCTCGGTTTCGCCTATCTTGGTGATGAGGCCGTAGTTCTGGCCCAGATGGTCACCCATCTTCACCTGGTAAAGCAGGTTGTCCACGCGCAACAGTGCGAAGGGCTGCCCCAGCTTGTTCACACTGCCGACCATGGACATGCTGTCCAACGGGTAAGACTCCAGCGGTTCCTTGCGGCGGTTCATTTCAGCCGCCATCAATGAGTTCGGCTGCCGCGATTCCTGCTTGAGCGCCACCGAGAGTTTTTGTGTGCTGAAGGGTTCGACCGACTGGGCCATCGAATAGGGCTCGGGGTCGAACTTCTTCGGTGCCTGCAGCGGCTCGACCTTGGGCTTGGCCTCCCGGCGCTGCTGCTCCATCCAG
>CAWBCX010000055.1:0-31100 GCA_963787265.1 uncultured Alphaproteobacteria bacterium | reverse complement strand
GGTCTGACCCTGGTGTTCGGGGTGATGGACTTCATCAACCTCGCCCACGGCGTGCAATACATGGTCGGCGCCTATCTCGCCGTGACGTTCACGCAGCTCACCGGCAGCTTCTTCGCGGGCGTCCTCCTGGCGCTGCCCGCCGCGTTCGCCTTCGGCCTTCTCCTGGAAGTCCTGGTGTTTCGCCATCTCTACGACCGCGATCATCTGGATCAGGTGCTCGCAACCTTCGGCGTGATCCTGATCCTGCATGAGGGCGTCAAGATCCTCTGGGGGGCGGCCCCGATCAGCATTCCGATCCCGGAAGCGATCGCAGGCTCCGTGCCGGTGCTCGGCAATCTCCGCTACCCGATCTATCGTCTCGCGATCATCGCCGCCGGCCTGATCGTGGCGCTCGGCCTCTACATCCTCGTTCAGCACACGCGCACCGGCATGCTGCTGCGCGCCGGCGCCTCCAACCCGAACATGGTCTCGGTCCTAGGCGTCGACATCCGCCGCCTGTTCATGATCGTCTTCGGCGTCGGTGCCATGCTCGCCGGCTTTGCCGGCGCCATGGTCGCCCCCATTCTCTCGGTCGAGCCCAACATGGGCGACGGCATTCTGATCCTCACCTTCGTGGTGATCGTGATCGGCGGGATCGGCTCGATCCGCGGCGCCTTCATCGCCGCCCTGCTGGTCGGCCTGGTGGACACCGTCGGCCGCAGCTTCGGCCCCATCCTGCTAAAGCTCGTTCTTGAACCCGCGGCGGCCTCGCAGGCCGGGCGCACCCTCACCCCGATGCTGATCTACATCCTGATGGCCGCCGTCCTGTTCTTCCGCCCGGCAGGTCTTTTTCCAGCGAGGCAAGGCGCTTGAAGTCGGCAGCGGCAGCGGCGCAGAGGGGCATTGTTCGTGGCGGCCACGACCAGCGGGACAAAAAAGTCAAAACTGCAGGTCTCACCTGCCTGTTCGGCGCGCTGGCGCTCTTTCCGATCGCGACCAGACTGGGCGTCGATCCGTTCTATCTGGTGATCGCCACGCGCATCATGATCTTCGCGATCGCCGCCCTCTCCCTGGATTTCATCCTCGGCTATGGCGCCATGGTGTCCTTCGGCCACGCCGCCTTTCTCGGCATCGGCGCCTATGCCGTCGGCATCGCAGCCTCCCACGGCGCGAATGAGCTGCTTCTGCAAATCCCCATCGCGGTCGCGATCGCCGCCGCCTTTGCCCTGGTCACCGGCGTGATCTCGCTGCGCACCAAGGGCGTCTATTTCATCATGATCACCCTCGCCTTCGGCCAGATGCTCTATTTCCTGATGATCTCGCTCTCCGCTTACGGCGGTGATGACGGCCTGACCTTGCAGGCACGCTCCAAGCTGGCCGGCCAGGACTGGCTCGAAGACGATGTTTTTTTCTACTATCTGGTCTTCGCCATCCTGCTCGGCTGCTACCTCCTCGCCCGATCGATCATCGCCGCTCGCTTCGGCCGGGTGCTCCGGGGCACGCGCGACAATGCCCTGCGCATGCAGGCCATCGGCTTCGCCCCGCTCCCCTACCAGCTCACCGCCTATGTCATCGCCGGCTCTCTCGCCGCGATTGCCGGCACGCTGCTTGCCAACCAGGCCGAATTCGTCTCGCCTGCCTACATGACCTGGCAACGCTCCGGCGAGCTGATCATCATGGTGGTGATCGGCGGCATGGGCACCCTTACCGGCGGCATCATCGGTGCCGCGGTTTTTCTGCTGCTGGAGGAAATCCTCTCCGGATTCACCCAGCACTGGAAGCTCTTCCTCGGCATCATCCTCATCCTCCTCGCCGTCCGGCGCCGCCCGGCGGGCGGAGGCGGGACGTGACCTCGTCACTTCTGGTTACCGAGAGCTTGACGAAGTCCTTTGGGGCACTCCGGGTCACGGACGATGTTTCTTTCGACGTTGAGAGCGGTGAGTTGCATGCCATTATCGGACCGAACGGGGCCGGCAAGACCACGCTCGTTCACCAGCTCTCCGGCCGCCTGCCGGCGGACGGTGGACGGGTTCTTTTTGGTGGGGATGACATTACCGGGCTGACCATGGCGGAGCGCGCGAAGCGCGGGATTGCCCGCAGCTTCCAGATCACGTCGATTCTCGAGGGGTTTTCGGTTCTGGAGAACGCAGCACTGGCGGTGCAGGCGCGGAAGGGCACGAGCTTTCGTTTTTTCGGCCGGGCGGATCGGGAGAATGAACTGAACGCCGAAGCCCTGGCCAACCTCGAAAAGGTCAACCTCGCCGATCGCGCTGCGCTCCGTGCCGGGAGCTTGTCCCATGGTGAAAAGCGTCAGCTCGAACTTGCCATTGCCCTTGCCACCAAACCGCGCCTCCTCCTCCTCGACGAGCCGCTGGCCGGCACCGGCCACGACAAGTCGGCGGCGCTGACCGGCTTGATCAAGAGACTGAAGGGTGACTTTGGAATCATCCTGATCGAGCATGACATGAACGCCGTGTTCGCCCTCGCCGACCGGGTGAGCGTCCTGGTCTATGGCCGCATCATCAAGACCGGCACGCCGGCCGAGGTGCGCGCCGATCCCGAGGTTCGGGCGGCCTATCTCGGCGAGGAGGCACTTCGATGCTGAAAGTCGAGGCGCTGCAGGCTGCTTACGGCGACAGCCAGATCCTGTTCGACATCAATTTCGACGTCGGCGCCAGCGAGGCGGTCACGCTGCTCGGCCGAAACGGCATGGGCAAAACCACTACCATCAACACCATCTTCGGGCTGCTACCAGCAGCAGGGGGACGCATTGTCATCGGCGGCCAGGATATGACCGACGCTCGTCCACATCACATCGGTCAGGCAGGTCTCGCCCTGGTGCCGGAGGGCCGCCAAATCTTCCCCACCCTTTCGGTCGAAGAAAACCTGGTCGCCACCGCCAGGCCAAACACCGTCAAGCCCACGCCGGCCGGCGTTCCGGCCCCGACCCGGGGCTGGGGTTTGAAGGAGGTTTATGGTCTGTTTCCAGCGCTTGAGGAACGACGGTCCCATGGCGGCAACCAGCTTTCCGGCGGCGAGCAGCAGATGCTGGCGATCGGCAGGGCGCTGATGACCAACCCCCGGCTCCTGGTGCTGGATGAAGCGACCGAGGGTCTGGCCCCGCTGGTTCGGGAACTTATCTGGGCCTGTCTTGAGCGTATTAAAAAAGCCGGCGTGGCCATTCTGATCGTCGACAAGAACGTCGAGGCGCTGGCCCGTTTCGCCGACCGGCATGTGGTGATCGAGAAAGGCCGGGTGGTTTGGACTGGCGACAGCGCAGCGCTCATGGCAACGTCGGAGGTCAAGGATCGCTATCTGCATGTGTAGCGGCACGCGCTTTTCCCGGATTGTCCGAGACTTGCTACCGCCTGGCCCTGCTGCAACGGTCCCCGCCCTCAGACAAAGGCGTGCGGGTCTTCGATCGGCTGCCCCTGCCACAGCCGATACCAGCCCTTGACGATCCGATAGACGTACCAGGTAATCATTGCGCCCCAGACCAGAATTGCAATGAGGAAACCCAGAAGAAAGGGCACGATCAGGGCGATGACCGCGAACAGCAACTGCCACCAGAAGGTCCGGATCTGCCAGTCAAGATGTGAGCGCTGCCGATCGCTCGGGTCCTGGCCACGCAGCATGTAAGCGAGAATGACACCGGCGATGCCGGTCACCGCGAAAAGATAGACTGCGATGTAGAGCGCATAGATGAGGTGCAGCAACCTGTCGTCGACCTGACGAGCGGCTTGGTTTGATGGAGGTCTGTCGAGCATCGATGATGGTTTCCAGAAAAGACCACGAAGAGAACGTTTCAAGACACTGATTTTGAGCTAGTCTTAGGGGACCGACAATGTACATGGCAAGGTCCGGGGCGGCGAACAGGGGAGGCAAAGATGATCACCATGACGGCTGGGGTGACCAAGGCTGGCGACGGCATCGACGGAATCAGCTGGAATATTCTCGGCCAGACTTATGTGCCGAAGCAGCACGCCGAGGCTTCGTTTTCCTGGCACGCGACGCTGCCGCCCGGCACCATGGTGCCACCCCACATCCACCCGACCCAGGACGAGTTCATCTACATGTTCGAGGGCAGGCTGGATCTGCTGCTGGACGGCGCTGAAAGCTACGCCGAGCCGGGCGATCTGATCCGCCTGCCGCGCGGCATTCCCCACGGGCTGTTCTCGAAGGGCGACCGGCCGGTGAAATGCCTCTTTTGGGTGGCGCCCGCAAGACGGCTCTACGATCTGTTCTGGCAGCTCCACAACATGGCCGATGCCGATCCCGCCGAGATCGTCGCCGTGTCCGCCAAACACGAGGTCGATTTTCTGCCGCCACCTGATGCGGAATAGGGTTGCGATGCGGAACATGAGGGAGGCAGGCTCATGAAGGTCATCATCGCCGGTGCCGGGATTGGCGGGCTGACGCTCGCCCTGATGCTCCATCGCCGCGGCATCGATACCGAGATCTATGAGCAGGCTTCCGAGGTCAGGGAAATCGGTGTCGGCATCAACACCCTGCCCGCCGCGATTCGCGAGCTTGCCGAAATCGGGCTTCTGCCCGCCCTCGATCTCGCCGGCATCCGCACGCGGGAACTGATCTACCTGAACCGCCAGGGCCAGGAAGTCTGGCGGGAGTTTCGCGGTATCGACGGCGGTCATCCCGTGCCGCAGTTCTCGATCCATCGCGGCCGCTTCCAAAAGGTACTCTATGACGCGGTGATCGAACGGCTGGGCGTTTCGACCGTGCAAGCAGGGTGGAGGCTTGCCGGCTTTCTTCAGGATGAGGGCGGGGTCACGGTCCACGTGACCAGCGGCAGCGACGGGCTTGCCAGCCGGACCGTAAGAGGCGATGTGCTGGTCGCCGCCGACGGCATCCACTCGGCGGCGCGGGAAATCTTCTATCCGAAGGAGGGCGTACCCTCCTGGAACGGCGTGATGATGTGGCGCGGTGCGACCGCGTTCCCGGAATTCCTTGACGGGCAGACCATGTTCATCGGCGGCGGCATGGGGGCGAAGTTCGTGCTCTACCCGATTGCCGACCTCGGCCTTGGCAAGAAGCTGACCAATTGGGTGGTCAATGTGAAGGTGGCCGACGGCGCCACCCATCCGCCCCCCAAGGACAGCTGGTCGAAGCGCGGCAGGCTCGATGACGTCCTGCCCTACGCCAAACGTTTCGCGGTTCCGGGTATCGACATCGAAGCGCTGGTGCGCGCCACGGACGCTTATTACGAATACCCGATGTGCGACCGCGATCCCCTGCCGCAATGGACCTTCGGCCGGGTCACGCTGCTTGGTGATGCCGCTCATCCCATGTACCCGGTGGGCTCCAACGGGGCGAGCCAGGCGATCCTCGATGCCAGATGTCTCGCGGATGCCTTGCAGCAAAGCGAGCATCCGATGCAGGCACTGCATGTTTATGAGCAAGAACGCCTCGCCAAGACCGCGGCGATCGTCCATGCCAACCGCAAGGGCGGGCCGGAACGGGTGATCGACGAGGTCGAAAAGCTGGCGCCGGCGGGCTTTAGCGACGTCGAGCAGATCCTGAGCCACGCCGATCGCGCCGCGATCGTGACGGCGGCGACCGGGCAAAAACCGGTGACATCGAGGGACGCACCGATGACGGCGCCGGTTCTCGCCCGCCCCACCATTCACGTGGCTTAGAAAAAATGGATCCAAATCCAAGAAAACCGATCACCGACTGGGATAAGGCCTATGACAACCGGGGCGCCGTCGGCGTTTCGACCGTCGAGGCTTATGTCGAACGCTGGACCATGGAGGCCAAAGCTTTTCGCGACGAGATGAACCGTCTCGGACGGGCGCGCCTGGATCAGGCCTATGGCGAAAGGGCACGCCAGCGCTACGACCTATTCCTGCCCGACAAAACACCAGCAGACGGCCTCGCCGTCTTCATCCATGGCGGCTATTGGCGCACCTTCGACAAATCCTTCTGGTCCCATCTGGCGAGCGGGGCTCTCGGCCATGGTTTTGCCGTGGCGCTGCCGAGCTACACCCTTTGCCCCGAGGTGCGCATCAGCGACATCACCAGGGAAATTGCAGCCTTCCTCGACACGGTCGCCGGCAACATCGACGGCCCCATCCACCTCGCCGGCCATTCCGCCGGCGGCCATCTGGCAACCCGTCTCGCCAGCGATGCGCTGGACCGGAAACTTCAGGGCCGTGTCGCCAAAATCGTCAGTATCAGTGGGGTTCACGATCTTCGGCCGCTGCTGCACACGGCGATGAACGAGACGTTCAAGCTGGATCTTGCCGAGGCGCGGGCGGAAAGTCCGGCCTTGCTGGACCCCATCGATGGTGTCGATCTCACCTGCTGGGTCGGTGGCGATGAGCTGCCGGCTTTTCGCGCGCAGAATGCTCTGTTGGCTGACATCTGGCATGGGCTGGGCGCCGAGACCGAGGCCGTGGAGGTGCCAGGAAAGCACCATTTCAGCGTCATCGAAGAGCTTGCCGATCCTTCAAGCGCGTTGACCAACCGACTGCTCGGCAAGCAGCGACAGGACTTGACAGGCTAGGCCAGCCGTTCTCGATTGAAAATGCGCGTCTGATCCGCTGCGCGAGACGAAAGGCCTTACATGCGTATTCTGATCATGGGAGCCGGACTTGCCGGCGTGACGGCTGCCTTCGAGTTGCTGGAAGACGGCCACGACGTCACCATCGTCGATCGCCAGCCGGGGCCCGCTCTCGAGACCAGCTTTGCCAATGCAGGGCTGGTGGCGCCCGGCCATGCCTTTGCCTGGGGTTCGCCACGGGCACCCAAGATCCTCTTGAAATCGCTGTTCAAGTCGGACCAGCCCCTTCGCTATCAGCTGCGCTTCGATCCCGATATGTGGCGCTGGTCGCTGAAGTTCCTTCGGGAATGCACGGCCGAGAAGGCGCGGATCAATACCCAGCGAAAACATCGGCTTTGCCGCTACGCGCAGGCGGCCCTGCAGGACGTCGTCGCCCGCACCGCCATCGACTATGACGGTGAGAGCAAAGGGCTCCTCTATCTGCACCGCAAAGCCTCCTCCTTCGAGCGCGGTGTGCGCAACATGCAGATCCTGATGGATGGCGGCCAGGATCTGGAGATCGTCGATCGTGACCGCGCTGCCGAGATCGACCCGGCGCTCGCCCCGACCAAGGACCGCATCGCGGGCGGCATTTACGGGCGGACCGATGAGAGCGGCGATGCGCATAAATTCACCGAGCAGCTCGCTTCGATATGCACCGAGCGCGGCGCCCGGTTTCGCTATGGCACCACCATCACCGGCATCCCGACAGCAGGGGATCGGATCGAGGAGGTGCAAACCGATAAGGGTGCGATCAAGGCGGACCTCTATATCATGGCCCTTGGCGCCTTCAGCCCGGTGATCGCCAGGCATTTGAAGGAGACGGTCTCGGTTTATCCGGTTAAGGGTTATTCAGTCACCATCCCGATCGACGGGGCCAACAACCCGCCGACCGTCGGCGGGGTCGATGAGGACAATCTCTTTGCCTATGTGCGGCTCGGCGATCGCGTCCGTCTCACCGCCATTGCCGAATTCGCCGGCTACGACACCGCCCATCAGCCAAGCGATTTTACCAGCATGATGGGGGCCGCGCGCGAGCTCTTTCCCAATGCAGGCGACTACAACCGCCCGAAATATTGGGCCTGCCTTCGGCCGATGACGCCGGAGGGAACGCCGATCCTGGGCAAAGGCCGGCACGACAATCTCTATTACAATACCGGCCACGGCCACATGGGCTGGACCATGGCTTGCGGCACGGCGCGCATCACCGCGGATCTGATCGCCGACAGAAAGCCGGATCTGCCCATGGACGGGCTGACGCTCCGTTAGCGTTTTCTGTTCCGGTGCGGCTGCATCAGAACGCGCTGCACCGCCGGTCGAGAAGGTTGATTGGGAGCGGAATAATGAAGGTGGCCGGAAAACCACCTGATAAAGAAGGCTGGGAATACCTTGTAAGCCACGAGAAAACAAGCAAACATCAACTTAGAGCATGTTCCGATCATGCGGCTCCGGCCCGCCGCCCCTCCCGGCCACCCCATGCGAGGGCGGCGGGCCGGAGCCGACGCCGTTTGGTCAGAAAGCGCGCTAGCGCTATCCTGCATGAGGGACCGGCGGCCGGTTTGGCGATTTTGAGAAGAATTTGGTGTTAAATTGACCGACATCGGTGAAAACTGTGAGCCACGTCACTGTCGGCGAAACCGCGCTTCGACATGGTTGCCGTGGATCTCGAATGGAGGAGCCGTTGCGCGTGGCTCGCAAAACGAAATTGGAAACGTTGACCATGAGAATTGCCGGACGTCAGGATTATTTGAAGAAGCTGCTGCTGAGCACGGCGCTGTGCTCGCTCGCTGTCGGTGCGGATGGCGCCTTCAACCCGTCCGAAGCCCAGAGCTTCAGCTCGCAGGAATTGGCCAATTCCACCGGCCTTGATCAGATCCGGGCGGCCGAAGGATATGCGCTCATCACCGGGGCGGAGGGTGGTCAGGGCGTGGTCATCGCCATTATCGATTCGGGCATCGATGAAACCCATCCGGACCTCGCTCCCAATCTCATCGACAGCTTCTTGATCGGTGATGCCACGGATGTTGCTGGAGAGCACGGCACGGCTGTTGCCGGAATTGCCGCCGGTGCAACCAATAATGGCGGCACCATGGGTGTCGCCTACAATGCCGGTATCGTCGCCTACCAGGCCGGCGATATCGATCCCGACACCCCCAACCAGATCATCTTCGACAACGACGCGACCGCAACCTCGATCAATGCCGCCGGCGGTGGATCCAGCGTTGCCAATACCGAGGCCGACATCTTGAATTTGAGTCTTGGCGCACCTCTGACCGGTCCCTTGCGTCTCAATACGGGCGAAGTGGTGGCGCCTGCTATAAATTACGCCAGCCCGGAAATTCGAGACGCCTTGCGGGTCGCGGTCGGCAACGGGAAGCTTGTCGTCGTCGCTGCTGGAAACGATTTTGACGCATTGCCGGCCCTCGAGGACAGCCTTGGTGTGCCGAGAGGCACGATCGTCGATATCGGCGCGATCTTTCCGGCACAATTCGCCAGCGATCCAGATCTCGCCGGAGGGATGATCGCGGTGATGGCGGTTGATCAGAACAATCAGCGCGCTTTCTTCAGCAACAGCTGCCTTGGTGTCCAGAATCGCTGTCTCGCCGCACCCGGTGTCAATTTTCAAGGCGCTTTGCCGGGTGGCGGGACTGGTGGTATCGGCAACGGGACGTCCTATGCGGCACCGTTGGTAAGCGGTGCGGCGGCGGTGGTGCAGGCCGCCTTCGGCGTCTCGCCGCAGGAGGCAGGCAATCGATTGCTGACCACGGCAACCGATCTTGGTGCTGCCGGGGTCAATTCGGTCTATGGGCATGGTTTGCTGAACCTCGAAAATGCGCTCACCCCTCAGGGTCAGCTCACCGTGGCCCTCGGCAGTTCCACCAGCGGGCCGAAGCAGGCGCTTGCCGGCAGCACGCTCTCTCTCGGCAACGCCCTGGCGCTCAACGGTGCGGGTGCCGATCTCCTGGCCGATGCGGTGACCCTTGATGACGACAACTTCCCCTTTGCCGTCGATCTCAGCCGCTCCACCGCCGTGCAATCCAGAACCACCGGTTTGAATGCCTTTATCGGCAGCAATGATCGCAAGACCTCCCTGATTGCGACCGAGAACGGCACACTCGCCTTGTCCTTGGCCGAAGACCGGGAACTTGACGATCCGTACCGGGCCGAGTTCGCCACCAACGAGACCGCCCTCAAGGAGGAGGCGGATCTTCCCACCATGCAGATGCAGTCCGAGCTCACCGAAGACGTCGATCTTTTCTTCGGCTTCAACAGCACGAGCGATGCCGCATCAGGGTTGGCGTCATCTCTTCCCGAAGGCGGCGATTTTTTCCAGCCGACCGCGTTCCTCGCCCCCTTCGATCAATTGGCCGGCCTGCAACATGGCGGCGGCACCACGCTTGAGCTCGGCGATAACACCGATCTCACCATCGCGGCGTTCTCCTCTGCCGACAACGACACGACCCGCCAGTCGGTCATGCAGAAGGTCGAACTCAAGCACAAGACGGTAGGCGATATCGAACTTCGCCTCGGCTACGGTTTCATGCAGGAGGATGGCGGCTTTCTCGGCAGCGAGGCGCGTGGCGCCTTCGGGGCCGACAGTGGCGGCAATTCCCAATATCTCGACGTTTCCGTGCTCGCTCCCCTGAGCGACAAGGTCAGCCTGTTCGGTGCCTATACCCAGGGCAACACGGAGGCCTCGGGCGGTGGCAACAGCCTTCTCTCCAACTACTCGGCCATCCGCTCGGAGGCCTTCGGTGCCGGTCTGGTGATGACCGACATCGCCGAGAAGGGCGACGGGTTCACCTTGATGATTGGCCAGCCCCTTCGCGTGCAGGACGGCTCGGCCGAGGTCACGGTGCCGGTCGGCCGTAACCAGGACGGCACGATCGTCAAGGAAGATGCGACGCTCGACCTCTCGCCGGCCGGCCGGGAGATCGCCATCGAAACGGTCTACAATGTCGCCCTCGATGACGATAACCAGTCCTTGTCAGCAGGGAGTTTCGTCCGCCTCAACCCCAATCACGACCCGAATGCCGATCCGGATGTCGGCGTCGGGCTCAGCTACAAGCTCAAGTTCTGAGCGCCTGCTTCCCCCAAGCCTGCAGGAGAGCAGGCTTGGGGGCTCTCGGTTTCCCGGTCTCCATCGCCGGGCCTTGCCTGGCGATGGCAGATGGCAGATGGCAGACGGGTCCTGCTCAAGCCGCCTTTCGCCCAGCACGAAACTCGTTTTCTACCAAGGCTTTCATAACACCTGATAACACCCTTGGAACCTCAACCATCAACCGGCATGTCGCCATGAAACCTTCGACGATTTTTTGTTCCAGCAATCCCTTCGTTATCCTGTGCGAGAGTGACAAACTGACACGCATGTCAACCCGCGCGCTTGCGCACCTGAAGATTGTACTTGTCAAGGGACCTGATATTGTTGAAGCAGTTTTTCCGGTGAGTTGGCTCGTCGGAAAGCGCTTAGAGTTGACATGTCTGGTTCATCAGACGGCATCGTGAAATTACGACATGGCGGGTTTCGATAACAGGTCCGGTTTCGCCTTTGGCGATATCGTTTTTGCATCCTTCGCGATGCCCCATCAATCAGAGCTCGTCAAAGGGCCGAGTGTGATCGTCAGTTCGACCACCTATAATCAGCAGCGTGCCGAAGTTCTCGCCATGGTGATTGTCGATCTCGATCGACCCAATGCGGGCTCGGGCGAGATTGCGATACAAAACACCAAGGCTGCTGGGGTGAACTCGGGCTCCGTCTTGAAGCCGGTGCTGGTCACGCTCGAGCAAAAACTGATTCGCCTCATTCTGGGGCGTCTGGATGAGCGCGATCGTCAGAAGTCTGCGCTATCTCCTGAACCTGATTCTCGGCGATTGAGACCATCTCGAATCAGGCGGCAGCCCTCAAACTTTCCAGACAGCGACGTCAAAAGCGCCGAGTTCGGCGCCACCGAGCAGGAAGGACGTCCCTTCCGGCGCCGGTGTTTTTTTCGGCTCATGGCTCGTATTGAAGGCGAAGACGAGATTGCCGCGCCGGCGCAGGCGCAGCTGTTCGGGCAAGCGCTGCACCTTGATGTCGAGACCGAGAAGGATGTCTTCGATATAATCCATCAGGAAGGTGAGATCGGGCCAAAAGGCGAGATAATGCGATCGCTCGGAGCAATAGATGGCACCGCCGCCGCCCACGAATTGGCCCACCGCATCGAGCTCGCTCACGATGTCCTCGCGCCAGACATGAAGCGGGTAGACGGTGTTCTTCCAGGTCAGCGCCGCATCGTATCCAGGCGGAAGGCTGGCGACCTGAGCCACCTTGAGCGGCAGCCATTGCTGCAGGACGCCGGGCGGCAGCTCTTCCGGTATCTGCAAATCCCCGGTCTTGCTCCCCGATCTCGGCCCGACCAGCATGACGCCGTCAAAGGCGGACATGGCGTCTTCTGCGGCCTTTGAAATGATCGGAAGGCTTGGCATCAGGACGAGTTCGTAAGCCGACAGATCAGCGCCGGGACGGACCACATCCACGTCCTGACCCAGTCGTCGGCAGGCGGTATAAAAGCTGAGGTTCAGTGCCTTCAGATCCCAACCCGCCCCTTGCGGCTGGATATCGTAGAGCCAGTGGGACTGATCATCGGTGACGAGGGCAACTTTTGCGGGCCGCGTGGTTTCGCTATCCAGCGCCAGCGTCAACAGGTCTTCTCGGACTTGTCGGACTTCGGCAAAAACGGAGGCAGGCTCGCCATCCGGCCGCAGGAGACCGGCGTGCATCTGTTCCTGGCCAAAGGGGACCTGTCGCCAGCGAAAATAGCTCACCACCTCCGCCCCGTGGGCAAGTGCCTCCAATGTCCAGAGCCGCACCATGTTCGGCGCAGGGATCGGGTTGTGGTCGGCCCAATTCACCGGCCCGGGCTGCTGCTCCATCACCCAGAACCGGCCAGTTTCCTTGGTGCCTCGATAGAGATCATGATGCCATGCGGCAATGTCCGGATGCCCGGTTCTCGCCAAGCGTGCCCTGGTCGCCGGGTCCAACCCCATGCGCTGGTCGGTGAAGCCAAGCGGGTAGCTGTCCCAGGTGATGACGTCCAGATCGCTCGCCAGCGCCTCATGATCGAACTCGTGAAACAGGCCCATGGCATTGTGGCTGATGAACCGCTCCGGCGAATGCTGGCGGATGATTTCCGCCTGCATCCGGTTGTAGTCGATCACCTGGTCCGAGGAAAAACGCCGATAATCCAGCAGATGAGACGGATTGGCTTCGGTCACGGTCTGGTGGGGCAGCCCGATCTGGTTGAAGTCGGTATAGTTCTGACCCCAGAATTTCGTGCCCCAGGCCTCGTTCAGCCGTTCGATCGAACCATGGCGCTGCGTCAACCAGCGCTGAAAGGCAAATCGACAATGGGGAGCAAACGACAACACCGTGTCATGACAGCCATACTCGTTGTCCAGCTGCCATCCGACGATCCTCGGATGATCGCCATAGCGCCTTGCCAATTGCAGGCAGATTCGGGCCGTCTCCTGGCGCCATGCCGGGCTGGTAAAGCAATAATGGCGCCTGGAGCCGAAACGTTTCGGCTGTCCGTCAGCCCCCCAGGCCAGTATATCGGGCCGCTGGTCCACCAGCCATTTGGGCGGCGTTGCGGTCGGCGTGCCCAGCACGACCTCAAGGCCGGCCATGCCCAGGATTTCGATGGCCTTGTCCAGCCAAGCCCAGTCAAAGCGATCGCGGGCGGGTTCCAGGCTGCTCCAGGCGAACTCCCCGATCCGTACGAAACGGATGCCCAAATCCGCCATCATGGCGGCATCTTCGGACCAGCGCGTCTCCGGCCAATGCTCGGGGTAGTAACAAACACCAAGCACGTTGGAATTCTCCTCGTGATAACGTCGGTCTGCAACACTAAGGGTTGCCCAGCGCTGTCACAATGGTCGACCAAGCCGGCAACGCCGGCCGAGGCAGCGCGATGGATCGACTGTGGTAAAGGGGGCACGGCCGGATCGAGGGCGTGACCCGGCAGCGCCAACCGCCGCGGCCGGGCCGGAGACCAGGCGGCGGCCTGTCGGGCTCAACTGAAAAGACACGACGTCGAATTGACCTTGGTGGCAGGTGCCTTAGATTTTCGCTATATATGAGCGGTGCCGGCGATGCTGTTTCACTGGTTTCAAGATGAGGGATGCTCCGCATGAAAAGGTGGATGACGTTAACGCCAGTTTTCCTGGTGATGGCATGGCTCACCGCCTGTGAGACAGCGCCGATCACCGGTCGGAGCCAGCTTATCCTGGTCGACGATGCCCAGGTTCAGGCTCTCGGCCTTCAGGCCTATCAGGAGATGAAGCAAAAGCAGTCGCTCTCCAACGATCAGGCGCTCAACAACGTGTCCAGCGCGTCGGCCAGGATATCGCCCGGATCAGCCCCAAGCCGGAGTGGGACTGGGAATTCAGTCTTTTCGAGAATGACAGCCCCAATGCCTTCGCTCTTCCGGGCGGCAAGGTCGGCGTGAACACCGGTCTGTTCAAGGCAGCCAAGAACGATGACCAACTGGCTGCGGTCATCGGCCACGAGGTGGCGCATGCGATCGCGCGCCATGGTGCCGAGCGCATGTCCCAGGGCCAGCTTGCCCAGGTCGGTGGTGCCGCCGTTGCCGTCGCCACCGGCAGCGAAGCCTATGTCGGCGCCTATTCCGCTTTGGCCCAGCTTGGATTCATGCTGCCCAACAGCCGTACGCAAGAATCGGAGGCGGATCATATCGGCCTCGTCTATATGGCGGAGGCCGGCTACGACCCAAGGGCTGCGGTGGATCTTTGGCGAAATATGGAAGAGATCGGCGGCGACGGACCGTTGGAGTGGATGTCGACCCATCCCTCACCGGGCAATCGCATCAAGCGGCTCGAGGAGCTGATGCCGGAAGCCTTGGCGATCTATCAGCGCGTCAGCTGAGACGGAAGGCGACGATGGAGCGTTTCCGGAGCGGGCCGGCACCGCTTGATCGACAAACGAACTAGCCTTGGTTCGGTTCCAATTGGTCCAGTAAGGCCTCCGCTGCGGCCTGTTCCGCCTGGCGTTTGGAACTGGCGGAAGCGGTCTTGGGCGCGAAATCGCCGAGGGTCACCTGCACATCGAACAGGGGAGCGTGTGCCGGCCCTTCCGTCTTGGTCAAGATGTAGATCGGCAGGCCGAATCCTCTTGCCTGCGCCCATTCCTGCAGGGCCGTCTTCGCGTCCCGCGGCGGTCGGCCCATGGTGTTCACGTGGGCTTCCCATTTATCCCGGATGAAATTTTCGGCAACGGCGAGCCCGGCGTCCAGAAAAAGAGCACCGATGAGGGCTTCCAGCGCGTCGGCCAGAATAGAGGGGTTATCCCGGCCTTTGCTCGCCTCCTCGCTTTTTGCGAAGGTCAGCATGTGGCCGAGGCCCATCTCGCCGGCAATCTCGGCCAGTGTTTCGCGCCGGACCAGGCCTGCATGGCGGCGCGAAAGCGGCCCTTCGTCTTCATGGGGGAAACGGGCAATCAGGAGGTGGGCAATCACGAGCCCCAGGACCCGATCGCCGAGGAATTCCAAGCGCTGATTGTTACGTGCTGCGTCCTTGCCCCGGCGCGTGGCGCTCGGATGGGTCAGCGCCTCTCTCAGCAGAGACCGATCGCCGAATTGATGATTGACCCAAGCTTCGACCTTGGCCGTCGGATTGGCCATGACGTCAGTTGATCAAGTCAATCAACCGACCATAGCGGATCGTCGTCGGCCATTTCCAGAATTCCCAGAACCTGGCGCTGCCATTGGTCGAAAAGAAGATGACTTCGGCCCGCCCGACCAAATTCTCCGTCGGCACGAAACCGACCTTGGCACGGCTGTCCAGCGAGTTATCCCGATTGTCACCCATCGCGAAAACATGGTCCTCGGGCACCACGAACACGCCGGTGTTGTCGTAGTCACCACGGCCGTCGGCTTTCCAGTCCAGCACCTCGTAGCTGACGGCGTCGGCGTCTTTGCCGTCGAAGGCCGGCATGGTTTCCTGATAGCGCTTGATCGCCTCGACGCTGCTGCCGTCATCGTCCAGAAAATCATCAAGCGGGGTGCGGGGAACTTCGACATCATTGATGAAGAGAACGCCGCCTTTCACCTGAATGCGATCGCCGGGCAAGCCAACGATGCGCTTGATGTAGTCGGTCTTGTTGTTCGACGGCAGCTTGAAGACCGCGACATCGCCCCTTTCCGGCAGCGAGCCGAACAACCGGCCGCTGCCGAGCGGCGGGCTGAACGGCAGGGAGTGACGGGAATATCCATAAGCGAACTTGGAGACGAAGAGATAGTCTCCAATCAGCAGCGTCGGCTTCATCGAGCCCGACGGGATATTGAAAGGTTCGTAGAGGAAGGTGCGAACGACAACGGCGATAAAAACCGCATAGATCACCGTACGCACGGTTTCCCACATACCATTTGCTCTTGAGCTTCGGGACAAGGCCACTCGGTTCACAATTCAGAACTCGTTCAGCAGGTCAGCAATGCCAATCCACAAAGTCACTTCGCGGAATTGTCTGGAGCATGCCTACAGTTGGAGAGAAGAAAGATTGTTGTGTTTCCAGGCGTGACACTAGCTAAGCTACGAAATTAGGTAAAGTGACACGTTTGTGATTTTATCAACAACAACGCCGAAGAGCGTGATCCGTTGCCCGATCAGCACTAATGATGACGATGCCGTGGGCAAAAGGCGGCTCGTCGGTCAGGCTCAAGTCGATACGCGGCACCCACCCTTCGGGCACGAGGTCGATCAGGCGTTGCTCGGCACCGCCGCTCAATGTCAGGAAAGGCTGGCCGCTCGGCCAGTTATCGACACCGATGTCCCGCCAAAAAACACCCCGGCTGAACCCCGTTCCCAGCGCCTTGGCACAGGCTTCCTTGGCCGCATAACGCTGGGCATAGGCAGCGGCCGGCTGTCGCCGGGTCCCAGCCTTTTTCTGCTCGTTCGCCGTATAGACCCTGTTGAGGAAACGATCGCCGAACCGGTCGAGGGTGCGTTCTATCCGTCGGATATCGATCAAATCCGTGCCAACCCCCAAGATCATTGCACCATCCCTGAAAGCAAAAGCAGCTCACGCGGCTTTACGAGCGCGTAGCCGGTGCCATGTCCGGCCCGTTGGTACGCTGAAGAGCGCGTTTCTCGCGCCGCCTTTGCCGCGCATCCTGAAAAGCACTGATCGCCCTATAGAGGGGCAAATAGGTGGCGAAACCTGCAACGATCGCCAAGGGGATACTACCGATCGTCATCGGCCAGATCAGAGCACGCAGGTCGATCAATACCTGTTTCAAAGCCGCCCAAGACGCTTCGCCGGTCATGATCGGCCAAACCAGCTCACCAAGATCGACCATCACATGTTTGAACATCGTGACCGCCGGCCAAGGTGCTGCTTCGGCGCTGCCCAACATGATCTGGCCGACCTTGTAGGTTGCCAGCCAAATGAAAGGAAATGTCCAGGGATTGCCGACGATCGTCCCTACCACGGCGGCGATGATGTTGCCTCTCAAGAGGAAGGCGAGCAGGATCGAGAGAGCGATATGAAAGCCGACGAAGGGCGTGAAGGACATGGCGGCGCCGCAGGCAAACCCGACCGCGATGCTATGGGCGGTACCGGAAAGCCGCGTAAGGCGCATCAACAGATAGACGCCGTGACGGCGCCAGCCCATAGCCGGCCATAGCCAGCCCTTCAAGCGGGCCCATAGGGGGAGCTCTTTCTTTCGACCAAACACAGCGCCCTCTGTTATCGATTATATTTCTTAAACTTCAATGACCAATGGCAAAAACTTTTGCCCAAGCTTTCCTCTTCTGCCGATTGATCGGCAATGAACAGGCTGGTCGGTTGGTTTCTCGAGCTTCTCTTCGGCCATGGCAAGCCTTTGTCTGCCTCATGGATCACGGCCTCATCCTAGTCAAGGTGGCTCGTCGCGCGCGGGCTGGCTAGCCTTTTATGACCATCTCTAGGAGAAAAAAAACATTCTTCATCGAAGAAAAAAGATAGTCAGTGCTTTGTCAGCAACGCCTGACCGCCAAGCGGTGCGGTGAAATAGTCCAACAACATCAGCAGGATAGCGAGAGTACAAAGATGTCAGCCGCTGATCAGCCTTCGGCACGCTCCACCGATTCAACGACTTCGGTTGTTCGCAAACTTGCAAGAATGCGCTCAAGCTGATCGACATCAGAAACCTCGATATCGACGATCAACTCGAACACATCCGGTGATTTGGCACCAAATCTGATATCGGTGATGTTACCGCCAAGCTGGCCGATGACGGTGCTCACCAGGCCAAGACTGCCGGGCTTGTGGCGGCTCAACAGCTTGATCCGGGCAATCGCGCGCGCATCGTCCCGATCCAGATTCCAGGCAAGGTCCAGCCAGCGATCGCTATCCTCGGCCTTGCGCAGCAGGGTCGCACAATCGCCGCGGTGAATAGCGACGGCTCGACCGCTGCGCACGACGCCGACGATGGCATCGCCCGGTATCGGTCGACAGCAGCCGGCAAAGCTGATCGCCATGCCGGGCAACAGCCCGGTGATCATGGTCTCGCGCCCATCGGGAACCGGCTGCGGCCTCGGCCGCCTGAGCGGTATCACTTTTTTCTCGGAGGAACGTCCGACGGCGGGCTCGGCGGCGCGCTGGTGGCGGCGCAACGCATCAAGAATGACCCTCGGCCTGAGCGTCCCCTCGCCGATCGACGCCATCAGATCATCGACCGTCTTTTGCTCGAACCCTTTGAGAACCGCCTGCAAAAGCCGCTCATCAAGCTCGATCTGCTCACGCCTCGCCGCCATTTGCAGCATGTCGCGACCGTGATCGATATAGTCTTTCTGCTGGCGGGTCCGAAGGTGGCGCCTGATCTGACTGCGCGCCTTGCCGGTGACGACGAAGCGCTCCCAGGCGGGCGAGGGGCCAGCCCCCTTCCCGGTAATGATCTCGACCTGATCGCCGTTATCAAGCCTGGTGCGCAGCGGCACCAGGCGCCCGTTGACCTTCGCGCCGACGACCGTATCCCCCACCTCGGAGTGAACGGCATAGGCAAAATCGACCGGCGTGCCGCCGCGTGGCAGGGCGATCAGATCGCCCTTGGGCGTGAAGCAGAAAACCTGATCCTGGAACATCTCGAGCTTGGTGTGCTCGAGAAACTCTTCCGGCCCCGCCGCATGTTCCAAAATCTCCAGAAGGCCGCGGATCCAGCGATATTGGCGACCATCGGTCAGCCTTCGCTCCTGCTTGTACGCCCAATGGGCAGCCACCCCGAGATCGGCGATCTCATGCATTTCCCGGGTGCGGATCTGCACCTCGATGCGGCGCTGCTCGGGGCCGAAGATGGTGGTGTGCAGGGAGCGATAGCCATTGGGCTTCGGCGTGCTGATGAAATCCTTGAACCGCTCCGGCACCATGGCGTAATGGCCGTGGATCACCCCGAGAGCCGCATAGCAGTTCGGCACCGTGTCGACCATGATGCGAAAAGCCATGATGTCGGAAAGCTCTTCGAAGCTGATGTTCTTCCGCTTCATTTTCCGCCAGATCGAGAGCGGTGACTTCTCCCGCCCGGTGATCTCGACTTCGAGACCGGCCTCGGTCAGCGTGCCCACCAGCTCGGCGACAATGCGATCGATCAGATTATTGTCGTGCTTTCTGAGCAGGCTGAGACGATTAAGCACCGACTCCCGGGCATCCGGCCAGAGCGCGGCGAAGGCCAGATCGTCCAGTTCGTCCTTCATCGCCTGCATGCCGATCCGCTCGGCCAGAGGCGCGTAGATTTCCTGGGTTTCGCTCGCGATCCGGCGACGCTTGTCCGGCTTCTTGATGAAATGCAGCGTCCGCATGTTGTGCAGGCGGTCCGCAAGCTTCACCAGCAGCACACGGATGTCGTCGGACATCGCGAGGAGAAGTTTTCGGAAATTCTCGGCTTGGGCGTTCTCGACCGACTGCAGCTCAAGCTTGGTAAGCTTGGTCACGCCGTCCACCAGAAAACAGATCTCTTCGCCGAACAGATATTTGATGTCTTCGAGCGTTACGCTGGTGTCTTCGACGGTGTCGTGCAGCAACGCCGTCGCGATCGAGGCACTATCGAGCCCGAGCTTCGCAAGGATACCCGCGACTTCGACCGGATGAGAAAAATAGGGATCGCCCGATGCCCGAACCTGGGCGCCATGAGCTTTCAGCGCGTAGACATAAGCACGGTTGAGAAGGTCTTCGTCAACGCCCGGATCATAGGCCCTGACACGTTCGACGAGTTCGAACTGTCGCATAACCTGCCGCCTGGCTGGCGCACGCGGCGGCATCGAATGAGTTGGTTCAGAAGTGGGAAGCGGTTGTTGTACCGTTTCCAAGATCCCTACCCGCCTGCCCTCACCAGTTAATCGTCCACCGGAGGTTCATCAGCGAACGAACCTGATTCCGCCACGGTGGTGGTCTGCTCAACCATCGGGTCCACCGGCGACGACATGCCAGCGTCTTCGATCGCCGGACCATGGAAGCCCGGCAGCAAATCATCGTCTTCTTCGGGCTGATCGTCGATCTGCACGTGACGGCGCAAGCCGTGGATCAGCTCGTAGCGCAAATGATCCAGATCAACCGTCTCGTCGGCAATTTCCCGAAGCGCGACGACCGGGTTCTTGTCATTGTCCCGATCGACCGTAAGCGGTGCCCCTGCTGAAATATCACGCGCACGCTGCGCCGACAGCATCACCAAATCAAAACGATTGGGCACTTTAGTCACGCAATCTTCGACGGTAATTCGGGCCATCTAGTTTTTCTCCAACCGACCTTTAAGACCAACTTTAGATATGTAGCTTAGCCTGACAGCCAGGGCAACAATGGGTTTGTCATCAGCGCCAAACGGGGCTGCGCGAACACGTCGCACCCCTGATCGAGCCCTGGCAGTCTTCTAGGCAAATCAACCCTTCCATTTATGATCTTACTTACCAAATTCAAGATGAAAACGTTAATTTTACTTGATTGGAGGCATGCTTTTTGACGCTAGGGTTGCTTTGAGGAAGACTTATAAAGTATGGTTGGATTGGCGTTAGGTTTTTTCTAACCTTAAGTCAGTGCTTGAAATGGGGGCAAGATCACTTGCGTTAAGTATCCAATTTGATTTCGTGTCTTGCCACGTCACGGCAAATCATCATTTCTACGGTCTGCTGACGATCTGAATTGGTCGCAGCCGCGTAGCAGCTACAGGCTAGGCCCTAACGGGCAGCTTATTCGAATCGGAGGTTCGACAATATGGATTGCCCAATTCTTGAGGACATTCTCAACGAGGAAGATCGCTTTGCGATCATGATTGACGGCGCTAATCTTTATCAATCTGCCCGAGCGCTGGGCTTCGACATCGATTATCGCCTTCTCCTCGATACCTTTGCCGGCTGCGCTCGCCTGGTGCGCGCCTGCTACTACACGGCGCTCTTGGATGACCAGGAATATTCGCCCATTCGACCGCTGGTCGATTGGCTCGACTACAATGGTTATTCGGTCGTGACCAAGCCTTTGAAAGAGTTCACCGATGCCTCAGGGCGGAGGAAGTTCAAAGGCAATATGGACATCGAACTCGCGGTCGATGCCATGGAAATGGCGGAGCACCTCGATCATATGGTGCTGTTCTCCGGCGACGGCGACTTCAGACGCCTTTCCGAGGCGCTGCAGCGCCGTGGCCTGCGCGTGACGGTGGTGAGCTCGATCAAGACTCAGCCGCCGATGATTGCCGACGAGCTTCGTCGCCAGGCTGACACCTTTCTCGAGCTGCAGGATCTGGCACCCTTCATCGCGCGCGAGCATCGCCCGGGTGCGCCGGTGGTCCACGACAGCACGCCTGCGATGGACGATGACGCCGAAGACGACGATGCGCCCGAGGGCGATGAGGACGATCGTTACTTCGAACCTGCTTGAAAAAGCGATTAGCTCAAGCCAACAGCGTGGGAGGAACGGGGTGCGACGCACACCCGTTCCTTGCTGTGCGCTCTGTCCCAGGCTGGCCGCCTTTCGCCTGGAAAACCAGGTCGGTTTTCCAGGCTGGCACAATGCCCCCGTTCCCTCATTCGGACCGGCCGATGCCAAACTCCTGATCGTCGGCCTGGCGCCTGGCTTGCGCGGCGCCAATCGAACCGGCAGGCCGTTTACCGGCGATTACGCGGGCGACCTTCTCTATCCCACGCTCCTGCGCTTCGGCTTTGCCAGAGGAGCCTTCGACGCTTCGCCCGATGATACGCTCAACCTTGTCGACTGCAGGATCACCAATGCGGTCCGCTGCGTGCCCCCGGCGAACAAACCGATCGGCGCCGAAATCAACGCCTGCCGCAGGTTTCTTCAAGACGAGCTGTCCGACCAGGACCAGCCCCGTGCAGCAGCGCCGTCGCTCATCCTGACCCTGGGCGGCATTGCCCATAGCTCGACCTTGAGAGCCCTTGGTCTCTCGGCCAGAGCCTATCCCTTCGCCCACGGTGCCTTCTATGATCTCGACGGCGAGAAGACGCTTGCATCGAGCTATCATTGCTCGCGCTACAATGTGAACACCGGGCGGCTGACGAGCGAGATGTTCGAAGGCGTGATCGAGCAAGTGCGGGATCGAATAGCTTTGATGCCTGCCTGATAACCGCCGTTTTCGAGCGTGGTCAGGCCGTCTTGCCAAATCGATCATTTATTTCCGTCCTTCACTTGGCAGCCTCAGTTCACCATCTATATGACGCAGCAGTGATCTCGGTATCGAAGCTGTGCGATGTGCCTTTTTCCCGATGAAGATCGGATCATCGGAGGCGCCGCAACGGTTGCGGCGATAGGGCTGAACGGGCCCAGGTAAATTTCGATAAATTTTGCGAAAAACACTCGCATTTCTTGCTATTTACGGATATATTACAAACCGTTATCTGATTCTTTTTACGTAAGAATTCGTCAAATAATGTATCAAAATAGAAACGCGTCAGATCAAAAGTCAACCGGAGGACGTTGATGGCGGGTATGAGCCACCGTGTTGAAAGCGAGTTCGTCCATTTTGTGGTCGAAGGCCTGCAGCCGCTCGGCCCGGTCATTGCCAAGCGGATGTTCGGTGGTCACGGAATCTTCCTGCACGACCTCATGTTTGCGCTGGTTGCCTGGGATACACTCTACTTCAAAGTGGACGATGTGAACCGGCCCGCCTTCGAAGAGAGAGGATTGGAGCCGTTTTCCTACTCCGATCAGCGTGGCCGTCCGGTTAAAATGTCGTATTTCGAAGCGCCGGCGGAGGGGCTGGACAATCCGGCCTTGCTGCAAGCTTGGGGCAAGGAAGCCTATGCCGCCGCCCTCAGGGCGAGCAAAACCAGGCCGCCAAAAGAACAAAAACGCCGAGCCTAAGCTCGCTTGGCCTTCAAGGCCATTGCCGATCGCCCCTCAACAACGCTAAAAATGCGTCGAACGCGGTCAAGCACCTCACAAGCAAGCAGCAGAGCCCACTATCGCCTCGAAAACCAATGGCACTCATCGGTACGATGCCGGCCTCTTTAGTCGGGCCGGGCGATTGCGATCCGTTATCATGGCGCTGGAGCATAGGGGAAGCTTCTTCGACGGATGAGTGACCGATGACAACCACATCTTGGCCAAGCGCAAGAGGAAGGCGAGTTACCTCGTTGAATATCTTCGGCATGTTGCTCGGCGGTGCTGCCGGCTTGTTCCTGGGCGGCCCTATTGCCGGCGTTGCGGGTGCGATCGCCGGGCATATGTTCGACCGCTATCGAGCCTCGGAACGGCGCAGCAAGAGGCGCAAGCGCGATTGGTCGGACAACGTCAAAGAGATCAAGGGTACCAAGCCGATCTTCGACGACCCGACGGAAACCCGAAGAATTGCTTTCGCCACCGCGATTATCGTGCTCTCCGCCAAGCTGGCAAAAGCCGACGGCGTGGTCAGCCGCGACGAGGTCGACGCTTTCAAGCGCCGGTTCAGGATCACCGATCACGAGGTCGGCGGCATTGCCCGGATCTACGATCAGGCCAAACGCTCCGCCGAAGGCTTCGAGCCTTACGCCCGCCAGCTCGCGGCCCTCTTCGGCCGCGACCCGATCCTGCTGGAGGAGCTTCTGATCGGCCTGTTCGAGGTGGCCAAGGCTGACGGCGACCTGAAATCCGGCGAGATCGAGTTTCTGCGCGAGGTTGCCAAGATCTTTGGCTTCGATTCCGCCAAGTTCGATCAGATCAGCGCGACGTTCAAGGCGACGCAAGCGCCGGACAACAGTCTGGGGAAGCCCTACCAGGTGCTGGGCGTTGCCAGAAGCGTTTCCGATGCGGATGTCAAGACTGCTTATCGAAAACTGGTTCGAGAACTCCACCCCGACCAGCTCATCGCCAAGGGCCTGCCCAAGGAGTTCATCAGCCGCGCCAATAACCGCTTGGCGGCGGTCAACGCCGCCTATGATCAAATCGCCAAGCAGCGCGGCATCAAATGAGACAAGCCGGACGTTTCAAGCTGACCCGAGCAATCGATCCAGCTTTCCCGCCTGCTCCAAGGCAACGAGTTCGTCGGAGCCGCCGATTGCCTCGCCGTCGATGAAGATCTGCGGCACGCTGGTGCGCCCGTCAGCGCGCTTCTCCATCTCCTGACGCCGTCCGGTCTCGACCCAGAGATTGATCTCGGTATAGGGCACCTTCTTGCCGTCGAGGAGACGCTTGGCCCGCCAGCAAAACGGGCACATCGGTGTTGTGTAGATTTCAATATTTGCCATGGGGAAGCTGCGTCTTTCTCAGGAGATCCGGTCTTGCTCAGGCACATCATGATCGTGGTCGACATCGGCATGCCCAAAAGCTGATATGGTATCGCTCGCATCCTGAACCACCCTCGCAAGCGCCAGGACATTGATCGATCTTGCCCCGCCCGCCCGAAGAATGCGCGTGCAGGCGGCCATCGTAGCCCCGGTCGTCATGACGTCATCGATCAGGAGAATATTTTTCCCGGCAACTTTCGAGCGATGCCAGGGATGAAGGCGAAACGCCCGCGAGCTGATATTGCGCAGGCGCTGAGCGCCGCTGAGCCCTTGCTGCGAGCGTGTCGCCATGGTGCGCTGGATGAGATCGGGCACCACCGGAATGGCCGTCATCCGGTGGAGTGCATGGGCCAGCATCGCCGATTGATTGTAACCGCGCTGCAGGAGGCGCCAGCGATGCAACGGCACCGGCGTGATCAGATCGGCGTCGCTCAGCAGCTCCTGACCGGCACTGGCCATGAGACGCCCGAAGGTCTGGGCGATATCGGTCCGATCGGCATGCTTGAAGCGAAGGATCATGCCGCGCGATCCATCATCGTAACGAACGGCGGCTCTTGCCCGGTCAAAGAGCGGCGGCTCGGCGGCACACACGCCGCAAAGCGGCGCTTCAGCCACCACCTGCGGCAGCGGGTAGCCGCAAAGACGGCATATCGGTGGACCGATCAGCGTCAGACGCCGCCAGCAATCGGCGCAAAGGCTGGCTTCGCCATCGATCATCACTGCGCATCCAAGGCAGCGATGCGGCAAGATGGCGTCCAGGAGGTAACCGAGAGCTTGCCGCAGCGGCTGCGTGTCGGGCATCGGGCGATCTCGCTTAACTCAACCAAACCGAGATCATCTAACCGGAATATCGCCCTGTTGCCCACAACAAAAATCAAGATCTTGGGATGAATTACATAACAGTTGATTTCCATCGGGCGCAAAAATCACACCTCAATTATATGTTCTGATGTTGCCGCCAAAAGCTTATCAAATGCAGGTCGACTGTGTAGAAAAAGTCCAGGCTGCATGTGCAGTTCCCGTTTTGGCCAGAGAAGGTGATCATTTCGATGAATGAGGTCGTTCAGCTCAACCCGGAAGTCGACGACGAGGAAGAAGAGCAAAAGCTTCAGACCACCAGCACGCGAACCGTCGGCACCACCGCCGATCGGCTGCGCAGCTTCATTCAGCGGGTCGAACGGTTGGAAGAGGACAAGAAGGGCATCGCCGACGACATCAAGGAGGTCTACAACGAAGCCAAAGGCGAAGGTTTCGATGTCAAGGTGCTGAGAAAGTGATCGCCCTGCGCAAGAAGGACCCGGAAGAAGTCGCCGAAGAGGAAGAGCTGTTGGAGCTCTATATGTCGGCCATCGGCGAATAGGTCGTTGGCGGCCCGCCGCCAGCCTGCAGCCATCGGACGATCTGCAGCTGGATCGGGCCTCTGCGGCGGCAACATCGCGAACAGCCGGCGATCAGGCGGCTGGCGCACCGGCGCACGAAGAAGTTTCAGTTGACGGTGAACCATCTCTTTGGTTTTGCATCAACGTTTCCAAGCCGATCCGATCGATCCGTTTGGGTCGATGCCCTGGAGCATGTTCCGATCATACGGCTTCGGGTCAGAAAAAGCCCTAGACCGCTAGAATGAGTGCGATCCTCAATGCGGTCGTGCCTCTGTTCTCGCTGATCATTCTTGGTTTTATCGCCGGGCAAGCGACGCTGGATCGATGCCTCGGGCGTCAAAGCCCTGGTCGGCTTCATCTTCACCATCGCGATGCCGGCGTTGCTGTTCCGCCTGGTGGTGGCAAGCGACGTCGCCGGCCTGATCGATCCGCGTTTTCTCCTCTGCCACATCACCGCCCAGATCGGCGCTGCCGTGACCGGCGCCCTGCTCGGCCGCGCGCTCTTCCGGATGGCGCCGCCAACACCTGATCATCCAGGGCTTCGGCTCCTCCTTTCCCAACAGCGTGCTCCTCGGCATTCCCCTGATGCTCGCGCTCTCTATGGCGAACAGCGGCGCCGTGCCGGTGACCATGATCTTCGCGTTCAACGTGGCGCTCTACAGCATCGTCACCATGCTCCTCGAGATCGTTCGCGACCAGGCCGAGCGCATCGAGCCGCTGGCCATCTTGATAAGCCACCGGCCGGGCCATTGCCGGCAACCCGATCATCCTCGCCGCCCTCACCGGCATGGTGGTCGGCGCGCTCGGCTTCGGCCTCGCCCCGGTTCTCGACGAACCCTCGGCTTCATCGGCCAGGCCGGTCCGCCGACCGCCCTCTTTGCCCTCGGTGCCAGCCTGAGCGTTCGGGAGATGGCGAAGGGCTTTCACGGTCCGCTCGGTGCCGCCGGCCTGATGACCTTCTGCAAGCTCCTCCTTCATCCGGTTTTCGCCTGGGTCATGGCCGTCCCGATGCTCGGCCTCGATCCGTTTCTCGCCACCGCCGCCGTCATCGTCGCCGCCCTTCCCGTTGGCGCCAATGTCTATATCTTCGCCCAACATTACGACGTCGCCGTGCTCGAAACCTCCAGCGCCATCCTGATCTCGACGGGGATCTCGATGATCACCATCCCCTTGCTGCTCTGGCTGGTCCTGCCAGGACTTGGTTGACAAGGGGTTAGGGGTAAGCCGGTCCCGCCAGGACCTGGCGGAACTTTCGTTGTGGCTGCGCTCCGGCCAGCGGTGGCTGTGAACCACTTCACCTTGACTTGATCATTCTTCGGCTGCTTTTCCGGTATTGCTGCCGCCTTCAAGAAAAATCCATACACAACGCTTTTTCTTACTTGGCGTGACAAGGATCACAGTCAGTCCCGCTCAAATGGTCTTAGATCAAGGTGTCATCGGGTGAAAACGACGTGTTTTTTTAGACCCGAATAACCGATGTGAGGAACAGACCATGTCGAGAACAAGTTTTGATCGTAACGATCGTGTGTGGCCCGCCCATATCGCGGATCTGCATCTGGAGCAGGATGGCTTTGACGACCTCGAGGCCGAACATCTCTACATCGACCGCGATGCGGTGCTGGAGAGCGATCTTTTCGAAACGTCGCTCGAAGATTACGACGATCTCCTGTCGATGGCCGAAGACGACTATCTTGAGCAGTAGGCCGGATAGCCGCTGCTCAGGGTGTCCCGATAGCACGCTGCCGGAGCAGATGATCGGCCAGCACGATCGCCATCATCGCTTCGCCGACCGGTACCGCTCGAATGCCGACGCAAGGATCGTGGCGTCCTTTGGTCACCACATCGACTTCCTTGCCGTAGCGATCGATCGAACGACGGGGTGTGAGGATTGAGCTTGTGGGCTTGACCGCGAAGCGCAGGACGATGTCCTGCCCGCTCGAGATCCCGCCGAGAATGCCGCCGGCATTGTTGGAAAGAAAAATCGGCTGGCCGTCTTCGATCCGCATTTCATCGGCATTGACCTCGCCAGTGAGTTCAGCACTCTCGAAACCGGTACCGATCTCGACCCCCTTGACCGCATTGATGCTCATCATCGCCTTGGCGAGGTCCGCATCCAGCTTGTCATAAACCGGGTCGCCAAGGCCCGCCGGCACGCCTCTTGCCACCACCTCGATCACAGCCCCCACCGAAGAACCGGTCTTGCGCACCTGGAGCAGTAGCTCCTCCCACCGCATCGAAGCTTTGGGGTCCGGGCACCAGAACGGGTTTTGCTCGACCGCATCCCAATTCCAGGCGGAGCGTGCGATCCGATCATAACCCACTTGAACCAGCGCTCCTCGAATGGTGATCTCATCACCCAGAATTTTTCGAGCGATTGCTCCTGCTGCAACCCGCATCGCGGTTTCCCGCGCGGATGAGCGGCCGCCGCCGCGATAGTCGCGAATGCCGTATTTGGCATCGTAGGTGTAATCGGCGTGGCCAGGCCGATACTGGTCCTTGATCACCCCATAATCACGCGTGCGCTGATCGACATTCTCGATTTCCAGACCGATCGGCGTGCCGGTGGTCTGACCTTCGAACACGCCGGAGAGGATCTTCACGCGATCGGGTTCCTTGCGCTGGGTGGTAAATTTGGATTGGCCCGGGCGCCTTCGATCCAGCCAGTGCTGGATATCCGTTTCACCAAGCGTCAGCCTCGGCGGCACGCCGTCCACCACGCAGCCGATCGCCGGCCCATGGCTCTCGCCGAAGGTCGTCAGACGGAACAAGCTGCCGAAACTATTGCCGGCCATGTCGGGCTACCAGCGCCTAGACGAGCGAAATGTCGGGGGCATCGATCGCCTTCATCCCCACCACATTATAGCCGCTGTCGACATGGAGGACCTCACCGGTGGTGCCGCCGCCGAGACCGCTCAGGAGATAGAGCCCGGCCCCGCCCACATCCTCGATGGTGGTGTTGCGCTTGAGCGGCGAGTTGTATTCGTTCCACTTCAGGATATAGCGAAAATCGCCGATGCCGGAGGCTGCCAGCGTCTTGACCGGCCCTGCCGAAATCGCGTTCACGCGAATGCCCTCGCCGCCGAGATCGACGGCCAGATACTTGATGCTCGCCTCGAGCGCCGCCTTGGCGACCCCCATCACGTTATAGTGAGGCACCACACGCTCGGCCCCGGCATAGGTGAGCGTGAGCAGACTGCCGCCTCGGGTCATGAGCGGCGCTGCACGGCGGCTGAGATCGGTGAAGGAAAAACAGGAAATCATCATCGTTCGCTGAAAATTGTCGGCCGACGTGTCCACATATTTGCCCTTCAGCTCCTCCTTGTCGGAGAAGGCGATGGCGTGAACGACGAAATCCAGACGACCCCACTCGTCCGCCAGATGCTTGAACAGCGCGTCCATGCTTTCGGGATCGGTGACATCGGCAGGGGCGACGATGGAGGCGTTCAGTTTTTGCGCAAGCGGGATCACCCGTTTGGCAAGCGCATCACCTTGATAGGTGACGGCGAGGTCGGCACCATGCGCTGCGACCGTGTTGGCTATCCCCCAGGCTAGCGAACGATCGTTGGCGATGCCCATGATCAGGCCCTTCTTGCCGGCCATCAAGGGAGCGTCAGCCATCGGTAAAGTCTCCGAGATGAAGGAGGGTTCCTAAGGCGCCGCATCCTAGCGATGGTCGGGGAATTCCGAAAGGTCTCTTTGACATCATCAAGAAAAGAGGGGTCCGAAACGCGATGCGCCGCAAAAAACACCCCGATCAAGCCCGCCCCTTAAGCCTTCGCTTGAACAATGCAGTGCCACGCTGGCGCCGGCGGGCGGCGTTGACCTCGGCACCGAAGATTAGGATCAACGCCGTTATATAGAAGAAAAGCAGGGTGGCGATGATCCCGCCGAGGCTGCCGTAGGTCACGGTAAACCGGCCGAGATTTTGCAGATACCAGGAATAGAGGCTGCCGGCGGCGATCCAGACGACCACGGCCATGACGGCACCCGGCAGGACTTCCATCATATCGAGCTTGCGATTGGGCAGCCAGCGATAGAGCGGCAGCACGAAGAACAGCATCAGGACGACCGAGAGACCGAAGCGCACGAAGCGGTAGGTGATCTTCCATTTGGTCGGCTCGAGGTCGAAGAACTCCGCAAGCGTCCACGCGAAGGGGGCTGCGATCACGATCAACATCGCGATGATGATGAAAAAGCCGAAGGTCAGCACCATGAAAAGGCTTTGCAGCCGTTGCCACCAAATGGCGCGGGGGCGTTTGACATCATAAGCGAGATTGAGCGCATAACGCGTGGCTTCGAAAGCCGATGACACCGCCCAAATGGCGAGGAGGATACTGATGGTCATCAACCCTTGACGACCGCCGGTCAGAACCTCGCTGACCGCAGGTTCGATCGCAGCCCGAACTTCCGACGGCATGGCGCCGAGGCTGAGGTCGACGAACGCCTGCGCCGCGCCGCTCTGGCCGAATTCGCCGGCAAGCGTGGTCAGGAAAATCAGAAAGGGGAAGAGAGCGAACAACGAGGCAAAGGCGATGTGGCCGGCGAGCAGGGTGCCGCCGTCATCGAGCAGATGGAGAAGGGCCAGCCAAACAACCCGCACTTGCCTCTGCATGAGACCGTACAGCCTTAGCGATATCGTCCTGAAGGATCCGGCATCAGCGCCGCTTCGATCGCTCGCCATCAGTACCGATCGAGATGCGCGCGCACATCATCATCCTCGTCATGGCGGGCCAGCCGGCCGAGATCAGCCGCCAATGCCGCCCCTGGATTCTTGGGCAGCATCACCATCAATCGAACCAGTTGATCCCCGCGCTTGCCGGTCCGATCAGCCACCCCCCTGCCCTTGAGGCGAAGCATCTGGCCGCTGTTGGCATGGGCCGGGATGTTGAGCCAGACAGCCCCTTCGATGGTCGGCGTGCGCACCCTTCCTCCGAGCAACGCTTCTTTCAGGCTGACCGGCAGATCCAGGTGCATATCCTGGCCACGCCTAGTGAACAGGGGATGATCAAAAACCCTGACATGGACGAGAAGATCACCCTGCTTGCCGTTCCTGTCGCTTCGGGATTGCCCGTCGCCTCGTGCCGTCGATGATTCCGGTGGCTGCTCCGGATCGCCCCGCGTTCGGCCGTTGCCGGCTCGGCCGAACTTGCCGAACATGCGGTTGAACATCGTGCCGAGACCAAGGTGCCGCCCCTTCTCCTTCTGGCGGCTTCCGCCGTTTTGTCCGGAAGGCGGCTGCTTCGGCTGGCCAAGACTATCAAGACGGCCCCGATCGTCATCGTGCCCGGTCTTTTGATTGGACAGCAAATGATAGGCTTCTGTGATCTCCTTGAAACGCTGCTCCGTTTCGAGATCGCCCGGGTTTCGATCGGGGTGATATTTTTTGGCAAGCTTCCGATAAGCGTGCTTGATCACCCCCGGCTCGGCATCGCGCGCGACATCGAGGAAAA
>CAWBCX010000054.1:0-26299 GCA_963787265.1 uncultured Alphaproteobacteria bacterium | reverse complement strand
CACGCGACAGAGAAGCCGATCGAAGGCCACAGCCTCCAGCGCCGCGCACGACCGAAGGTCAGCAGGCAGCAGCCATGGTGCCACCGCCACCGCTCAGCGCCGATGGTTTCCTCTGGCCTATTCAGGGCGAGGTCATCAGTACCTTCGAGCAAAACAGCGCCAAGGGCCGAAGCGGCGGGATCACCATAGCGGCACGGCGGGGAACCCCGGTGCTTGCTGCCGATAACGGCATTGTCGCCTATGCCGGCGAGGCCCTTCGCGGTTACGGTCAGATGATCTTGTTGCGCCATGCCGAAGGCTACGTCACGCTCTATGCCCATAATGACACCTTGCTGGTGGGCGAGGGCGAGGTGGTTCGACGCGGTCAGGCGATTGCCGAGGTGGGCAGCAGCGGCGATGTCATCGACACCCAGCTGCATTTCGAACTCAGAAAGGGCACCGAGCCCATCGATCCCGCCAAGGTCCTGGCAGGCTTGCCAGGCCGCGAGGTTGGTCAGCTCCAGAATTTCTAGGGCATCGAGCGAACTCGAGATTCTCGTTTGGTTGGGAAAAAGCTCTCTCGTGGTGCGACCACAGCGGACTTTTGTTTGGGGCAGTCTTACCCGTTGATGGCGCGCCCTTTTTTATCCTCGTCGATGAGACGTCGTGATCATCGCCCCGGCGCAGCATGAGATAACGCTGGTCCGCCCTCGTCGCGGTGCTTCTTCTGGTCGAGGTGAACGATCTCCCGCCACGTTAACGCAATCTTGACGTTCTCATGTCAGATCAACGCCGCTGGCCCATGCGATCCCGAGTGTTCCAGCCTCACTCTTTCTCGGTTGCGGGCGGACGGACTCCCAGGATCGCATGGACCAGAAAACAGACCATGCCATGACCGAGTTAAGATGGCGCTAACGCCGCCATGCCAATGGAAGTCAGCGAAGCGAACGAATGATGAACCGACGTGATGCCGTCAGGCTCGCCCTGCCAGATCCTGGACATATTGCCAGGCGACGCGGCCGGACCTTGCCCCTCGGGTGGTCGCCCATTCCAGGGCATCGCGGCGTAGCTCGTCGGCCGGGATCTCGATATTGAGATCGCGGCAATAGCCCTTGACCATGGTCAGATAATCATCTTGCGAGCAGGGATGAAAGCCGAGCCAGAGCCCGAAGCGATCCGAAAGCGAAACCTTCTCTTCCACCGCTTCGCCCGGATGGATCGCCGTGCTGCGCTCGTTCTCGATCATGTCGCGCGGCATGAGATGCCGTCGGTTCGAGGTGGCATAGAAGAGAACGTTGCCGGGCCGGCCCTCGAGCCCGCCCTCGAGAACCGCCTTTAGCGACTTGTAGCTGCTCTCGCCGGCATCGAAACTCAGATCGTCGCAAAACAACAGGCATTGCCGGTTCGCTTCCGCCGCCAGAAGCTTCAGGAGCTGTGGCAGGCTCTCGATATCCTCCCGATGAATCTCGATCAAAACCAACGAACCGGGCCGCGCCTGGTTGATCTTCTGATGGATCGCTTTCACCAAGGAGCTCTTGCCCATGCCGCGCGCACCCCAGAGAAGGGCATTGTTCGCCGGCTTTTTGGCGGCGAACCGCTCGGTATTGCCAAGCAGAATGTCGCGCACGCGGTCGATGCTGACCAAGAGATCGAAGGCGACAGCGGCCACCGCTTTCACCGGGCGGAGCTCACCCCGCTCCGCTTCCCAGACAAAGGCATCGGCAGCATCGAGGTCGATCTTGCCAGGCGGCGGCGGTGCAAGGCGTTCGACGGCCGAAACCAGGCGAACGAACAGGTCGAGAATCTTATCGTTGCTCATCACGCGCTCGAAGCTGGTGGTGCGACCATGACGGATAATTTCCTTTAGATGACGCTTAACCTTCAGAACTCCAATGATTATTTTTCGACCCTTGGATGGGCTCTGAGGGAATCATATGTGTGGTCACACCACACGAAGGTCCTGATGATCCGATCACTTAGCGGATGTCGATCATTTTGCAAAGGTTGCCGCTTGGCGCGCCGTAGCAGGGTGAGGGAAGGCCGGTCATGCATGATGCGGTCGTTCAGAGCCGACGGCGAACGACGAGGCTCAACCCGCCCCCTTTTTCTGCATGTCCAAGTCCGAATCATCATGCTTGGTCACGGCCAGGCAGTTTTTCCAACACCATCGCTCGACAACTGCTGTAAAGACACTTATCTATGTAGGTCAGAGAAAATCGTTTCGGTTGATCTGAAGCGAGTCTACGGTTGGTTCTGGGCGCTGGCTTCGGGCTGTTGGCTTTTCGCCGCCCGATCGCTATAGTCCGCGACCGACAAGTCTTTAGATTCCCACGAGGAACGCGATGTTGATCAATGAGGCCTTTGCCCAGACTGCGGGGCCGCCGGCGGCGGCGATATGTTGTTTTCGATGTTGCCGCTGGTCTCTGATTTTTGTCGTCTTTTATTTCCTGCTGATCAGGCCGCAGCAGCAGAAGATGAAGGCCCATCGGGCCATGGTCTCGGCGGTCAAGCGCGGCGACAAGGTGCTGACAGCAGGCGGGATCTACGGCTCGGTGGTCAAGATCGAAGAGGCCGATGATGTCGCCGTGGTGGAGATCGCCAAGGACGTCCGTGTTCGCGTCGCAAGGTCGACCATCTCGGATGTGGTCAACAAGACGGCTCAGTCCGCCCAGCCCGCCAATGATACCGGTGCGTTCCGCCGGCGCTGGCGAGAAGACCGGGCTGATGTCTCAGCTTTTCGGCAAGAAATAAGGCTGCTACGACGATGCTGCGTTTCTCTTCCTGGACGATCGGCTCGATTGTCGCGATCTGCATCGCAGGCGTTGTGTTCAGCCTGCCCAATCTGTTCCCGCGGGCGGAGATGGATCAGCATGCCTAGCTGGGTGCCTCATCAGCAGATTAACCTGGGCCTCGATCTTCAAGGCGGTTCTCATCTGCTGCTGGAGGTCGGTGTTGACACCGTCATTCAGGAACGGATGGAATCGGTTGCCGACGATATCCGGCGCCTGCTTCGCCCGGAAGGTGTCAAGTATAAAGGCTTGAGCGCCAAGGGAGATACCACGACCTTTACGCTTGTCGACAGCGGTCAGGCTTCGCAGACGCTCGATATCCTGAAGCAGCTCAACAGCAATCCGATAGCGCCGGATTTCGAGATCAGCCAGTCCGGCGGCCGCATCGATATCAAGCTGACCGAGACCGCCGCGCTCGCGTTGCAAAACAACGCCGTGCAGCAATCCTTGGAAATCGTCCGCCGCCGGATCGATGAGGTCGGCACCCGCGAGCCGACCATTCAGCGCCAGGGGGCGGATCGCGTTCTGGTCCAGGTGCCGGGCGAGAAGAACCCGGATGCCATCAAGCGCCTCCTCGGACAGACCGCCAAGCTGAACTTCCATCTGGTCGATCTGGACACGACGGTGGCGCAAGCGCTCTCCGGCAATATCCCGCCCGGTTCCGAGCTGATGGAAAGTGCGGAAGGCGACGGGTACCGGCCCGGTGGTGGTGAGGAAGCGGGTCGAGGTCAGCGGCGAGAACCTGGTCAACGCACAGCCGACCTACCAGCAGAACCAGCCGGTGGTAAGCTTCACCTTCGATGGTGTGGGTGCCAGAAAATTCGGTAACGTCACCAAGGAGCATGTCAACGAGCTCCTGGCGATCGTGCTTGACGGCAAGGTGATCAGCTCGCCCCGGATCAACGAGCCGATTCTCGGCGGCAACGGTATCATCTCCGGCAACTTCACCGTGGAAAGCGCCAACGAGCTGTCGATCCTGCTGCGCGCAGGCGCCTTGCCGGCACCGCTCAAGGTCGTCGAGGAACGCTCGGTCGGTCCTGATCTTGGCGCCGACTCGATTGCCGCCGGTAAATGGGCCGGGGTGATCGGCCTGGTCGCGGTCATGATCTTTATGGCGTTCTATTACGGCCCGGTCTTCGGGCTCGCGGCCGACATCGCGCTCATCGTCAATCTGGTGCTGATCACCGCCCTTCTTTCCATGCTGCAGGCCACGCTGACCTTGCCGGGCATCGCCGGCATCGTCTTGACCATCGGCATGGCGGTTGACGCCAACGTGCTGGTGTTCGAGCGCATCCGCGAGGAGGCGCGGGTCGGCAAATCGCCCCTTGCCGCCGTCGATACAGGCTATAAGGAAGCGATGCGCACCATTATCGATGCCAATGTTACCACCCTGATCGCAGCAATCCTGCTGTATGCATTCGGCTCGGGTCCGGTCCGAGGCTTCGCCGTGACGCTCGGCTGCGGTATCGTCACCTCGATGTTCACCGCGATCATGCTCACCCGTCTATTGATCAGCACCTGGCTCAGGCGTTCGCGCCCGGCCATGCTTCCGGTCTGAGGTCAAGGCTCATGATGAATTTCCGGCTGGTCGCCGATCAGACCAATATTCCGTTTATCAGCTTCAGGAAGATCGCTTATGCGGTCTCCGGCGCGCTCGCCCTTCTGACCATCATCTTGCTGCCCACCAAGGGGTTGAATTTCGGCATCGATTTTCAAGGCGGCACCATGATCGAGGTGCGCATGCCGGGGGAAGCCGCCGATATCGGAGCGATGCGCAGCACGCTGAGTGGCCTCGGCCTCGGCGAGGTCGCGCTGCAAACCTTCGGCTCACCTACCGACGTGTTGATCCGGGTGGAGCGCCAGGACGGCGAGCAGGACGCCCAGCTCGCCGCCGTGGATCAGGTCAAGCAGACTCTCGCGCAGAGCTTCGGTGATGACATCACCTATCGCCGGGTCGAGTTTGTCGGGCCGAAGGTGAGTGACGAGCTGTTCAAAGCCGGCGCCGAGGCGCTGCTGTTCGCGCTGATCGCGATTCTCGCCTATATCTGGTTTCGGTTCGAATGGCAGTTCGCCGTCGGCTCGGTCATCGCCCTGGTTCACGACGTCGTGTTGACGCTCGGCATTTTCTCGCTGCTCGGTCTGGAGTTCAATCTGGCGACGGTGGCGGCCCTTCTTACGATCGTCGGCTACTCCCTCAACGACACGGTGGTGGTGTTCGACCGGGTTCGGGAGAATCTGCGAAAATTCAAGAAAATGGCGCTGCCGGAGCTGCTGGATCGGTCTTTGAACGATACGCTGGCCAGAACCCTGATGACGTCTTTGACCACGTTGTTGGCGCTCGCCGCGCTGTTCGTCTTCGGCGGTCCTGTCATCCGCGATTTCACCTTCGCGCTGGTCTGGGGCGTTCTGATCGGCACCTATTCCTCGATCTTCATTGCTGCTCCGATCCTCTTGCACCTCAATCTTCGTGCCGAATCGGTGGCCCTGCCCGTCACCGAAAACGCTCGCCCTTAATTCGCCCGTGGCCACGGGAGGCTCGGTTTGGAACTTCAACACCAGCCGCCTGTAGGCGGGCTGCAGCTGATCCAAAGCTATGGCGAAGGCAGCTTCAAGGTGTCGGGCAGGCGCTATGAGGGCTCGATCCTCGTTCTGACCGATCGGACGGAAAGCTGGGCGATCGAATGTTTCAACGATCTGTCTCTGCCTTCGTTGACATCGATCATCGAGGCCGAGCCCCCGGTCGAGCTTCTGATCATCGGCTGCGGTTCGACCTTCGCGCTTGCGCCCGTAACGCTGCGCGAGGTGCTGAAATCCAAGGGCATTGGTGTCGAGACCATGGATACCGGGGCTGCGTGTCGGACTTACAATGTGCTGGCCGGTGAGGGGCGGCGGGTTGGGGCAGCGTTGGTGGTGCTTTGATAAGTCGCTCTTACCGTAATCGATCATCGTCGCCGTTTTCTTGGGGCTGCTTGAAAAACCAATCCTCAAAACACCCCCGCGATCGAGCGGGTCAGTCCGGCCACCAGTTCCGGTGCGGCGTCTTCGAAATCCAAATTAACCTGGTTGGCGACGCTCATCACGCGGGAGCGGTAGCGTTTCCAGCTTGAGGTGGTGCTGGCGCGAACGATGCGGGTGCCGGCGCTGCCTTCGTCGATGTCCTGCTCGAGGGTTTCGGTGACCACCGAGCCGTCGGTGGTGCGCTCGGAGATCTGGATGTCGGTGATCGCGGTATAGGTCACGTCCTGGATGAAGGAGCCGGCGATCACTTCGGCGGCCGCACCCACCAGGCCGCCGCCGATCAGGCTGCCGGTGTCCTTGGTGGCGACGCGCGTGCCGGCCGCGCCGACGGCCGCCCCGAACAGCGCTCCGCCAAAGCCGCTGCCGAACGCTTCCTCGGCGGCGGTCACCGAACTCTTGCCGGCCTGGAGAACGTTGGCCTGGAGCAGGTATTGGGCGTGGTCGGGATTGTCGACGACCCTGTAGCCACGGGTGGCTGATCGCTTCCTTGACCTGGTTCTCGATGGTGAAATCCTCCTGGTCCGAGGTGTTGCGCACCTGGACGAAGACGCTGCGGCTGCCGGGCGGCAGCGGGTCGAGGAAGATACTGTCCGACATGCGAGTCTGCACGTCGAGATCGCGTTTGCTGATCGCCGTCGTGGTGGCTGAACAGGCGGCGATGAAGCCTAAAGCGCCGAGCAGGATCGCCAAACGGGCTGGGACGTTGAGCATGCAGCAATCTCCATGATCATCGGACGGCTGACGGCCAGCGCGTTGATGACGATGTTGGGGAATGCCGACTTGGACGCTTGATGATCAAAGAGAGAAGGGCGGCAGGACGCCCGCACCTTCCCGCTTTGACTTTTTCTTGCTTGACGTTGCCGCATTGAACGGCGACGCGGTGATGAGATCGTCTATCCTGAAAGCCGCGAGCAACAACCGAGATCGTTCAATCGATACCGACATCCGTCCGCGTATCGATAGTGAAATCGGGATTCCGACGCCATGCTGGCTTTTGACGCCATGGCGGCGTTCCGATCCCGAGATCGGCGTCCCGATCGACTAGGCGATGGCCTTTTGCAGTTCGGCTTCGACCTCGTCCCAATTCACCATGTGGTTCAGGAAGGCCGAGATGTATTCGGGACGGCGATTTTCATAATCGACGTAGTAGGCGTGTTCCCAGACGTCGATACCAAGGATCGGGATCATGCCGTCGACCAGCGGGTTGGAGGCATTGGCTGATTTGGTGACCTTGAGGGTATCGCCATCGAGGGCGAGCCAAGCCCAGCCGGAACCGAACTGGGTGACACCGGCGGTCTTGAACTTCTCCTTGAAGCTTTCGAAATTGCCGAAGGCGTCGTCGATGCGCTTGGCCAGCTCACCGCCGGGTGTGCCGCCGCCGCCCTTCTTCATGACCCGCCAGAACAGCTGGTGATTCCAGTGCTGGCCGGCGTTGTTGAAGATGCCGGCCTTGGCCGGATCCTTGGCGGAAGCTTCGACGATCTCCTCGAGCGAGGCATCCTTGAGATCCGTGTCCTCGATCAGATTGTTGAGATTGGTGACATAGGTCTGATGATGCTTGTCGTGATGCAGATGCAGCGTCGTCGACGACATGTAAGGTTCAAGCGCATCGTAGGTGTAGGGTAGATCGGGCAACTCGAAGGCCATGGTGTCCTCGCTTTTCAGAAATGTGATCCCTGATAGATGATACCACGGTTGATAATCGATCATCAGAAGAAAGCAAAGTCCGCGCGCGCTGCCGATGACGATCTGTCTCGGGCGATAGCGCCGATCTTCTCATCAAAGTAGAAGGACGGGCGTTCTCCTCGTCGTCGGGTTGATTTGCCGGTGATGGTGCTGGCTTGCCGATATCGTGGTCAACTTTCGCCGGCAGCTTGTGCCGCTGACCTCGAATGCTTGACAAAGAGCCTGCCTTGATCGCTGGTCACCATATCGAGCAAGCGGTGATGTGAGGCGGTGTGACAACAAGATGATGGCGGAACATGCAACAATGCCGGCTTTCAGGCAAAGGGAAGCATGCCGATGAGCACAGCCATGGCGACGAACGACCAAAAGGCGCCCTCATTGGTCCATCGCGCCAAGACCCTGCTGCTTGGCGCCCCTTTGCCTGATCGTGTGCCCGACAGGGTCGGTGAAGGCCATCGCAAAGGAGCAGGACCAAAGTGAAGTTCTGGTCAGCGTCATCCAGCTGCTTGCCATCGGCTCCTTCGCCGTTCTCTACACCTTGACGCCAAAGGGGTTCGGGGTCGACGTCGCCTTCGAGCCCGTGCCGTTTACCTTGGCGATCTACATGGTCTTCACGATCGTGAGGTTGTCGTTGGCCCTTCGGCAACGGCTGCCGCGCTGGTTCATCGCCATGTCGGTCGTGGTCGACGTCGTGGTTCTCCTAGTCACGATCTGGAGCTTTCATCTGCAGTACGAAGCGCCGCCGCGCTTTGTACCTGAAGGCGCCGACTTTAATGTATGTGTTCATCCTGATCGCCCTCCGGACGCTGCGTTTCGAACCTGTCATGGTGATCCTCACAGGCGTCACCGCATCGATCGGGTGGGGGGTGCTGTTGATCTATGCCGTAGCGCATCAGCAAGCCTGCACGTCGATGGAGATCATCAAGGCCATTACCGGTGACGACGCCTGCAATATCACCCACATGTTTTCGACGTACATGACCTCCTATGAGATCCTGGTTGGTGCCGAGCTCGACAAGATGGTCTCGATCTTCATGGTGACGATGATTTTGGCGATCGCGCTGGTTCGGGCGCGCAAGCTGCTGATCCGGGCGGCCACGGAACATCAGGCGGCGGCCGATCTTTCACGATTTTTCGCGCCCGAAGTTGCCGGACGCATTCGCGATACCGACGTCGAGATCGCGCCGGGCGACGCCGAACTTCGCCAGGCTGCGATCATCATGACCGATCTCCGCGGCTTCACCCCGCTTACCGAGCAATCTGCCACCGCGAAAGGTGATGGCGCTGTTGTCCGACTATCAAAGCCGGGTGGTGGCGGCGATCTCGGCGGAGGGCGGCAGTATCGACAAGTTCATGGGCGACGGCATCCTCGCAAGCTTTGGTGCAGCCTCGCCTAGCGAGCGTCCTGCTGCCCAGGCGCTTCGAGCGGCCGATGCCATTTTGGCAGCGACCCGTCTCTGGCAGCGTGAACGTGAGGTCGCCAACCTCCCGGCCCCGGCAGTGGGGCTGGCGCTCACCACGGGCACGGTGATGTTCGGCGCGATCGGCGATGCCAACCGGCTCGAATATACGGTGATCGGCGATCCGGTGAACCTCGTGGCCAAGCTCGAGAAGCATACCAAGGAAGAAAAGGTGCGAGCGCTTTGCCCTCTTCTAGCCTATCAAGAGGCACTGGATCAGGGCTATCAGCCGAACGGTGAGCCCGAGCAACGTCGAGCCCGCAAGGTCGAAGGCGTTCAGGCCGATCTCGATTTGGTCGTGCTGGGTTGATTTGCTTGAGGATGATGATTTGCTGATCCGATCGAGGGCTTCTGGTTGATGGGTGGCATGTCGATGGCAGATCTGTCGCCGCTTGCCGCGGATATGCGGGCACAAGACCCGGACCGTTATCTTGCCACGCTGTTTGCGCCTGCGGACATCCGAAACGCACTGTTTGCGCTCTACGCCTTTGATCACGAGATTGCCAAGGTCAGACGCGTGGTGCGCGAACCGATGGCAGGTCTCATTCGTCTGCAATGGTGGCGTGACGCGCTTCACGGCATCGAAACCGGCACCATCTTGGCCCATCCGGTGGTGCAGGGGCTTGGCGATGCCATCGCGCGGCAAGGTCTGGATCGTCGCCTGCTGGAGAGAGCGATCGATGCCCGCGAGCGCGAGCTCGAGGAGGAGCCGCCGGAGGAGTTTGGCGCTTTCGAGCAGCATTTGATGGCCACCAATAGCGGCATCGTTCGGGCTGCCTTGATGCTTCTCGGTGGTGAGGATGATCCAAAAACGCTGACGGTTGCCGAACCGCTCGGGCAGAGCCTGGGGCTGCTGGAAAAGTTCCGCATGCTGAGCGTCGCGCATGACGGCATGCCATGTTGGCTTCCGAAGGCACTTCTTCTCCAGCACGGTCTGACCGAACAGGCTCCCGAGGAAGCCGGGCGGGACAAAATCAAGGCCGTCCAGGAAGCGCTCGCAGCCCGCGCGAGAGAACATCTGGCCTCGGCCCGCAGAAACCGCACCCAAATCCCGAGAAAGGTGCTGCCGGCCTTCTTCCCAGGCACGCTCGCCTCGGTCCGCTTGCGCGATATTCACCGCTCACAGGAACGCCCTGCCATTGCCGTCGCCCCCTTCCGCCTCCTTTGGCACTGGCTGCGCGGAAGCTTCTAGCAAGCACCGGACGGACAGCGCCCAGGCAAATCCAGCCCGTCGCGGCGCGCGACCTAGAAGGTGGGATCGAGGCGGAGATATTGGTAGCGGTCGCCGCTTTTGATGACGGTGGAGGCGGTGCTGTCCGGCCGCGGACCACATCGAGGGGCACGTCGATCCCGGCGTCGCCTCGTTGCCATAATGTCCGGTAGAAATCGGCGAGACTATTCACCACCACCCCGTCGATGCCGATGATCAGATCGTCAACGTTCATGCCGGCCGTCATGGGCCGGACCATCCGGGGCGACCCGGGTGACGAAGATCCGGCCCCGATGCTCTTCGAGAAAAAGGCCGAGCCAGGGATGGGGCCGATCGGCGCGCCGGCCCTGGGCCAGAAGGTCGTTCATGATCGGTTTCAACAGGTCGACCGGCACGAACATATTGCCGGCACCTGAGGTGTCCCTGGCCGAGCCTTGCCGCTGACGATCAACGACCCGATACCGACAAGTTCGCCCCGTCGATCGATCAGTGCCGCTCCGCCGAACTGGGCATGGGCAGGGGCCGTGAACAAGCATCATCAAGGAGATATTCCCAATAGCCGGCAAAGGGCTTGCGATCCACCAGATAAACGCCCTTGGCGTCGAGCTTGCCGACCCGGCTTGCGACCAGAAGCTGCTCCATTCTCTTGACACGATTGGCGTCACCAAGAGGCATCGGTTCAACATCGATGGGCGTGTTGGTTCGGACCAGGCCGAAGCCGGTTTCATGATCGTAGGCGATGACATTGGCCGGCATTGACCGTCCGCCCGGGCCCTGCACGGAAACTTCGATCGCTTCGAGAATGACATAGCCGATGGTGAGAACCAGGCCTTGATCATCGATCACCACGCCTGTTCCGGTGCGACGGGTGCCGAGCCCGCCTGCCGTGCGCGCGCTCGCAGGAACGACCGAGTCGACCTGAACGACCGCGGCCAGGCGCTCATTGCTTTCCATGGCTGCCTGCGCGCTCTGGCTCAAAAGGCCGGCCACCAGGAGGCCTACCACCGATATCATCGCCCAGAACCCGAAGAGGGCAGCTTGATGTCCAGGCGGGACCAATGACTTCGCGTTGCGTGAGACACTGATAGCCGAGACATTGGTGGCATTGTTCGTTGTCATCATGATCGCCCACTGTTGAGACATAATGATCATCAAGTTGATATGGTCTATAGCTCTTGTAATGTCCAGAAGGGTATTTAGGTTCCCCAGTTGTTTTTTGATCATAACGAATTGGTTTAGTGGAATATTATAAATGATTTCTCAAATTGCTGCTGTAGAGAATTTGTGAATATTCTTGATTGTTAGCCGCGTCTTCATTGGTCGACGAAGAGATCGGCAAACAGGCTATAGTCGAGCCGGTTCATTCTCTGTAAGTTCATGAATCATCCCGATCTTGCCACGAGTGCCTCATGTCCCATCACCCTTCCTCTGAAGATTTACTGGAACGTCTGATCGCTTTTGATACCACCAGCCGAAACTCCAATTTGGATCTGATCGAGTTTGTCCGTGATTGGTTGGATCAACATGGCGTGATGTCCGAGCTGATTGCCAATGACGAAGGAACGAAAGCCAATCTTTTCGCCTCGATTGGCCCGATTGAGCAAGCTGGGCTTGTTCTTTCCGGCCATACCGACGTCGTCCCGGTCGACGGGCAGGACTGGTCGTCCGATCCGTTCTTGCTGACCAGGCGCGATGATGGTCTTTATGGGCGCGGGACTTCAGACATGAAGGGGTTCATTGCAGCGGTCCTGGCGCTAATCCCCGAGATCACGGCCTTGAAGCTCCATCGTCCTGTCCATCTTGCTTTCAGCTATGACGAGGAAGTGGGCTGCAAAGGCGTGCCGCATCTGCTGGATCGCCTGGCGGATCGGCTGCCTGTGCTGCCCCACGGCTGCGTGGTCGGCGAGCCCACTGGCATGAAGGTCGCCAACGGTCATAAGGGAAAGGCCGGCTATCGTTGCACCGTGATCGGCCGGGCCAGCCATTCGGCTCTCAATCATCTCGGGCGTGAATGCCGTTGAGATGGCGGCGCTTATCGTTGCCAAACTTCGAGAGATGAACCTCGATTTCAGCGCCAGGGGTCCTTTCGTCGATGGCTTCGAGCCGCCCCATTGCACCGTGACCACAGGGCTGATGGCCGGTGGCACGGCCTTGAACATCGTTCCCTCATCCTGCCGTTTTGAGTTCGAATTCAGGCTGCTGCCCGGACAGGAGGCAAAGGCCCTGCTGGCCGACATTCAGGACTTCGCGAGCGAGACGTTGCTGCCGTGCATGCGGTCGATTGCATCGGAAGCAACCATTGAATGGCAGGAGCTGATGAGCTATCCAGCGCTCGGAAGTGATCAATCTTCGGATATCGAGCGGCTTGGCTGCGCGCTGACATCGACCGAGCAGCCTCTCAAATTGGCCTTCGGCACCGAAGCAGGGCACTTCGCAAAGCGGGGGATACCAAGTATCGTATGCGGACCTGGCCATATAGATGTTGCTCATAAGCCTGATGAATATGTCGAAATCAGCCAACTCAATGATTGCACGAACTTCCTGCGCAGATTGGTCGGAAGAACCGCCGCAGTTTGACATGGGTCGATGACCGTTCTGCCGATTGAAATCGCGGTGCCGGATCTGGAACCCTATCGGCACGGCACGGACGGTATTCCCTATGTGATCAGCATCGACAGCGGCACGGCCGGACCCCATGCGGTCATCACGTCGCTGGTGCATGGCAACGAACTCTCGGGCGCCTGGGCCCTGATCGCGATCTTGGAGCAAAACATCAAGCCCAAGCGCGGACGGCTGTCGCTGGCATTTGTCAACGTTCAAGCGCTTAAGCATTTCAACCCGCGGCAACCCAAAGCGTCCCGTTATCTCGACCATGATCTCAACCGCCTTTGGGATCGAGGACGCCTGAATAGCCGGGAGCGCTCGAGGGAATTGGACCGCGCGCGGGAAATCCGCCCTCTGATTGAAAGTGCCGACTGGCTGCTCGATCTTCATTCGATGCAGCATCGAGCAGAGCCTCTCTTGCTTGCAGGTCTGGCCGAGAAAGGACGAAAGCTCGCTCAGGCCATGGGCTATCCCCGCCTTATCGTTGCTGATGCCGGCCATGACAATGGCGCGCGCATGCGCGATTTCGGCGCTTTTGCCGATGCCCGGCGCCCGGAGACGGCGATGTTGGTGGAGTGCGGGCAGCATTGGGCCAAATCCAGCATTGATATTGCGATTACCAGCTGCCGGCAGTTCCTGGCCGCCACCGACATGGTGGAAGCCTCCCATCTCGACCGCCTGGGACGGCGGCCGAAACCGTCGCCGCAGCAGATCATTCAGGTCACGGAGACGATGACCGTCAAGAAAGGACCGTTTCGTTTCTCGCGATCGGTCAAGGGGTTGGATGTCATCTCAAAGGCCGGCACCATTATCGCCTATGATGGCGACCTGCCGGTGGCGACACCCTATGATGACTGCATCCTGATCATGCCGTCCCAGCGTCTAAACCGCGGCTTGACGGCCGTTCGCCTCGGGCGTTTCGTTGATGGATGAGGGATCATGCCGGCGATGAGATCATGCTGATTGTCAGGCGCGGCCAGCGGGACGATGCGCCGACGCTTGCGCGCATGATCAGCGATTTCAATGCGGAGGAGGGCAGCCCGGGACGGGTGGATACCGCCGATGTGATCGACCTCTGCTTTGCCGAAACGGCGAACTACCGGGCTTTTGTCGCTGAAGACGGTGATGCTTTGGTCGGCTATGCGCTGGTGATGCGCTATTTCGACACCGACCCCTGCGCCTGGTGTTCCTACATGCAGGACCTCTTTGTCGTGTCGGGAAAACGCAGCCAAGGTGTCGGGCGCCGCCTTCTCGCAGCGGTTGCCAAAGCCGCGATTGATCAGGGACATCAGGAACTTGCCTGGCATGTGCGTGATCACAACCAGCGAGGGCGCGCCTTTTATGCGTCCATCGGCGGCAAGGAACAAACGCCCATCCCCGTGACGCTCAGCGGTGAGGCGCTAAAGGCGCTTGCAGGGGACGGGTAAGCTGATCAAAAGGGCCCTCTTGCCTACTTCTTCTTGCCCGGATAAGGCATGGGGCGGCCGAACAGGTAGCCTTGGCCAAGGTCGATGCCGAGCTTGAGAAGCCGATTGGCCTGGGTGCGCGTCTCGATCATTTCGGCGACCGACTTTACCCCGAGCTCCTTGCAAAGAGCGGCCATCCCCTTGAGGATTGCGTGATCCCGCTTGTGGGTCGACTGGATATACATGCCGTCGATTTTGACGTAGTCGAAGGGGAAGGCTCGGAGGTAGTGGAAAGCAGCGGCACCGCTGCCGAAATCATCGAGACACACGCGAATTGACGCCTTTCTGAGGGCGGCGATCAAATTGGCCACGGGCTCGGGATCGGTGATGGTTGCCGATTCGGTAAGCTCGAACATCAACTGGCCGCGGGTCTCCGGATGGCTGGCAAGGAGCATGAGGAGCGCTCGCCCGAAGGCTTCGCTCTCCATCGAGCGTGCCGAGAGATTGATGGCCAGGGGGGGACCCCGTTGATCCTGCCGCTTCAGCATGGCGATCACACGCCTGCAAACCATCAGGTCGAAGTCGGCGATCAGGCCGACCTGTTCGGCGAACGAAACCAGCTCGAAAGGCGATTGGCCATCTTTCAGGCGACTGAGAACCTCATAATGGTGGATGACTTGCGTCTTGAGGTCGACGATCGGCTGAAAATTGAGCTCAACATCATCATTGTCGACGGTATCGCGTACTTCCACGACACGCTCGATGGTTTCCTTCACCATGCGATCGAAACCGTCACGGAGCGAGCTGATGCTGAAGCCTTCGCCCTTGGTCTCGGCAAAGCGGTTGATCGCATAGAGCATGGCCTGCGCGGCATCGCCGGATTTCAACCCCGTGCTGTCCATCGATAACGCCGCGGATTTGGGGTTCAAGCCGACACCAAGGGGATCGGCAACCTTGGAGTGGGTTCTCACCGCCTCCTCGAGGGCAGCCATGTCCAATTGCTCATCTTGGACAATGCCGAGCACATCATTCGCCAGCCAGCCTGCGGTGCTGTCATCGGAACCAAGACTGCCGAGGCTCGAGCTTATCTCGCGGCGGCAGGATGCCGCCGCCTCGGCCGACCAGCCCTCGAGCTCGCTCAAATCCAGCATGGTCAAGGTTGCCGAACAGTCCGGCGCTTGAAGTCGGTCCAGGAGCTGATCCTTGAACATGTCAGCCTTGAGCACCGGGCGCTGATCGGTGAGATCGGAAAGATCGAAACGCAGGCTGAGCTGCAAGACATCCGGCCGCTGATCGTTGCGGTAGCCGGAAAGCATGATCCAATGGCCGCCCACGCCTTGGAACCCGATACGGCAAGGTGCTACCCGTTCGCCATCGCCCAAGGTAGCCAAAAAAAACTGAACTTGTTCGGTCAGGCTCGGGAGAACCAGATCACCGAGGCGTTGATCGATAAGCTCGGCCTCGCTGCGGCCCGTGATGGTTTGGGCAGCGCCGGCCACATAGCTGATGTTGCCGCCGAGATCGGTTTCTATCAGGAGGTCACCGCCGGCAAAGGCGAAGCCGATAAACCTATCGCGCAATCGGCGCCGAACTTCGTCCTGGCTAGGAGAATTAAGTGTTTTGGGCACAGTTCATCGGCACTATTTTAGTCCTGAAAGCCAAGTTTCTCGGTGGGATCTCCCATCATCTCGAAAGAGATAGTAGGCGATCGGCCGGATGACACAATGCTTTTACCGAAGGAAGATTAGCGATCCCTTAAACGTGCCTCCTTTGACGTCCTGCCATTTGAAGTCGCATGAGTCTTGTTGTGCAATTCGAGGTGGATGCAGATGTCCGCTGCGCGGTGTCGGTCTCTCGACAAGGCATGAAAAACATAGTCTAACCTGCTGACAAGGCCATCAAAATGTGGCCGTCACGGCAAAACGTCCTCAAGATAATGGAACATGAAGATGTATCAAACCGTTCTGGTGCCGGTTGATCTCGACGACAAACACTCATGGCGCAAAGCTATTCCGACGGCCGTGACGCTGTGCGAGTCGTTTGATGCGCGGCTGGTGGTGATGACCGTTGTTCCGGATATCGATACGCCGGTGATCGGCCAGTTCTTTCCGCAAGGCTTCGAGATCAAGGTGCAACATCATGTGGCGAGCCAGCTCAAAGCCTTTGTCAGCGCGCAAATTCCACCTGGCATCGAAGTCCAGCAAGTGGTGTCCGTCGGCAAGATCTATCAGGAGATCATCCATATTGCCGCGAGAATCGATGCGGATCTGATCGTCATGGGATCCCATCATCCCGATCTCAAGGAATATCTGCTCGGTCCGAACGCCGCTCGGGTTGTGCGTCATGCCCGGCGATCGGTCATGGTGGTGCGTGATTGACGGTCTCACCAAGGAGGCGGGCGCTGTTCATCACGTGAGGATCGCCCTCTTAACTTTTTGTTAAGAGAAAAGGGTTAAGACCAGAGAAACCTTGGGAGCTAGCACAGGATGATCGCCAACATACGCCCGCGGCGCAGTGTTCTCTATATGCCCGGATCCAATGCAAGAGCCTTGGAGAAGGCGAAGACACTCGATGCCGATGGTTTGATCTTCGATCTTGAAGATGCCGTGACACCGGATGCCAAAGCTGAGGCGAGAGAACTGGTTTCTGCCGCCTTGAAAGGTGGGGGCTATGGCAGGCGCGAGACGATTATTCGCGTCAATGGCTTGGCAACGCCTTGGGGGCATGCGGATCTTGTTGCCGCGGCAACATCGGGTGCTGATGCGGTTCTGATACCGAAAGTGGATAGCGCCGATGGTGTCCGTCAGGCGCTAGCCGTGCTCGACGAGGCGGGTGCGCCTGAGCATTTGCCGCTCTGGGCGATGATGGAAACTGCCCATGGCATGCTCAGGGCCGAGGAAATCGCCGGCGCCTCATCGCGTCTGACATGCTTCGTGATGGGGACCTCGGACCTTGCAAAGCAACTCCATGCCGCACATACCGCCTTGCGGCTGCCGATGATCACCGCCCTTGGTCTCTGCATGCTGGCAGGTCGCGCCTTTGGCCTCACGCTCCTGGACGGTGTCTATCTCGACCTGGCTGATGAAGAGGGATATGCCGCATCCTGTCAGCAGGGGGTGGAACTGGGCTTTGACGGTAAGACGCTCATTCACCCAAAGCAGATCGCTCCCGCAAACGACGCCTTCGCGCCAAGCGCCGACGATATCGTCCATGCGAAAAAAATCATTCTGGCTCACGAAGAAGCGGCTGCTGAGGGCAAGGGCGTTGTCTTAGTTGAGGGCAGGCTGATCGAAAACCTCCACGTTGAAGAGGCCAAGCGCAAGGTTCGTCTCGCCGAAATCATCGACGCCACGGCGCCCTGAACATGCTGACTTCCAAGCAGGATGCCGGGTGTTTATCTCAAGATCGAGATCAAGAATGCACCGCCGACACCGTTTCCACCGCCCATATCATCCCCGCATGCGGCTTACTTTTCGAGCAGGATATCGCTTTTCGATGCAACCTCAAGGAATGCCAGACAATCCAGCGAGCCGCCAACACTGTTTTGACATTCCGGCAGGTCGTTGACCAGCATGCTGCCAATCTGATCGCAGGCAATATCGGCTAGGAGAAACGAGGCGACTGTTTTCTTTCCCTTGTAAAGTGGTGCCATGTCGAGAAGGATTTGCCGTGAATAGACACCTTTTTGATCAAAGAGAACCAGCTCAACTTGGAACCGGTTCAGTTGATGGCCACTTTGGTTGTCGAATAAAAAAAGCGGTCGACAACCCTGTTCGGTGTCTTCAGTTTTGTTCAGCTCAATAATGAGGGACGGTTCGTCGGCCCTTGTCGGATCTGAAAGCAGCCAAAGGGTTAGGAACACGATAAACAGCCGCGAGAAGACTGAATTGAGAGCGCTTATGGACCATGTCATTAGTTTTTTTTTCCTCCTTTTTCCGCATCCTACTTCGGAGACTTGTTCGTAACAAGAGCGTGTCAAATCTATGGCTATTTTGTGTTATTATTCTTCTATTCAAACAATGATTTCGGTTGAAATTCATGATCACGAGCGCATCACCCGAACATAGTGTCGGAGGTGTTTGGGAAAGCGGACACGAAAGCCGAAAGCTTCTCGGTCGGGCTCGTGGTCCATCGACGAATGAACCAGGTGAATGCGCTGGTGCACGAGGCAGGATTGGTCAACGCTTTACAGATCATTCAAGGCCATGAGATGGTCCGGCTAATGACGTGATTGTCGTTTCACTCTTCTTACTCAACCCTTGGAATACCCAATGACCAAAACCGCTGCCGGTCGTTTCTTCGAGGATTTCTCGCTCGACGAAGAAATTCATCACGCAACGCCGCGGACCGTCACCGAGGCGGACCCGACACTCTATCTCGCCTTGACCGGATCGCGCTTCGGTATCCATTGCTCGGAGACACTCGCGCGCACCGCAGGTTTACCGCGCCCGCCGATCGAAGACCTGCTGACGTTTCATCTGGTGTTCGGCCGCAGTGTTCCGGATATTTCATTGAACGCTGTTGCCAATCTTGGATATGCGGATGGTCGCTTCGGTGCTCTGATCTATCCAGGCGACACGGTGCTGGCGAGTTCGAAGGTGATCGGGCTCAAGGAAAACTCTAATGGGAAAACCGGCACCGTCTGGGTGCACACCAAGGCAACCAAGGATGATGGCCGGGACGTTCTGCGCTTTGTGCGTTGGGTCATGGTGAACAGACGTGAACCATCATCAAGCCCCTCGCTCGACGCGGTCGTGCCTGATTTGCCGGACCATGTTGCCGCCGACAAACTGCAGGTGCCGCCTGGCCTGCGACCACGTCATTATGATCGGGTCCTTGCCGGTTCCATGCACCGGTTCGAAAGCTATGCAATTGGTGAGCGCATCGACCATGTCGACGGCATGACCGTCGACGAAGCCGAACATCGTCTGGCAACGAGGCTTTATCAAAACACAGCCCGGGTCCATTTCAATGCGCATCGGGAGAAAGAGGGCCGGTTCGGCCGCTGCATTGTCTATGGTGGTCATGTTCTCAGTCTCGCTCGGGCCTTATCGTTCAACGGCCTCGGCAATATCCTGCACATCGCCGCGATCAATAGCGGAACCCATGCCAACCCCGTCTTTGCCGGCGACACCATTTATGCATGGTCGGAGATTTTGGATCGAGCGGATCTTCAGGGGCATCCGGATCTCGGTGCGCTTCGTCTGCGTTTGGTGGCAACGAAAAATCGAGTTTGCGCGGATTTCCCGCTCAAGGACGATCACGGGAACTACGATCCGTCCGTGGTGCTCGATTTCGACTATTGGGGCATTATCCCCAGATGATGCCCGTCAGCCGAGCCTCTCTTGATGATAGGAGTCTTCGGCACAGCATCGGATGTCGTTCGGTCATTTAAGCCTTTGCCCTCATCTTTCGAAGGCATTGCAGGTTTCTATATGACGGATTACAGGTCCTCGACCTCAATGATCCGGCCCGACCGCTTGGGCGGCGGCATGCCATGGAGGACGACTTCGCGGATGTCTTCCTGCTTGTAGATGGCAAAGCCCGCTTTTTGGTAAACAGGCAAGGCGTTGGGGTGATCGAGATCGCAGGTGTGCACCCAAAAGCGTTTTGGCCTCGAATGCCATGCTCGATCGATCGCCCAATCCAAGAACAAACCGCCGAGCCCTTTTCCGACGAAATCCGGGATCATGCCGAAATAACCAAGTTCGATATCCTCTGACGAACGCCGATCGATTTCGGCGAGGCCTGCAGGGACGCCATCGATCCAGAGCACATTCACTTCGATCAGCGGATCGTGAATGATGGCGAGGAGGCCCGCATCATCCAGCAAGCGGCGCCCGGTCCAGGTCCATTCCTCGCCGATCGTGTCATAGAGATAGCGAAAGAAAGACGCTGTCGGTCGCAACGCCCGACGCACCTCGGCGCTGCTTCCGATGCGGGAGGATGCTACCATCGGCGGTCGGCCGGGAGGCGCCACCATGTCGAGGTAGGTGACGGTGGCGCTGACCCAGCCCTTGATGCGCGGGTCTCGGGTGGTCACGTTTCGATCGGCGTATCGTTTCGTCCGCCCCACTCGGTCCAGGAGCCGTCATAAACGGCAACATCCGGGACGCCCAATTGATAAAGCGCCAAGGCGAGCGTGCAGGCGGTGACACCGGAGCCGCAGGTGGTGGCGATCGGCTGTCTCGGATCGACACCGGCTTCGGCGAAACGGGTCTGCAGTTTGGCCGTGGGCATCAAGGTTCCATCGGGGGCGATCAAGTCGGTATAGGGAACATTCAGGCTATGTGGAATGTGGCCTGCCCGCTGCCCAGGGCGCGGTTCGGCTTCCTGTCCGAGAAACCGCCCCACGGCGCGGGCATCGATCAGTTGCTCCGTCGGGTTCACCACATGCGCCCGAATCTGATCCAGTTCGCGCATCAAGAGATTATTCTGGCGGGCGGTGAAGTGGCGCTCGGATGGTGTGACCGGATGATCATCGACCGGATGGCCATCCGCTCGCCATTTGCCGAGGCCACCGTCGAGCACGACAACGTCGTCATGGCCGAACATCCGAAACATCCACCAGACGCGCGCACTCGCCGAAAAGCGATTGCTGTCGTAACAGACGATCCGCACGCCGTCGCCCAGGCCAAGCTTGCGAACACGGCTGGAAAACTTCGACGCATCAGGCACCATATGAGGCAGGTCACTGGTTTCATCCGCCACATCATCGATGTCGAAGAAAACCGCACCTGGAATATGCGCCTCTTCATACTCCGCCCGCGGATTGCGGTTCAGTGTCGGCAACGCATAGGTGGCATCCACCACCCGAATATCGGGTGCATCAAGATGCTCTGCCAGCCAGCTCGTGCTGACCAGCGCATTTCGTTCGACCGATGCCATTGGCGCCTCACCATCATGATGGATGACATCATGTCTTAGCGCTCAGGTCGGGTATCGGCAATATCGATAAGGGACGTTCAAGTCAGAGGCGGCCGATTCGAGGATGTGGAAGGATAAAAGCACGCTTCGATCGCGACGGACCGACTGAACACCGAACGATCTGTGTTCCTCTATGCCGCGTTCAGCCATGCCGGCACCGGCAGGTCCTTTTCCCTCAAGAAAGCCGGGTTGAACATCTTGCTTTGATAACGGTTGCCGTAATCGCAAAGGATGGTGACGATGATGTGGCCTGGTCCCATCTCTTTCGCGAGCCGGATGGCGCCCGCGATGTTGATGCCGGAGGAGCCGCCGAGGATCAGGCCTTCCTCGACCACCAGCTTGAAGCAGATATCGAGCGCTTCGGCATCCGGGATCTGGAACCAAGCGTCGATCGGGGCGCCTTCCAGGTTCTTGGTGATGCGTCCCTGGCCGATGCCTTCGGTGATCGAATTTCCCTCGGCCTTGAGTTCGCCATGGGCATAGTAATTGTAGATCGCCGAGCCGAAGGGGTCGGCGAGCGCGATTTTGACGTCCTTGTTTCTTTCCTTGAGCGCCATGCCCGATCCAGCCAGGGTCCCGCCGGAGCCGACGGCGGCAACGAAGCCGTCGACCTTGCCGTCGGTCTGCTGCCAGATTTCGGGCCCTGTGCTTTCGATATGAGCCTGGCGATTGGCGATATTATCGAACTGGTTGGCCCAGACAGCGCCGTTGGGCTCCTTTTCGGCGATCTCTTCGGCGAGGCGGCCGGAATAGCGGACATAATTGTTGGGATCGCGGTAGGGAACGGCCGGAACAAGGATCAGCTTGGCGCCGCACAGCTTGAGCATATCCTTCTTTTCCTGGCTCTGGGTCTCCGGCATGACGATCACGGATTTGTAGCCAAGTGCGTTGCCGACCAGGGACAAGCCAATACCGGTATTGCCGGCCGTTCCCTCGACAATCGTTCCACCGGGGCGAAGCTGGCCGCGTTTTTCGGCATCGCGAATGATCCAGAGTGCAGCCCGATCCTTGACCGACTGGCCCGGGTTGAGGAACTCGGCCTTGCCCAGGATAGTGCAGCCCGTTTCCTCCGATGCCCGTCTCAAATACACCAAGGGTGTGTTGCCGATCAGGTCAATAAAACTATTGGTCTGCATCTCTCGCTCCCCAGCCCTTCGTGAGGGCGCTCTTTACCTGTTCGAACACTAGACGAGCCATCAACCACGCTCAAGCACCACAGTTCCACGTCAGCGCCACCCCAAAGGCAACGAGGTCCGCCCTCGGTCCCGCGTCGGGGCTAGCCGCCGGAGATGAGGAGGTCGGCGCCGGCGTTGAGGGGTGCTGGGTTGTCGCGGTCGATCAGGAAGTTTTCGGGCAGGCTGACCTTTTGCGGCTTGCCGAACTTGCCGCGCGTGGCGGTCAGGATGTCCGGGTCAACTTCCAGGGTCGGGTCGAGCGTGGGCAGCAGGTTCTCGAGTTCGGCAAATGTCGAGACGCGGCAAAGGGCGCGCTTCTGGTCGGCCGTGACGCCGTAGCCGGCAACATACCAGCCGGCATGTTTGCGAAATTCCGGCATGGCAAGGGTTTCCCCTCGAAGCTCGACCAGAAGCCTTGCATGTTCGACCATAATCCTGACAACGTCGCCAAGTCTTGGTTGTGGTGCCGGCGGTTTTCCTTCGAAGCGATCGACCAGCTCCTTGAACAGCCAGGGACGTCCCAGACAGCCGCGCCCGATGACGACACCGTCGCAGCTGGTTTCCTGCATCATCGAAAGCGCATCCTCTGCCTGGAAAATGTCGCCATTGCCAAGCACGGGAATGCTGGTGATGGCCGCCTTAAGCTCGCCGATCCGGTCCCAATCGGCCTTGCCGGAATAAAGCTGGGCGGCGGTACGCGCATGGAGGGCAACGGCCGCAGCGCCTTCGTTTTCGGCGATGCGGCCGGCTTCGATAAAGGTCAAAAGCCCGTCCGCAACGCCGAGACGCATTTTAACCGTGATCGGCACATCGCCGGCGTTGTCGACGGCAGCCGTTACGATCGCCTGGAAAAGGCGGCGGCGAAGGGGGAGGGCCGCTCCTCCACCTTTCCGGGTGATTTTTCGTGCCGGGCAGCCGAAATTGAGGTCGATGTGATCGACGCCGCTTGAGGTCACAAGCTTGGCGACCGCAAGCCCTGCCCAATGGGGATCCGTCGCATAGAGCTGGATGCTGCGTGGGGTCTCGTCCGGCGCGAAATAACTGATCTCGCGGCTTCTCGGCCAGTCTTCGGCGATGCCTCGGGCGGTCGCCATCTCGCTCACATAGAGGCCGGCGCCAAAACGGCGGCAGAGCGCTCGAAACGCGGCGTTGGTAACGCCGGCCATCGGGGCGAGCACGACGGGCGGCCAAATGTCGAGTGGACCGATTTTAAGAGAAGCGATGTCCTTGGCCGGTGGCGAGAGGCCGCTCCCCTCTTTTGCAACGCTCATCAAGACAATAATGCTCCAAAGTCCGAAGACCGACCATGCCTGGTGCACCGGCACAGCGACAAGGGTCAGTTGACGACGCATTATCTCTTTGCTGCTGCATCAACGTTTCCAAACAGATCTCATCGATCCTTTTGGGTCGATACACCCGGACTTTAGAGCAATATCTTGTCTTAAGCGACCGGTCTCTGTTTACCTCAGTTGCCGGCGGCTGCCTTCAGCTGCTCGTAGGAAAAGACATAGTCGGTGTCCTTGAGCGGTTTGTGACACTCGAAGCAGGCAGTGGTTTCCTTGTCGATGCGGCTGCCATCGCCGTTGAACAGCGCGTATTCCCAAGTTCCGTTTTGCAGTTCTTCCGGGTAGTCGTCGCCGAAACCGACCTGCGATTCCATCACGGCCACCGCGGCCAGGTCTCCCTGTTCGAAGAAGCCGTCAGCGCCCGTCACCGGCACTTCGTTGGCATCGAGCTTGGCTTTGTAGATCTCCATGGTAATGACCGAGCCGCTGTCCAAAGGCGCACCATCCTTGATGCTGCTGAGGGCGACGTCATTGGCGAAGATCTTGACCACCTGCTTGCGCTCGTCATCGCGATTGACGGTCGCGTAGTGTGTGGAGCTGCTTTGATAGCCTGCGGGAAAAGTGACCAATTCCGGGCCGGCCGAGGCCATGCCGGCAACGAGCATGCCGCCGACGCAGCCAAGACTCATGATCATCATCGATGTCGAATTCATTTCTGCCTCCCGATATTCATTGCTTAAGATCTCAATGGTTGATCGGCAGAAGCTGACACGTCAATTGAAATCCTGTCCGCTTGTTGCCGACATACTCTCTTGATCGACAAACTCCCTTGATCAATGACACATTGCCTTGATCAATAAGGGCGTGCACCACGTTTTATCGATGGATGCACTTTTTCAAGCACCCCTGATCGGTTTGCTGGGGCGATGCATCAAATGACGGCCTTCGCCTGACGTCCATGTCGACGATCAAACAGAAAATCGGCCTGGACAGCACGGCCATCCGGCATCTGGCTCAGATTGTAGATCCCTCTCAGGCGAAAGTCGCGCTGGTGCAAAAAGTCGATGATATCGCTGGCGAAAGGTTGGCCGTTGTAGAGCTGGACGAAGGACGCCTCGACATAGATGCAATCAAACAGATCGAGGCAGTCGGTCGAGCCTTTGAGGACCTCAAGCTCGAAGCCCTGCACATCGATTTTGAGAAGGCTTGGTCGTTCCAGCTCGATGTCATGCAGAAAGTCGCTGAGCGGGGCCACGCGGACATGGTCGATCCGGGCATGGCCGGTGTTGGGAAAGATCTTTTCCTGCATGGCGGAAATCGGCAGCAGCGATGACGAATCATCGCGCTTGGAGACATTCATCGGCAGCGTGGTGCGATCCGGTCCGATAGCGGCATTGAAGGCCCGTACTTTTGGCAGGTTGGCCGTGACATCAAGGAGTTTTCGAAAGGGCCCGATGAGCGGCTCGAACGCCAAGATCCGCGCCCCGGGATAGAGACCTGCCATGAGCAATGTGAACTGGCCTCGGTTAGCGCCGACATCGACGATGCTGGTGAGGTGAAGGTCGATAAAGACGGGGGCATGCTCGATATTGGCGGCGACACCTTGGAACAGGCCGCGACGAAACCTGCCATCGGCGAACAGACGGGCTGCCTTTCCAAGCTTACGCAACAGCGAGATCATGACGTCCGATGAGACGGTCCAGGGTTCTTGACGGCGTTGAGGCACAGAATCATTCATATGGCTGAAAAAGTCATGATGCGATGTCTGCATGCAACAGTTTTCTTGATCAACCGAAAGTGATGAAGAAAAGCCATGTCTCCAGGGATCGACATTCGCAGGGTTATCGTCTATGCCGCGCATAGATAACGTAAAATACAAACTTATGGTTGTCGATTTCCTTGTGACTTCGCGCGGATTTTTTGGGCATGAACAGGTTTGATCTGAATGACCGGGTGATGGTTGTGACCGGCGGCCTTGGGCAACTTGGCCACGCTTTTGCATTAGGCCTCGCCGATCAGGGTGCCCGTGTCGCCATCTTCGATCTCACGACGAATTCTTCTCAAATCCAGGAACGTTATGGCGATCGGGCAGACGATCCTGAATCTTTTTTTCGTGGCTGCCGATGTGACCAGCCGACGGTCCTTGGAGGATGGGCTCGATCAGGTTGTTCAACATTGGGGAACGGTGCCGCACGGCCTCGTCAACAATGCCGGGATCGACACGACCCCGGATGCGCCGCCGGAGGTAAGCGGCCCGTTCGAGCAATTTCCCGAAGAGGTGTTCGATCAGGTGATGAAGGTCAACACCAAGGGCGTCGTTCTTTGCTGCCAAGTGATCGGCGGGGCGATGGCGAAAGCGGGGCGCGGCTCGATCGTCAATGTCGGCTCGATCTACGGCGTGGTCGCGCCGGACCAGAGCCTCTACGAGGATCGCCGCAAGAACGGCGAGGTTTTCTTCAAGCCGGCCGCCTATTCGGTGTCGAAATCAGCGCTCTACAATCTCACCCGCTATCTCGCGACTTATTGGGCGCCGAAGGGCGTGCGCAGCAATATCGTGACCTTCGCCGGCGTCTTCAATCATCAACATGAAGGCTTTCGTCAACGCTATTGTCGCAAAGTTCCGCTGGGCCGCATGGCAGATGCCGACGAGTATGCGGGCGGGATCATCTTCCTCCTCTCTGATGCTTCTTCCTATATGACCGGCGCCAATCTGGTCATGGATGGTGGATTCACTGCATGGTAGCCAGGCATGAGTTGGG
>CAWBCX010000053.1:0-105052 GCA_963787265.1 uncultured Alphaproteobacteria bacterium | reverse complement strand
ATACCGACATAGGTCCGAAGAAGTCGCTGATAGACGCCGGTCAGCGCCTCGAGATCATCCAGGCTGACGCGCTCGTTCACCTGATGCATGGTCTGGCCGACCAGGCCGAACTCGATCACGGGGCAGATGTCCTTGATGAAACGGGCATCCGAGGTGCCGCCGCTGGTCGAGAGTTCGGGCGTTATCCCGAGTTCCTCCTGGATCACTTTGGTCATGAGCCTGGTCAGCTCGCCGGGCTCGGTGAGAAAGGCGGGGCCTGAACAGCGCGTCTGGAGCTGGTAGGTGCCGCCGACGCTGTCCAGCTTTTCCCGCAGCCACGCTTCGAGGCTCTCAGCTGTATGCCGATCGTTGAAGCGGATGTTGAAATTGGCCCGTGCTTCGCCCGGGATGACATTGGTCGCATCGTTGCCGACATCGAAGGTGGTCGGCACCAGCATGGACGGCGGAAAATGCTCGCTGCCTTCATCCAGCGGCTCGGACACGGCGCGCAGCATGGCGGCAAGCTGAGTGATCGGGTTGCTGGCACGATCCGGGTAGGCGACATGCCCCTGGGTGCCCGAGACCTTCAAAAAGCCGGAAAGCGAACCGCGCCGCCCGATCTTGATCATCTGACCGAGCGTGTCCGGGTTGGTCGGCTCGCCCACCACGCAAGCATCGATTTTTTCGCCACGTTCCGATAGCCATTGCAGCACCTTCACCGTCCCGTTGACCGCCGGCCCCTCCTCATCCCCGGTAATCAGCAAGCTAACCGAGCCAGCGGGGCTGGCGGCCTCGAGAAAGCGGGCGGTGGCGGCGACGAAGCAGCCGATGGCGCCTTTCATGTCGACGGCACCGCGGCCATAGAGCTCGCCGTCGATGATCTCGCCTGCAAAGGGCGGGGCGTCCCAGGCGCTGATATCGCCGGACGGCACGACATCGGTGTGGCCGGCGAACATCAGATGCGGCGAACCTTCACCGAGCCGGGCATAGAGATTGCTGATCGAAGGCATGCCCTCCTCGTCGAACAGCAGGCGATGGCATGTAAAGCCGAGCGGGGTCAGTGCCTGCTCGATCACGGCGAGTGCCCCGTCATCGGCGGGTGTCACGCTCTTGCAACGAATCAGTGCTCGGCTTACCGCCGCCGGGTCGCCGGCGTCGACGGGCTTGATTTGTTGCTTGACGACCCCTGTCGCCTTTGTGTCATTGGCAGGGTCGTTGAGGCCATTCAGACGGCTCTGTTTCACGACGGCGGTCATGAGCGCAGCAGTTCGTTGATGGAGGTCTTGGATCGGGTCTGCGCGTCGACACGCTTGACGATGACGGCGCAGCCAAGGCTCGGTCCGGGCGCGCCATTGGCCATCGGTCCGCCCGGCATCGCGCCCGGCACCACCACGGAATAAGCGGGCACGCGGCCATAATGGATCTCGCCGCTGGTGCGATCGACGATCTTGGTCGAGGCGCCGATGAACACCCCCATCGAGAGAACCGCTCCCTCCTCGACCACCACGCCCTCGACCACCTCGGAACGGGCGCCGATGAAGCAGTTGTCCTCGACGATCACGGGCCCGGCCTGCAGCGGTTCCAAGACGCCGCCGATACCGACGCCGCCCGAGAGGTGCACGTTCCTGCCGATCTGGGCGCAAGAGCCCACGGTCGCCCAGGTATCGACCATGGTGCCGCTATCGACATAAGCCCCTAGATTGACAAAAGACGGCATCAGCACGACGTCGGGCGCGACATAGGCCGACCGCCTGACCACACAGCCCGGCACAGCTCTGAAACCAGCGGCCATGAAGTCCGCATCGGACCAGCCGGCGAATTTGGAGGGCACTTTGTCCCACCAGGAAGCGCCGCCGGGAGCGCCGCTGATCGTGGTCATCGGGTTCAGGCGGAAGGACAGCAGCACCGCCTTTTTCAGCCATTGGTGAACGACCCAGGTCCCGTCGATTTTCTCAGCCACCCGGGCTTGGCCGCTATCCAGCGCCAGCAAGCTCGTCTCGACCGCTTCCCTTATCGGGCCTGACGTGTCGGGGGTGACGTGGTCGCGCTGCTCGAAGGCATCTTCGATGGCAGAGGAAAGGGCAGCTTCATCCATGATATGGCTTCCTAATGCGTCGTGCTCGCTCGATAGCAAGGGCGAGGCTTGCGTAAGCTATCTGAGATGCGGAGCGTGTCAACCACTCCAGGGAATGTCCATCAAGATGCTGCTTCGGTCCAGCTGCCAACGTCGGCGCTTTTGGATGAGACGACTTCAAAAGACAATATTGTCAGCGGCGCGATCATAAAGTGTTAAAGGCTCTGTAAAAAGCGGCTGCAGAAGGGTAGATAGTCATCGGCGGTTCATCTGGCGACAGCTATTTTTTCTTCGATAGAACGCTGCTCGAAAGACCGCCTGCGGTCCTGATCCGAGGCCCTTGATATGGAGAGGAGTTTATTGTCATGGCTTATCATTTGACCGGCGCCCTGCGTTCGTGGTGGCGATCCGATTTCTTGCTGCTGCCGCTGATCCTCGGACTTTTGTCCGGTTGTGCTGCCACCGAAAGCCACCAAGCCGTCGAAACCCAGAAGGTAGCCTCCTACCGCACCGATTACGACGGGCCTCGCTATGCGCTCGTGGTCAGCAATTTCGCCAACAGCTCAAGCTATCAGCGCGGCGCCTTCTCGGACGGCGTCGATCGCCTGGGCGGTCAGGCCAAGACGATCTTGAAAACCCATCTCCAGCAGACCAACCGCTTTTCCGTGGTCGATCGCGATAATCTCGAACAGATCTCGCAAGAGGCCGAGCTGCGCGGTGTCGAACAAAAGTTGAAAGGTGCCGAGGTCGCGATCACCGGGGCTGTCACCGAATTCGGCAGGCGTGAAACCGGCGACCGGCAACTCTTCGGCATTCTCGGCCGTGGCAAGTCCCAGCTCGCCTATTCGAAAGTCGCGCTCAACGTCGTCGACACCACCACCGGTGAAGTCATTCATTCGACCCAGGGCGCCGGCGAATATGCGCTCGACAATCGCGAGGTGATCGGTTTCGGTGGTACGGCCGGCTATGACGCGACGCTGAATGGCAAGGTGCTCAATCTTGCGATCACCCAGGCTGTGGAACAGCTGGTGGTCGACCTCGAAAATGGCCTTTGGTCGCCGTCGGGGGAGAGTTGATGCGGGCATCGGCCGGTCTTGCCCCAGCGCTGGTCATCGTCGCGGCGCTGGTATCGGGCTGCGAACCCGGCCCCAAAAAGCCGACCCTCAATTATAACTGGGGTGCCTATGAAGGCTTGATCTACGACATGTATGCCAATCCGGGCGAGGCGACGCCGGTTGTTCAGATCGAAAAGCTGGCAGCACAGATCGAGCAGACCAGAAGCCGCGGTGAGCCGGTGCCGCCCGGCGTCCATGCCCATCTCGGCTACATGCACTATATCTCCGGCAATGTCGATGCCGCCCTCATCGAGTTTGGCGAGGAGCGCGCTGCCTATCCCGAATCGGCAACGTTCATCGATGGCATCACCCGCCGACTGGAAGGGAACTAACCCTCATGTTCGATTGCCGTTCCCTCACCTACGGCCTTGCCTGCCTGACGCTTTTAGCGGTAGCAGGCTGCGGGCCGACCAAACCTAAGGATTACAGCGCCTATAACCTCTATCGTGCCAAGTTGCCGGCCTCCATTCTGGTGCTGCCGCCGACCAACCAGAGCGTCGAGGTCAATGCGTCCTACAGCTATCTTTCGACGATCAGCGCGCCCTTGGCGGAGGCTGGGTACTACGTGTTTCCGGTGGCCGTGGTCGATGCCTATATGAAGGAGAACGGCCTGCCGACGCCGGCCGACATGCACGCGGTCCCCCTGGACAAGCTCGGTGAGGTCTTCGACGCTGATGCCGTCCTCTATGTGGATATCGAAGCCTACGGTCAGGAGTATAACCTCGTCTCGTCGGACGCGGTGGTTCGCGCCCAGGTCAGTCTGGTCGATATCGCCAGCGGAGCAACGCTTTGGCAGGGCAGGATCAATGCGGTCGACAGATCCTCCAGCGGCAGTTCGGACGACCTTCTCGTCGACCTGATCGGTGCAGCTGTCGCCCAAGCCATTGGAACGACGAGCGATGCTGCCCACGGCGTTGCCGCCAAGGCCAACAGACGGATGATTTTCGACCGTGACGAGGGGCTTCTTCTCGGTCCCTATCATCCTGGCGCCAATCAGGACCCACGAGGCCGTCCCGAGCCTGTGGAGCCCGTGGAACCGGTGCCGGCACCGGAATAAGTTTTCGAACCGCAACCAAAAGCGGCAGCGCGTTTATCCTGGCCGTGCTACTCGGTGAACTCGAGCATGACGCCGTGGGCATGTTCAGCGCCGACGCCGATGGCGCCGCTCGCCTCACGCTTGTAGAGAATACCCTTGTGGTCCAGCCAATCGGCAACAGCAGCAAGGCTGCGGACACGTAGGCTAAGGACAGCGAGCCTGGCTTTCTCGTCGGCAAGGTCGGCGCGGAGCTGAGGGTGCAGCATGTCGAGATCGTCTGGCGTGGCGAACATCAGGACACCGCGTCCCGTATGAACGGCGAGCGTGTTGTCGGTTTCGGTGAGCTTGGTTTCGCCGAAAATGCGACTCATCGGGTCGATGAAGCTTTTCGGTTCCAGCGTCACCACGGTGATCGCGTTGATGCCGATGGCACCGTTTGGATGCTCGGTCCAGCCGGGCTGACGCATCGGTTCCGGCGTCAGGTGAGCACAGGCAAAAACGGGCACATCAGCGGTTTTCTTCGGTTCCAGCATCACGTTTTTGAAGCGAAGCTCGGTGTCAGGCTCCAAATGGCGGCTCAAATCCTTGACTTCCGCCGGATCCAGTGTCGCCTCCGCCCAGGCACTGCGGGTCGCTTCCGGATCCGTGGTCCGAAGCGCCAGGGACATCAATCCCTCGCGGGTCTCCAAAAACTGATCGAGATCGTTGGTGAAAGCCTCAGGATCGACGATGCCCAGGATTTCCAGATAATCCAGCTCGAACATCAAGCAGTAATTCGCCGTGCCCCAGCCGACATGCCGCCCTCTCGGGGTTGCACGAAAACCAAGTTTTTCAAAGGTTGCCTTGGCCTTATCAAGGTCGCGAACGCCGATAATGGCGTGATCGATTCCGGCGATGTTTGCCGCCATGGCACGATGCTCCCCGATTTGTTTGTGAACGAACAAGATATATCTTGCACCGATTTGCCGAAACCCCAAGAAAGAAGTGTTTTCCAAAAAAGGAACGTCGAATGCCGATGAAGCCCCTTGGTCTGATATGCGCCATTCCAGCAGGAACGCAAGGATCTGAAGGCAGCACTCGATCATCAGGAAACCGTTGAAATCGGCGGTCTCGCGTTTGACCATGGCCGTCTCGACGGTCGCGATGTCGTTTTGGCCGAAGCCGGCATCGGCAAGGTCAACACGGCCATGGTCGCGACACTCCTGATCGTCGCGTTTTTCCGTCGGCTGTCTCGTGTTCAGCGGCGTTGCGGGCGGCCTCGATCCTGCCCTCGGCATCGGTGATCTGGTGATCGGCGACCATGCGATCCAGCATGACTGCGGGGTGATCGAGAGACGCGGCGCTTCAACCCTATCAGGCAGGTCACGTTCCCTTTTTCAACCCAACCGATCAGCTCGGTTATCCCGGTCGAGCCGGGCTCTGTTGCGGCGGGTCATATCAAGGCTCGAGAACCTAACCCTGCCGCCGCTTTCCAGCGCTGCGGGCGGTACCGGCCAGCCGGTCAAGGATCGTCTATGGCACCATTCTGGCGGGGGATCAGTACATCCACTGCGAAATAACGCGCGAGCGGCTGCATCGCGAGTTCGAGGCCAAGGCCGTGGCCATGGAAGGTGGTGCGATGGCCCAGGTCGCCGAACGTCTCGGCGTTGCCCTGGCTGGAAATCCGAGCCCTTTCCGATCTGGCCGGTGCTTCGTTCCCGCTTCGACTTTGCGACGTTCGTCGACGAGGTCGCTGTGCGCTCGGCGACAGTGCTGAGAACGATCCTACCCGTTCTTTGAGACTGCGGCGCCTCCGGATGGCTGGCATCCCTGGCGTGATCGACATCCGGCCAGCGACGTCGGGCGCCCGGGCCGAACAGCGCCCAGACGACAACGCCGCTCAGCGCCAGGAGTTCAGCGACGATCACCATCTCATCATCGTCGACACGCTTGACCCTGACCTCGACGCCCTTGGGAACGTGAACCTCGACCTCCGGGGGCTTTTCCTCCTCGTCGTCGCAGCCGCCAACAAGCAGGAGTGCCGTCAGACCGAGCGGCACAACTCGACGCCAACACTTTTTTTGTCACGATGCGCCTCATGAAAATCGACTTCTGACGCAAGGGAATCGTTCGTTGTGGTCGCACCACTGCAATTCCACCCTTTGGGGTCAACGATTCATGCGGTTGTCGACCAGATCGTCGACCACGGCAGGGTCGGCCAGCGTCGACGTATCACCGAGCTGGTCATGCTCGTTGGCGGCGATCTTCCGCAAGATGCGGCGCATAATCTTGCCGGATCGGGTCTTGGGCAGCCCCGGTGCCCACTGGATCACGTCAGGGGACGCGATCGGGCCGATTTCCTTTCGTACCCAGTTCCTGAGCTCGGTTCTCAACTCATCCGTGGGCTCGACGCCGGCGGTCAGCGTGACGTAGCAGTAGATGCCCTGGCCCTTGATGTCATGAGGATAGCCGACCACCGCGGCTTCCGAGACCGAGGGATGGGCGACCAGCGCGCTTTCCACCTCGGCCGTGCCCATGCGGTGGCCGGAGACGTTGATCACATCGTCGACCCGCCCGGTGATCCACCAATAGCCGTCCTCATCCCGCCTGGCGCCGTCGCCGGTGAAGTACTGTGCCGGGGAAAGTCGAAAAATAGGTCTGGATGAAGCGCTCATGATCGCCGTAGACGGTGCGCATCTGGCCTGGCCAGCTGTCGGTGATGACCAGATTGCCCTCGGTAGGTCCTTCCAGGCACCTTGCCGTCATTGTCGACCAGCGCCGGCTTGACGCCGAAGAACGGCAGGGTGGCCGAGCCCGGTTTCAAGGCGGTGGCTCCCGGCAGCGGGGTGATCAGAATGCCGCCGGTCTCGGTCTGCCACCAGGTGTCGACGATCGGGCAACGGCCGTCGCCGACCACCTTGTAATACCACATCCAGGCCTCGGGGTTGATCGGCTCGCCCACCGACCCCAAGACCCGCAGGGACTTTCTCGACGTTTTCTTCACTGGATCTTCGCCGAGGCGCATCAGGGCGCGGATCGCGGTCGGGGCGGTGTAAAAGATGTTGACGCCGTGCTTGTCGACCACCTGCCAGAAGCGGGACGCGTCCGGGTAGTTGGGCACACCTTCGAACATCAAGGTGATCGCCCCGTTCGCCAGCGGCCCGTAGACAATGTAGCTGTGGCCGGTCACCCAGCCGACATCGGCAGTGCACCAATAGACGTCGCCGTCGTGGTAATCGAAGATGTATTGGTGGGTCATGGAGGCGTAGACCAGATAGCCGCCGGTGGTGTGCAGGACGCCCTTGGGCTGGCCGGTCGAGCCCGAGGTATAGAGGATGAAGAGGGGATCCTCGGCGTTCATCGGCTCGGCTGGGCAGTCGGCGGAAACAGCCTCCATCAACGCGTAGGCATCATGGTCACGGCCGTCGATCATGTCGACCTCGACGCCGGCGTACTTGAACATCAGCACCTGCACGTCATCCGGGCACTTCTTCAACGCCGCATCCGTGTTGGGCTTCAACGGCACGTTGCGGCCGCCGCGCTTGCCGCCGTCGGTGGTAAGCACCAGCTTGCTGTCGCAGCCATTGATGCGGTCGGCCAGGCTGTCCGGTGAAAAGCCGCCAAAGACGATGGAGTGAATGGCGCCGATCCTGGCGCAGGCGAGCATGGCATAAGCGGCTTCGGGGATCATCGGCATGTAGAGCGTCACCCGATCGCCCTTCTTGACGCCAAGATCCTTCATCACATTGGCAAGGCGGCATACCCGGTCATGCAATTCCCGGTAGGTGACCTTCTTGTCCTGATCAGGCTCGTCGCCTTCCCAAAGTATCGCGGTTTGATCGCCACGCTTTTCCAGATGCCGGTCGATGCAGTTGTAGGAGACGTTGAGGACGCCATCCTCATACCAGCGGATCCGCGCCCTGTCGGCGAAATCGACGTCCTTGATCTTGGTCGGAAAGGTCTGCCAGTCAAGTCGCTTGGCCTGTTCTGCCCAGAAGCCTTCGGGGTCTTCAATCGAACGCTTGTACATCGCCTGATAGGTCGCCTCATCGCAATGAGAGGCTTTCGCAATCGCTTCTGGAACCGGGTAAATATCGGACATCAAGCCCCCTCCGAATGGCGCTTTGAGCGCTTTTGAACTCTGATCTGGCATCATCTTTGACGCGTCGTCTCTGCGTTTATGTCTTCCCATAAGAAGCGCTGTAACTCAACTGTCATGCCTTCTGTTCGATCCGTCCTTGATCGAGATCAGATAAGCGTGCCGGCCTTACTCGCCGGTCGAGGCGCCGATCAAGGTCAGAATTTCGCGCGCGGCCTTCGGGATGTTGGTGCCAGGCGGGTAGATGGCGGCGACCCCGGCTTGCTTCAAGGCCTCGTAGTCCTGGGGCGGCACGACGCCGCCGACGACCACCTGGATATCGTCGGCGCCGGCTTTTCTAAGCTCCTCGATCAGGGCGGGGACCAGGACCTGATGGCCGGCGGCAAGAGAGCTGACGCCGATCAGGTGGACGTCGTTCTCGATGGCCTCCCGAGCCGCTTCGGCGGGGGTCTGGAAGAGGGCGCCGATGTCGACGTCGAAGCCGATATCGGCGAAGGCTGTGGCAATGACTTTGGCGCCGCGGTCATGGCCGTCCTGGCCGAGCTTGGCGACCAAGAGGCGCGGACGGCGGCCTTCCCGCTCAGCGAAGGCCTTGATATCTTGCTGAATATCAAGGAACTCCTGGTCGTCGGTGAAGGCGGAGCCGTAGACGCCGGCGATGGAGCGGATTTCGGCGCGCCAGCGGCCGAATTTGGTCTCCAGCGCATCGGAGATCTCACCGAGCGTGGCGCGGGCGCGGGCGCAATCGACAGCAAGGGCGAGAAGATTGCCGCCGTTCTCAGCGCCTTCGGAAAGCCTGGCGAGGGCCTGCCGGCAAGCCTCGGAATCCCGTTCTCTTCGAAGGGTATCGAGCCGCTCGACCTGCGCCTTGCGCACGGTTGTGGTGTCGATGCTGAGAACGTCGATCGGCTCCTCGGTGGTTGGCTGGTACTTGTTGACCCCGACCAGCACCTCCTCGCCTTTGTCGAGTCGGGCTTGGCGCAGGGCCGAGGCAGCTTCGATGCGGGCCTTGGGCATGCCGGCTTCGATGGCCTTGGTCATGCCGCCGAGGCTCTCGACTTCATCGATGAGCTTTTGTGCTTCGCTGACCAGGCTCGCCGTCAGACTTTCAACGTAGTAGCTGCCGCCGAGCGGATCGACCACGTGGCGGATGCCGCTTTCTTCGGCGATGATCAGCTGGGTGTTGCGGGCTATTCTCGCGGACGTATCGGTCGGTAGGGCCAAGGCCTCATCGAACGCGTTGGTGTGCAGGGACTGGGTCCCGCCCAGGACGGCGGCCATGGCCTCGATGGTGGTGCGGACGACGTTGTTGTAGACATCCTGGGCCTGGAGGGAGACGCCGCTGGTCTGGCAGTGGGTGCGCAGCATGAGGGAGCGCGGGTCGTTCGGGGCAAATTCTTTTTCGATGAGCTTGGCCCAGAGGAAGCGGGCGGCGCGCAGTTTTGCCACCTCCATGAAAAAATTCATGCCGATGCAGAAGAAGAAGGAGAGCCTGGGGGCGAACTGGTCGATCGAGAGCCCCGCTTTGACCGCTTTTCGCGCGTATTCGAGGCCGTCGGCGAGGGTGAAAGCCAGTTCCTGGACGCAGGTGGCGCCGGCTTCCTGCATGTGATAGCCGGAGATCGAGACCGGGTTGAATTTCGGCATGTGCTCGGCCGCGTAGCCGATGATGTCGGCGACGATGCGCATGGAGGGGGCGGGGGGATAGATATAGGTGTTGCGCACCATGAATTCTTTGAGGATGTCGTTCTGGATGGTCCCGGAGAGTTGTTCCGGGCTCACACCTTGTTCCTCGGCGGCGACGATGTAGAACGCCATCACCGGCAGCACGCCGCCATTCATGGTCATCGACACGCTCACCTGGTCGAGCGGAATCTCGTCGAACAGGATCTTCATGTCCAGCACGCTGTCGATCGCGACCCCTGCCTTGCCCACGTCCCCCGCGACCCGCGGGTGGTCGCTGTCATAGCCACGGTGGGTGGCGAGATCGAAGGCGACGGACAGGCCGGTCTGGCCCGCGGCGAGGTTGCGCTGGTAGAACGCGTTGGACTCCTCGGCGGTGGAAAAGCCCGCATATTGCCGGATGGTCCAGGGACGCCCGGCGTACATCGTTGCCCTGGGACCGCGGAGATAGGGGGGAAAGCCCGGCAGGGTGTCGACGGTCTCGAGCTCGGCGAGGTCTTCGGCCGTATAGAGCGGCTTGACGTGGATGCCCTCGGGCGTGTCCCAGCCTGGGCATTTGCCGCGTGATTCCTTGTCGGCCAGCGCCTGCCAGGCACTGAGATCGGGTTGTTCTGAAGCTGCCATGACCACACGCCCAGTTTCGCGCGGGACGTTCCCGTGCTGCACTGCATCATTATGATGGAATGGTTAAGAGAACGTCAAATTTTGATGCTAAATTAAGCAATTTTAGGAAAGTTCTTTGTGTTTTGTGGTGGGAATGACGGCGTTTTACTGTCTGCTGCCGTCCACTGATCCGTCAAAAAACGAGATTTTCCGCGGCTCTCGGGTTCGTTTCGTTTTTCCGGCTTTGTGCAAGCCCGATGGATCAGGGCTGCTCGGAGGTGCGCATGCGGCCATCATAGATCGATTGAGGAATGTTTTCCACGCAATCTTGGAAGGGGCCCGCCATGGTTGCGATGATCGTGCCGCGGGCTGCAGGGCTGGTCCATGGGGAATGCTCTGAGCCGGACGAGCCGTCAACCAGGGCTTCAATCCACAGGATCCGGTGCCGCAACTCCCTCTCAGCAAGAAAGCGCGGGGTGGAAAGAGATTGTGGAACTCCATCCCTCCCGTTCTCGTTCACAACGCTGAAGAGAGAAGATGCCGTTGGTGTGCTTTCTTAACAAAACCAATTATTTCTGTTACTTAACGTCACCATGGGGAAACATCTGGTCGGGAGTGATTGTGATGCATAGACGTTGGGCGTGCTTGAAGTCACCGGTGGTCATCGCGCTTTGCTTTGGCGGGCTTTTGGGCTGTGCGCAGCCGACGTTCTACAGCCCCGCGGTCAATGGTTACGGCTATGCGGAGCGGAAGGTCGAGCCCGGGCACTACCAGGTGGTGTTTGCCGGCAATCACAAGACCAGGCGGGAGACGGCGCATCAATATGTGCTGTTCAGGGCGGCGCAGCTCGCTGATCAGGAAGGTTACGACTACGTCGTGGTCAATGACCAAAGCCAGCGGATCGAACGCTATGGCGATCTGCGCTCACGGCCGACACAACGGGTCGATCTGGGCCTGGAGGATGGCTATGGCGGACCGGGAGGATTCGGCAACCGCAACAACGACGACGACCGGGTCCGTTCGACCGTCGAGCGCTATCAGGCGATTTTGGATGTCTCCTTCTACAAGGACGAGGAGAGCGTTCCCGCCTCGAAGCGCGAGGTCTACAAGACCGACGAGGTCCTGGCCGACCTCGCCAAGACGATCGAGTTCGAGGACGAGCCGAAAGGCGGCAACTACATTACCGACCAGTTCAGCCGAACCGGCCGGTAGCGCCGGGCCGATGGCATCGGCAGGCGTGACGTGAGCTTGGCCCCGATGGGCCGTTCGTGCCGGACGCCGGCACTGACTTCTCGATAGATCAGGCTCTCTTGGTGAGGGCGTAAAGGGCGATGCCGCAGGCGACCGAAACGTTCAGGCTCTCCATCTTGTCCGCGATCGGCAATCTGACCGCCAGATCGCAATGTTCGGCGACCAGGCGGCGGATGCCGGTCGCCTCGGCGCCGAGCACCAGGGCCAGTTTTTCGAATTTTGGCGCGTCTTCTATCGTCTGGGGGGCCCGGCCATCGAGCCCGGCGCGCCAGTAGCCGAGATCCTTCAGGGTGTCGAGGGTGCGGGCGAGGTTGGTGACTTCGATGATGGGAATCATGTCGAGGGCGCCGGAGGCGGCTTTGGCGGTGGCGCCGCCGAGCTCGGCGCTTTGCCGGTGAGGCACGATCACCGCGCGCGCGCCGAAAGCAACCGCGGAGCGAAGAATGGCGCCGAGATTGTGCGGATCATTGATCCGATCCAACACCAAGATGGTATCAGTACCAGCGGTGGCAGCGCCACTTGCCGGACTTGGGTTCGCGTCCGTCGCCGGCGGCAAGTCAACGCCGGCCGGCGTCCCGGCCACTTTTTGCAGGGAGAGCTGGGGGAGGGGGGCGACGGCGAGCGCCAGGCCCTGGTGGACGACATGCTCGCCCAGCTTGTCGTCGAGGTCGGGCCGATCGACGCGGCGAATATCGGGTGCGCGTTTTCGAGCGACAGGATCGAGACGATCGAGCGCCTCGTCGGTCGCCAACAGAAAATGGCAGGTGCGCCTGGGGTTCTTGAGCGCCGCCTCCACCGCATGCCGCCCATACAGCCAAAGGCGGCCACCGGCCGCCGGGCGACTTGACGGCGTTCGTTGCCGATCCGTTGGCGGATGACCTGACGATGTCCGCGTCGGACTCTCGCCGGCGGTTGGGCGGCCACCGGTCGCCGGGCGACTTGACGGCGTTCGTTGCCGATCCGTTGGCGGATGACCTGACGATGTCCGCGTCGGACTCTCGCCGGCGGTTGGTTTGCTGGAATGTTTCCGTTCTCGATTCGCGGGCGGTTGGCCTGCTGACTTCCGTGATGAACTGACCGAGGTCCGCGTCGGACGTTTTGATGACGGTCGGGATTTGCCTCGGGCAGGTCGACCGCCAGCCGGATGGCTGGGCATGATTTTCAGAATTCCTAATGTGTTAAGGGACAGCCTTATTGACAAAGGCCGGGGTTTTATCGATACATCGCAGCGTTCTTTTCCCTTTCGAGCGCGGTTTTGGCAAGGACTAGGGAGGGGTGGCCGAGTGGTTAAAGGCAGCAGACTGTAAATCTGCCCGCGTACGCGTACGTAGGTTCGAATCCTACCCCCTCCACCAATCTTGGTTATCGGCACGGAAAAAGAAGGATCCAGGTTCGATTATGGCTGTGGGTCGACATCTAAGGTTATGGGTTGACATGGGTTTGCCGATAACGACATGAGCCTGTTGATAAGAGCAGGTCAAGCGCGTAAACCGTTCCGAGATTGATGAAGAGAACGAAGGACATCATGCGGGTGTAGCTCAATGGTAGAGCTCCAGCCTTCCAAGCTGGCTACGCGGGTTCGATTCCCGCCACCCGCTCCAACTCCAGAAACTGACGCCCGTCAGGTGGTCGATTAGGGCTGTCGTCGAGGATCATGCATTATGGGTAAGGCGAAGTTTGAGCGTAACAAGCCGCATGCGAATGTAGGAACGGTTGGTCACGTTGACCACGGCAAGACGACGTTGACGGCGGCGATCACGAAGGTTTTGGCGGAGAGTGGGGGGGCTGAGTTTTCGGCTTACGATTCGATCGACAAGGCGCCTGAGGAGAAGGCGCGGGGGATCACGATCAACACGGCGCACGTTGAGTATCAGACGGCGAACCGTCATTATGCTCATGTCGACTGCCCTGGCCATGCTGATTATGTGAAGAACATGATCACGGGTGCGGCGCAGATGGATGGTGCGATTTTGGTGGTGTCGGCGGCGGACGGTCCGATGCCGCAGACCCGCGAGCATATTCTTCTTGCGCGTCAGGTTGGCGTTCCTGCGATCGTGGTTTACCTGAACAAGGTTGACCAGGTTGACGACGAGGAGTTGCTGGAGCTGGTTGAGCTTGAAGTGCGCGAGCTTCTTTCCTCTTACGAGTTTCCCGGGGACGATATTCCGATCGTGAAGGGTTCTGCGTTGTCTGCGCTCGAGGGCAAGGACGACGACACGATCGGCAAGAAGTCGATTCTGGAGCTGATGGCGGCGGTTGACGAGTATATTCCTCAGCCTGAGCGGGCGAAGGACCTGCCGTTTTTGATGCCGATCGAGGATGTATTTTCGATTTCCGGGCGCGGCACGGTGGTGACCGGTCGTGTTGAGCGCGGGATCGTGAACGTTGGTGACGAGATCGAGATTGTGGGTATCCGCGATACCCAGAAGACGACGTGCACGGGTGTCGAGATGTTCCGGAAGCTTTTGGACCGGGGCGAGCCTGGCGACAATGTCGGTGTTTTGCTGCGCGGGACGAAGCGTGACGACGTTGAGCGCGGTCAGGTGTTGTGCAAGCCCGGTTCGATCACGCCGCACACCAAGTTCAACGCCGAGACGTATGTTTTGACCAAGGAGGAGGGCGGTCGTCACACGCCGTTTTTCTCGAATTATCGTCCGCAGTTTTTTTTCCGTACGACGGATGTGACCGGGACGATCGAGCTTCCTGAGGGGACCGAGATGGTGATGCCCGGTGACAACATCACGATGGTGGTGAACCTGATTTGCCCGATCGCGATGGAAGAGGGTGTCCGCTTCGCCATTCGCGAAGGCGGCCGCACCGTCGGTGCCGGCGTCGTGGCAAAAATCGTCGAGTAATCGGTTTTTCGACATAAATGTCGCCGGGCTCTTGCGAAGGGCCCGGAAAAAGCGTAGCTAAGGCACGCTGTCGGCAAAGGCGCCCACGGTGTACCTGTCGTTGTGGCGTTGTGGCGGCAGGTCATGCCAGCTGGCGCCGCCAGCTAGGAGTGTAGCTCAATTGGTAGAGCACCGGTCTCCAAAACCGGGGGTTGGGGGTTCGAGTCCCTCCACTCCTGCCAGGAGACAAGGGTTCGATCAGGAAAAGACTGGGTGAGATCTGATGGCGAAAGTTTCGCCTGCGCAATTTGTCCGCGAAGTGCGTCAGGAAATGGCCAAGGTGACTTGGCCGACCCGGAAGGAATTGATCACCACCACCGCCATGGTGTTCGTGATGGCGATTTTGGCTGCGGTGTTCTTTTTCTCGGTCGATCAGGTGATCGCCTGGGTTATTCAATTGATCTTGGGTATTGGCGGTTAAGCTTAAGATAGAATGGAATTGGTGACGAGATGACGGCCCGTTGGTACATCATTCACGTCTACTCCAACTTCGAGAAGAAGGTGGCGGCGTCGATCAGGGAACAGGCACTCCAGCAGGGGCTGGAGGACATGTTCGAAGAGGTCCTGGTGCCGACCGAGGAGTTGGTCGAGGTCAAGCGCGGCAAGAAGGTCAACGCCGAGCGCAAGTTCTTCCCGGGCTATGTCCTGGTGAAGATGGATCTCAATGACGAAACCTGGCATCTGGTCAGAAACACCGCCAAGGTCACCGGTTTTCTCGGGCCGAACGGCAAGCCTGCCCCGATCACCGATGAAGAAGCCGAGCGCATTCAGAACCAGATGCAGGAGGGCACGGAACATCCGCGTCCGATGATCACGTTTCTTTCCGGCGATCAGGTGCGCGTGGTCGATGGTCCGTTCAGCTCGTTCAACGGCACCGTCGAAGAAGTCGACGAGCACAAGGGGCGGCTCAAGGTGTCGGTTTCGATTTTCGGCCGGGCGACTCCGGTCGAGCTCGAATATTCCCAAGTCGAGCGTCTCTAGTGCGGCGGCGCAGTCGGAAGTTTCTGTCGACGATGCACTAGAATGTCGGTTTCGCATCAATTTTACCAAGCTCATGTGTCTCATGTCTTGGGGTCGATGCACTAGAAGAAAACCAGTGCGGGAGCGGTTGCGGGAGGGCCCGGGCCGCGTTTGTACCGCGCTTAGATGAGGTCCAGAAATGGCCAAGAAAATCGCGGGCTACGTCAAGCTCCAGGTCCCGGCCGGCAAGGCCAATCCCTCTCCTCCGATCGGTCCGGCACTCGGTCAGCGCGGGCTGAACATCATGGAATTCTGCAAGGCGTTCAACGCCGCGACCCAGGGCATGGAGCCCGGAATGCCGATCCCCGTGGTGATCACCGCCTATCAGGATCGCACCTTCAGCTTCACCACCAAGACGCCGCCGGCCAGCTACTTCCTGAAGAAGGCGGCCAAGCTCTCGAAGGGCGGCAAGACGCCCGGCAAGGAGACGGCGGGCAAGGTGACGATGGCGCAGATCCGCGAGATCGCCGAACAGAAGATGGTCGATCTCAATGCCAACAATATCGATGCGGCGGCCGAGATGATCAAAGGCTCCGCCCGCTCGATGGGCCTCGAGGTGGTGGAGTAACTGTCATGGCAAAGCAAGGCAAGCGAACCAAGGCTGCAGCTGAAACCGTCGATCGCGAAAAGCTCTACGGGCTCGATGAGGCGGTGAAGCTGGTGAAGCAGAACGCCAAGGCGAAGTTCGACGAGACCATCGAGGTGTCGCTGAATTTGGGTGTCGATCCGCGCCATGCCGATCAGATGGTGCGCGGGTCGGTCAATTTGCCCCATGGTACCGGCAAGACCTTGCGGGTCGCGGTATTTGCCAAGGGCGACAAGGCCGATGAGGCGAAGGCAGCGGGCGCTGACGTGGTCGGCGCCGACGATCTGGCAGCGGCGATCCAGGGCGGCGAGATCAACTTCGATCGCTGCATCGCGACCCCGGACATGATGCCGGTGGTCGGGCGCCTGGGCCGTGTCCTGGGTCCGCGCGGCCTGATGCCCAATCCCAAGCTCGGCACGGTGACGCCGAACGTGGCCGAGGCGGTCAAGGCGGCCAAGGGCGGGCAGGTGCAGTTCCGGGTGGAGAAGGCCGGCATCATTCATGGCGGCGTCGGCAAGGCGAGCTTCGATGAGGCCAAGCTGGTCGACAATATCAAGGCGTTTGTCGATGCGGTGAGCAAGGCCAAGCCCAGCGGCGCCAAGGGCACCTACATGAAGCGCGTCGCGATCAGCTCGACCATGGGCATTGGTGTTCACCTCGACGTTGCCGGCATCGCCTCATGAGCGGTCTGTTGCTGGAAGAGCGCAATTCCACAAAAAAAGGACTTGCGCTTGGCAAAACCGCGCTTATGTTGATGGTTACTGGCAAGTGCTCGGTCCGATGCCTAACACAATCTGCTGGAACAAATGTCCTGCGGTCGAAGCGGCGTGGTTTATACCACTCTCGCCGCTAATGCTGTCTGGCGGTTTTTTGGTGTCAAGCGCACGCTGTGCTTGATGAGGAGGAGCGCCGATATCAATCGTGATATCGCCGTTGTCCGATGATGTTGATAGCTTGTGGAGCTCTAAGTGCTTCGAGCGGAAAAACTTGAAATTGTCGAAAGCCTGCGCGGCGTCTTTGCCAGTGCAGGTGTGGTGGTGGTCACCCATTTCCAGGGGATGAACGTTGCCGATGTCACGGAATTGCGGCGCGGAATGCGGGACGCGGGGGCGACCTTCAGGGTCACCAAGAACCGACTTGCCAGGATTGCCCTGTCCGAGACGTCGTTCGATCCCTTGACGGGGTTGTTCACCGGTCCGACCGCGATTGCCTTCTCGGAAGACCCGGTAGCAGCGCCGAAGGCGGCCGTCGATTTTGCCAAGAAGAATGACAAGCTGGTCATTCTCGGCGGTGGACTGGATGGTAATCTGCTGACGGCGGACGAGGTGAAAGCGCTTGCTTCCTTGCCGTCGCTCGATGAGCTGCGCGCGAAGATTATCGGTATCATCAACACCCCTGCTCAACGGATCGCGAGTGTGGTTCAGGCGCCGGCCGGCCAGATCGCGCGGGTCATCGCCGCCCACGCCGAGCAAGGTTAATCCTCTTTTTAAACAACTGAAGTCACAAGTCGTCGTTTGAAGCGGCGTCTGGTCGAGATCGAAGGAGAGAAGTGTCATGGCAACGAATTTGGAACAGATGGTCGACAGCCTTTCGGCGCTCACCGTCATGGAAGCCGCAGAGCTTTCGAAAATGCTCGAAGAGAAGTGGGGCGTTTCCGCCGCAGCCCCCGTGGCTGTCGCCGCCGGCGTAGCTCCCGTTGCCGAGGCTGCCGAAGAGCAGACCGAATTTGATGTGATCTTGACCGCCGCCGGCGACAAGAAGATCAATGTCATCAAAGAGGTGCGGGCGATCACCAGCCTTGGCCTGAAGGAAGCCAAGGATCTGGTGGAAGCCGCCCCGAAGGCGGTCAAGGAAGGCGTCGACAAGGCCGAGGCCGCCAAGCTCAAAGAGCAGCTCGAGGGTGCCGGCGCCAGCGTCGAGGTCAAATAGATCCGCGTCGATTATGCTAATGCGCTTTGCGCTGCAGCCGTCGAAGGACGGCTCGCGGCGCATTGTGCATGTTCGGCTCGACGTTGCGCAAGCTCTGGCCCGACAGGTCTTTCGATCATGAGAGGTGATCGGGCCGAAGTTGCGTCCTTGCCGAAGTTACGTCCTTAAAGCAAAGACTGCCCGTCTGATCTCAGGGGTTCCGTCGTCGGATGATCATTGAACCGCATGCTTCGAACGTCAGTTAGGCGGCGCCTAACTGGACTGCAGCAGGGTTAATATACCGCCGATCAGTTTCGGAATGAAGAAGAGATCGCCAGCCGTTGAAACGGGATTCGCCATGACACATTCGTTCACGGGTCGCAAACGAATTCGCAAGAGCTTCGGAAGGATTCCCGAGGTGACAGTGATGCCGAACCTCATCGAGGTTCAGCGCAGTTCCTATGAGAGCTTTTTGCAAATGCTGGTTCGCCCGGAAGACCGGGTCGAATCGGTGATGGGTCTGCAGGAGGTGTTCACCTCGGTCTTCCCCATCCGCGATTTCGCCGAACGCGCTGCCCTCGATTTCGTCCAGTACGAGCTGGAAGAGCCGAAATACGACGTCGAAGAGTGTCATCAGCGCGGCATGACCTATGCTGCCCCGCTGCGCGTCACCCTGCGCCTGATCGTCTGGGATGTCGACGACGACACCGGATCGAAAAGCGTGCGCGATATCAAGGAGCAGGACGTCTATATGGGCGACCTGCCGCTGATGACCGACAACGGCACCTTCGTGATCAACGGCACCGAGCGCGTGATCGTCTCGCAGATGCACCGCTCGCCCGGCGTGTTCTACGATCACGACAAGGGCAAGACCCACAGTTCCGGCAAATTTCTGTTCTCCGCCCGGATCATTCCCTATCGCGGTTCCTGGCTCGACTTCGAGTTCGATGCCAAGGATCTTCTGTTCGTTCGGATCGATCGCCGCAGGAAACTGCCGGCGACCTCGTTGCTGCTGGCGCTGGGGCTGACCCAGGAAGAAATCCTGGCGTTCTTCTACGACAAGATCACGCTTCATCGTTCCGGCCACGGCTGGCGCCAGGCCTTCCGCCCGGAGCGCCTGCGCGGCCAGAAGCTGACCAGCGATCTGGTGGACGGATCGAGCGGCGACGTGCTGGCCGAAGCCGGCACCAAGATGACGCCGAGGCTGTTGAAGAAGTTGGAAGAGCAGGGGCTGAAAGAGCTCTACGTGGCGCCTGAAGAGCTTGTCGGTCGTTCGGTCGCGATCGATCTGATCGACGAGAAGACGGGTTTGGTTCACGCCGATGCCGGCGAGGAGCTGACGCCCGAGCTTTTGGCCAAGCTTCAGGAAACCGATCTGCAGGCGCTGCCGATCCTCGATATCGACCATGTGACGGTCGGCCCCTACATCCGGAATACGCTGGCAGGCGAGCGTTGCGCCAATCGCGAAGAGGCGCTGCTCGACATCTATCGTGTGCTGCGCCCGGGCGAGCCGCCCAATCTGGACACGGCCGAGAATCTGTTCCACGGCCTGTTCTTCGATTCCGAGCGTTACGATCTTTCCCCGGTCGGCCGGGTGAAGATGAACTCGCGTCTTCAGCTCGAGACCGACGATTCGATTCGGGTGCTGCGTCGCGAAGACATTCTCGCGGTGCTGAAGCACCTGGTCGAGATCAAGGACGGCCGCGGCGAGGTCGACGATATCGATCATCTCGGCAACCGGCGCGTTCGCTCGGTCGGCGAGCTGATGGAAAACCAGTTCCGGGTCGGATCTGCTGCGCATGGAGCGCGCGGTTCAGGGAACGCATGAGCTCGGTCGAGATCGATGCGGCGATGCCCCACGATCTGATCAACGCCAAGCCGGTAGCCGCGGCGGTGCGCGAGTTCTTCGGAGCTCGCAGCTCTCGCAGTTCATGGACCAGACCAACCCGCTGTCCGAAATCACCCACAAGCGGCGCCTGTCGGCGCTTGGGCCGGGCGGTCTGACCCGCGAACGCGCCGGCTTCGAGGTGCGCGACGTGCACCCGACGCACTATGGCCGGATCTGCCCGATCGAGACCCCGGAAGGGCCGAATATCGGTCTGATCAACTCGCTTGCGACCTATGCGCGGATCAACAAATACGGCTTCATCGAGAGCCCCTATCGCCGGGTGATCGACGGCAAGGTGCAGGATGAGGTGCTCTATCTCTCGGCGATGGAAGAGGGGCGCTACACCATCTCCCAGGCCAATGCCGAGCTCACGGCCGACAAGAGGTTCGCCAATGATCTGGTGAGCTGCCGGCAGGCCGGTGAATACATCATGGCCACCCCGGATCAGGTCGATTACATCGACGTGTCGCCGAAGCAGCTGGTCTCGGTCGCGGCAGCGCTCATTCCGTTCCTGGAAAACGATGACGCCAACCGGGCGCTGATGGGCTCGAACATGCAGCGCCAGGCGGTGCCGCTGGTGAAGAGCGAAGCGCCGTTGGTCGGCACCGGCATGGAAGCGGTGGTGGCGCGCGACAGCGGTGCTGCCGTGGTCGGCACGCCGTGGCGGTACGGTCGATCAGGTGGATGCGTCGCGCATCGTGATCCGGGTCACCGATGAGGAGTGAAAGCGACCAGTCGGTGGTCGACATCTACAACCTGCGGAAGTTCCAGCGTTCCAACCAGAACACCTGCATCAACCAGCGCCCGGTGGTGAAGATGGGCGACGTGGTCAAGGCACGCGACATCATCGCCGACGGCCCGTCGACCAATCTCGGCGAGCTGGCGCTCGGGTCGCAACGTGCTGGTCGCGTTCATGCCCTGGAACGGCTACAACTTCGAGGACAGCATTCTGATCTCCGAGCGCATCGTGCGCGACGACGTGTTCACCTCGATCCACATCGAGGAATTCGAGATCATGGCCCGCGACACCAAGCTCGGGCCGGAGGCGATCACCCGCGACATTCCGAATGTCGGCGAGGAGAGCCTGCGCAATCTCGACGAGGCGGGCATCGTCTATATCGGCGCCGAGGTGCATGCCGGTGATATCCTGGTCGGCAAGGTGACGCCCAAAGGCGAAACCCCGATGACCCCGGAAGAAAAGCTGCTGCGCGCGATCTTCGGCGAGAAGGCCGCCGACGTTCGGGACACGTCCTTGAAAGTGCCGCCGGGCGTCACCGGAACGGTGGTCGAGGTGCGGGTCTTCCAGCGCCGCGGCATCAACAAGGATGAGCGTGCGATGGCGATCGAGCGCTCGGAAATCGAGCGTCTCGCCAAGGACCGCGACGACGAGCGCGAGATCCTGGAGCGCAACATCTACGGCCGCCTGACCGAGCTGCTGCAGGGCCGGACCGTGACCAGCGGGCCAAGAGAACTGGGCAAGGGGACCTTGATTACCGCTGAGAACCTGGCAACGCTTTCCAGGCGTCAGTGGTGGGAAATCGGCGTCGACGATGCCCAGTGCATGGTGCAGATCGAGCAGCTGAAACGTCAGCTGGACGATGGCCTGAAGCTCCTGGAAGAGCGCTTCGACAACAAGGTCGAGAAGCTGCAGCGCGGCGACGAGCTGCCGCCGGGCGTCTTGAAGATGGTCAAGGTGTTCGTTGCGGTGAAGCGCAAGCTGCAGCCGGGCGACAAGATGGCCGGCCGTCACGGCAACAAGGGCGTGATTTCCAAGATCGCTCCGATCGAGGACATGCCGCATCTGGAAGACGGCACCCATGTGGATATCGTGCTCAATCCGTTGGGCGTGCCGTCGCGCATGAATGTCGGCCAGATCCTGGAGACCCATCTCGGCTGGGCCTGCAGCAATCTTGGCCGGCAGGTCAACAACCTGCTTCGTCAATATCAGCAGGATCAGGATCTGACGCCGGTGCGCCGGGGGCTGGAAGGCGATGTACGCCGACGGTAATGGCGGTGTCGGCCTCGATGACTTCGATGACGACGCGCTGAAGGAGCTCGCCGGCAATCTGGTCAACGGTGTGCCGATCGCAACCCCGGTGTTCGATGGTGCCCGTGAGCAGGACATCGTCGAGCATCTGGAAATGAGCGGCTGCGACGTCTCCGGTCAGGTCACGCTGTATGACGGCCGGACCGGTGACGAATTCGATCGCAAGGTGACCGTCGGCTACATCTACATGCTGAAGCTCGGCCATCTGGTGGATGACAAGATCCACGCACGTTCGGTCGGTCCCTACAGCCTGGTCACCCAGCAGCCGCTGGGCGGCAAGGCGCAGTTCGGCGGTCAGCGCTTCGGTGAAATGGAGTGCTGGGCACTGCAGGCTTATGGCGCTGCCTATACGCTGCAGGAAATGCTGACGGTGAAATCGGACGACGTGTCGGGCCGTACCAAGATCTACGAGGCGATCGTGCGCGGCGAAGACACGTTCGAGGCAGGTATTCCGGAGAGTTTCAACGTGTTGGTGAAGGAGCTCCAGGCATTGAGCTTGAATGTCGAGCTGCAGACAGGAAAAGAAAGAGGCGGGCGACGATTGACCCGGGGCGAGGTTCGCCGGCGATAAGCCGGGCACCTGTCTTTTGTGGTCAATCGGAAAGGAGCGGCGATGAATGAGTTAATGTATTTCTTCGGTCAGCCCAGCGGCACGCTGAAGTTCGATCAAATCCAGATCTCGATCGCGAGCCCGGAGCAGATCCGCGCCTGGTCCTACGGCGAAGTCAAGAAGCCCGAGACCATCAACTACCGGACCTTCAAGCCGGAGCGGGATGGCCTGTTCTGCGCTCGGATCTTTGGCCCGATCAAGGACTATGAGTGTCTGTGCGGCAAGTACAAGCGCATGAAATACCGCGGCATCGTCTGCGAGAAATGCGGCGTCGAGGTCATCCAGAGCAAGGTCCGGCGCGAGCGCATGGGCCATATCGAGCTGGCGGCCCCGGTCGCCCATATCTGGTTCATGAAGTCGGTGCCGACCCGCATCGGCATCCTTCTGGACATGACCCTGCGCGATCTGGAGCGGGTGCTTTATTTCGAGCAGTTCGTGGTGATCGAACCCGGGCTGACCGAGCTCAAGAAGAACGAGCTCCTGACCGAGGAGCAGGTCTACAAGTACAAGGAAGAATTCGGCGAGGACAGCTTCACCGTCGGCATCGGTGCGGAAGCCGTGCGCGAGCTGTTGGCGCAGATCGAGCTCGAGCCGGAGCGCGAGATGCTGCGCACCGAGCTTGCCGAGACCAACTCCGAGGCGAAGCGCAAGAAGATCGTGAAGCGCCTGAAGCTGATCGAGGTCTTTCTGGAAGCGGGCAATCGTCCCGAGTGGATGATCCTGACCATCGTGCCGGTGATCCCGCCGGAGCTGCGCCCGCTGGTGCCGCTCGATGGTGGCCGCTTCGCGACGTCGGATCTGAACGATCTCTATCGCCGGGTGATCAACCGCAACAACCGCTTGAAGCGGCTGATCGAATTGCGTGCGCCCGACATCATCGTGCGCAACGAAAAGCGCATGCTGCAGGAATCGGTCGACGCGCTGTTCGACAACGGGCGCCGTGGCCGCGTCATCACCGGCGCGAACAAGCGTCCGCTGAAGTCGCTCTCCGACATGCTGAAGGGCAAGCAGGGCCGCTTCCGCCAGAACTTGCTCGGCAAGCGCGTCGACTATTCCGGCCGTTCGGTCATCGTGGTCGGCCCTGAGCTGATGCTGCATCAATGCGGCCTGCCGAAGAAGATGGCGCTCGAGCTGTTCAAGCCGTTCGTCTATTCCAAGCTCGAACTCTACGGCATGGCGCAGACCATCAAGGCGGCCAAGCGCATGGTCGAGAAGGAGCGTCCCGGAGGTCTGGGATATTCTGGAGCAGGTGATCCGCGAGCATCCGGTGATGCTGAACCGGGCACCGACGCTGCATCGCCTCGGCATTCAGGCGTTCGAGCCGGTGCTGATCGAGGGCAAGGCGATCCAGCTGCACCCGCTGGTCTGCACCGCGTTCAATGCGGACTTCGACGGCGACCAGATGGCGGTCCACGTGCCGCTTTCGCTGGAGAGCCCAGCTCGAAGCGCGTGTGCTGATGATGTCCACCAACAACATTCTCAGCCCCGCCAACGGCAAGCCGATCATCGTGCCGACCCAGGATATCGTGCTCGGCATCTACTACCTCTCGCTCATGCTCGACGGCGAGCCGGGCGAGGGCATGATCTTCGGCAGTGTCGACGAGGTCGTCCAGGCCCTCGACGCCGAGGTCGTCACGCTGCACAGCAAGATCTCCTGCCGCGTGCCGGAAGGTATGGCCGCCGAAACCGATGTCGCGGCGAGCCGATCCTGAAATATCGTCGGGTCGACACCACGCCAGGTCGGATGCTGCTCTACCAAATCCTGCCGGATCATCCGAACCTGCCGTTCGATCGCGTGCTCGAATCGTCTTCTGACCAAGCGCGAGATCACCAATGTGGTCGACGAGGTCTATCGCCATTGCGGTCAGAAGGAGACCGTGATCTTCGCCGACAGGCTGATGCTGCTCGGCTTCGGCCACGCGGCCAAGGCCGGCATCTCCTTCGGCAAGGACGACATGGTCATCCCCGCGACCAAGGAAGGCCTGGTCGATCGGACCAAGGAACTGGTCAAGCAGTACGAGCAGCAATATTCCGACGGTCTGATCACCAAGGGCGAGAAGTACAACAAGGTGGTCGATGCCTGGGCGACCTGCACCGACGAAGTCGCCGACGAGATGATGAAGGAGATCCGCGCGACCGCCGAGGTCACCGATCAGGCTACCGGGCGCCGTCGTCAGCCCAACTCGATCTACATGATGGCGGACAGTGGTGCCCGTGGTTCGGCAGCGCAGATCAAGCAGCTTGCCGGCATGCGCGGCCTGATGGCCAAGCCGTCCGGCGAGATCATCGAGACGCCGATCATTTCCAACTTCAAGGAAGGCCTGTCGGTTCTCGAATATTTCAACTCGACCCATGGTGCCCGGAAGGGTCTGGCCGATACCGCGCTCAAGACCGCGAATTCCGGGTATCTGACCAGGCGTCTGGTGGACGTTGCCCAGGACTGCATCATCGTCGAGGAGGATTGCGGCTCCGAGGAGTACATCACGCTTGCCCCGGTGGTGCAGGGCGGTGAGGTGCTGGAGGAGCTGGCGGAGCGCATTCTCGGCCGGACCACGGCTGAAGACGTCTTGCATCCGCAGACCGGCGAGATCCTCGCCCCGAAGAACACGCTCCTGGACGAGGAGCTGGTCAGGATCATCGACGAGGCGGTGGTCGACAGCATGCGGGTTCGCTCCGTGCTGACCTGCAAGAGCGTCGGCGGCGTTTGCGGCAAGTGCTACGGCCGTGATCTGGCCCGCGGCACGCCGGTCAATCCGGGCGAGGCGATCGGCGTGATCGCGGCGCAGTCGATCGGCGAGCCTGGTACGCAGCTGACCATGCGCACCTTCCATATCGGTGGGGCAGCACAGCAGCAGGCCGAACGGTCCAATGTGGAATCGACCATCGATGGCACCTTGGAGCTGATCAACGCCAACCTGGTGGTGGACAGCAAGAAGCGGACGGTGACGCTGTCCCGCAACACCGAGCTTGTTCTTCACGATGCCAACGGCCGTGAGAAGGCCCGCCACAAGGTGCCTTACGGTGCCCGCCTGGTGGTCGATCCGAAGAAGAAGGTGGAGAAGGGGCAAAAGCTGGTCGAGTGGGACCCCCACACGCTGCCCATCATCTCCGAGGTCACCGGCAAGGCCGTCTTCCTCGACATGGTGGAAGGGGTGACCTTCCGCGAGGTGGTCGACGAGGCGACGGGAAGGGCGAACAAGGAACTGGTGGACTGGCGCCAGCAGGCGCGCGGCACCCAGCTTCGCCCGTCGATCGTGATCCAGAACGACAAGGGCGATCCCTTGATGCTCGCGTCGGGTGCCGAGGCGCGCTACTTCCTGCCGGTCGGTGCTATTCTCAACATCGAGAGCGGTATCGACGTCCATGCCGGCGACGTGCTGGTGCGCTTGCCGAGAGAAGCCTCCAAGACCCGTGACATCACCGGTGGTCTGCCGCGGGTGGCCGAGCTGTTCGAGGCCAGACGACCCGAAGGACCCGGCGATCATCGCCGAGGCCGACGGCCGGGTCGAATATGGCAAGGACTACAAGACCAAGCGACGCCTGAAGATCGTGCCGCTGGAGGAGGATGGCGAGGCGGTCGAGCATCTGATCCCGAAAGGGACGGCATATCGTCGTCCAGGAAGGTGACATGGTGCAGGCCGGCGACCTGCTGGTGGACGGCAACCCCGTGCCCCACGACATCCTTCTGGTCAAGGGGGTCGAGGCGCTGGCGGCCTTCCTGGTCAACGAGATCCAGGAGGTCTATCGCCTTCAGGGCGTGAAGATCAACGACAAGCATGTCGAGGTGATCGTCCGCCAGATGCTGCAGAAGGTGGAAATCAGCAGATCCGGGCGAGACCACGTTCCTCACCGGCGAGCAGGTGGATCGGGTCGAGTTCGACGCGGTCAACGAGAAGGCGGTCAAGGACAATCTCAAGCCTGCCACCTACATCTCCCGGTGCTGCAGGGCATCACCAAGGCCTCGCTGCAGACCCAGTCCTTCATCTCGGCGGCTTCCTTCCAGGAGACCACGCGGGTGCTCACCGATGCCGCGTTTGCCGGCAAGATCGACGACCTGAACGGTCTGAAGGAGAACGTCATCGTCGGTCGCCTCATCCCGGCCGGTTCGGGTGGCGTGATGCCGCGGCTGAAGAAGCTTCCAGGCGTCAGCGAAAAATTCGCGCCGCCGCAGGAAATCGTGCCGGACGAGACCGTCATGAGCATTCCGGAGATGAGCGAGATGCCGTCTGCCGAATAGGCGGATGTCGGTCCACCTTATGTTGAAAGAGCCGTCCTTCGGGTCGGCTCTTTTGCTTTGACTCCGTTTCGGGATCAAGACGAGAGGATGTTGTCCGTCCACGGCGTGAAAGTTGAATTCCGCCTTCTCGACGCCGCGTATTCCGACTTTCCTTCAATTTGAGCGATTTGGTGGACCTAAACCTTGATAAAGGGTTGACGAGGCCTGAGGGGATCTCTAGTTAACATCTTCGACTGTCCAGTTGGGTTGCTGGTGGTGGGCTAACGGTCCAGACGCGGCATCCATCTTTTGGGACCTTTTTTCGAACCTCGTCCGAAGCTAGACCACCTAGATAGGAGGTCTGCCGCTTCTCGGGCGTTTGCTGTCTTGTCGTCTTTGCGGACGTCGAGACGGTTGCTTTGGAGTTGTGAATGCCGACGATCAATCAGCTCGTCCGTAAACCGCGCAAAGGCGAGCCTGTCCGGAACAAGGTGCCGGCCCTGCAGGAATGCCCCCAGCGCCGTGGCGTGTGCACGCGTGTTTATACGACCACCCCCAAGAAGCCGAACTCGGCGCTTCGCAAGGTTGCTCGTGTCCGGCTGACCAATGGCTTTGAAGTGACCAGCTACATCCCTGGTGAAGGGCATAATTTGCAGGAGCACTCGGTGGTGCTGATCCGTGGCGGTCGCGTCAAGGACCTTCCCGGTGTCCGTTATCACATCGTCCGCGGCACGCTCGATACGCAAGGCGTATCTGATCGCCGCCAGCGCCGTTCGAAATACGGCGCGAAACGACCGAAGTAGGATAGAGACATGGCCCGTAGGCGCGCAGCAGAAAAACGCGAGATCATTCCTGACGCCAAGTTCAGCGATCAGGTGGTCACCCGCCTCATGAACGCGATCATGCTGGACGGCAAGAAATCCGCCGCCGAGCGCATCGTTTATGGCGCGTTCGACAAGATGGAAAGCCGGATGTCGCGCGATCCACTGGAGGTTTATAAAGAGGCGCTCGAGAACGTTAAGCCGTCTCTTGAGGTTCGTTCCCGCCGGGTGGGTGGTGCGACCTACCAGGTGCCGGTCGAAGTTCGACCCAGCAGGCGACAGACCCTGGCCATTCGCTGGATCATCGAGACCGCGAGAAAGCGCTCCGAGAAGACCATGGTGGACCGCCTGGCCGGTGAGCTGATGGACGCCTCTCAAAGCCGGGGTGCCGCGTTCAAGAAGCGGGAGGACACCTTGCGGATGGCCGAAGCCAACCGCGCCTTCTCCCATTATCGCTGGTAGCGTTGGTAGAGTAGAGACTTAAGAACATGCCACGTACAACTCCCCTCGAGCGCTACCGCAATATCGGCATCATGGCCCATATTGACGCCGGTAAGACCACGACCACCGAGCGCATTCTTTTCTACACCGGCAAGTCCTACAAGATCGGTGAGGTCCATGATGGCGCCGCCACCATGGACTGGATGGAGCAGGAGCAGGAACGAGGGATCACGATCACCTCGGCTGCGACCACCGCTTCCTGGAAAGACCATCGCATCAACATCATCGACACGCCGGGGCACGTCGACTTCACCATCGAGGTCGAGCGGTCGCTCCGCGTGCTCGACGGCGCTGTCGCCGTGTTCGACTCGGTCGCCGGCGTCGAGCCGCAATCCGAGACGGTCTGGCGTCAGGCGGACAAGTACAAGGTGCCGCGGATCTGTTTCGTCAACAAGATGGACCGGACCGGCGCAGACTTCTTCCGCTGCATCGAGATGATCAAGGATCGCCTTGGCGCGACGCCTCTGGTCATGACGCTGCCGATCGGCTCAGAAGCCGAGTATATCGGCAATGTCGACCTGGTGAAGAACCAGGCGGTGATCTGGAAAGACGACAGTCTCGGCGCCGAGTTCGAATATATCGACATTCCCGACGACATGAAGGATCAGGCCGAGACTTACCGCGCTCAACTGATCGAAGCGGCGGTCGAGCTCGATGATGAGGTGCTCGAAGCCTATTTCGGCGGCGAAGAGCCTGATGAGGAGACGCTCAAGCGCTGCGTGCGCAAGGGGACGCTGACCGGCAAGTTCGTGCCGGTGCTTTCCGGCTCCGCCTTCAAGAACAAGGGCGTGCAGCCGCTGCTCGATGCCGTCGTCGATTTTCTTCCGTCACCCACCGAAGTGCCGCCGACCCAGGGCATCAAGCCCGGCACCGACGAGGAGATGACGAGGAAATCCTCCGACGACGAGCCTTTCTCGGCGCTTGCCTTCAAGATCATGACCGACCCGTTCGTCGGCACGCTTTCGTTCATCAGGATTTATTCCGGCGTTCTCGAGAGCGGCTCCTACGTGACCAACACGGTCAAGGGGCAGCGCGAGCGCATCGGGCGTATCCTCGAGATGCACGCCAACAGCCGCGAAGAGATCAAGGAAGCCCGCGCCGGCGACATCGTGGCGCTGGTCGGCATGAAGTCGACCACCACGGGCGACACGCTTTCCGACAGCAACAAGCAGGTCATCCTGGAGCGGATGGAGTTTCCGGAGCCGGTGATCGAGGTCTCGGTCGAGCCGAAGACCAAGGCGGACCAGGAGAAGCTTTCGGTGGCGCTGGGCAAGCTCGCTGCCGAGGATCCTTCCTTCCAGGTGGGCACCGATGCCGAGACCGCGCAGACCCTGATCAAGGGTATGGGCGAGTTGCATCTGGAGATCATCGTCGACCGCTTGAAGCGCGAGTTCAAGGTGGATGCCAATGTCGGCGCGCCGCAGGTGGCGTATCGCGAGACCATCACCCGATCGACCGATGTCGACTACACCCACAAGAAGCAGACCGGCGGTTCCGGTCAGTTCGCGCGGATCAAGCTGCAGTTCGAGCCGGGCGAGCGTGGCTCGGGCTTCGTGTTCGAGAGCAAGATCGTCGGCGGCAACGTGCCGAAGGAGTACATCCCTGGTGTCGAAAAGGGGCTGAAGTCCTCGATGGAAACCGGCGTGATGGCGGGTTTCCCGGTGGTCGATATGGCGGTGACGCTCTATGACGGCGCCTATCATGATGTCGACAGCTCGGTCATGGCGTTTGAAATCGCTTCCCGCGCTGCCTTCCGCGAAGGTGTTGCCAAGGCGAAGCCAATTCTGCTCGAGCCGGTGATGGCGGTCGAGGTGGTGACGCCCGAAGAATATATGGGCGACATCATCGGCGATCTGAACAGCCGTCGCGGCCAGATCAGCGGCATGGAGCCACGCGCCAATGCCCAGGTGATCAACGCCGTGGTGCCGCTGGCCACCATGTTCGGTTACGTGAATACCCTGCGTTCGCTCTCTCAGGGCCGGGCGCAGTTCACCATGACGTTTGACCATTATGAGCCAGTGCCTCAGATGGTCGCTGACGAGATCAAAGAGAAATATGCCTGAGTTGGCCGCCGGTGCGCTTAGGAAAGTGGAGAAAGACTGATGGGTAAGGCGAAGTTTGAGCGTAACAAGCCGCATGCGAATGTAGGAACGATTGGTCACGTTGACCACGGCAAGACGACGTTGACGGCGGCGATCACGAAGGTTTTGGCGGAGAGTGGCGGGGCTGAGTTTTCGGCGTTACGATTCGATTGACAAGGCGCCTGAGGAGAAGGCGCGGGGGATCACGATCAACACGGCGCACGTTGAGTATCAGACGGCGAACCGTCATTATGCGCATGTCGACTGCCCTGGCCATGCCGATTATGTGAAGAACATGATCACGGGGGCGGCGCAGATGGATGGTGCGATTTTGGTGGTGTCGGCGGCGGACGGTCCGATGCCGCAGACCCGCGAGCATATTCTTCTTGCGCGTCAGGTTGGCGTTCCTGCGATCGTGGTTTACCTGAACAAGGTTGACCAGGTTGACGACGAGGAGTTGCTGGAGCTGGTTGAGCTTGAGGTGCGCGAGCTTCTTTCGTCTTACGAGTTTCCCGGGGACGATATTCCGATCGTGAAGGGTTCTGCGTTGTCTGCGCTGGAGGGCAAGGACGACGACACGATCGGCAAGAAGTCGATTTTGGAGCTGATGGCGGCGGTTGACGAGTATATTCCTCAGCCTGAGCGGGCGAAGGATCTGCCGTTTTTGATGCCGATCGAGGATGTATTTTCGATTTCCGGGCGCGGCACGGTGGTGACCGGTCGTGTTGAGCGCGGGATCGTGAACGTTGGTGACGAGATCGAGATTGTGGGTATCCGCGATACCCAGAAGACGACGTGCACGGGTGTCGAGATGTTCCGGAAGCTTTTGGACCGGGGCGAGCCTGGCGACAATGTGGGTGTTTTGCTGCGCGGGACGAAGCGGGACGATGTTGAGCGGGGTCAGGTGTTGTGCAAGCCCGGTTCGATCACGCCGCACACCAAGTTCAACGCCGAGACGTATGTTTTGACCAAGGAGGAGGGCGGTCGTCACACGCCGTTTTTCTCGAATTATCGTCCGCAGTTTTTTTTCCGTACGACGGATGTGACCGGGACGATCGAGCTTCCTGAGGGGACCGAGATGGTGATGCCCGGTGACAACATCACGATGGTGGTGAACCTGATTTGCCCGATCGCGATGGAAGAGGGTGTCCGGTTCGCCATTCGCGAAGGCGGCCGTACCGTCGGTGCCGGCGTCGTGGCAAAAATCGTCGAGTAATCTTTTGGAAATGGACCGGCCTTCGGGCCGGTCTTTTTGGTGAGCAAAGACCATGGACGCACAGAATATCAGGATCCGCCTCAAGGCGTTCGATCATCGCGTGTTGGATCTATCCGCGCGAGAAATCGTGAGCACGGCGAAGCGGACCGGTGCGCGGGTGCGCGGGCCGATCCCGTTGCCGACCCGGATGGAGAAGATCACCGTGCTGCGCTCACCGCACATCGATAAGAAGTCGCGCGAGCAGTTCGAGATCCGCACCCACAAGCGGATGCTCGATATCGTCGATCCGACCCCGCAGACCGTCGATGCTTTGATGAAGCTCGATCTTGCGGCCGGCGTCGACGTCGAGATCAAGGTTTAGGTTAAGGGCTCGGGAGAAAAACAATGCGTTCAGGGCTCTTGGCCGAAAAACTCGGCATGACCCGCATTTTCACCCCGGATGGTGATCATGTTCCGGTAACTGTACTACGTGTTGATGACTGTGAAGTGACAGCCAGTCGGACCATCGAGAAAGATGGCTACACAGCCATCCAGATCGGTAACGGCAAGGCGAAAACCAAGCGGGTGACCAAGCCCATGCGCGGTCATTACGCCAAGGCGAAAGTCGCGCCGAAGGCGAAGCTGGTCGAGTTCCGCGTTGACGAGGACGCGCTGGTCGAGCCCGGGACGCAGCTCTCGGTCAATCACTTCGTGGTCGGCCAGTTCGTCGATGTCTCCGGCATCAGCATCGGTAAGGGCTTTGCCGGCGGCATGAAGCGCCACGGTTTTTCCGGCCTGCGTGCGTCCCACGGTGTTTCGGTGTCGCACCGATCCCACGGTTCGACCGGTCAGTGCCAGGACCCAGGCCGCGTCTTCAAAGGCAAGAAGATGGCGGGTCATATGGGAGCGAAGAAGCGCACGGCGCAGAACCTGCAGGTCATTGGTGTCGATCCGGATCGCGGACTGCTCCTGATCAAGGGCGGCGTGCCCGGCTCGAAGGGCGGCTGGGTGCAGGTTGCCGATGCCGTCAAGAAGGCCCTGCCGACCGAAGCGCCTTATCCCGCAGGCACGATCGCGACGCCGACGCAGATCCTTGGTGAAGGTGAAGTCGAGGGTACGGCCGTCGATGCTTCGGCTGAGACCCCGTCTCCGTCTGAAGGTGAAACGCCTGTGGAGAACCAGGGATCGAACGATAGCGACAACCAACAGAAGAGCGGCGAGGAGCAGAATTGATGAAGGTCGATGTGACGACCTTGTCCCAGGGGGACGCCGGCAAGATCGAGCTCGCCGCTTCGGTGTTCGAGCAGCCGGTGCGCAAGGATATTTTGCATCAGGTGGTATTGTGGCAGCTCGCCAAGCGACGCCAGGGCACCCACGCCAACAAGACCCGCGGCGAGGTCAAGGCCACCACCAAGAAGATGTACAAGCAAAAGGGGACGGGTCGTGCGCGTCATGGCTCGGCCGACGTTGCCCAGTTCCGCGGCGGCGGCCGGACCTTTGCCCGCACGCCTCGTGATTACAGCCATGATCTGCCGAAGAAGGTTCGGAAGATGGGGCTGAAGTCGGCGCTTTCCTCCAAGCTCGCCGAGGGCAAGCTGGTGGTGCTGGACGAGGCGAAGCTCGCCGAGGCCAAGACCAAGCAGCTTGCCTCCTCGATGTCCAAGCTTGGCTGGGGCCGGACGGTCCTGATCGACGGGGCCGAGATCGACGGCAACTTCCGCCTGGCCGCGCGCAATATCCCCGGGATGAAGGTGCTGCCGTCGGCCGGCGCCAATGTTTACGACATTCTGCAAGGCGACACGCTGGTCCTGACCAAGGCGGCCGTTGCTCAACTCGAGGAGCGCCTGGCATGAATCGCGAACGGATGTACAACGTCATCCTGTCTCCGGTGATCACGGAGAAGTCGACGCTCGGCAGCGAGCATAATCAGGTGACCTTCAAGGTGGCCAAGGATGCGACCAAGCCCGAGGTCAAGACGGCGATCGAAGACGCTGTTCGGCGTCAAGGTCAAGGCGGTCAACACCCTGAACCAGAAGGGTAAGGTCAAGCGTTTTCAAGTGGTCGCCTCGGCAAGCGGAATGACGTCAAGAAGGCGATCGTGACCCTGGAAGAGGGCCAGACCCTCGACGTGACCACAGGTATTTGAAGCGAGGATTGAGGCATGGCACTTAAAACCTTCAAGCCGGCCACGCCATCGCTCCGCGAACTGGTCATCGTCGACCGCTCGGAGCTTTGGAAGGGCAAGCCGGTCAAGAAGCTGACCGAGGGGCTCACCAAGAGCGGCGGCCGCAACAACACCGGCCGCACCACGGTCTGGCACCGCGGCGGCGGGCACAAACGCAGCTATCGGATGATCGACTTCAAGCGCACCAAGTTCGGCGTGAAGGGCTACGGTCGAGCGCCTGGAATATGATCCGAACCGGACAGCGTTCATCGCGCTGATCAACTATGATGACGGCGAGCTTGCCTACATCCTTGCTCCCGCAGCGTCTGAAAGCCGGGCGACATGGTCATCGCCGATGACAGGGTCGACGTTAAGCCCGGCAATGCGGCGCCCTTGAAGAACATTCCGATCGGCACCATCATCCACAATGTCGAGCTCAAGGCCGGCAAGGGCGGTCAGATCGCGCGCGCCGCCGGCAACTATGCTCAGCTGGTTGGCCGTGATGGCGACTATGCGCAGATCCGCCTGTCCTCCGGTGAAATCCGGCGGGTGCGGGCGGAGTGCATGGCCTCGATGGGTGCCGTCTCCAACGCCGATCATCAGAATATCAATCTCGGCAAGGCGGGACGCTCCCGCTGGCTCGGGCGCAAGGGGACGGTGCGCGGCGTTGCGATGAACCCGGTCGATCATCCCCATGGCGGCGGTGAAGGCCGCACGTCCGGTGGCCGTCACCCGGTAACGCCCTGGGGCAAGCCGACCAAGGGTGCGCGCACCCGCAGCAAGAAGAAGTCCGACGGGCTGATCATACGCTCGCGCCACCAAGCGAAGAAGAGAGGAGGCTGAGCCCATGCCGCGTTCGGTCTGGAAGGGTCCTTTCGTCGATGGCTATCTGCTTGAACAAGGCGGAGAAGGCCAGAGAGAGCACCCGCAACGATATCATCAAGACCTGGTCCAGGCGCTCGACCATCGTGCCGGAATTCGTCGGCCTGACCTTTGCCGTCTACAACGGCCAGAAGTTTCTGCCGGTTTATGTCACCGAGAACATGGTGGGCCATAAGCTTGGCGAGTTTTCGCCGACCCGGACCTATTACGGTCACGGTGCCGACAAAAAAGCCAAGCGGCGCTGAGCCGGGTAGCGAGAGGGATTGCTCCGAAATGAGTAAAGAAAAACGCGAACGCGCGCTCTGGCGGACAATCAGGCGATGGCCATGGCGCGGCTTTTGCGGGTCAGCCCGCAAAAGCTCAATCTGGTCGCCCAAATGATCAGGGGCATGAAGGCCGAAGATGCGTTGAACCAGTTGCAGTTCTCGAGAAAGGGGATCGCTCGTGACGTCAAGAAGGTGCTGATGTCCGCGGTCGCCAATGCCGAGAACAACCATAATCTCGATGTCGACAGCCTGGTGGTCAAGGAAGCCAGTGTCGGCAAGTCGATGGTGATGAAGCGTTTCAAGCCGAGAGCACGTGGTCGCGCCGGGAAGATCGTCAAACCGTTTGCGCGTATTCAGGATCGTGGTCGAAGAGCGAGAGGAGGCGGCCTGATGGGCCAGAAAGTCAATCCAATCGGGTTTAGGCTCGGGATCAATCGGACCTGGGACTGCTCGCTGGTTCTCGGACAGCCAATATGCCGACTTGCTGGCGGAAGATCTCGAGATCCGGGCCTTCCTGAACAAGCGGCTGAAGCAGGCCGGTCTCAGCAAGATCGTGATCGAGCGTCCGGCGAAAAAGGCCCGCATCAGCCTTCATACCGCAAGGCCCGGCGTGGTGATCGGCAAGAAGGGCCAGGAGATCGAGGTTCTGCGCAGGCAGTTGGCGAAGATGACCAGCGGCGACGTTCATCTGAACATCGTCGAGATCAGAAAGCCCGAGATCGACGCCAAGCTGGTCGCTGAGAATATCGCCCAGCAGCTGGAGCGTCGGGTGACCTTCCGCCGCGCGATGAAGCGCGCGATGCAGTCTGCGATGCGGTTGGGCGCGCTCGGCATTCGTATTCATTGCACCGGTCGTCTCGGGGGGGCCGAAATCGCCCGTGGCGAGACCTACCGCGAAGGCAGGGTGCCGCTGCACACCCTTCGCGCCGATGTCGATTTCGGTCGTGCCACCGCGTTCACGCCTTACGGAACCAATGGGGTCAAGGTCTGGATCTTCAAAGGCGAGATCATGGAGCACGATCCGATGGCGCAGGACAAGCGGGCGGGTGAGAGCACCTCGATGCGGAAAAATTAGGGGGAGTTCAGCGCCATGATGCAGCCCAAACGCACCAAGTTCAGGAAGCGCCATAAGGGGCGGAACGACGGTATCACCAAGGGTGGTGCGAGTTTGAACTTCGGCGCCTTCGGCATGAAGGCGACCACCAACGCCAGGATGACGGCGCGCCAGATCGAAGCGGCGAGGCGTGCGATCACCCGGCATCTGAAGCGTGCCGGCCGCGTGTGGATCCGGATCTTCCCGGATCAACCCGTCAGCAAGAAGCCTGCCGAGGTGCGCATGGGCAAGGGTAAGGGTTCGGTTGAATATTGGGTCGCCCCGGTCAAGGCCGGGCGGATCATGTTCGAGATCGACGGCGTGCCGGCAACCCTCGCTGAAGAGGCGATTCAGCGCGGTGCGGCGAAATTGCCGGTCAGAACTCGGTTCATTAAGCGACCGGGCGAGGAGGCGGCAGCATGAAGGCCGAGGAGTTGAGGGGCAAGACCCAGGATCAGTTGAAGGAGCAGCTTTTGGACCTGAAGAAGGAGCAGTTCAATCTGCGCTTTCAGCAGGCCAGCGGTCAGCTCGAGAACACGGCGCGGGTGCGCGAAGTCAGACGGGATATCGCCCGGATCAAGACGATCCTCACGGTGACCACCGCCGCTTCAGCCGCTGCCGCCAGCTAAGGAGAGGGTCCGTGCCCAAGCGCGTTTTGCAAGGAACGGTAGTGAGTGACAAGCAGGACAAGACGGTGGTCGTTCGCGTCAATCGTCGCGTCATGCATCCTCTCTACAAGAAATATATCACCCGGTCGAAGCGCTATGCGGCGCATGACGAGGAGAACCAGTTCAAGGCTGGGGATCTGGTCAGGATCCGCGAGTGTCGTCCGATTTCCAAGCGAAAGACTTGGGAAGTCGTTTTGGAGCCTGCCGCTTAGGCGCGGCGCGTTGTTAGAGAGCGGCAGCCATGATCCAGTCAGAATCCAATCTCGACGTTGCGGACAACTCCGGTGCCCGCCGCGTCCAATGTATCCGTGTTCTTGGCGGCTCGAGGCGCCGGTGGGCCTCGGTCGGGGACATCATCGTGGTGGCCGTGAAGGAAGCGATCCCCAGGGGCAAGGTGAAGAAGGGCGACGTGCACAAGGCCGTCATCGTTCGCACCGCGAAGGAGATCCACCGCCAGGACGGCAGTGCGATCCGGTTCGACCGGAATGCCGCCGTTCTGATCAATGCCGCCGGTGAGCCGATCGGCACCCGCATCTTCGGCCCGGTGACCCGCGAGCTGCGCGCCAAGCGGTTCATGAAGATCATCTCGCTTGCCCCGGAGGTGCTCTAGGCAAGTGTTGGACCTCAGAATTGAAGAGACGCCGTGATGGCTAAGAAGTTCAAGATCAAGAAGGGTGACCAGGTCGTCGTGACCGGTGGCCGCGATGTCGGCAAGCGCGGCGAGGTGCTGCGCGTGTTGACCAAGAACGATCGGCTGATCGTTCAGGGTGTCAACATGGTGCATCGGCATACCCGTCCGTCCGCACAGAACCCGGGCGGCATCGTCGATAAGGAAGCGACCATTCATATTTCCAACGTCGCCCATATCGATCCGAAGACATCCGAGCCCACCAGGGTCGGCTACAAGTTTCTCGACGACGGTCGCAAGGTGCGTTTCGCCAAGCGCTCCGGCGAAGTCATCGATCGATAGGAGAGAGATCATGGCTCGATTGATGGCGCAGTACCGAGACGAGATTCGCGGAGAAGCTGAAGGAACAGTTCAGCTACAAGAACCCGATGCAGATCCCGAAGCTCGAGAAGATCGTTCTGAACATGGCGGTCGGCAAGGCGGTGCAGGACAGCAAGAAGCTTAACAGCGCGATTGCCGAAATGGCCCTGATCACCGGTCAGAAGCCTTATCGTCTGCCGGGCCCGAAAGTCGGTCGCGAACTTCAAGCTTCGTGAAGGCATGCCGATCGGCTGCAAGGTCACGCTTCGCGGCAAGCGGATGTACGAGTTTCTCGACCGTCTGGTCAACATCGCGCTGCCGCGGGTCCGTGACTTCCGCGGCATTCCGGCCAAGAGCTTCGACGGTCGCGGCAACTACGCGATGGGCTTGAAGGAACAGATCGTATTCCCCGAGATCAACTACGACGATGTCGACGAGATCAGGGGCATGGACATCATCATCTGCACCACCGCGACGAACGATGCCGAAGCGAAAGCCTTGCTCGAGCAGTTCCGTATGCCGTTTGCGGCTTGAAGAGGAGACGTTTAGATGGCCAAGAAGAGCGCCGTCGAGAAGAACAAGGCCCGTCGCAAGCTGGTCGAGAAATATGCGGCCAAGCGTGCTGATCTGCGCGCGATCGTCATGAATCGCGAGGCCGAACCGGAAGAGAGATTCGAGGCGACGCTGCAGCTCGCGGCTTTGCCGCGCAACAGCGCCAGGAACAGGATCCGCAACCGCTGCGGCCTCACCGGGCGTCCGCGCGGCTACTATCGAAAATTCGGTCTGTCGCGAATCGCCGTGCGCGAACTCGGCTCGATCGGTCAAATTCCCGGCCTGGTCAAGTCCAGCTGGTAGAGCAGGCTTGGTATTGAAGGAGAAGGCGCCATGTCGCTGAGCGATCCATTGGGGGATATGCTAACCCGTATCCGCAACGGCCAATCAGCCCAGAAGAACGCGGTTCACAGCCCGGCGTCGAAGCTGCGCATGAATGTGCTCGACGTGCTGAAGCGCGAAGGGTACATCCGCGGTTTTTCGCAGCAGGATGAAGGGCACAAGGAGCTGTCGATCGAGCTCAAGTACCATAATGGTGAGCCGGTCATCAAAGAACTGCGCCGCGTGTCGAAGCCCGGCCGTCGCGTCTATTCCGGGGTCAAGGATCTTCCCCAGGATCTACAACGGTCTCGGCATCGCGATCCTGTCGACGCCGCGAGGTGTGATGTCCGATGCCGAGGCACGCGACGCGCATGTCGGCGGTGAAATCCTCTGCACGGTATTCTGATCATGTCCCGTATTGGCAAACATCCCATTCTCGTGCCGGACGGCGTCAAGGTGGCGCTGGCCGGCCAAGCTGATGACCGTCACCGGCAAGCTCGGCGAGCTCGAGCCAGAGGCTTCCCGACGAGGTCGATGTCAACGAAGGCGACGGTGCAGTCACCGTCTCGCCGGCCGATGAGAGCAAGCGTGCGCGCTCCATGTGGGGGCTCTCGCGGTCACTGGTCTCGAACATGGTGACCGGCGTCTCGACGGGGTTCACCCGCAATCTGGTGATTTCCGGGCGTCGGCTATCGTGCAGCGATGGACGGCAAGATCCTCAATCTGCAGCTCGGTTACAGCCACGATATCAAGGTGGCAATTCCCGAAGACATCCAGGTGAAATGCGCGACACCCGACGCAGATCTGCCATTTCTGGCGCCAATCGTCAGCGTGTCGGTCAGATTGCAGCTGAGATCCGCTCCTTCAGAAAGCCGGAGCCCTACAAGGGCAAGGGCATTCGTTACGAGGACGAGGTGATCATCCGCAAGGAAGGCAAGAAGAAGTAGCCATGATCAAGCCAGCAAAACGGTTCGAGCGGAGAAAGCGGCGCAGTCGTTTCGCGCTCAAGAAGGTGAACGCAGGCCGGGTCCGGCTCTCGGTGTTCCGATCCTCCAAGAACATCTACGCCCAGGTGATCGACGATCAGGCGGGCCGGACCCTGGTGGCCGCGTCGACCATCGACAAGGCGCTCAAGGGCGAGCTCAAGAAGGGCTCCGACCAGGCGGCGGCCGAGGCGGTCGGCAAGCTGGTCGCCGAGCGGGCGAAGGAAGCCGGTATCGACACGGTCGTGTTCGACCGCGGCGGCTATCGCTTTCATGGCCGGGTCAAGGCCGTGGCCGAGAGTGCTCGCGCCGCCGGTCTGAAATTTTAGCGCTTAAAGGAAGTTCTGATGGCACGCTACGGCGGTGATGACAGACAGGGTGACGGCGAGCTGATCGATAAGCTCGTTAACGTCAACCGTGTCGCCAAGGTGGTGAAGGGCGGCCGACGTTTCGGTTTCTCGGCACTGGTGGTGGTCGGCGACGGCAAGGGCCGGGTCGGCTTCGGCAGCGGCAAGGCGCGCGAGGTGCCGGAAGCTGTCCGGAAGGCAACCGAGCAGGCCAAGCGCAGCATGATCCGTGTGCCGCTGCGGCAGGGGCGCACCCTCCACCATGACGTCGAGGGGCGTTTCGGTGCGGGCCATGTGGTGCTGCGCGCCGCCCCTCCGGGCACCGGCATCATCGCCGGCGGTCCGATGCGTGCGGTGTTCGAATCGCTCGGCATCGGCGACGTGGTGGCGAAGTCGATCGGCACCTCCAACCCGCACAACATGATCAAGGCGACATTCGACGCGCTGCGCAATATCAATTCGCCGCGTTCCGTGGCGGCCAAGCGCGGCAAGAAGGTTGGCGAAATCGTCGGTCGTCGCGATCCGGGTGGCACCGAGGCGCGCGCGGAGGCAGGCTGATGGCAGCGAACAAGGACGATAAGGCCAGGCTGATCAAGGTGACCCAGACCGGCAGCCCGATTGGCCGGCATCACCGCCAACGGGAGAATCTGGTCGGCCTCGGGTTGAACAAGATTGGCCGGTCCAAAGTCTGGCCTGACCTGCCCGAGGTGCGCGGTCGGATCAACAAGGTTCATCATCTGGTCAAGGTCGAAGCGGCCGAGGGCTGATATTTCCGGTATCGCTCCCCATATGAAGGGATCGTTGCCATCGAATGGTTTTGGGGATAGGAGCGATGAGGCTCAACGAACTGGCGCCTAATCCAGGGGCGCGCAAGGAAAAGAAGCGGGTTGGCCGAGGCATCGGCTCCGGCACGGGCAAGACCTCGGCGCGCGGCCACAAGGGCCAGCGCGCCCGCTCAGGCACGGCGACCCGGACCTTCGAAGGCGGCCAGATGCCGATCTATCGGCGTTTGCCGAAGCGCGGTTTTGCCAACCCTTTCAAGAAGACTTACGCACCGCTGAACCTCGATCGTCTGCAGGCAGCGATCGATTCCGGCCGGCTGGATCCGAAGAAGACCGTCGATCTCGCAGCGCTGAGAGCCGCAGGGCTGATCAACAAGCGCCTGGACGGTGTTCGCCTTCTGGCGCGTGGTGAGCTTAAAACCGGGATCACGCTCGAGGTCGACAGCGCTTCCAAGACGGCGGCCGAAGCCGTCGAGAACGCGGGCGGCACGTTGGTGATCGCCTCGACCGAGGTGGCGGATGCCCTCGCCGAAAAGCCGGCAGCCAAGCCTGCAAAGGCAAAAGCCGAGGCAAAGCCCAAGCCGGAGGCTGCCGAGGCCCCAGCAGCCCAAGCCGATGAGGTCGAGGCTTCGTCCGCAGGCGACGATGGCGAAAAAGAACTTGAAGGCACCCGTCCCGCGGGTCTGGATGCGCCTAAGGGCGAGCCGGATGATCTGAAGAAGATCGGTGGTGTCGGACCGAAGCTCGAAGGTACGTTGAACGAGCTTGGCATTTATCACTTCTGGCAGATCGCCGAGTTCACGCCGGACAACGTCGCGTGGGTCGACGGCTACCTCAGCTTCAAGGGACGCATTGATCGCGACGATTGGATCGGACAGGCGAAAACGTTCGCCGCCGAGGCGAGCGCAGATCCTGCGGCGGATGCTGATCCCAAAGACGCTGATCCCAAAGACGACGCGTAAACGGAGACCGATATGGCGTCGATGGCCGAACAGCTTGCGGCGAATGTCAACTTTTCGGCATTCAGCAAAGCAACCGAGCTCAAGAAGCGGCTTTGGTTCGCGCTCGGCTGCCTGATCGTCTATCGCTTCGGGACCTATATCCCGCTGCCAGGCATCGATCCGGTGGTGATGGCGCAGATCTTCGAGCAGAATGCCGGCGGCATCATGGGCATGTTCAACATGTTCGCCGGCGGCGCGCTGGAGCGCATGTCGATCTTCGCGCTCGGCATTCTTCCCTATATTTCGGCCTCGATCATCATGCAGCTGATGACCGCGGTCTCGCCGACCATCGAGCAGTTGAAGAAGGAAGGCGAGAGCGGTCGCAAGAAGATCAATCAATACACCCGCTATCTCACCGTTTTTCTGGCGACTTTCCAAGGCTACGGCCTTGCTGTCGGCCTTGAGGCGATGAGCGGTCCGGGCGGCAGTGCGGTGATCGATCCGGGCTGGTATTTCCGGATCATCACCGTCATCACCATCGTCGGCGGCACCATGTTCTTGATGTGGCTCGGCGAGCAGATCACGGCGCGCGGCATCGGCAACGGTATTTCGCTGATCATCTTCACCGGCATCATCGCACAATTGCCCTCCGCGTTGGCCAGCACCCTGGAGCTTGGCCGCACCGGCGCCATCTCCAGTTTTCTGATCGTCTTCTTGCTCCTGATGTCCGTTGCGGTGATCGCCTTCATCGTGTTCATGGAGCGCGCGCAGCGCCGGATCCTGGTGCAGTATCCGAAGCGCCAGCAGGGCAACCGCATGTTCGGCGGCGAAGCCTCGCATCTGCCGCTCAAGATCAACGTCTCCGGCGTGATTCCGCCGATCTTCGCAAGCTCCCTCTTGCTGATGCCGGCGACGCTCGCCAGCTTTGGCGGGGCGGGCGGCCCGGAATGGCTGGCGCAGGTTACGGCTTTGCTCGGACGAGGTCAGCCGTTGTTCCTGCTGCTGTTCGTCGGCTTGATCATGTTCTTCGCCTTCTTCTACACGGCGATCGTGTTCAACCCGCAGGAGACGGCCGAGAATCTCAGGAAGCATGGCGGCTTTGTCCCCGGCATTCGTCCAGGACAGCGGACGGCCGAATATTTCGACTATGTCCTGACCCGCCTGACCACGGTCGGCGCCCTTTATCTGGCCGCGGTCTGCATCCTTCCCGAAATCCTGATCTCCCAGTATGCGGTGCCCTTCTATTTCGGCGGCACCAGCCTTCTGATCGTCGTTTCCGTCACCATGGATACGACCGCGCAGATCCAGTCCCATCTGATCGCTCACCAATATGAGGGGTTGATCAAGAAGTCGCGTTTGCGCGGGGCCAGGCGCTGATGATTTTGATCCTCCTCGGCCCGCCCGGCGCAGGCAAGGGTACGCAAGCGGCGCGCATCAAGGAGAAATACCGGATCGCCCATCTGTCGACCGGTGACATGCTGCGGGGCGCCATCGCTGCAGGCACCGAGGTTGGCAGGCAGGCTAAGAGCGTGATGGATGAAGGCAAGCTGGTGTCGGACGACATTATCATCCGTCTGGTCGAAGAGCGTACGGACGACCCGGACTGCGCCCGTGGTTTTCTGTTGGACGGGTTCCCCCGGACCGTTGCCCAGGCCGAGGCGCTGGATGCGCTGTTGGCACAGAAGGGTTTGAGCCTGAACGCTGCAGTCGAACTGGCCGTCGATGACAACGCGTTGATCGAGCGGATATCCGGGCGTTATTCCTGTGCCCATTGCGGTGCCGGCTATCACGATCAATTTCAAAAGCCGGCTGTCGAAGGTGTCTGCGACAAGTGCGGCGGCACCGAGTTCAAGCGACGGTCCGACGATACCGCCGAGGCGGTGCGCACCCGTCTGACGTCGTATCATAGCCAGACCGCGCCCCTTCTTCCCTACTACCGGAGCAAAGGGTTGTTGAAGACGGTCGATGGCATGGGTGAGATTGATGAGGTGACCAGTCAGATTTTCCAGGAAATCGGCGGGTAGTGACGTTGACAGAGAACGGGAACGGACTATAATCGCGCGGTTGGCGCGAAGGCGCCGTGTTTTCCCGTGAGCTGAGATCGAGAAATCAGGGCTGAACATGCCCAGCATGACGTTCGAGGAGACCAACAAGTGGCGCGTATCGCCGGCGTAAACATTCCAAGCGGTAAGCCTGTCGGCATTGCCCTGACCTACATCTACGGCATCGGCCGGACGACGTCCGAGAAGATCTTGGCCGAGGTCGACATCGAGTTCGCAAGGCGGGTTAATGAGCTCTCCGATGCCGAGGTTGCCAAGCTTCGCGAGACCATCGATCGGAGCCAGCGGGTTGAGGGTGAACTCCGTCGCGATGTCGCGATGAACATCAAGCGGCTGATGGATCTCGGCTGCTACAAGGGGCTTCGTCACAGGAAGGGGTTGCCGGTGCATGGGCAGCGCACCCACACCAATGCGCGCACGCGAAAAGGTCCAGCGAAGGCAATTGCCGGTAAGAAGAAGGTGACGAAGTAACCATGGCCACCAAAGAGATCAGCTCCCCGCCTTCGCCGTCGCGAGCGGAAGAACATTTCCTCCGGCGTCGCTCATGTGAGCGCCACGTTCAACAACACCATGATCACCATCACCGATGCCCAGGGCAACGCGATTTCCTGGTCCTCTGCTGGCGCCCAAGGCTTCCGTGGTTCGCGCAAGTCGACGCCGTTTGCCGCGCAGATCGCCGCCGAGAATGCCGGCAAGAAGGCGATGGAGCACGGCATGAAGACCCTCGAGGTCATGGTCCGGGGGCCCGGGTTCGGGACGTGAATCAGCCCTTCGGGCGCTGTCCGCCGTCGGGTTCGCGATCACGTCGATCCGCGACGTGACCCCGATCCCCCATAACGGCTGCCGGGCGCGCAAGCGGCGCCGGGTCTGAGTTTTTGATACCAGGACTTTGTTGCGGGCCGGTCCCGCAGCCATGTCACAAAAAGCCTCGGCACGATGCCGGGGTTTTCCATTGCAAACCTTCGAGGTAAGCCCGTGATTCAAAAGAATTGGCAAGAGCTGATCAAGCCGCCCAAGCTTGAGGTGCAGCCCGGAATGCGGCCCGACCGCGAGGCGACGATCATCGCGGAACCGCTGGAGCGTGGCTTCGGCGTGACCCTCGGCAATGCGCTGCGCCGCATTCTGCTCTCGTCCTTGCAGGGCTCAGCCCTCACCGCCGTCCAGATCGACAGCGTGTTGCACGAGTTCTCGACCGTGCCGGGCGTGCGCGAAGACGTCACCGACATCGTGCTCAACCTGAAGGCGCTGGCGATCAGACTGCACAGCGACCACGCAAAAGCGCATCTATCTGAAGGCCAAGGGGCCGGCCGTGGTGACCGCGTCGATGATCGAGGTCGGCCACGACGTCGAGATCATGGACCCCGACCACATCATCTGCCATCTCGATGAGGAAGCCGAGCTTTCCATGGAGATGACGGTCAAGGTCGGCCGCGGCTACGTGCCGGCGTCGCAGAACAAGTCCGAAGACGCGCCGATCGGCCTGATCGCCGTCGATGCGATCTACAGCCCGGTCAGGAAGGTCGCGTACAAGGTGGATCATGCCCGCGTCGGCCAAGTGACCGACTACGACAAGCTGACCATGCAGCTCGAGACCAACGGCTCGGTGTCGCCGGAAGACGCGGTGGCGCTGGCCGCGCGTATCCTGCAGGACCAGCTGCAGCTGTTCATCAACTTCGAGGAGCCGAAGTCGGCGTCGTCGCAGGACAGCAAGCCGGAACTGCCGTTCAACCCGCATCTGCTTGAGAAAGGTCGACGAGCTGGAGCTTTCGGTGCGCTCGGCGAATTGTCTCAAGAACGACAACATCGTCTACATCGGCGATCTGGTGCAGAAGACCGAGTCCGAGATGCTCAGGACCCCGAATTTCGGCCGCAAGTCGCTGAACGAGATCAAGGAGGTTCTGTCCCAGATGGGTCTCTCGCTCGGCATGGAAGTCACCGGCTGGCCGCCTGAGAACATCGAAGAGCTGGCCCGCCGGATCGAAGAGCCTTATTGACCCTGCCAGGGTCAGGGTGACTTCTTCCGACGTCGTCGGGGGGAGTTTCCCATCGTCGTCTTTAGGAGTTAGGAAATGCGCCATCGTATCAGTGGCCGAAAGCTGAACCGGACGTCGAGCCATCGAAAAGCGATGTTCGCCAACATGGCGGCGGCGCTGGTGAAGCATGAGCAGATCAAGACCACGCTGCCCAAGGCGAAGGAGCTTCGGCCGTTCGTCGAAAAGCTGGTGACGCTCGGCAAGCGCGGCGATCTGCATGCCCGCCGTCAGATCATCGCCAAGACCCGGGACGAGAAGACCGCGGCCAAGCTGATCGATACGCTGGCCTCACGCTACCAAGGCCGGCAGGGCGGTTACATTCGCGTGCTGAAGGCCGGTTATCGCCGGGGCGATAATGCACCGATGGCGGTGATCGAGTTCATCGATCGGGATGTCGATGCCAAGGGGCAGGACAGCGGCCCGGTACAGCATCAGGAAGAGATGGAGGAGGCCGAGGCAGTCGCGGCCTGAGCCCGTTTGCTCCGATCAAGGTGTTCACGATCCTATGCTGTTGATGTCAAAGCCTTTGGCTTAGCCGAAGGCTTTGACTTTTTGTGGCGGCGGCTCATGCTCGCCGCAACCATCCTCCTCTTGCTGAGTTCCCCATCGACGGCAGCGACCGAGGACGTGCCGCATTCGCGCGAGCAGATTGGCCTGTCGTTTGCCCCGGTGGTTCGTGAAACGGCGCCTGCGGTCGTCAACATCTACACCCGGAAGATAAGCCAGGCGTCGGCGGAAACGCCGTTCTTCTCGGATCCGTTCTTTCAGTTTTTCTTCGAAGGGCTGGGCCGGAGGCGGGCACCGGAGCGCCAGCAGAATTCGCTCGGCTCCGGGGTGATCATCGCCGCCGACGGGCTGATCGTGACCAATCACCACGTGATCGAAGATGCCGATGAGATCATGGTGGTGCTGAACGATCGCCGCGAGTTCCAGGCCGAGATCGTCGGCGCCGATGCGGCGGCTGATCTTGCTCTCCTGCGGATCGAGGCGCGTGCCGATCTTCCGGCCTTGCCCATGGGCTCCTCCGATGCGCTCGAGGTCGGCGATCTGGTGCTGGCGATCGGCAACCCGTTCGGTATCGGCCAAACGGTCACCAGCGGCATCATCTCGGCCCTCGCCCGGACCGGACCGGGGGTCGGCTCGGACCTGTCGTTCATCCAGACCGATGCCGCGGTCAATCCCGGCAATTCCGGCGGGGCCCTGGTCACCATCGATGGCCAGCTGGTCGGCGTCAACACCGCGATCTTCACCCGCGGCGGCGGCTCGATCGGCATCGGCTTTGCCATCCCTATCGATCTGGTGAAGGCGCTGATCCGTTCGATCGAAGGCGGCGGCAACAGCCTCGCTCGTCCCTGGCTCGGTGCCAAGGTTCAGACCGTGACGCCGGAGCTTGCGGCCAATCTTGGCCTCGATCGGCCGGTCGGCGTCCTGTTGAACCAGCTTCATCGGGCAGGACCCGCGCATCGGGCAGGGCTCGACAAGGGCGATGTCATTCTTGCGATCGACGGCGTTGAGGTGGTCGACAATCACGGCCTGAATTTTCGCCTTGCGGTCGGTGAGCTGGGGAAAGTGTCGTCGCTTGATGTCTGGCGGCAGGGGGAAATATTGACGGCCGATTTGCCGCTGGAGCTGCCGCCGCGCGATCCGCCGCCTGATGTGCGGGAACTTGGCGGGCAGCATGTTCTGACGGGGGCGACCGTCGCCAATCTCTCGCCGGGCTTCAACCAGGACGCCGGGTTGGATCTTTTTGCCGAAGGGGTGGTGATCCTGAGAATCAGCAGCCGCAGCCCGGCCGATCGGCTCGGCCTTCGCCGGGGTGACGTGATCGCCGGCATCGCCGATGAGCCGATCACAAGCGTCGACCAATTGGAGGACAGCCTCTATCGCTTGCCGTCCGCCTGGCGCCTCGAAATCGAACGCGGCGGCCGCCGCCTCGCCGTGACCATCGGCCAATGAAAGACCTCTTCTCGCAGACCGAGGCACCGCCTGCAGGGTCGACACAAGAAAAGAACCAGGCATCACCCGGGCGGCCTCCCATCAAGCCTGCGCCGGCCTCGGCGCCGTTGGCGGAGAGATTGCGGCCGGACGTGTTGGGGGCGTTGGTGGGGCAGGATCATTTGCTGGGGGCGGAGACGCCGCTTGGCCGGATGCTGGCCCGGGGCAAGATCAGCTCGATCATTCTCTGGGGGCCGCCCGGCACGGGCAAGACCACGCTTGCCCGGCTTTTGGCGCGCGCGGTGGGCTTGCCGCTGGCGCAGCTTTCCGCCGTGATGTCGGGTGTCGCTGACCTTCGCAACGTCTATGAGGAGGCGAGGCAGCGCCGGCATATGGGGCAGCCGACCCTGCTTTTCATCGACGAGATCCATCGCTTCAACCGGGCACAGCAGGACGGGCTGCTGGCTCAGGTCGAGGACGGCACGGTCATCCTGATGGGCGCGACCACGGAGAACCCGTCTTTTGCGCTGAATGGCGCCTTGTTGTCCCGGACCCAGGTGCTGGTCCTCAACCGGCTCGACCAGACGGCGTTGCTGGCGCTGATCACCCGCGCCGAGACGGCGCTCGGCCACAAGCTCCCGCTCGATGACGCGGCCCGCCTGCGCTTGACCGACCTCGCGGATGGGGATGGGCGCTATCTGTTGAACATGGTCGAGAGCCTGGCGGATCTGCCGGCGGAGCCCGTCATGGATTCGGAGGCCTTGGCTGCCACGTTGCAGCGGCGGATGCCGCTTTACGACAAGCAGCAGGAGGCCCATTACAATCTGATCAGCGCGCTCCACAAATCGGTGCGCGGTTCCGATCCCGATGCGGCGCTCTACTGGTTTGCGCGCATGATCGATGGCGGCGAGGACCCGCGTTATCTGGCGCGGCGGCTGGTGCGCATGGCGTCCGAGGATATCGGTGCTGCCGATCCGACGGCCTTGCCGCTGACGCTGGCGGCGGCTGAAACCTTTGAGCGGCTGGGCACGCCCGAGGGTGAGCTGGCGCTGGCGCAGGCTGTGGTGCATCTGGCGATGGCACCGAAATCGAATGCGGTGTACGCGGCCTTCAAGCGGGCGATGGCGGCGGCGAAGGAAAGCGGCTCACTGCTGCCGCCCGCCCATATTCTGAACGCGCCGACCAAGCTGATGAAGGATCTTGGCTATGGTGGCGGCTACGAGTACGACCACGATGCGCCGGATCGTTTCTCCGGTCAGCATTATTTTCCGGATGCCATGGAGCGGCAGCATTTTTATCAGCCGACCGAAGAAGGCGCTGAGGCCGCGTTGAAGGAAAGGCTCGACCGCTGGTCAGCGCTGCGGCGAAAACGGCAGGCATCCAAAGGCGGCAAAAAGGATCAAAAAACATGAGCGCCGTGGAGCTTCGGCCGGTGGCCGCCGATGAGACGGATCTTCGCCTGGATCGCTGGTTCCGCCGGCATTTTCCGGCACTTGCTCACGGTCATCTGCAAAAACTGCTGCGCACCGGCCAAGTCCGGGTGGATGGCAAGCGGGTGCAGGCGAACGCCAGGCTCGAAGAAGGTCAGACCATCCGGGTTCCTCCTCTCCCAGATGACACCGAACCCAAGTCAACGCCATCGGCGTCCCGATCCCGACCGCTGCCGTCGTTACGGCATGCGGATGAGCTTCGGCGGTTGATCCTGCATGAGGATGACGCGTTGATCGCCTTCAACAAGCCGTCCGGTCTTGCGGTCCAGGGCGGCAGCAAGACCAGTCGGCATATCGATGGCATGATGGTGTCGCTGGCCGGGCGTGACGAGCGCTATCGTCTGGTGCATCGCCTCGATCGGGATACCAGCGGCGTGCTGGTGGTGGCGAAGACACCGGCGGCGGCGGCGAAGCTTTCGAAGGCCTTTCAGCGTCACGACGTGCAAAAGCTTTATTGGGCGCTGGTCATGGGCCTGCCGCCGCTGGAGCAGGGCATCATCGACAAGCCCCTCGCCAAAGGCCCGAGCCGGGGCAGGCCGGACTTCGAGTTGGTTCAGGCAGGTGGGGCGGGGGCGCTGAAGGCGGTGACGCGCTATCGGACCATCGCGCGGGCCGGCAAGGTGTCGGCGTGGCTGGCGATGCAGCCGGAGACCGGGCGCACCCATCAGCTTCGTGTGCATGCTGCGGCGATCGGCCTGCCCGATCCTTGGGGACCCGAAATATGGCGGGCCGGCAGCGCATCCCGACGGGGCGCCTGATGGCCTGATGCTGCACGCGAAGGAACTGGATATCCCCCACCCCGATGGCGGGCGCTTGACGCTGACCGCACCCTTGTCCGATATCATGCAACGGGGCTTTGCCTGGATCGGCTTCGAGCCCGATGCGCATCTGCCGGGTGCTCGTCTCGCCGATTTTGATCAGCTTTGAGAGCGGTGTTGATGGTGAAGCTTATTCTTTTTGATTGCGACGGCACGCTGGTCGACAGCCAGCATGTTATCGTCGAGACCATGAACCGTACCTTTCGCGCCGAAGGCCTGGTGCCGCCGACCCATGAGCAGACCCGATCGATCGTCGGCCTGTCCCTGGATGATCGCCATGGGGGTGCTGGCGCCGGGTCTGGAAACGATGGCTCACATCAGGCTGGTCGAGCGCTACAAGGAACAGTTTGCCGATCTCCGCCTGGCTGAAGATTTTTCCGAGCCGATGTTCGCAGGCGCGAGGGACGTGCTGGATCAGCTGGCAAGCGCCGATATTCACCTCGGCATCGCCACAGGCAAGAACCTTCGGGGGCTTGCGCATGGTGCTGGAGCATCACGGGCTGAAGGATCGGTTCGTTACCCTGCAGACGGCGGATTTCCACCCGAGCAAGCCCCATCCCAGCATGATCGAAACGGCGATGCGCGAGACCGGCGTCACGGCTGACGTCACCTGGTTGATCGGCGATACCAGTTTCGACATGGAGATGGCGGTGGCGGCCGATGTGCGGCCGATCGGCGTGAGCTGGGGCTATCACCCGACGGCCGCCTTGCATGACGCCGGGGCAGGGATCGTCCTGGATCGCTTCGAGCAGCTCTTGGATCTGGTCGATGAAGCGCGGCGCTGACATGAGGAGATCATGAAGCGATTCTATAAGGAGGTGGGCGTCGATGAGGCCGAGGGCGGTTTTCGAACCTTGTTGGATGGGCGCCCGCTGAAAACGCCTGCCAGGGCAACACTGCTTCTTCCGGTGAAAGCGCTGGCCGAAGCGGTCGCCTCGGAGTGGGACGAACAGGGCGAAGAAATCGAGCCGAGCGCCATGCCAATCACCCGCCTTGCTACGACGACGATGGATCGGATGCCCGAGCTTCGGGCAGACGCCATTCAGGAGATCACGGATTATACCGGCACGGATCTTCTGTGTTACCGAGCGCCCAAGCCCGATGACTTGGTGCTGCGCCAGCATGAGACCTGGCAGCCGGTGCTGGACTGGATGGAACAACGCTACGGGATCACGTTCGAGGTGACGGCCTCGCTATTGCCGGTGCCGCAGAAAAAGGCGACGGTCGACGGCGTCCGCCTGCTTGTCGAGGCAATCGGGGATTGGCCGCTGGTCGGGCTGCATGGCGCTACCACCGGGCTTGGGTCCGTCATTCTCGCTTTGGCCCTTTGGCACGGTGAGATCGATGCCGCGGCCGCAGCCGATGCCAGCCTTCTCGATGAGCTGTTCGAAATCGAGCAGTGGGGTCAGGAGCGGGAGGCGAGCCGGCGTCATGATGTGCTCCGCCGGGATCTTCAGGGCATTGCGCGTTTTCTGGCAGCGTTGCCGCCCGATGACGGCACTTTTGCTCGAACCGGGAGCTAAGACGGAAATTTCATGGCAGTGTCCTCCTCCAAGACCGTGATCTATGCCGCCTTGGTCGGCAACGGGTTGATTGCGATCACCAAATTCATCGCCGCTACCATGACCGGCAGTGCTGCGATGCTGTCCGAGGCCGTCCATTCGGTGGTCGATACCGGCAATCAGGGCCTCCTGCTTCACGGCATCAAGCGCGCCGCCCGCCCGCCCGACGACGTCCATCCCTTCGGCTACGGCATGGAGCTCTATTTCTGGGCGTTCGTGGTTGCGATCCTGATCTTCGCCGGTGGTGCCGGTATCTCGATCTATCATGGTGTGGAAAAAATCCTGCATCCCGAGCCGATCGAGCATGTCTACGTCAACTACATCGTGCTGTCGCTTGCCATGGTGTTCGAAGCGGCCGCCTGGTGGATAGCTTTTCGCGCCTTTCGCGCTGCCAAGGGCAAGCTCGGCTATTTCGAAGCGGTCAGGCGAAGCAAGGACCCGGCCTTGTTCACCGTCCTGTTCGAGGACAGTGCGGCGATGCTCGGGCTGATCGTGGCCATGATCGGGATCGGGCTTGGTCAGGCCCTCGGCATGCCGGTCCTGGACGGCGTTGCCTCGGTGATGATCGGGGTCATTCTGGCAGGCACGGCAGCCTTGCTCGCCTATGAGGCCAAGGGGCTCCTGATCGGCGAGGGGGTTGAACCCGAGGTCAGGCACGGCGTGCTGGCTATCCTGAACCGGCAAAGCGGTATTCTGAAGGTCAACGAGCTGCGCAGCATGCATCTCGGGCCGGAAGAGGTGCTGTTGACCATCAGCGTCGATTTCGCCGGTGATTTGAGCGCCGATCAGGTCGAAGCCACGATTTCGACCATGGAGCGGGAGATCAAGTCCAGCTATCCTGCGGTAAAGAGGCTGTTCATCGAAGCCCAGAACTGGCGTGCCCATCAAGCGGATCGCGCCGCATCGAGGACCCTGCCCGTCGGCGACAGTGCTCTCGTCGAGGAAACATGATCGACCTGGCTGCGCCTCCATGGACGGAAGATACGGAAAGGCTCTGGCTGCGCCCGCTCGAAGAGGCGGATGCGGCGCATTTCGAGAATTTGTTCAAGGACGACTGGGACGCCGTCAAGCAGACGGGGCGGATGCCCTATCCCACCACGACGGCGGCCATGCGCGTTTGGATACGCAGGCACACCGGTCCCGGCGGGCATGTGTTTTTCATCCGGCGGAAGGCCGACCATGATCCCATCGGCGCCATCGGCTTTGGCGGCGAGGGGCCGATTGCGGAACTCGGCTATGCGCTCGGGCGGCGTTATTGGGGAAAGGGTTATGCCACGGAAGCCGTGATCGCGATGATCGACGTTGCCCGCGGTCTCGGTCTCGGCGGGCTTCAGGCCTATAGTTTTGCCGAAAACCCGGCTTCTGCTAGGGTTCTGGAAAAAGCGGGGTTTGCCGACATGGGGATGATCATTCGAGAATATCCGAAGCGGGGCGGGATGCGTCGGGTTCACCATTTCAAGCGGATGTTCTAAGGACCAGCAAAGGACGAAGGCGGATCGACAGGTAAGCGACATGAAGGCGCCGTCTTGGCACCAAGGCATCGACCCGAACGGATCAGTTCGGCAATGTTGGCGCGAAACCAAAGAGATAGTGAGCCGACCTCGATGAGGTGTGAGAGCCCGGTTCACCAGGAAAATCACAGAAACGGGTTAGGGGATAGTGACGATGGAATACCGAAAGCTCGGCAGAAGCGGCGTCAAGGTCTCGCCGCTTTGTCTTGGCACGATGATGTTCGGCGATCAGACCAGCGAGCCTGCGGCGACCCGCATCATCGGCAAAGCCAAGTACCAGGGGCTGAATTTCATCGATACGGCCGACGTCTATAACGGAGGCCGGTCCGAAGAGGTGGTCGGGCGCGCGATTCGCGCGGACCGGGATCACTGGATCCTCGCCACCAAGATGTGCAACCCGATGGGATCGGGACCCAATCAGAAGGGCCTTTCCAGGCGTTGGATGTTCCAGGCGACCGAGGCGTCGCTCAAGCGCCTCGGCACGGACTGGATCGACATCATGTATCTCCACAAGGAGGATCACGACACACCGCTCGAAGAGACGATCGGGGCCATGGTCGATCTGATCCAGACCGGCAAGATCCGCTATTTCGGCCTCTCCAACTACCGCTCCTGGCGGGTCGCCGTGATCTGCGATCTCTGCGATCGTCTGGGCATCGACCGGCCGATCGTCAGCCAGCCCTACTACAACGCCATGAACCGCATGCCCGAGGTCGAGCATCTGCCGGCCTGCGAGTTTTTCGGCCTCGGCGTCGTGCCCTACAGCCCCCTTGCCCGCGGCGTGCTGACCGGGAAATATCAGCCGGGCTCAGCGTCCCCGTCGGAGGGAACACGCGCCGGTCGAAAGGACACGCGCATGATGCAGAGCGAATGGCGCGAAGAGAGCCTGGTCATGGCTCAGAAAGTCAAGGAACATGCCGAAGCGCGCGGCATCACGCCCGGTCAGTTCGCGGTCGCCTGGGTCCTGAACAACCGCATCATCACCGCCCCGATCGCCGGTCCGCGCACCGAAGAGCAGTTCGACGACTATCTGGGCGCGCTCGACTATCAGTTCACGGCCGAGGATGAAGCCCTGATCGATGGCTTGGTCGCCACCGGCCACCCCTCGACGCCCGGCTACAACGATCCCGCCTACCCGATCGAGGGTCGGCCGACGTGGAGCGCGCCGGCTGTCTGAGCTTGAGGTGAAGACCACCGCTGGCCAGCCGGCTCGTGCCGATCCCGGGCGCCTGAACCGGCCACGCCGCCGGCTGTTATTCAGGCGCGCGGCCTCGAGAAACGCTACGGCGATTTCGAGGCGGTGCGCGGGATCGATCTTGCGGTCCGAAAGGGCAAGTGCGTCGGCCTGCTCGGGCCGAACGGCGCCGGCAAGACCACGACCATGCGCATGATCATGGGGCTGACCTCGGTCAGCGGCGGCGAGCTTACCGTCTTCGGCAGGCCGGTTGCCGAGGTCGGCCGCGCCGACAGGTCGCGGATCGGGCTGGTGCCGCAGGAGGACAATCTCGACCCGGATCTTTCGGTCCGGCAAAATCTCGAAGTCTACGGGCGCTATTTCAAGCTGCCGGCGCGTATCATCGCCGAACGCGTGCCGGCACTGCTCGCCTTCATGGAGCTCTCCGAAAAGGTCGACCAGAGCGTGATGCAGCTTTCCGGCGGCATGAAGCGCCGGCTGGTGATTGCCCGCGCCCTGATCAGCGATCCGGACCTGGTCATCCTGGACGAGCCGACCACCGGCCTCGATCCCGCAGGCGCGCGTCCTGATCTGGAAGCAGCTGCAGGCGCTGAAGCGCGACGGCAAGACCCTGCTTCTGACCACCCACTACATGGACGAGGCCGAGCGGCTTTCCGACCATATCGTGATCATCGACGAGGGCAAGATCCTGGCCGAGGGCTCGCCTCCGGAGCTGATCAAGCAGCATGTTCGCGGCCATGTATTCGATGTGCAAAAGCCGGTGCCGGCGGCCCTTACCGATGCAAAGTTCGAGTGCGAGGACATCGGTGATTCAGTGCTTTTCTATGTCGAGCAGGCCGCCGAGCTGCAAAAGGAGCTTGTCGGCCATGCCATCTATCTGCACCGTCCGGCCAATCTCGAGGACGTTTTCCTGCGCCTGACCGGGCGAAAGCTCAGGGAAAACTGATGCAGCGGATCTTGGAGCTGATCCCCTACAGTTTTGCCGTCTGGTGGCGCCATTTTCTGGTGTGGCAGCGCACCGTCTGGTCGTCACTGACGCTCCAGATGGTCAACCCCGTTCTCTATCTCTTCGCCTTCGGTTTCGGCCTCGGTGCGGTGATCAGCGACATGGGCGGGCTCAGCTATCTCGCTTTCGTGGTGCCGGGCATGATGGCCTATTCCGCGATGTTCACCGCAAGTTTCGAGGCGACCATCAGCGCCTATTCCAGGCTGACCATGCAGCAGACCTGGGGCGCCATTCTGGCAACGCCCGTGACCCTGTTGGAGCTTCTGCTGGGCGAGGCGAGCTGGGCGATCGCCAAGGGGCTGTTTTCGGCGTTCGGCGTCGTCGTGATCGGTTATTTCTGGGGCGGGGTCGGCTCGCTGCCGGGCGCCTTGCTCAGTTTTCTGGTGCTGACGCTCGCCTGCTTCACCTATGCCGCCTGCGGCCTTGCCGCCACGGCCTATGCCAAGCATTGGGAATTCGTCAGCTATTTCATGACCTTCTGGGTCACGCCCAATTTTATTTTCTCCGGCGTTTTCTTCTCGATCGACCGGTTTCCCGACTATATCGAGGCGATGAGCTGGATCCTGCCGACCACCCATGTCATCGGCATCATCCGGCCGTTGACCGCAGGCCAGGCGCTCGATCCCCTGATGACCGTGCTGCACCTCGCCTTTCTGATGGCGCTGGGCGGCTTGATGTTTTTTCTGGCGCATCGAAAGTTGAAAGAACGTCTGTTCGATTGAGCGCTTGATGGCGTTGAGGAGGATTTGAACCATGGGCGCATCGTTGGTGCCGGCGTCGTCGCGTTATCGAGCAAGCTACATCGAAGCCTTGCGCGAAGGGTTCAGGCGCGGCGATGGTGCGGCCAAGAGCCGAAGGGAGATCGATCGGATCGAAACCAGGTTCGATGACTTCATCGCCGAGCTTACCAGGAAGGAGGGCGATATCGTTCTGCCCGACGGGAAGGTCATTCCTCGGGTCCCCGGCGATATTTTCTGGCTGATGGACGGCGAAACGTTCATCGGCGAAGCGAGCATGCGCTATGAGCTCAACGACTGGCTCATGAAAATCGGCGGACATGCCGGCTACGGCATCCGGCCGAGCTTCCAGAGGCAAGGCTACGGCAAGCTCATCTTGAAGCTCGAGCTGGACAAGCTTCAAGCCCTGGGCATCGAGCGCGCGCTGGTGACCTGCTACGACCACAATATCGCTTCCGCCAAGGTGATCGAAGCCAATGGCGGCGTGCTGGAAAACCTGATCGACGATCCGCGCGGCGGCGGCAAGTCCAGACGCTACTGGATCGACCTCCGTCCCAGGCGCCGGCTGGCAGCCGGCGGCGTGATGGTATGACGTTGCCGGCGTTCCGGCACATCGTCGGTCACGTTCCGGCACATTGCTATCCGCACCGGCACGCTGCCGGTCGCGTTTCGGCACGCTGCCGGTTGCGTTCCGGCACACTGCCGGTTGCGTTACGGCACAAATGCCCCACATGATAACGTGACAAAAACGGGAGTTTCCTGCGATGAGCGGATGCATTGTCGGCTGGAGCCACACAGCTTTTGGCAAACATGAGCAGGAGGACGTCGAAAGCCTGATCGTCCGGGCGGCAACGGAGGCGATTGCCGATGCCGGCATCGAGGCCGATGACGTCGACGAGATCGTGCTTGGCCATTACGGCGGCGGTTTTTCGGGGCAGGGCTTCACCAGTTCGCTGGTGCTCCAGGCCGAGGATCGCTGGCGCTTCAAGCCGGCGACCCGGGTCGAGAATGCCTGCGCCACCGGCTCGGCCGCCGTGCATCAGGGGCTGAAATCGATCGCGGCCGAAACTGGCGCGTTTCGTTCTGGTGGTCGGTGTCGAGAAGATGACCGATCTGCCCGGCGCCGGAAATCCCGAAAGCGCTGCTGACCGCCGCCTATCTCAAGGAAGAGGCCGAGATCGAGGGCGGCTTCGCCGGCGTCTTCGGCCAGATCGCCCAGCGTTACTTTCAGCGCCATGGCGACCAGAGCGAGGCACTCGCCGCGATTGCCGCGAAAAATCACAAAAACGGCTGTGCCAACCCGCTTGCCCAGATGCGTAAAGACCTGGGCATCGAGTTCTGCCGCACCGTGTCCGAAAAAAACCCGCTTGGTCGCGGGTCCGCTCAAACGCACCGACTGCTCGCTGGTCTCCGATGGTGCCGCCGCCGTGGTGCTGACCGATGTCGACACCGCCCTCTCGATGAACAAGGCGGTGGTGTTTCGCGCCGCCGTCCAGGTCAACGACTTCTTGCCCATGAGCAAGCGCGACATCATCCTGTTCGAAGGCTGCGAGGCGGCGTGGCGCCGCGGCCTGGACAAGAGCAGGCTTTGCCTGGATGATCTCAGCTTCGTCGAGACCCATGACTGCTTCACCATCGCCGAACTCCTCGAATATGAAGCCATGGGCCTGACGCCGCGCGGCGAGGGGGCCCGCGCGGTGCTCGAAGGCTGGACTGCGAAGGACGGCAAGCTGCCGGTCAATCCTTCCGGCGGGCTCAAGGCCAAGGGCCATCCGATCGGGGCGACCGGCGTCTCGATGCACGCGCTCACCGCGATGCAGCTCACCAACAGTGCAGGCGACATGCAGGTGAAGGACGCCAAGCTCGGCGGCATCTTCAACATGGGCGGTGCCGCGGTCGCCAACTACGTCTCCATCCTCGAACCGCTTCGCTAGTGGCGCGCTGCCACGGGCCGGACTTGCCGGCGGGCCGCCGGGGGCTGGATTTGGGCCGGTGAAGATGCCGGCGCTGGGGTTTTCTTCCGGGTGCGCTGCAAACGAAGCGTGGGCCGCCGGTGTCTGATCCGAGGCAAGCCCGGCTGGGGACGAGCCTGGTCTTCTTTATTTGCGGCATCGGGCATGGCACCTGGGCGCCGCGATTGGCCGAAATCAAGGAAAAAATCGGCGCGACCGATGGCCAGTTGGGGTTGGCCTTGCTGATGCTCGGGATCGGTGCCCTGATCGCCATGCCGGTCGCCGGCTGGCTTGTCGGCCGTGTCGGCAGCCGCGGCATGAGCATCATCTCGGCCGTTGCTCATGGCCTCGCTTTCCCGCTGATGGCCTTTGCCTGGAGCTGGATCAGCCTTGGGATCGCCATGAGCCTTTACGGCATCGCGATCGCCAGTCTCGATGTCGCCATGAACGTCCAGGCGACCGAGATCGAAGAGCGCTATGGCCGTCCGATCATGTCGTCCTTTCATGGACTTTACAGCGTGGGTGACATGGTCGGTGCCTTGGGCACCGGCCTCGCTGCGACCTTGGCGCTTGGTCTTGCCCCGCACTTCTTCATCGCAGCCTCGATCGTCCTGTTCGCCGGGGTCTTCGGCTGCCGCCTGATGATCACCCGGCCTGTGGCCAAGACGAGCAGCGACGGCAAGGCGCCGGCCTTTGTCCGGCCGAGCGGCGTCTTGGTGCTGGTCGGGCTGATCGCGTTTGCCGCTCTCCTGGCCGAGGGGTCGGTCGGCGACTGGAGTGCCGTCTACCTCAGCGATCACCAGGGCGCCGATACCCAAACCGCGGCCGTCGCGCTCACCGTCTTTGCCTTCTCCATGGCGACCATGCGTTTTCTCGGCGATCGTCTGGTCGCTCGTTTCGGTCCGTTCGCCATGCTGCAGATCGGCGGGTTGCTGGCAGCGACCGGCTTGACCCTTGCCCTTTTGGCCAACATGCCGACCGTCGCGATCGTCGGCTATGGGGTCGCCGGGCTTGGCATTGCCGTGCTGTTCCCGGTTGCGCTGTCGGTTGCGCCGAAAGTCAGCGGCATGAGCACCGGCGCCGCGGTCGCCTCGGTCGCCACGCTCGGCTATGGCGGCTTCCTGGTCGGCCCGCCGGTCATCGGCCTGCTTGCCGATCAGGTCGGTTTGCCGCTGGCGCTCGCTGTCGTCGTGGCGCTTGCTGTCATGATCTTGCCTCTGGCCCGGCTCGCGTCGCGTCAAGTCAAGCAAAGCGATCCGGCAGCGAGATCAAGAGCGGCCTAGCGCCATGGTCCGGTTTTCTATCCCGAAGGGAAATCTTCGAATCCATTTGACGTGCTTATTCATGGCGTCATGACCGGCGCCTTGGCGATTTGCCCATCTTGATCAAAAATTGGAGCGAATAATGACCACGCGATTTCTCCTGAGCGCAACGGCGGCAACCCTTTTCGCCACGCCTGCGCTGGCCCTGGACGTCGAGCGCTTTGAGAGTTTTGTCGGCAAGACGATCACTGCCATCGAAAGCGGAAATGTCGATGTCGAGCAGCTCTATCGATATCAGGACGAGCTGATCGGGATCGGCATCAGCGGTGCCCGCGGTTTTGCTGCGGCGCATGCCGACCACGCTGCGGCGATGGATTTCGTGGCGAACAGTGCCCAGCGCATGAAGGCGCTCAATCTGGTCGAGATCGAGACCGAATGGCATGAAGGCGGTGCCCTCGAAGCCACGGATATCGATCTCGATGCCCTCTATGATGACGACGAGGCGACCACCTATATGGAAGCCGTCATTCACCCGGCCACCGCTTATATTGCCGTGCGTGCTTACGCAGTGACCGGCGATGAGGATTACCTCGAGCAGGTGCGGGACGAGCTCGAAGAAATCGTCGACCATTTCGACGATCTCGAGCACTGACATCAAGAGCATTTTCTGACCAAACGAAGTGGGCTCCGTCCCGTCGCCCCTCCCGGCCACCCCCCATCTCGCCAGACCTGCGGCGCATACCCCCCGTCAACTCACCCACCCAACGTCGACGCCGACCGCGCGTCGGGCCTCAGCCGTGGTGGAGGGCGATGGTCTTGAGCGTGGAAAAACCGTAGAGGGCTTCGAAGCCTTTTTCGCGGCCGAAGCCCGAGCTTTTGACGCCGCCGAACGGGCAGTTCGACACCGCCGCCCGCGCCGTAGTTGTTGACGAACACCTGGCCCGTCCTGATCGCGCGGGCGAGGCGCATCTGGCGGGCGCCGTCCTTGGTCCACACACCTGCGACCAGGCCGTAGGCGCTGTCATTGGCGATGCGGATGGCGTCTTCTTCGTTGGTGAAGCGGATCGCGGTCAGGACCGGGCCGAAGATTTCCTCCTGGGCAAGCGCTTGATCCGGGGCGACGCCGCCGAGCAGCGTGGGCTTCACGTAGTAACCGCCATCAGGCGTCTCGGGCGCGATCTCGCCTTCGCCGAGGATGGCGATGCGATCGGCCCTGGCACGCTGCAGATAGCCCTCGATGCGTTGTTTCTGGGCGGGATTGATCACCGGGCCGCAGTCCAGGTCGCGATCGGCGGGGCCGACGTCCAGATTCTTCAAAGCGTTCGGCCAGTCGGTAGGTGAGCTCGTCGTAGATCCAGTCCTGGATCAGCACGCGCGAGCCGGCCGAGCAGGTCTGGCCGGCGTTTTGAATGGCGGCGTTCACCAGGAAGGGCAAGGCCTGGTCGAGATCGGCATCCGCGAACACGATCTGCGGTGACTTGCCGCCGAGTTCCAGGGTCACCGGGCAGCTATGGGTGGCCGCTGCCTGCTGCACCAGCTTGCCGGTTTCGACCGATCCGGTGAACGACATATGGTCGATGCCGGGATGGGCGGCAAGCGCGGCGCCTGCTTCGTCACCAAGGCCGGTCACGATATTCAGAACACCCGGCGGCAGGCCGGCTTCCAGCGCCAGCTGCCGATTTCGAGCGCGGTGAGCGAGGCGTCCTCGCCCGGTTTCAGCACACAGGCATTGCCCATGGCAAGGGCCGCCCCGACGCTGCGGCCGATGATCTGCATCGGGTAGTTCCAGGGCACGATATGCCCGGTGACGCCGTGGGGCTCGCGCAGCGTCGAGCACGGTGTAGCCATCCTGGTAGGGGATGGTCTGACCGTGGATCTTGTCGGCGGCTGCCGCCGTAGAACTCGAAATAGCGAGCAAGCGCGATCGGCATCCGCTTTGGCCTGACGAAGCGGCTTGCCGACGTCCTTGGCCTCCAGATTTGCCGAGATGGTCGACTTGTTCCAGGACCCTCCGGGCGAGTCTCGCCAAGATCCGGCCGCGCTCGAACGCGGGCATTCTGCTCCAGGGGCCGGCCATGGCGCGCTGCGCCGCCTTCACCGCCTGATCGATATCAGCCGATGTGCCGCGGGCAAGCCTAGCCGAAGGTTTCGCCGTCGCTCGGATTGACCACCTCGATGGTCGTCATGGGCGACGGCGTCCTGCCAGCGTCCGTCAATGAGATGTTGCCCCTCGATCATCTCGCTCGCCGTCGACGCCGGGAACGCGCCTTTTTCGATGGTTTCATTCCCGTTCGAAGTGTCCTCTTCTCTCGACCACCGGCAAGACTGTTTTCATCTCGGAACAGCTATCGCAGATGGGCGTCACCGCATCATCACCGATCCTGCCGACAGACATGCAGGTGCCGTGGGCAGGCGGGTGCTCGGACTCTTTCATGGCAGGAATGTCGATGTCAGCGCATCCTCGTGTGAACGAAGTGGGCGCCGGACGACCCGATTCTGCCCGCTCAAGGCAGGGGCGTGCGAGCCCATGATGGTCGCTGGTGCTCGCTTTCCGTTGGCTTGTCGGTGATCGGCCTCGGGTCATCGACGTCCAGATCGGGAATGTCGAGCACCGAGTTCAGGAGATCCTCGGTATAGGGATGCTGCGGGCGGTCGAAGATATCGCCGGTGTCGCCCTGTTCGACGATCGACCCTTCTTCCATGACCGCCACGCGGTCGGTCACATGGCGCACCACCGAGAGATCGTGGCTGATGATGATGTAGGTCAGGCCGTAGCGCTCCTGGAGGTCCATCATCAGGTTGAGCACCTGGGCCTGGACCGAGACGTCGAGGGCCGAGACCGGCTCGTCGGCGACGATCAGGGCCGGCCTGGTGATCAGCGCCCGCGCGATGGCGATGCGCTGGCGCTGGCCGCCGGAGAACTCATGGGGAAATTTGTCGAGATCGCTCGGCTGCAGGCCGACGGAGGTCAGCGCCTCGCTGGGCGCGCGGTTCCCATTCGTCGGCACCGATCTCGTCGAGAAGGTCGAGAGGCTCGGTGACGATGTCGCGCACCGATTGCCTCGGATCAAGCGAGCCGAAGGGGTCCTGGAATACCATCTGGACATGACGGCGCATCGCGCGCCGCTGCTGGGCCGGCAGGCCGAACGAGATTCTGTCCCATGAACCGGATCGTGCCGGCCGTGGGCTCCTCGAGGGCCAGAATCGCTTTGGCGAGCGTCGACTTGCCGGAACCGCTTTCACCGACGATACCGAAGCTTTCGCCGGCATTGACGCTGAAATTGACACCTTGCAGCGCTTCGATTTTCGGCTTTTTTGCGAAACAGGCTGCGTCGCGGCCGCTCATAATGCCGAACGAGGTTCAGGACCTCCAGGAGAGGTTCGCTCAATGGACGAGCTCCAGGGTGCGTTTTGTCGTGATTGGGTGGTAGCAGGCAAGTCTGTGGCCGGGTGCCAGGGCATCGAGCCCAGGCTCGTCAAGCCGGCAATCGGCAAGGGCATGGCGACAGCGCCCGGCGAACGCGCAGCCTTTGATCGGCTGCAAGGGATTGGGCACCAGGCCCGAAATGGTCGGCAGCCGGGCTCTTTTCCTGGCGGGCCGATCGCTCAAGGGCCGCATGCTGCGGCATCGCTGCAAACAAGCCCGCCGTGTAGGGATGCGCCATGTGCTGCAGCACATGGCGTGTCGGTCCCTCCTCGACGATACGGCCGGCATACATGACCGCAATGCGCGAGGTCGTTCTGGCGATCACGCCGAGATCGTGGCTGATCATGATCAGCGCCATGCCGGCCTCATCGGCAGCCTGGTGATCAGATCGAGAATACCGATCTGGATGGTCACATCGAGGGCGGTTGTCGGCTCGTCGGCGATCAGGAGATCCGGCTCGCAAGCGAGCGCGATCGCGATCATCACCCGCTGGCGCTGGCCGCCGGAGAGCTGATGCGGAAAGAGCGCCGGCGAGACCTGATCCGGCGGCAGACCGACCTTGTTCCATAGGTCCTTGGCACGCGCATGAGCGTCGCCTGCGGCCGAGCCCTGATGAAGACGTGGTCCCTCGGCGATCTGATGCGCCGATCGACTGGACCGGGTTCAAGGCGCTCATCGGTTCCTGAAAGATCATCGCAATCCGTCGGCCGCGGATCGTGCAAAGCCGCTTTTCGCCTGCACGTCCGAGCAGATCGTCGCCGTCAAAGAGCAGCCGGCCGGAGGTTCGCGCCGCATCCGGCAGCAGCCCCATGATGGCGAGCGCCATCATCGACTTGCCGGAGCCGCTTTCGCCGACGATGCCCAGGCGTTCTCCCTGGGCAAGCGTAAGATCCAGATGGCCAAGGATTCTGGCTTTGCCTCGGGGCGTTTCGACATCAACGCCCAGCTTTTGGATATCGAGCAATGCTGTCGTCATCTCCATGTCAGCGAAAACCATTCTCTGCCTGGACGGACCGGACCGCCGGGACTGCGTCGGCCGAAAGACCTCGGGAGCGTTCAGCTTGGCGCTTAGGAGATAGGGCGGTCCGCAATTGGCGGCGACACCGTCGCCGAGCTGATTGACGCTCATGCCGTAAGGGACTGTCGGCGAGCGCGATCGCTAGCGGCCGCCGGTGCCGCCACCACCAACGTTGCACCGCAGACGACCGTCTTGAACGCCAGATAAAAAGGTGTGCCGATCGCGGCGACCGCCCACTGGCCGGCATGGGGATGGTTGTTCGACTGGGCTCCATAGGTCGCTCGATCGCCGTAAACCGTCGGGGAGGCATCGTCCGCCGACTTGGCGCAGCCCAGGAGGAACAGCGATATGACGACGACAGGAATAATTTTTCTCATGGCTAAAGACGTCCTTGGTCGATATCGATGGCGCGCCTGACGGTCATTATGCCGCAATTTTCTTGAAGGTTTAGCGCGTTTGACCGCTTTTGGCCAAGTCCAAGCTGTCGATTTTTTTTACATCAAGAAGCCGTGATGCGACCATGACGGCAATCACCCTCCAGCAAGACGCTCTAGCGACAGCGGGCATGTTCTGATGTTCAAAGAGCGTGTTAGGATCGATTTGACGAAAAAGCCGTGTTGTTGAGCTGCTGCAAGGGGTTCGACCTGCCGTGACCATCGATCAAATCATTGGACAACTCGCTGAGTTCTCGCGCTTTTTTTGGAGCGGGGTTCTTTGGCTGGTCGACGGGGTGAGGCCGATCGTCGACGGCGTGACGAGGGATCATCTCGAAGGTGCGCTGGTGATGACGGTGATTTTTCTCGGCCCCTCGCTGGTCGTCGGTCTCCTCAGCGGCTTTTGGCATGGGCTGCGGATCGAGTGGCAGCATTTTCGAGAGCTTCCCGACGTCATTGACGGCGATACCATCGATATCCGCGGCGAGCGCATTCGCCTCTTTGCCGTCGATGCGCCGGAAATGGGACAACCCTGGTGGGATGAAGACGATCAGCATCAGGACGCCGGCCGCCTCGCCAGGGAGGTCTTGGCGACGCTGGTCAAAGGCCGCAAGCTCAGCGTTCGGGTGCTGCGCGAAGACCAGTATGAGCGCTCGATCGCGATCGTGAAGGTCGACGGCCGTGACGTCGGGCGTTCCCTGGTCAGCCTCGGCTATGCCTTCGCCGCGCCCGGAAGCGATCGTTACGGGCGGACCCAGGCCTCGGCGAAACGCCGAAAGAAGGGCCTTTGGCGCGGCGAGCTGCAGATGCCCTGGGATTATCGTGCTGCGGCCTGATGAGGAGCGGGAGAATCTTCAGGGCGATGTGTCGGGCACGACGGCGCGCAGCGGCAGGCCGCGCCAGGACTTGATCGAGCGCAGGGTAAAAATGGAGCGCATGCTGGCGACCCCTGGAAGTTTCGCCAGGGTCTGACGATGGATGCGGTCGTAGTCGGCGACATTGTGGGCGACGATGCGCAGGATGTAGTCCGAAGCGCCGGAGGTGAGCTTGCATTCGAGAATCTCGCTGTAGCTCATCACGGCCTGCTCGAATTTTTCCAGGGCATCCTGCGCCTGGGAATTCAGCGAAATCTCGACGAAAACCTCGATTTCGAGGCCGAGCGCCTTGGCGTCGAGCCTGGCGCCATAGCCCTCGATGATGCCGGCGGCTTCCATCAGCTTCACCCGGCGGTGGCAGGCCGAAAGCGAGAGGCCGGCCCTCTCGGCAATGGCCGCCATGGGCTGACTCGAGTCTCGTTGAAGTTCGTTCAAAAGCGTGCGATCGATCCGGTCCATGAAATTTTTTTCGATTTAATGGAGCAAAGTCTGCATTTTATACGAAAAATTTCTCTGCGACAGGATCTTTGAGAACAATTTCGAAAGCAGATCTGCCATATTGCTGCCCGGATCATTCATCTCCTCAGGGAGACTTCGAGATGCTCATTGGAACACCGAAGGAAATTAAGAACCACGAGTATCGGGTCGGCCTAACCCCGGAAAGTGCCGCCGAGCTGGTCGCCCACGACCACCAGGTCATCATGGAAACCGGTGCCGGTGCCGGCATCGGTGCCGATGATCTGGCCTATATCGAGGCCGGTGCTCGATCGTCGACAGCGCCGAAGAGATCTTCGCCAGCGCGGACATGATCGTGAAGGTCAAGGAGCCGCAGCCTGGCGAGCGCAAGATGCTGCGCAAGGGGCAAATTCTGTACACCTATCTGCACCTTGCCCCGGATCCCGAGCAGACCAAGGATCTGGTCGCCTCGGGCGCTGTCTGCATCGCCTATGAGACCGTGACCGACAACACCGGCGGTCTGCCGCTGCTGAAGCCGATGAGCCAGGTCGCCGGCCGCATGTCGATCCAGGCGGGCGCGACAGCGCTCGAAAAATCCCATGGCGGGCGCGGCGTGCTGCTGGGCGGCGTGCCCGGCGTGATGCCGGGCAGGGTCGTGGTGATCGGCGGCGGCGTCGTCGGCTTCAACGCCGCGCAGATGGCGGTCGGTCTCGGCGCCGATGTCACCATTCTCGATCGCGATCCCGAAGCCCTGGAACGGCTCGGCATATATTTCCAATCCCAGGCCAAAACCCGATTTTCCAACCGCGCCAATCTCCAGGACAGCGTGGCGTCGGCCGATCTGGTGATCGGCGCCGTCCTCATTCCTGGCGCCGCCGCGCCGAAGCTGGTCAGCCGCGCGATGCTCGGCACCATGAGGCAGGGCGCCGTGCTGGTGGATGTCGCGATCGACCAGGGCGGCTGCTTCGAGACCTCGAAGGCGACCACCCATCAGGACCCGACCTATATCGTCGACGGCATCGTTCACTACTGCGTCGCCAACATGCCGGGTGGTGTCGCGCGCACCTCGACCTATGCGCTCAACAATGTGACCCTGCCCCATGCGCTGCGCATCGCCAACAAGGGCTGGGTGCAGGCGCTGCACGACGATCCGCACCTTCGCAACGGCCTCAATGTCTGGAACGGCGAGATCACCTGCGAGCCGGTGGCCAAGGATCTCGGCTACCGCTATGTTCCGCCCGAACAGGCCCTCGCCGCCTAGCCGCCGCCGGTCAGCGCCCGGCGGCTTGACTTCCGGCGGCTTGACTTAGGGAGGAGGCGACATGGCGCGGAGCGATGGTGAGGCACGCTTGCAAAGCTGGGTTGAAAGCGCCAACGCGGCAGAAACCGACTTTCCGATCCAGAACCTCCCCTATGGAGTGATCGCCAGCGCCGATCGCGGCCTCCGTTGCGCCGTCGCGATCGGTGATCGGGTTCTGGATCTCGCCGTGGTGGAAGAGGCTGGCTTGATCGATGCCGGCGCCGGGCGCCCCGTGTTCGATCAGCCGGTCATGAACGACTTCATGGGCCTTGGCAAGGCAGCCTGGTCGGCGATGCGTGCGCGCCTCATCGACCTGCTGGCGGACGGCGGCGATGCTGCGCTCAAAAACAACGCGGACCTTCGCCAGGCCGCCTTGCTGCCGCGGGCCGGCGTCCGGCCGCAACTGCCGATCAGGATTGGCGACTACACCGACTTCTATGCGTCCTATCAGCATGCCTTCAATGTCGGCAGCATGTTTCGCGGGCCGGAAAACGCGTTGCCGCCCAACTGGCTGCATATGCCGATCGGCTATAACGGCCGCGCCTCGACCGTGGTGGTGAGCAACACCGACATCCGCCGCCCTCTTGGTCAGATGAAGCCCCACGGCACCGACGCGCCGATCTTCGGCCCCTGCCGCAGGCTCGATATCGAACTCGAGATGGGGGCGATCGTCGGCACGCCGAACCGCATGGGCGAACCGGTCACCGTCGCCGAGGCCGACGACATGATTTTCGGCTTCGTCCTCCTCAACGACTGGTCCGCGCGCGACATCCAGGCCTGGGAATACCAGCCGCTCGGCCCCTTCCAGGCCAAGGTTTTCGCCACCTCCGTCAGCCCCTGGATCGTCCCCAGCGCGGCGCTGGAGCCGTTTCGGGTGCCTGGGATGGAGCGCAGGCAACCACTCTTGCCTTACCTCGCGGACGACGCCCCGCGGAATTATGACGTCGAGCTCGAAATTCTGATGCAGCCGGAGGGGGCAGGTCGGGCAACGACCATTTCCCGCACCAATTTCCGCCATATGTATTATTCGGCCGCCCAGCAGCTCTGCCACCACGCCGTCGGCGGCTGCCGGATGAACACCGGCGATCTCCTGGGTTCGGGGACCATCTCAGGCCCGGAAAAGCATCAATTCGGCTCGCTGCTCGAACTCTCCTGGGGCGGCAAGGAACTCTTGACGCTCGATACCGGCGAAACCCGGACGTTTCTGGAGGACGGCGACGTCATGACCCTTAGAGGCCACGCCCGGGGCAAGGGTTTTCGGGTAGGTTTCGGCGACTGTACCGGCAAGATCCTGCCGGCGCCGGAGAAGAAACCGGGGTGGTGACACTCAGGAACCGTCGCCGTTCGCAACGGCTTATCCGGTGACCTCACCCAACACCTTCGCGAGAAAAGCCGCCCCATAAGCCATGCCCTCGGGATCGATGCCGTGGGGCAGGCCTGGGCGGATGCTTGATTGCACGGAAATGCCGGCCGCCTGCAAGCCGGCAACGGCGGCGTGCAGCGCCTGGACCGGGACGACCTGATCGGCATCGCCGTGGATCAGGTAGACGGGCGGCTTGCTGACAGCTTCGGTTGCAAGCATTTCGCCGCCCAGAAGGGCGCCTGAATAGCCAAGCACGCCGGCCATCTGCTTTGGCCGCCTCGGTGCCGCATAAAGCGACATCATCGTGCCTTGGGAGAAACCGAGCAGGGCCAGATGCCGATCTTCCAGGCCGTCCTTGGCCAGTTCGACGTCGATGAACGCGTTCAGGAGCGGCGCCGATCGCTGAATGCCGGCCAGCATGGTCGCCGGGTTTCTGTCCTGCAGCGAGAACCACTGATACCCCATCGGCGCCATATCGCAGGGCTCCGGACCGTTGGGGGCGACGAAGCGGGCGTGGGGCAGGGCCTGGCCCATGGTCTGCGACAAATTGATCAGATCGTTGCCATCGGCGCCGACGCCGTGTAGCAGAATGACCAGCTGGCGCGGCGGACCGCCGGCTGACGGCGGCGCACTCGGACCTCGTAGCTCTGTCATATCAACTCCCAACCGTGACGAACGGGCATCCCGCTCCCCTCTATCAGAAACATAAGCTTGCCCCAATGGAGCTGGACGGGATAATGATCGCGTTGCCTGTTCGTTCGCAAGCTTTGGTTGATGCGGTGACGACTTTATGATCAAGGGTTCAGATTTTCTCCCCCTGCCGGAAGCGGGAGGTCCGCCTGCCGTCACGCGCTTCGCGCCGACCCCATCAGGCTATCTCCATCTGGGCCATGCCTATTCGGCGCTGTTCGCCTGGGAGGCGGCGCGGGCAGGGGGCGGACGCTTTCAGCTCCGCATCGAGGATATCGACATCGGCCGCTGCCGCCCGGAATTCGAGCAGGGCATCTATGACGATCTCGACTGGCTCGGCCTGCATTGGGATCACGAACCCTTTCGCCAATCCGACCATATGCAGGGCTATGCCGATGGTCTCGATCGGCTGGACCGTCTGGGCGTCCTTTACCCCTGTTTTTGCACCAGACGCCAGATCAGGGCGGAAATCGCCGATGCCGGCCGAGCCCCCCACGGACCATCGGGCGAAGCGCTTTATCCCGGGATCTGCCGAAGCCTCGACGTCGACGAGCGGCTTCGGCGGATGCAGGCGAACGAGCCCTATGCCCTTCGCCTCGATGTCGAACGGGCGCTGGCGTTGACCGGCCCGCTTGCGTGGCAAGATCTGCGCGTCGGCGAGGTGTCCGCCGATGCGGCGTCTCTTGGCGACGTGGTTCTGGCAAGGAAAGACGTGCCCACCAGCTATCATCTGGCGGTCACCATCGACGATGCGCTCCAGGGCGTGACCTTGGTCACCCGAGGCGAAGATCTGTTCCACGCGACCCATATCCATCGCTTGCTTCAGGGATTGCTCGGCTTGCCGGTGCCTCGGTATTATCACCATAATTTGATCGCCAATTCGACCGGGCTGCGCCTGGCGAAACGCAACCGCGCGATCACATTGCGCACGCTTCGCCAATCCGGCAAGCAGCCCGCCGATGTCTGGCGGCTCATCGGCCTGCCCGAACCCGAGCCCGCCCCGTCTGCGGCCTCTGGATGACGAGCCAAGCACTTGCGGCGACGCGATGGCTGTTGCTTTTTCTTTGCCTTGGTGCTTGCACGCCTTCGGTGGAAGAGGATTTCATGGCAAGCAAGGGAATAGAAGGCCCCTGGCGTCATTGGCAAACCGAGCAGACCCCGAAAGCTGCCATTTTGGCTCTCCACGGCTTTAACGATTACAGCCAGGCTTTCGAGAGTTTCGCCACCTTTGCCCAAGGCCGGAACATCGCTGTTCACGCTTATGATCAGCCGGGCTTCGGCGCGCATGCCGGTGCCGGCCTCTGGCCAGGGACCGACCGTCTGGTCGCCGAGCTGCGCGATGCCGTCGATGAGCTTCGGGAAATTTACCCCGACACACCTCTGTTTGTCCTCGGTGAAAGCATGGGAGGTGCCGTGACCATCGTTGCTGCGACCAGAGGCGAGCCCTTGCCCGTGGACGGCTTGATCCTGGTCGCCCCTGCCGTTTGGGGAGGCGATCAGCTCAATTTCCTGTACCGTGCGACCCTTTGGCTCGCCTCGACGGTCGCCCCCGGCTGGAAGCTTACCGGCAGCGGTTTGGAGATCTGGCCTTCGGACAATATCGACATGCTTCGCGCTTTCAGCGCCGATCCCTTAGTCATCAAAGAGACCCGGACCGATGCCGTCGCCGGGCTGGTCAGCCTGATGGATGAAGCATCGGCGTCGCTCGATCGCCTCGATCAGGACCTCTTGGTCCTGGTTGGCGACAAGGACGAAGTCATCCCGTCAACCGCCTTTGCCGCGATGCGGGAACACTTGCCGTCGACGCGTTGCCATGAGATCAGCTACCCCAATGGCTATCACATGCTGTTGCGCGATCTGCAGCGTGAGATCGTCTATGAAGACCTGATCGCCTGGCTTGACGATAGGACATCCGCTGAGACCAAGGCGCTGCCGTGCCAGCTGATCGCTGAGGAAGTCTCGGCACAAAACAATTGATTTCAAACTTTTAAGCCGCCTATTCTCACGTTAATGGTGGTAATTTAACGCTGATCGGCCTAAAGAATTAGGAATAGAAAGAGATGAAGAGCGTTGATCATGTGTTGTTGATGTCATGTTTTATGGAGATGACGCTGGACTCTCGATGAAATGGACCGGTTGATTCACGCGGTTACATCATGTCGGGATTGAGGTGCGGAGCAATCTGCAGCAGTTTGTAGCGCTGTCTTGGGGGAGACAAAGCTGATGAAGCCGTGGCCAAGTCGTCGCTCTAAGCAAGTGAGGCAAGTCGCTGAGATCGAATCGGCGAGCGACATTTTCAAACAAACCGAGAAGAGCCTGCTAGCCGAAGCCTTCGGTCGACCCCTTGGTGTCGGGGCCGCTCTCGTCCTGGTGCTGGCCCTCGGCGTTTTTGCCGGCAACCACTTCATCTGGAAAATGGACCGGGTCACCGATTTCGCCATGGTCGCCCTTTTCGTTTCCGGCGGTGTCTTCTTGTCGATCCTGCTGCGCTCGGGCGACCCCAGGACGGCGCGCCCCGGACAAAAGCGGCATAAGCGACAAGCCTCCGTGCAGACCGATTTTTCCCTCGATGACGGCCGTGCCGACCCGCAGATGGACATTCTCGGCCACCAACGCCGAGGGCTGTCCGAGGCTTCCGCCTCCGGTGTGCCCGTGCCCGCAGCGGCGACCGTCAAAACGCTCCAGACCGTCGATCCCGAAGAGGACAACGAGGTTGCGGGCTATGAGCGGGCGCTGCTTCACTATGCGGAGCGCGGCGATCTTCACGGTCAGGGCGAAATTCTCCGGCGGCTCGGGCATACCGCGAAAGGACGCGGTCATCTGAATGAAAGTCGGGAGTTCTACGTCAATTCCCGCAACTGCTTCAAGGAAACCAACGATCACTACGCCGAGGCCGCGGTCTTGCTGGATCTCGGCCAGGTGCTCGAAAGCCTGGGTGATCAGGATGCGGCGAGCGCTGCCTATCGCGATGCCAACCGCGCCCTTCTCGACGTGGCGATGAATTCGAGCAATCGGGAAGGCGACGCCTTCCACGCCCAAGCTGCGGACTGACGGCGCGTAAGCTCAGGCTTTCGTCGCTCCGGTCCGTCGGACCATGGGAAACCGAGCCGTGCGCGGGCGGGCTAAGCCCGATCGAAACAGGCGCTAGGCGCTCAGCGCCACTTTCTCTTGACGATCGATCAGGTCGACGATCTCGTTCATGATCGTGGCAAGGTCGAAGTCTTTTGGCGTGAACACCTTGGCGATGCCCTCCGCTTCAAGCGCCCTGGCGTCATCGGGCGGGATAATGCCGCCGACGATCACCGGCAGATCGCCCAGCCCCTGTTCGCGCAGCTTTTCCAGAAGCTCGGTCACCAACGAACGGTGTGAGCCGGATAGCACCGACAGACCCACCACATGCACCCCTTCTTCAAGGGCGGTGGCGGCAATGCGTTCAGGGGTGAGGCGGATGCCTTCATAGACCACCTCGAAGCCGCAATCTCGAGCGCAGACCGCGATTTGCTCGGCGCCGTTGGAATGGCCGTCGAGACCGGGTTTGCCCACCAGAATCTTGGGCCGGCGGCCGAGACGATCGGTAAGATCATCGATGCGCCGCCTGATCTCTGCCGCCGCAGGCAGCTCTTCATAAACGGAAACCGATCCGGAAACGCCAGTCGGTGCCCGATACTCGCCGTAAACCTCGCGCAGGACCTCCGCCCATTCGCCGGTGGTCACACCGGCGCGCGCGCAGGTGATCGAGGGCTCCATGATGTTGCACTCTTCGGCGGCGGCATTCTTCAGGCCTGCCAAGGCTGTCTCGACCGCGCCGGCGTCGCGCTTGGCACGATGCGCGTTCAGACGCTCGATCTGCTCGGCTTCGGCCTCGGCACCGACCGCCAAGAAGCCGCCGTCACCATTGGCGGTAAGGGGGGAGGGCGCACTCTCGGTAAAGCAGTTCACGCCCACGACCTTCTGCTCGCCGGACGCGATCCTGGCCAGGCGCTCGGTATTGGAAAGCACCAGCCTTTCCTTCAGATAGCCGCTTTCGATCGCCGGCAGGACGCCGCCGATCTGCTCTATCCGTTCCAGCTCGTCACGGATATCGGCCTTCAAGGCCTTGACCTTGGCGTCGATCACCGGCGAGCCATCGAAGATATCGCCATATTCCAGAAGATCGGTCTCGTAAGCCAGGATCTGCTGGAGGCGAAGGCTCCATTGCTGATCCCAGGGCCTTGGCAGGCCGAGCGCCTCGTTCCAGGCCGGGAGCTGCACGGCACGTGCGCGCGCCGACTTCGAAAGCGTGACGGCGAGCGTCTCCAGCAGAATGCGATAGACGTTGTTCTCGGGCTGCTGCTCGGTCAGCCCGAGCGAATTCACCTGCACGCCGTAGCGAAAACGCCGAAGCTTGGGATCGTCAACCTTGTAGCGGTCGCAACTGATCTCGTCCCAAAGCTCGGCAAAGGCGCGCATCTTGCAAATTTCGGTGATGAACCGGACACCGGCATTCACGAAAAAGCTGAGCCGTCCGACCACGCCCGGCATATCCGCTGATACGATCTGGCCTGATGCCTGCACCTCGTCGAGCACCGCCATCGCGTTCGCCAGTGCAAAAGCGACCTCCTGCACCGGCGTCGCCCCAGCCTCCTGCAGATGGTAGGAGCAGATATTGGTCGGGTTCCATTTCGGGATGTGCCGGTAGGTGTAGGTGATGATGTCGCGGGTCAGCGCAAGCGACGGCTTCGGCGGAAAGATATAGGTGCCGCGGGAGAGATATTCCTTGATCAGGTCGTTCTGCACCGTGCCGGAGAGCGCTTTTCGATCGACGCCCTGGCGTTCGGCGACCACCACGTAGAGAGCGAGCAGCCAGGGGGCGGTTGCATTGATGGTCATCGAGGTGTTCATCTGATCCAGCGGCAATTGATCGAACAGCACCTCCATGTCGCTGATGCTGGAGATCGGCACGCCGACCTTGCCGACCTCGCCTCGCGCCAGCGGATGGTCGCTGTCGTAGCCGGTCTGGGTCGGCAGGTCGAAGGCCACCGACAAGCCGGTCTGCCCCCGCGAGAGATTGGTTCGATAAAGCGCGTTGCTGGCGGCGGCCGAGCTATGGCCGGCATAGGTCCGGATCAGCCAAGGACGGTCGGGGTGTTGCTGAAGGTCGTTCCTGTCATTCTCGGGCATCCAACACCTCCTGGCCTTATTGCGTGGCGAATTCTGTCAAAAAAGCTTGCAATTCATGATGCTGCAGTGCAATATAACATCTTCAGGCCTAGGAAATCAAGTGTTAATCGCTTTGTCTCCAACACTTTAAGGCATGATTAGCGGCGCTGCTCGAGGTGAAACAAGAATGAACAAAACGACGGTTGAAGACGTCATCAGTCGCTTCGGCTCGCAACAGCGGGTCGCCGAGCTTCTGGGTATCTGGCAGACGGCGGTCAGCGGCTGGGTGCGCCGCGGCGCCATCCCGGCGAAAAGACAGGAGCAGCTGTTAACGATTGCCCAACGAGAAGGGATTAAACTGGCGCCTGAAGATTTTTTTGCCATGCGGCAGTCCCGCTCCGGGGCGCCGAACGGCACCGATCCCGCAACCACCTTTTCCGCGCGTGAGGGCAGCAACGTGATATCAATGAACCCGACACCGCCGGCCGCCGAGGCCGGGCCCGGCTCGAAGCCAGCAGGTGCCAAGGATCTGTATGAGGTCGGTGAAATCCCGCCGCTCGGCTATGTGCCGAAAAACATGTATGCCTGGGCCATCCGGCGCGAGCGCCACGGCGATCCGAGCTATGCCATGCACCAGGAGGTGGTGCCGACGCCCGAGCTGGACAGCGACGAGGTGCTGGTCATGGTGATGGCTGCCGGCGTCAACTACAACGGCGTCTGGGCCGCCCTGGGCAAGCCGATCTCGCCGTTCGACGTGCACAAGGCGGACTACCACATTGCCGGTTCCGACGCGTCCGGCATCGTCTGGGCCGTCGGGCGCCGGGTCAAGCGCTGGAAGGTCGGCGACGAGGTCGTCATCCACTGCAACCAGGACGACGGCGACGACGAGGAATGCAATGGCGGCGATCCGATGAACTCGCCAAGCCAGCGCATCTGGGGCTATGAAACCCCGGATGGCTCCTTTGCCCAGTTCTGCGCCGTGCAGTCCCGCCAGCTCATGCCGACGCCCCAAGCACCTGACCTGGGAGGAAAGCGGCTGCTACGTGCTGACCCATGCCACCGCCTACCGCATGCTGTTCGGCCATGCGCCGCACCATCTGAAGCCCGGCGACAACGTTCTGGTCTGGGGCGGGGCCGGCGGCCTCGGCTCGATGGCGATCCAGATCATCGCAGCAAGTGGCGCCAATGCGATCGCGGTCATCTCGGAGGAGGACAAGCGCGAGTTCGTGCAGAGCCTCGGCGCCAAGGGCATCATCAACCGGCGCGACTTCGATTGCTGGGGCCAGCTTCCCGATATCGACGACAGCGCCGGCTATGCCGCCTACATGAAGAAGGTCCGGGAATTCGGCAAGGCGATCTGGGCGATCACCGGCAAGGGCATTGATGTCGACATCGTGTTCGAGCATCCGGGCGAGGCGACCTTCCCGGTCTCCGCCTTCGTCGTGAAACGCGGCGGCATGGTCGTGATCTGCGCCGGCACCACGGGTTACAATCTGACGGTGGATGCACGCTTCCTGTGGATGCGCCAAAAGCGTCTCCAGGGCAGCCATTTCGCCAATCTGAAGCAGGCGAGTGCCGCCAACGACATGGTGATCAGCCGCAAGGTCGATCCCTGCATGTCCGAGATCTTCTCGTGGAAGGACATCCCCCGCGCCCACGAGAAGATGCAGAGGAACGAGCACAAACCCGGCAACATGGCCGTCCTGGTGCAGGCCGCACGCCCCGGCATGCGCACCCTGGAAGAAGCCACCGAGGGCTGACCGTGCTGCGGTCGGCGTTGACGTGCCTTGACTAACTGGACTGGCGATGGCGGCTTCGGTGGTTGGACACACCGAAAAACCAAACGAACCCGAAGGGCGCGGAAACCCTGGGGTTTTTGAGGATACGCGATCATGGCGACTGCGGAACTGACCGAGACGGCAACTGACAGAGACCTGCTCCGGCGGACCGGGGCAGCGGTGGAAGCGGTGGATGGCCTGTTTCGACAAGCCACCGAAGCCGTCCGCGCCAAGGTAACAACGGACGGTGACCTTCGCCCCGATCTGCTCGATCGGGAACAGCGCGCGGTCCACGGCCTCGCCTGGCTCGCGACTTATGTCGAGGCGCTCCGGCAGATGCAGGGCTGGGCGGAAAGGCTCAACGGTTCCGGCGGTTTCGGCGAGACCGAGCAGCTGATCCTCAAGCTTGGATTTTCCGAGTATCTGGCGCGCATTGCCGGCGGCATCCCGATGAACCAGGTGGAGACCATCCGCCCGGCCGATCTCGGCCTTCCGCACGATGCCGGTTACGGCCACCCCGCCATCCAAGCCTTGCTCCCCGGCCAAGATGACGGTGCGGCGCGTCGCCGCCTGGCGGCGTTGATCGAGGAGGGGGCGTTCGGCGACTGGGCGCTGGAGGACGAGACGCTGGAGATGATTCGCGATCAGTTCCGGCGTTTTTCCGCCGAGCAGGTCGCTCCCTTCGCCCATGGCTGGCATGAGCGCGACGAGCTCATCCCGGACGAGGTCGTTGATGCTGTGGCAGGAGCTTGGCGTGTTCGGCCTGACCATCCCCGAGGACAACGGGGGGCTCGGGCTCGGCAAGACGGCGATGTGCGTCGTGACCGAAGAGCTCTCCTACGGCTATATCGGTGTCGGTTCCCTCGGCACCCGCTCCGAGATCGCCGCCGAGCTGATCCGGCTGGGCGGCACGCCCGAGCAACAAGCGCATTATTTGCCGAAAATTGCCTCGGGCGAAATCCTGCCGACCGCCGTCTTCACCGAACCCAACACCGGCTCCGACCTCGCCTCCCTGCAGACCCGGGCCGCCCTGGACCGTGACTTGTATAAGGTGACCGGCTCGAAGACATGGATCACCCATGCCGCGCGCGCCGACCTCATGACGATCCTCTGCCGCACCAAGCCGGACGAGGCAGGGCTACCGCGGGCTATCGATCCTGCTCGCTGAAAAGCCCCGCGGCACCGAGAACGACCCGTTCCCGGTAGACGGTCTCTCGGGCGGTGAAATTCCGGTGCTCGGCTATCGCGGCATGAAGGAATACACGCTCTCGTTCGACGGTTTCGAGGTGCCGGCCACAGGCCTCCTTGGCGGGGTCGAGGGGCAGGGCTTCAAGCAGCTTATGGCCACCTTCGAAAGTGCCCGAATCCAGACTGCGGCCCGCGCCGTCGGCGTTGCCCAGAGCGCCCTCGACACGGCGCTGGCCTATGCGAAGGACCGGATCCAGTTCGGAAAACCGATCTACGCCTTCCCGCGCGTCGCCGACAAGCTGGTCCTGGATGGCGGTCGAAATCATGATCGCCCGCCAGCTCACGCTGTTCGCCGCGCGCGAAAAGGACGCCGATCACCGCTGCGACCTCGAGGCCGGCATGGCTAAGCTGCTGGCCGCCCACGTCGCCTGGAGTGCCGCCGACAATGCGCTGCAGATCCACGGCGGCAACGGCTATGCGCTGGAATATCCGATCAGCCGGATCTTCTGCGACGCCCGTATCCTCAACATCTTCGAGGGCGCCGCCGAAATCCAGGCGCAGGTGATCGCGCGGCGCCTGCTGCAGCGTTGACGCGTTGTTCCAGGCCCTGGTCGACGTCGCCAGGATCTGGTCAGGATCAAGCGGCGTAACGTTGCAGCAGGGCCGGGTCGGGTTCGAAGCCGAGGCCTGGCGAGGTTGGGACCTGGACCTTGCCGTTTCTGGGTAACGCGATCGAAGGGTCGAGCCAGGCTTCGGGCTCGACATAGAGAAACTCGAACAATCCGGTCGCAGGCCTTGCCGCCATCAGCTGGATCGTGGCCCAGTAGCCCGGGCCGAAATAGGGCGCGTGGGGCATGACGGTTTTGCCGTGAGCCTGCGCAAGTTCGCAAACCGCAAGGAACTCGCTGATGCCGCCGACCTTGGTGACGCTTGGCTGAACGAAGGTGATCTTGGGCACCGTCCGGGAAAATTCGACGGCTGTGCAGGCGTTTTCGCCGCTGGCGATGGCGACCCCATACTGCCCCTCCAGCTTGCCCAGCGCTTCGGCGTCATCCGGCGGAAAGAGGGGTTCCTCGACCCAATAAAGATCAAGGCGCTTCATCGCCGGCATCAGCTCTTCGGCATCCGTCATGGACCAATTGCAATTGACATCGGTGACCAGCCGGACGTCTTTGCCGACGGCGGCCCTGCCGGCTTCGATTGCGGGCAGGGTGATCTCGTGAAGCTTGACCGTTTCATAGCCTTCACCCACCGCCTTCTGCGCAAAGGATCCGACCAGGGCTGGATCGCCATAGCGGACCAGGCTGGCATAGGCTGGGAGCTCTCGGCGCTTGACGCCGCCAAGAAGGTCAGCGAGCGAGCGGTCTTTCTGTTTGGCAGCGATATCCCAAAGGGCCATGTCCACCGCCGAAATCGCGAAAATGGTGATGCCGTAACGGCCGTGGAGATGGAGCTTTTGCTGCAAATGCCGATTGAAGCTCGGAATGTCATCGATGACCTCCCCGACCACCAGCGGCAGCACCATGTCCTGGAGAGCGGCGATGGTCGCGGTTCGGCAGGAATAGGCGAAGCCGTCGCCCCAGCCGACAAGACCGTCCTCGGTCACGAGCTTGAGCAAGGCGATGTCAAGATGGGTCCATTTGCTCGGCATGAGGCCGGTGCCGGCGCCGCCAGCGGTGAACGGCAGGCGAAGTGGATAAACCTCGGCCGACGTGATACGCATCTCCAACCCTCCGTTTCTTGTTGCTTCAGCTGAACGGTGCCAGCGCCCCCGGTCTTGCGGTCGTCGAGGGGGGCGGGCCCGATGGGTGGTCTTTTTTCATCCCAATTTTTTTCATCCGATGTCCGAACCCCGATCCATCTTGGAGGAACGCCACCATGGCTGTCTATGTCATCCTCGACAATGAGGTGCACGATCCCGAAGGCTATGCCGCCTATCTGGAGGCCGCCCCTGCTTTCGTGAAGGAACATGGCGGCGAGTATCTCGTGCGCGGCGGTGATTTCGAGGTGATGATCGGGGACTGGGCGCCGAAGCGGCTGGTGATGTTTTGCTACCCGAACCGCCAGGCGCTGACCGACATGCTGAATGACCCGGATTATCAACCCTGGAAACGAGTCTGGGAAGCGGCGACGACCACGCACAATCTTATCGTGGTCGACTTGGTTTAAGGGCTGCCGTCAGCAGAATGCCCGCGATGAAACCGCCGAGATGGGCGGCATAGGCGATGTTGCTCAGCATCGGCAGGATCAGGCCGAGAAGGTTGGTCACCACGAAAAAAGCGGTGAGCGCCACCAGGATCCGGCTATTGGGGCCAAGGTAGACGCCTCTGCCATGGAGAACCATGCCGGCACCGTAGAGGGCACCGACCCCCGCTGAAGCGCCGACCAGCGGCACGTCGGCAGCGCCGCCGATGAGCGCATGCACCATGGCGCCGCCGATCACGCCGATGGTGAACACGAGGAAAAATTTAACCTTGCCGAGACGGGGCTCCAGCACCTGTCCCATCACCGCCAACATCACGCCGTTCAGCGCCAGATGGAGCAAGCCGCCATGCAGGAAAGCGTAGGTGAAGGGGGCGATCACCATCGACCATAACGGCCAATCGGTGACGAACCAAGCGGCCGGAATGAAGGCAAAATGAAAGACGATCCAGCGTTCGATCGCAAGCGGAGCGAGGCTATTGCCGGCATAGACGACCAACATGATCACCAGGAGCAAAAGTGTCAGCGGCGGCAAGTTGATCGCAGGAGGCTTGGTTCGGCCGGAGGGTGCGTAGGCTTTGATGGTTCCAAATCCCAAAACGGGTCAAAAAAACGATGGCGCCGAAGCCAAGATGTGGAACAAAAGCACGCCTCGGCAAGCAAGGAACGATCGAGTTCTGCATGAGGCAGCCCGTCAGGGCAAGCAGAGGTTTTTTTTAACTCCAATGTCGGCAGATGGAGGTGATGTCAGGGCCGGCTTTCGCTCATCAACATGGTGTCTGAAGCTTGCTAATCAAATGCTATCCGTGTCTACAAGGCGACGGTCTCGCTTGATGGGCTGCCATGTCGGGACGCTGATGCCGGTCCCCTCTTCGCTTTTCCGGTCCCCCCGGTTCGATCGTGGAGGCGCTGGCCATGACATCGAAAGTAAAGCTGTATGATCGTCGTTCGCCAAGATGTGATTAACCGACTGGGTGCGGCAAAGGTTGACCGTACGACGTGGAAAATCCTTATTGGGACAGCCGGGAAAAAGGCGATGGATCCATGACCGGCGGCGGCCGAAGAGCCGATCCTCGCTACATCGTTGTGTTCGGCGCCTGTCTGACGCAGTTTACCATCATCGGCCTCTTGTTCTCCTACGGTCTCTTCTTCAAGGTGTTCGAAACCGAGTTCGGCTGGTCGCGGACCATTCTATCGAGCTGTGCGTCTCTTGCGTTTTTGATGATGGGCGTGTTGGCGATCTTCGTCGGCCGCTTGAGTGACCGCTACGGGCCGCGGGCGGTGCTCGGCGTTGCCGGCACGCTCTATGGCCTTGGCTTTGGGCTGATCTCGGAGGTCAGCGAGCCCTGGCATCTCTTTCTGATCTTCGGCCTGTTCATCGGGCTTGGCATGAGCACCCATGACGTCGTCACGCTTTCGACGGTGGCAAGATGGTTCGAGCGCCGTCGTGGCATGATGACCGGTGTGGTGAAGGTCGGCACAGCGCTCGGCCAAATCGCTCTACCTCCCTTGGCTGCAGTGCTGATCGTCAATCTTGGCTGGCGTTCCGCGGCGGTCACCCTGGGCATCCTGGCAGCGATGCTCTTGCTGGCAGCCGCGCTGTCGATGAAAAAACCGCCAGAAGCCAAGCCGGCGACATCTAAGGCTGAGGAGAATCACTTCGGTTTCGGGGCGGTCGTCAGAACCCGCATCTTCTGGAGCTTATGCGCGATCCAGTTTCTGTTTCTGCCGACGCTCACCACGATCCCGCTTCATATCGTGGTCCATGGCATGGATCTGGGCATGGCTGCCGCGATAGCGGCAACGCTGTTATCGGTCACCGGTGCCGCCAGCATCGTCGGGCGCCTGGCGGTGGGCATGTTCGCGGACCGGATCGGTGGGAGGAAGTCTCTGATCCTCTGTTTTCTGCCGCTCATTCTCAGCCTTGTCGCCTTGCTGCTGATCAAGACACCTTGGCCGCTCTTTGCTGCCGTTGCCGTGTACGGATTTGGCCATGGCGGTCTCTTCACCGTCGTCGCTCCCACGATTGCCGAGTATTTTGGCACACGCGCCCATGGGACCGTCTTCGGCGCGGTGGTCTTTTTCGGCACGATCGGCGGTGCTGCGGGCCCCATCCTCGCGGGGCGCGTTTTCGACGTGACCGGAAGCTACGCCCTGGCCTTTGCCATTCTCGCCGCCATGGCGGTTCTAGGCCTTGCGCTCACCCTTTCCCTGCCGTCGCCACGCCGGACGGCGATGACGGCAACCGCTTGAGCGCGTGCCTGGCTTCAAGAGACCATCGACAGAGAAAAGCTAAAGTTCAAAGCCTCTAAGAGCAAGGGCGCGCTGCCATTTGGTCGTGATGTCATCATCGAACAGCAGCCTCTCGTCGGCATCGATGACATGCCAGGCACCGGAGGTAATTTCATTCTCCAGCTGATCGGCTGCCCAGCCTGCATAGCCGAGGATAAGCAGGCTCTCGCCGGGCCCTCGATCCATCGCGAAATCGGCAAGAACACCATCCGAGCTGGAGACGGCCAGATGGTTGCCGATCTCCGTAGTGCTGTCGTTTCGGTAAGTATTGCGATGCAGGATGAGGCTGCTGCCGGGGTCGACCGGGCCGCCATAGTACATCTTGACCTGCGCTTTGCTCGCCGGATTGCCCTCGATGCCGAAAGCTTCCAAAAGCTTGCCGACCGGGCCTTTGGCCATGAGACGGTTGATCACCAGGCCCATGGCGCCTTCCGAGCCGTGATGCACGAGGTAGATCACGGTGTGGTGAAAATTCGGATCGGACATTTCCGGCGAGGCAACGAGAAATTTGCCGGTGAGAGGTTTCGAGTATCGATCGATGCTGAGAAAATCGTCATCGGCCGCATAGGCGACCTGGCTGCCGAGCAAGCCCAAAAATAGCGAAACGACGAGGTTCCTAAATAGCGTGACCATTGGCGCATTCCCCTATCGATCAATCGACGTCCTCCCTTTAACAATTGGCGCGCAAAACGTGGCCGGCAAGGTAGAGGGAACCGCAGATCAGCACGCGGACAGGGGTTTTCGTTGTCGATTCAAGGTGTGACAGGGCGGCTTCAATCGTCGGTGCAGGGGCTGGCCTTCGCCCCCAACGACCTGGCTTCGGCGGCCAGCTCATCGGCATCCCGGCTCGCCGGCTCATCGGGGACCGGCACCGTCTGCAGCGATGCAGAAAGCGGGATCAGGGGGGCGATGAAACCTTCGGTATCCTTGGTGCTGAGCATGCCGATGATCAGATGGAGCGGACGCGGATCATCATCGTCAAAGCAGCGTGCCAGCGCCTCGCCCGCCGCTGGATTATGCCCGCCATCCAGCCAGAGCGAAGAGCCTTTGGGCAGCATGTCCGCCAAGGGGCCGGATTGAAGCGATTGCAGGCGGGCAGGCCATGTGGCCCGCTTCAAACCTTCGGCCATGGCGTTTCTTGAAGGCGAAAGAGAACCAAGGTTCAAGGCAGCGAGTGTTGCAAGACCGGCATTTTCCTGTTGATGCGGGCCCTGAAGGGAAGGAACCGGAAGCTCGATCGCCGTTTTCCCCACCTTGACCAGCAACCCTTCGCCCGAGCTTTCGACCGACCAATCCCGGCCGTACACGCTAAGCGGTACCTCCAGGTCCTTCGCGCGCGCTTCGATCACGGCGAGGCCGTCTTCATGCTGCGGACCCAGAATGCAGGGAACGCCGCGCTTCAAGATGCCAGCCTTTTCGCCGGCGATTTGGCTCAGTTTTTCGCCAAGAAATCCCTGGTGATCCAACGAGACGGTCGAGATCAGGGTCAACCAGGGCTGATCGACCACATTGGTCGCATCGAGGCGGCCGCCAAGGCCGGTTTCCAGTAATAAAATATCGGCATCGCGTTCGGAGAAAGCCAGAAAAGCGGCGGCAGTGGTGATCTCGAAAAAAGTGATGGCCTGGTTCTGATTGGCCTGTTCCGCGCGATCGAGAACTTCGGCAAAGGCCGTCTCATCGATCGGCTCGCCATTGAACAGAATACGCTCGTTGAAGCTCACGAGGTGGGGCGAGATATAGCGCTGCACGGAGCGACCATCGGCCTGGAGCATGGCGTCCAGCATGGCGAGCGTCGAGCCTTTGCCATTGGTTCCCGCAATATGCACGACCGGCGGCAGACGGCGTTCCGGGTGATCCAAGGCCGCCAGCAGGCGTTGCACGCGCCCAAGCGACAGATCGATCGCCTTGGGATGCAGGCGCTGCAGGCGGGCTAGGATGATATCACTGTTGACGCTCGTCATCACGGTCTTCTCGCGATGAGGTTTGGTGATCATCACGCACAAGATCGGACGTCGTGTCGACCACGGTCACCTGGCCATCTTCTTCGATAATTTCGATGGGGGCCGGAACTTCAATGACTTCCACCAAGCCGGGTGTCGCCGTGACCGGATCGATCTTGGCGAGGCTGGTTTGGGCTGCATTCGGCTGCATCAACAAATTCAAGATCTGGGCAAGTTTCGATTTCAGCTGAAAACGATGGGTGACCATATCGATCATCCCATGGGCCAGGAGATATTCCGCAGTCTGGAAATCGTCCGGCAGGCTTTCTCTGATGGTCTGCTCGATCACCCGTCTGCCCGCAAAGCCGATCCGCGCCCCTGGTTCGGCAATCGCGATGTCGCCCAGCATGGCGAAAGATGCCGTCACCCCGCCGGTGGTCGGATCGGTGAGGACAGTGATGTAAGGAAGCCCCGCCTCCTTGACCTCCTCGACCGCGATTGTGGTCCTGGGCATCTGCATGAGAGAGAGCGCACCCTCCTGCATGCGCGCCCCGCCCGAGGCGGTGATGACGATGAAGGCCGCTTCCTGCAGAAGGGCAAGCCGTGCTGCTGCCAGCAGCCCTTCGCCAAGGGCGACCCCCATCGAGCCCGCCATGAAATCGAAATTCATCACCGCGATCACCGCGCGCTGGCCGCCGATCTGACCGTGCGCCGCGTCGACCGCATCTGACCTTCCGGTTTTGGTCTGCGCTTCCTTCAATCGGTCCGAATAGCGCTTGCGATCACGGAACTTCAGAGGATCTGCTTGGGACTTCGGCAGCTCGATCTGGCTCCAGCTTCCCTCATCGAACAGGGCCTTGAAGCGAAAATCGGGGCCGACGCGAAAGTGATGGTCGCAATGGGGGCAGACCTGCTGGTTGGCAGCGAGGTCCCGGTGAAACAGCATCTTTTCGCATTTGGAACAATTGACCCAGAGATTCTCCGGCACGTCCGGCTTGCTGCCGACCAGGGCCTGGAGCTTGGGGCGGACATAGTTGGTAAGCCAGTTCATCGGTTGCTACCCGCGTGCCGTCCGGACACTGTCCGCCAAGTCGCTGACCTGGATCAGTAAATTGTCGACCAGATCCGGGCCGGCCTTGCCGTCGTCATCCAGCTCGCTGGCAATCCGATCCACCAACGCGGAGCCGACGACCGCGGCATCCGCGACCCTGGCAATGTTGCCTGCCTGCTCCGGCGTGCGGATGCCGAAGCCTACGGCGACCGGCAGGGAGCTGTGGGCGCGGATGCGCTCGACCGCCTGGCCGACGAGATCCACCGTCGGGGCACCGACCCCGGTGATCCCGGTCATGGAGACGTAGTAGATGAACCCGGACGTATTGGCGAGCACCGCCGGCAGCCGTTTGTCGTCCGTGGTCGGCGTGGCGAGACGAATGAAGCAGATCCCGCGCTCCAGCGCCGGAATGCAGAGTTCCTCGTCCTCTTCCGGCGGCAGATCGACCACGATCAGGCCGTCAACACCCGCCGACTTCGCCTCGTCCAGAAACCGCTCCGGCCCAAAGTGATATATGGGATTGTAATAGCCCATGAGCACGATCGGCGTTTTGTCGTCTTGCGCGCGAAAACGACGCACCAGATCCAGGGTCCCGGCAAGGCTCATCCCCGCCGCAAGTGCACGCAGAGCACCGGCCTGGATCGCGGGGCCATCGGCCATCGGGTCGGTGAACGGCATGCCGATCTCGATGATGTCGGCGCCAGCACCTGGCAGGCCTTCGATGATCCGCGTCGACGTTTCGACATCGGGGTCGCCGGCGCAAAGATAGGTGACCAGGCCGGCGCGACCCACCTCTTTGAGTTCGGCGAAACGTGCCTCGATCCGCCCGCTCACAGCGAGGCTCCCAGCGCTTCGGCAACGGTGAAGATGTCCTTGTCGCCGCGTCCGCAAAGGTTCATCACGATGATGTGGTCCTTCGGCAGGTCAGGCGCAATTTTCATGACATGGGCGAGCGCATGGGCGGGTTCCAAGGCCGGGATGATGCCTTCGAGACGGCTGCACAGCTGAAAGGCTTCCAGTGCTTCCCTGTCGGTGATCGGGACGTAGGAGGCGCGGCCCTGATCGGCCAGCCAAGAGTGCTCCGGGCCAACGCCCGGGTAGTCGAGCCCCGCCGAGATCGAATGGGGCTCGATCACCTGGCCGTCATCGTCCTGGAGGAGGTAGGACCTCGAGCCATGGAGGACGCCGGGCGTCCCCCCGGTGATCGCGGCGGCGTGCTCGCCGGTCTCGATCCCGTGTCCTGCTGCCTCGACGCCGATCAGCGCCACGTCCGGGTCATCGAGGAAAGGGTGGAAAAGGCCAATCGCGTTCGAGCCGCCGCCGATCGCTGCCACAAGTGTGTCAGGAAGCCGGCCCTCTTTGGCCATGATCTGCTCGCGCACTTCCTGCCCGATGATCGCCTGGAAATCACGGACCATCGCAGGGTAGGGGTGCGGTCCCGCCGCCGTGCCGATCAGATAAAACGTATCCTCGACATTGGTCACCCAGTCGCGCAGCGCCTCGTTCATCGCATCCTTGAGCGTCGCCGAGCCTGAGGTCACCGGGAGCACCTCGGCCCCCAACAGCTTCATCCGAAACACATTCGGCTGCTGCCGCTCGATATCGCGCGCGCCCATGTAAACGACGCAGTCGTAGCCCGAGCCGGGCCGCCACGGTGGCGGTCGCCACCCCGTGTTGCCCCGCACCGGTTTCGGCGATGATGCGGCGCTTGCCCATGCGCCGAGCGAGCAGGATCTGGCCGATGCAGTTGTTGATCTTGTGGGCACCGGTGTGGTTGAGCTCGTCGCGCTTGAAGTAGATCTTGGCACCGCCCAGCTTTTCGGTCAGATGCTCGGCCAGATAGAGCGGGCTCGGACGGCCGGTATAGTCGGCGTTCCAGCGTTTGAGCTCCGCTGGCGAAGCCTGGATCGTTCTTGGCGTCCTCATAGGCCTGTTCGAGCTCGAGGATGAGCGGCATGAGGGTCTCGGCGACGAAGCGGCCGCCATGGATGCCGAAGCGTCCCTTCTCGTCGGGGCCGGTCCGTAGGCTGTTGGGAAGCGTCATTGTCGATCTTGGCTCTTGGTTCAGGTGGGGCGTGGTTCAGGTCGGCGGTCAGGTGGGACAGGGTTGAAGCGTGGCGGCGAGGTTCGAGAAAGTCCCGAATCTTGGCGAGATCCTTGATGCCGGGCTCAGCCTCGACGCCGGACGATACATCGACGGCATCCGCTCGGCAAAGCCGGATGGCGTCAGCGAGGTTACCTTCATGCAGGCCGCCCGACAGCAGCCAGGGACGGTGCAGGCTCAGCCTCTGCAGCAGTCGCCAATCGAAGCTCAAACCATTGCCACCGGGAAGGCTGCCCGGCGTCTTCGGCGGCCTGGAATCGAACAGGATCATATCGGCGACTTCGGTATAGGCGGCAAGGGGCAAGAAGATCCTCGGGACTGCCGATGCTCATCCCCTTGATGACGATTTTCCCCGTCAGCTTCCTTGACCGCCTTGACCCGTTCCGGCGTTTCCCTCCCATGAAGCTGGATCGCATCGAGCGCCGGCAGCACCTGCTCGATCAGGCAGGTCGTCGGGATCGACCATGACGCCGACCTTGATACGGTCTCGAGGCACCGCTTGCCCGAGGTCGATCGCTTGTTCAGCCGTCACGGCGCGCGGTGAGGGCGGGTAGAAAATGAAACCGATATACCGGGCACCGCCGCCAACGGCAGCCTCCACCGCCGGGTGGTTGCTCAGACCGCAGATCTTGACGTCAATCGCCATGCTCAGGCTGCCTTTCGGGCAGCATCGATCTCTGCCTGGATGAGAAGGACGGCGGCGCTCGGATCGGCGGCTTCGGTGATGGGCCGGCCGATCACCAGATGATCAGCGCCTGCTCGTATCGCTTCGGCTGGCGTGAGCGTGCGTTTTTGATCACCGCTGGCGCTGCCCTTCGGGCGGATGCCGGGCACCACCAGCTTCAGGCTGTCGCCGAAGCGTTCCTTCAGCGGCGAAATCTCCCTGGGCGAGCAGATCAGGCCATCCAGGCCGGCTTTCCGGGCAAGCTCTGCCAGCCTGATCACCTGGTTTCCAGTCTGATCACGAATGCCGATGGCTCTCAGGTCGCCGTCGTCCATGCTGGTCAAGACCGAAACACCCAGGAGCCACGGGCGGTTTTCGCCGAGTTCCCTTGGCTGCCTCGACTGCCGCCTCCAGCATTGCGGGGCCGCCGGGAGGTGGAGCGTCAGCATGGCAACGCCGAGATCGCCTGCCGCCCGGATGGCGCCGTGCACCGTGTTGGGGATATCGTGGAACTTCACATCCAGAAACACCGGAAGGCCGAGATCGACGACCTTTCGAACACCGGCCGGACCATTGGCGGTGATGAATTCCAGGCCCGACCTTCAGCCCGCCGACGGCGCCTTTCAGCACTTCGCCGAGCGCAAGCAGCGCCCTCGAGATCAGGTCGATCGATGGCGCAAAAGACGGGCGAAGTCTGGGTCATGTCAGGCCGTTTCATGGGTCCAGAGGCCTTATAGCAGAGCCTAGGCCGGCTGCCAAAGGTGCCTTATTTCAGAATTTGGGCGAGGCGGTGAGCCGGAACGGGCCTAAACCTAACAAGCCGCGAAAATCAGCTGGCAATCTGCTTCAACGGAGAAGCTGCCGGCACCGCACGACCGGCCTCGTAGGCCCTGGCCTCTGTTGCCTGCTGCTGTTCCTTCATCACCTTGACCTGGTTCTCGAGCGCCCAGGCCTTGCTGCGCATCTGCCGGCCGGTCCTGCGTTTCTTCATGCCGCCGAGCCAGGCGCCGAGGCCGCCGAGGATGCATGCCCACGGCCAGGCCGAACATGAAGACCCAGAAAAGCTGAACTTCGATCGTATTCGGCAAAGGCCAGAGGCCCATTTCGACCATACCGCGATTGCTGACGGCAAACGCGCCGATCACGATGATCCCGGCCAGACCCAGCAAGATACGGAAAATTTTGATCATTACCTCATTCCCAGTCCCGAAGGTCCTCAGACCTGATTGCGATAACGCGCTCATCTCACGCTCATCCCAATGTCGGGCCCGATGTCGCGATGGTCGAGAACAGAAAAGCTATGGTGGGTCAAGGCGCAGTTGCGTCAATTGCCATTCAGACGCTCGCGCAGTTCCTTGCCGGTCTTGAAATAGGGCACGACCTTGTCGGGAACCTTCACTTCCGCACCCGGTGCTGCGGGTTACGGCCGGTGCGTGCTTCGCGTTCACGTACGGAAAAGGCCCCAAAGCCGCGGAGTTCGACCCGATCACGGCGCGCCAGCGCCTCGGTTACCTCATCGAAGACCGTCGACACGATTTTTTCGACGTCGCGCTGTGTCAGATGGGGGTTGGCATCGGCGAGGCGTTTGATCAGGTCTGATTTGGTCATCTTGTCATCATATCCGCTCTGACAGCTCAAAATGGTAGCAGCGTGAAACCTAGTCGTTCCGGATAAAGCTGCCAAAGCGTTGAGAAAACGTCAAGTTTTGGTGCGTCCCACGTGAGCAGGACGCACCAAATAAATCAGCCTTCGTCGCTTTTCGGCCTCGTCGCCGTCCTGGGTCTGGCGGTTCTTGATCGCCGGGCCGAGAATGTCGCCGAGGCTGGCCCCGCTGTCGGAGGAGCCGTATTCGGCCATGGCCTGCTTCTCGTCGGCAATTTCCAGAGCCTTGACCGACAGGGTCAGACGGCGATTGGCGCTGTCGATATTGGTGATCCTGCGCATCGAGCTTGTCGCCGACCGCGAACCGGTCCGGGCGCTGCTCGCCGCGATCACGGGCAAGCTCGGCCTTCCTGATGAAGCCAGGCGCGCCATCCGTGGTGGTCACCTCGAGACCGGCGGTGGTCACCTCGGTGACCGTGCAGGTCACGCGATCGCCGCGCTTGACGCCGGAGGTCGCCCCCTTGAACGGATCGTCGGTCAGCTGCTTGATGCCGAGCGAGATGCGCTCCTTGTCGGTGTCGATATCGAGCACCATCGGCCTTGACCACGTCGCCGCGGCTGTACTTGGCAACCGCCTCTTCGGCCGGCTTTCCCAGTCGAGATCCGAGAGGTGCACCATGCCGTCGATGTCGTGATCGAGACCGATGAACAGACCGAACTCGGTGATGTTCTTGATCTCGCCCTCGACCTCGGTGCCGGCGGGGTACTTGTCCTTGAAGCTGTCCCAGGGATTGTCCATGCACTGCTTCAGGCCGAGCGAGATCCGGCGCTTGTCCGGATCGACCTCCAGGACCATCACCTCGACTTCCTGGCTGGTCGAGACGATCTTGCCGGGATGCACGTTCTTCTTGGTCCAGCTCATCTCGGAGACGTGGACCAGGCCCTCGACGCCGGGCTCCAGCTCGACGAAGGCGCCGTAGTCGGTGATGTTGGTCACCCGGCCGTTGAACTTGCGTGTTGACCGGGTACTTGATGTCGACACCTTCCCAGGGATCGGCTTCCAGCTGCTTCATGCCGAGCGAGATGCGCTGGGTTTCGCGGTTGAAGCGGATCACCTGGACATTGACCGACTGGCCGACGCCCAACACCTCGGTCGGATGGTTGACCCGGCGCCAGGAAATGTCGGTCACATGCAAGCAGGCCGTCCAGCCCGCCAAGATCGACGAAGGCGCCGTAATCGGTGATGTTCTTGACCACGCCCGAGAGGATCTGGCCCTCGGAGAGGGTCGCCAAGAGCTCGTTGCGCTGCTCGGCGCGGCTCTCTTCGAGCACGGCACGGCGCGAGACCACGATATTGCCGCGCCGCCGATCCATCTTCAGGATCTGGAAGGGCTCGTCCTTGTTGAGCAGCGGCGAGATATCGCGGGTCGGGCGGATATCGACCTGGCTGCCCGGCAGGAACGCGACGGCGCCGCCGAGATCGACGGCAAAACCGCCCTTGACCCGGCCGAAGATGTGACCCTGGACCTTGGAGGTCTCGTTGAACGCCCGCTCCAGCTTGTTCCAGCTTTCCTCGCGTCTCGCCTTGTCGCGGGAGAGGATTGCCTCGCCATTCCTGTTCTCGAAGCGCTCGACATAGATCTCGAAACTGTCGCCGACCTTGACCTCGACCGGGTTGCCCTGGGTCGAGAATTCCTTGATCGGAACCCGCCCCTCGGCCTTCAGTCCGACATCAACCAGGGCCTCATCATTTTCGATGGAGATCACGGTTCCGGTGACCACGGTTCCTTCGATCTTGTCTTTTTGCTGGAAACTCTCCTCCAGCATGGCGGCGAAATCTTCGACGAGTGGTTGCTGGTCGACGGCGGTCTCGGCTAAAGTCATCAAGTTCGTCCTAGATCCTTGCCCATCAGGGCTTGCCGGCCCGAAACCTGGCCGGGTTGGGGGTTGATCGATCGTGTCGGCGAGGCGTCAATGATGGTCGCACGACGGTGATGGTCAGACGACAAGCTGCCGTCCTTTGATAAAAGCGACCGAGGCGTCAAACGCCATATCGATCGTCTGATCGGTCGTATCAAGAACAAACGCGTCCTTTGCCGGCACCAACGGCGCGACAGCCCGCGACCGATCGCGTGCGTCACGCTGACACAGCTCTTCCAAAACGTCGTCGTATATAGCGGCGACACCGCGTTCGTGCAACTGTTTACATCGTCTTTTCGCTCGCTGTTCAACGCTGGCGGTCACGAAGATCTTGTGGGTCGCATCCGGCCGCACCACGGTGCCGATATCGCGGCCGACCAGAACGGCCCCATGTCGGTCATTGCCGAACAGTCTTTGCAGCTCCAATAGCGCGTTTCTGACATCAGGGATCGCGGCTACCTTGGAGGCGGTCTGGCCAATGATCTCGGTCATCAGGACCTTCGGATCGAGATCGCTTGCAGTGATCGAGCGGGCGGCCTCTTCTGCGGCGGCGACATTCTCGGCGGTCTTCTCGGCCGCGAGGAGCTTCTTGGCCGTCGCCCGATAAAGGAGGCCGGTGTCGAGAAAATCCAGGCCGAAGTTTTTGGCCAGCCTTTCGGCAAGCGTGGTTTTCCCTGATCCCGCCGGTCCATCGATCGCGACAAGGCGGTGCGAGGTTTCGATCATTGTTTCCACCGTTTCTCTTAACGCCAGCATTGTCTGCCCTCGCTGCTACTTGGTCCATGTCGGCGAAAGCTACACGACTGGTGACCATAATGAAGGCCCTCCCCATGATGCCAACTTAACTGATTGAACTTTTTAGGTCTTTTTCTTTCACCAGGCTATCAAACGTCGTGGTCATACCGCTAAGCAACCTCGCGAATGTCGGCGCCGAGGCCATTCATCAGGTCTGAAAATCCTGGAAAGCTGGTCTCAATCGTCTCGGCGCCGCTGACCTCGATGGGACCTTTGCAAAGGCATCCCAACACCAGAAAACTCATGGCAATCCTGTGATCATGAGCAGCATCGATCCGGCAGGCGCCCGCCGGCGCACCGCTGCTTCCCTCGATCGTAAGGTGGTCAGCACCGATGTCGACATGAACACCGGCAGCCCTCAGCCCGTTGCCGATGGCAAGAAGACGATCGCTTTCCTTCACCCGAAGCTCAGCAAGCCCCGTCATCCTTGTGTGCCCTTTGGCAAAGGCCGCCGCCATCGCCAGGATGGGGTATTCATCGATCATCGAAGGCGCGCGTTCCGGCGGCACGTCGATGCCGATAAGCTCGCTATGGTCGATCTCGAGCCAGGTGACCGGCTCGCCGGACATGGTCATGGTTTCGCCGCTCCGAATCTTGGCGCCCATCTCCGAAAGACAGGTGAGAAGTCCGGTTCGAAGGGGGTTGATGCCGATATTCTCGATCCGAATCGATGACCCGGGACAAAGCGCCGCAGCGACCTGGAGAAAGGCTGCGGACGATGGGTCGCCTGCGATCTGAAGATCCCGTGCGCTCAGTTCCGGGAGCCCCTCGATCGTGACCGCCTGACGCCCATCGCCGAGAAGCTCCGTTTCGACCTTGGCACCGAGATGACGGAGCATGCGCTCGGTGTGATCGCGGGAGGGAGCGGGCTCGATTGTGGTGGTGCGCCCGGCTGCATGCAGGCCGGCGAGCAGGACGGCAGACTTGACCTGGGCAGACGCGACAGGCTGTTCGTAACGGATGGGGATAAGCTCGGTCGTGCCGGTGAGCGCCAGGGGCAGACGGTCGCCGGTTCGAGCGAGAAAGCCTGCCCCCATCGCCGAAAGCGGCGTGATCACACGGCCCATCGGACGGCTTCTAAGCGAGGCGTCGCCTGTCAAAAACGTGGTAAAGGGCTGCCCGGAAAGGAGGCCGCTGAGAAGACGCACGCCGGTGCCGGCATTGCCGAGATCGAGCGGTGCATCGGGCTCGCTTAGGCCGCCGACGCCGACCCCTTGAACCAGCCAGGCGCCATCATTGCTGCGATCGATCTCGACGCCGAGCGCGCGAAGCGCGCCGAGGGTCGCCATCACATCGCCACTTTCCAGCAGGCCCTCAATACGGCTTTCGCCAACGGTCATGGCCGCCAGCATCAGCGCTCGATGCGACAACGATTTATCACCAGGCACCTTAACGGTACCTCGTAAAGGCCCGGCCATTGTCGACCTTAGCTGCACGCCATTGCTCCGCCCAATAAAGGTGTGGCTTCCGGGTCCAAAATCCGAAAATTCGAAAAGAAGCCCGAAGATCGCTGAAATTGCTTTTGACAGTTCCGGCTTATCATGGCAATCGCTTCTCCCTCTAAAGACATTCTGGTGTGTAGGAGTTCTGTGTGGCTAAACCCGAATGGGGGACCAAAAGGGTCTGCTTGAATTGTAGTGTGCGTTTCTACGACATGCTTCGCGATCCAATTCTCTGTCCAGCGTGTGAAACGCCCTTCGATCCGACCGCGAATTTGAAAACGCGTCGAAGTCGTTCTTCAACCAAAGCTGCGGTGGCTGAGAAAGCGCCGAAGAAAAAAGTGGTTGTGGAGGAGGACGATGAAGTCGAGGTCGAGGAAGAGGATGCAGACGAGATCATTGTCGAGGACGACGATGTCGATATCGTCGCTGACGATACCGAGACCGACGACGAGGAGGAGAGAGAGAGCGCTATCGAGGACGTCTCTGAACTCGGCGACGACGATGTCAGTGCGGTGATTGACGTCGAAGGCGAGGGTGACGAGGAAACCACCTGATCATGGTGCTTTTTGGCCTTGCCAAGTCGGACGTCTTGTCCTAACTCATCATGCCTGACCGCGTGGTTCGCGGTGGGGATATCTCCGTGTGGGGCCATAGCTCAGTTGGGAGAGCGCTTGAATGGCATTCAAGAGGTCGTCGGTTCGATTCCGACTGGCTCCACCATCCTTCTTCGAAGACTTGTTTGTGGGCGTCATCGAGGATGATTTTTGTCGCGAAGAGCAGATTGACTTCAAAAGAGCGCGCGCACGACAAGCACGAAGATGGCGGGGACGCCGTAACTGATGAACCCGAACAGAGCAATGGCCGGCCATTGATCGCCCGCGCTGTTCATGACCATCCATAGCACCAGTCCGAAGGCGATTAGCATCACAAGGAAGCATCGGGCGAACTGGGCACCGATCACCAGGACGAGCGTGGTCAACGCCAGCGCGCAGATGGTGATAATCGATCCCAAGCTGATCTGACGGAAGCCGGTCGAAAGATCCGGGGCCTCGCCGAGGGTTCCGAGCGCAGCGTTGGATCCCAAAAATACCGCGACCACAAGCAGCCCGAGCAAAGCAAACTCGGTGATTGCGGCGCCGATGGTGTTCACGATACAGGGGAGATGATCCACCCTGGATATCGGCTCGACAGGGCGTAGCGCTTGGCGCTGAGCCCCTATGCGCCGGATTGTCACCGGCAGTCGTAAAATGAACACCACGAGTGCCAAAAAGAAAGTCACCCAAAAATAATACACAAGAAATCCGTATTTTATCTTTTCCTTTGACGAACATTCGTTCTAGCAACCCAAGAGAGAAGCGCGGTTGTCTACAGGAGAATTGGTGTCTTGGCGAGTAAAAAATGACGAATACTCACGACTCGTAAAATAACTCCAAGTATTATCTCCAAATAGTTTTAAATTTAGTTGTTTTTTTAATTAAAAATAGATATAATCACAAAAAATACTTTACTATAAGTTGAAATTTCGCCGTTACTTAGCTCGACGGTGCCCATTTGCGATGGGGCGCACCGCCGTCGTGGCGATCAGGCCCGGGTCCAGAAGACGGGTTGGTTGGCAATGAACTCAAGGGCGTCGTCGAGAGTGAGGATGATGCCGCCGAGTGGTGCGGCGTCGGCCCATCGATCGCGATGAGACCAGTAAAGTCGACGCATGCGATCGCTCTCTCCTATGGGCTTTGCCGCACGACGATTTACGAATGGCTTGCCGCTGCCTTGAAACGTGGTGTGGGGTTGAAGGCTCTGCGTTCCCGGCCGGCGGCGGGCGGGACGACCTTGTCGTTTGACGTGCCGCCAGGAGCAACAGGTGTTTCGCTGGATCAACGGCAAAGACCCTCGCCAATATGGCTTGGACTTCGGGTTGTGGACCCGGTCGATCGTTACCAGCCTGATCGAGCAGAAGTTCAATGTCACCCTCGGTCTGAGTGCCATTGGGCCTTGCTCGCCAGGTTGGGATTGACGCCGCAAAAGCCTTTGCAACGCGCTATCAACGTGATCCGCAAGCGATCGATACGTGGCGACGCGAGACGTTTCCTGCCATCGCCCGCGCGGCGAAAGCCGCGGGTGGCGAGGTTTTTTTCTGGGATGAGGCAGGATTTCGCGCCGACACGGTTCATGGCAAGACCTGGAGTGTGAAGGGGCAAACAGTCGTTGAACGCCCAGGTCAGCGGCAATCGATCAGTGCTGCCTCAGCCGTCAACGCTTGCGGCGCCTTCTGGTCTCGTACCTATGAAGGCGGGCTTCCGTAATGGGCCTTTCATTGTCAAGCTCCAAAGTAACGATCGCCGCTGGCTGCCAGGCTCTGGCTTCCTGTCCGTGGTCGACCAAGCGGTCGCCGACATCATGGGATCCGATTCAATCGGGGGCCAATCTTGGGGCACGTGGTACGCCGATTGAGGCGTCCGAGCTCCCGCCTTCACGGCCTTACCCGATCGTGCGTCCCAGCAGCGGGACCTTCGGGGATAAGCGCCTTGGGCGCTACCCCGAACTCAGTGACTTTGTCTGACGTTAAAGGGCTGAGGCTCCTCCTATTATCTGACCCTGTGGTTAGCGACCATGATCTCTACACCCGATGCAAGCTTGTCGGTTTCCAGTGCGAGAGCAATGTGATGGTCACGCCGCCTGCTCCTGCCCCCAACGGAAGTCGGTCTCATCCACCCATATCCGGTGCAGGATCACTGCGAGCTTGCGCGCCACTGCCACTTTGGCGCACTTCATGCCCCGATGTCTGGCGATATTCAACCCCCAGCTCTTGAGGCTCGAAAAGCGTTGAGATCGGGTCAAAAGCGCATTGGCTGCCTCCAAGAGCGCTGTGCGCACCGTGACATCACCGACCTTGCTGATGCTGCCCTTGATGTCGGTTTCACCGGACTGATGCCTCTTTTGGGTCAGGCCGAAATGCGCCCCAATCGCTTTGGATTTGACAAAGCGTGTAGGATCATTCACGGCGGATTTATAGGTGATCGCGGTCACCGCGCCCACCCCTTGGGCCGTCATCAGCCTTTGGCAGATTGCATCCTTGCGAGCGATTGCCAACATGGCGCGATGCAAGCGGTTGAATTCGGCTCGCAACGCTTCACGAGCAACCAACATCGCACCGATGACCTGTTCCAGCATAGCGTGGCCAGCGATCAATTCTTTCACTCTCGCGGCAAAGCGACCTTTGCTTACTTGTCTCATTTTCAGGCCAAAGCCCCGCAAGAGACCGCGGATGCTGAGCTCGATATCCAAGAGCTTGGTCTGCAGCAGTTTGCGCCCTGCCAGCAGCGCTCCGACTTGTTCGTCACGCTGCTCTGCCAGATGATGCGGTATCGCAGGAAGCCCGTGCATTTGGTGGTCGATGGTCTCCCGGCGCACAAGACGAAGCTGGTGAAGGACTATGTCCTGTCGACCAAGGGGAAACTGACGCTGCATATTCTTCCGGGATACGCACCGGACCTGAACCCCGACGAACTCGTTTGGAGCCATATGAAACGTAATATGGAACGTACCGGCGTGGCCAGAATGCCGCTGCGCCGGGGCGAAAAACTTCAGGAAAAAGTTAACGCACAACTGGCTGCCAATAAGAATACGCCGAACCTGGTCAGGTCTTTCTTCATGGCACCGAGTGTAGCCTATATTATCGACTGCTGAGTAAGATCAGCCACGATCCGCAGCTGTGTTAGTTCCGTTTAGAATGGAAAGGCTTATTCCCGACCGTCCGGTGAGCCCGGATGTGGTGACATAGGCGATGCGGCGATATAGAACAAAATAAGAACAAACAATCCCGGATTACCTCTCATGTCGGACTATCCCCACTCACTTTTGGAGTTTCAGCAGCGTTGCCCCGATGAGCGCGCCTGCGCCGATTATCTGATCAAAACGCGCTGGCCGGACGGCTTTGTCTGCCCGGCCTGCGGCAGCGTCAAGGCCTGGGCGCTCGAGACCAAGGCGTTCACCTTCGAATGTGCCGGCTGCCACAAACAAACCTCGGTAACTGCTGGCACCATCATGCACGGCTCGAAGCTCAGCCTCACGGTCTGGTTCTGGGCTGCCTATCTGATGAGCAGCCATTCCAACGGGATCTCCGCCCTGCAACTGCAAAAGCAGCTTGGTCCTGAACGCTCCCTCTCGCGTCCAGCCTGCAAGTCCGCCTGGTTCCTGGTCGCCAAGCTGCGCCTTGCCGTGGTCGCCCCTGGACGCTCGCCGCTCAAAGGCTTGGTCGAGGCCGACGAAACCACCTTTCGCTGCCGTGACATAGGCGATGCGGTTGCCGGCGGCGGCGGCCGAAGCGCCCAAGGCAAGCTCCTGATCGCCGGTGCGGTCGAGGTCGGAGATGGCAAACCTGGCCGCATCCGTCTCACCGAGATCAAGGACTTCTCGGCAATCAGTCTTCACGCCTTTCTTGCCGACAATCTCGCCAAGGACGCCACCGCCAAAACCGATGGCTGGGCCGCCTATCCCGGCGCCAAGGACGTCAGGCACGAGCCCCATGTCGTCGGTCCCATGGCCGCCCACATCGTCCTGCCCTGGATCCATCGGGTCTTCGCCAACTTCAAAACCTGGGCGCTCGGCGTCTATCACGGCCTGCGCCGCGCTCATATCCAGACCTGTCTCAACGAGTTCGTCTTCCGCTTCAACCGGCGCAGCAATCGCCATGCCGGCTGCGCAACGCTCCCATTCTACTAAAGTACCGCGTTAATTTCGCGTCAGATCCTTGGTCTCTGAGGCTTCGAGCCGACTTTGCGCAAGGAGGCGGGACATGGCCTCCAAGCTTGCATCACATCAGGAACCTGGAAAATGCCGTCATCACCGTTAAAATTCGGCTAAAGGTACCTCGACTCTTTGCTTTTTGCATGTTCTCACTCACCCGAAAGCGCTTCGAGTTTCGGCCAGTCAAACATGACACCATGACCTGGGCGTTCAGGCGCAACAGCCTTGCCTTCGTTCAAGAACCAGCGTCTCAACCATAACCTCATCCAGTCCGAAACCATGAACTTCCAGGAAAGAAGCGTTGGGCATGGCTGCCAGAAGATGAACATGGAGGTCATGCACGCCATGTGACGTGACAGGCAGATTGGAAGCTTCGGCAAGTCTGGCGACTTTCAGCCAGGGCGTAATGCCGCCGCATGTGACCAGGTCAGGCTCCGGAAATGCAACGCCGCCCGCCGCTATCATGGCCTGGAACTCGTAGATGGTATGAAGATTCTCGCCGGTCGCTATCGGCTGTCCACCTTCCCGCATGATCTTCACATGACCCGGGACATCATCGGGAATGGTCGGCTCTTCCACCCAAGTCAAGCCGAAAGGTTCGAACGCCCGGCAGGCCCGTATCGCCTGATCGACGCGCCACTGCATATTGGCATCGACCATCAACGGCGTGTCTGCGCCCCAAAAGGTCGCGCATCGTCGCAATCCGCTCGACGTCTTCACCAAGCTTTTGGCGCCCCACTTTCATCTTGATCGCTCGAAACCCCTTGCCAAGATTGCTTTCCGTCTGCTTCAGCAGCTTATCCAGAGGAAACTGAAGATCAATGCCGCCGGCATAGGCCGGCACCCTCGGATCGTAGCCGCCGAGATAGCGCCAAAGCGGCCTTCCTGCTCGTTTCGAGGCTAAATCCCAAAGGGCGACGTCGATCGCCGCGATGGCGAAACCAGCAAGACCGCCGCGGCCGACGAAATGGGTCCGCCACCACATTTTTTGCCAAAGCGCCTCGATCCGATCGGCCTCTTCACCGATCAGCAAAGGCTTGAGATCATCGTTGATCAGGCTTTGAACAGCGCGCCCGCCGACATGCACCGTATAAGCGTAACCGAGACCCTCGGCGCCCTCGGTGTCTTGGAGGCGTACCGTCACCAGCTCGAAAACACTCATGTCACCATGAGTTGAGTCGGACAGCGTGGTCGCAAGAGGAATTCGAAAATAGTCAACTCTGAGATCGTCCAGAAGCATTTTGATCCTCGCCTCATTTGCGCCAACACAATCAGAAAATCCAGTTGACGGCACATTATCTCTTTTGTTTGCCTCAACTTTCCCAAACTGATCTGACCGATCTGTCGGGGCCGATGCACTAGATTGCGCCGGAAAAGGTATCGCAAGTCCCGATATCCCCAGCGCGCGCGCCTTTGGTAAACCAGCGAACCCGCTGCTCGGAGCTTCCATGAGTGAAGCTTTCCGGCACCACATAGCCTTGTGCCTGCTTTTGCAACTGATCATCACCGATGGCGCTTGCTGCTGTCAGAGCCTCTTCGATGTCACCCTCTTGGAGCCATTGCAGTTTTTCCTGGGAATGGTTGACCCAAACGCCGGCCAGACAGTCAGCCTGCAGTTCAAGCCTCACTGAAAGCTGATTGGCTTCAATCTCACCGATCTGGCTGCGTCTGGCATTGACCTTCCCGGCAATACCTAGTTGGTTTTGCACGTGATGGCCGATTTCATGGGCAATCACATAGGCTGGAGCAAAATCGCCAGCGGCACCAAAACGGTTTGAAAGATCGCGAAAAAAGCTCGTGTCGAGATAAACCTTTTCGTCGGCCGGACAGTAAAATGGCCCCGCAGCGGCGCTCGCAAAACCGCAAGCGGATTGAACTTGTCCCTCGAACATGACCAACGTTGGCTCGCGGTAATCTTGGTTCATCCTGTTGAAAACATCGGACCAGACAGCTTCGGTTTCACCGAGGATGGCTGAAACAAACTGTCCCACCTTGTCATCGTCGTCGAATGCCTGGCCATTTCTGGAGGCTTGGTGCGGGGCCAAGATCTGCTCATCGGACAGGCCGTTGAAGAGAAAGCTGGGATTAATGCCGAACAGCATGGCAACGACGGCAAGAAGAAGAATGCCGAGCCCGCCGCCCAAACCTCGTCTAGCGCCCTGCCCCATGGGCCGCCCCATACCTCTCGGTAAACCAAGGCGTCCCCTGGATCCTCGTCGGTCTTCAATATTTTGACTTCGACGTCCCAACTGCCAACGCATTGCCTGCTCCTTGATACCGTTGGTCGCCTTGATACCATTGGTCGTTTTATCATCGCTATCGACAAACTCTCTGTTTGTCGATCTTGGCCGCAATCCATCCATGAGGATGCTATGTCTTGGAGCTGACGTCTAGACAGGGTCATGACATCGACCTTTTGGCCGACGTCAGTCAATGTCGATAAATTGAGACTTTCGTAGTTTGTTGCACATCATGTGTCATGGCTCCGCGACGTTGACCAAATTTTAACCAAAGCAGCGTTAGACATTGAAGCTTCGGGACGGAAGAGCGTATGACTTCGGCCTACGCTGCAAGTTTCATAAAGAGCGGTGAGGTTCGAGGAGAGATTTCCTATGGCGGTAAACTATGAAACGGGTGAAGCCGATGATCGGCCTTGGGGGCGCTGGGAAGTCATTGCCACTGGTGATGATTATGTCTGTAAGCGCATCACCGTCAGACCCGGCGGAAAGCTATCTCTCCAGCTACATCATCACCGCGAGGAGCATTGGATCATCGTGCAAGGTCGGGCATTGGTGACATGCGGGGATGAAAAGCGTGAACTCGGGCCCAACATGCACGTCTTCATCCCTCTTGAAACGGCGCATCGCATCGAAAACTCAGGGACCGACGATGTCATCTTCATTGAAGTTCAACAGGGTGAGCAGCTTGACGAAAACGATATCGTCCGGCTGGAAGATATGTACGGTCGCTGATAGGCGCAGCAGTGGCGTTGACTTCAGTACGTCTCGATCGAATAAGACTATCGCTATGCTTTAGGGGAAGATGATAATCGTTGTGCCATCATCAACGAGTGACCAAATTTCATCCATCTCATCATTGGTGACGGCGATACAGCCATTGGTCCAATCATTGCGGGGGTGACCAATCTCGTTTGCACGGCGACCATTCGGCAATCCATGGATCATGATCAACCCTCCTGGAGAAGAGCCCCATCGTTTCGCAGTCTCTTCATCCTGTGCCCTTGGATACGAAACATGAATGGATCGATAGAACTGGCTCTTTGCATTTCGCCAATCCAGCGTATAGACACCTTCTGGCGTACGGCCATCGCCTTCAATGCGCTTATGCCCTTCAGGTTCGACGCCCAAAGCGATGTTGAAGCTTCGGACCACATTTCCATTACGCTTCAGTTGAAGCAAGCGCTCATTCTTATAGATAACGACAAGATCGATTTGATTTTGTTTAAGGTATGGCAGCTGCGCATGAACCGGGTTCTGGGAGACCGCGACGATGACAAACAGAATCGTACCGGCCAACAGACGCGCCTGATGGGTATGGCTGACAATGAAAGCTATCATTCGGACGCTGCACTCTTGTTGAAGCGGATGGCAGTCTAAATTGCTGGAATGCTTTGGCAAGAAGGTTTGAAAGGGAAAATAAGAACTTCAATGGCGATGGACGATCAAATCACACCTTGGACAAGAAAACATCCGACAGTCGCGATGTGCCTAGTCGGAGTTTGGTTCTCGAGTGGCTGTAACCTAGACACGCTGCTCGATGCCAGGGGAGGACTGCGCGAGACCTCAAGCTATCAAGCATCTTATGACGATACGCTTCTCGATCTGGCTCGGCGATATAAGCTCGGTTATGTCGAAATGGTGGCCGCCAACCCAGGCACCGATCCTTGGGTTCCAGGAGAAGGCACAGATGTTGTCCTCCCGACCATTCATCTCATGCCAAATCTTAATGATGCTGAGCCGGAAGGCATCATCATCAATCTGTCCGATATGCGCCTCTACTTTTTCCAAAAGCCGGGAGATGCGCCACGATCATTTCCGATTGGAATCGGACGAGATGGATTGGGAACGCCAACCGGCGTGACCAAGGTTGTTCGCAAACGCGCAAATCCCAGCTGGCATCCGACAGAACGGATGCGCAGGGAAAAGCCGGAACTACCGGATGTCGTTCCGGCAGGCCCCGATAACCCCCTTGGAACGCGGGCGATGTATCTTGGCTGGCCCCAATACCTCATTCACGGAACCAACAAGCCCTGGGGCGTTGGCCGACGCGTGAGCAGCGGATGTGTCCGAATGTATCCGGAAGATGTCGAAACTCTATTTGAAATGGTCGATATAGGCACAAAGGTGACCATCATTGACCAGCCGATCAAGTTTGGCTGGATAAGCAATGAGCTCTACATGGAAGCTCACCCGACCCAACAGCAGAGTGATCAACTTGAAGCCGAAGGGCAATTTGACAGGCTGCTGGACAGCAGCGTGGTCGATCAAGTTGTCGCTGTTGCCGGCGCGGACCGCAACCGTCTTGATTGGAGTGAGATCCGACAAGCTACCATCGAACGACGAGGCTATCCAATACGCATCACACGCTAAGATACATTAGTTTTGCCACAGTTCAACCTAGTGTTTTCTCATTTGGCGTGCCAGTCATGCTATGCCTTTGCCATGGCCCAGACAGTTGGCGTTTTGCTTTGCGGCGATGATCGTGCTCGTTTGGAGGCGATCGTTGACCGATCGAAATCGGCGGCACAAACATATCCAGCGGGCGCGGATCGTTTTGCTGTCGGCGGATCGTTGGTCGGTGGCGGCGATTGCCGATGCGGTCGGGCGTGAGCCGGCCTTCGGTTTGGCGTTGGCGGCAGCGGTTTGCCGAGGATGGTGTCGCAGGCTTGCTGAAAGATCGAACGCGACCGCCGGGCAAGCCAGCCTTTGCCGGAGGAATCGAGCTCAAGGTGGTGGCGCTGACCTGCAGCGAACCGCCCGGCGAAGTCACCCATTGGACCGGCCGGGCGATGGCCAAGGCGGTGGATATCTCGCATGGCGCGGTACAGCGGATCTGGGCGAAGTATGAGCTGCAACCCCATCGGATCAAGACCTTCAAGCGCTCCAACGATCCTGCTTTTGCCGATAAGTTAAGCGCCATTGTCGGCCTCTACATGGTACGCGGCCAATGAGTACCGCCGTTTTCCCGGGACTGCACCTTGCTAAGATCCATCCTTATTCACGTGTTTAAGTACGTCGTTAAGGACAATGATCTTGGGTCGCATGGAGATTTTGACGGGCGTCGAGCGTCGTCGTCGCTGGTCATCAGAGGAGAAGCTTCAGATCTTGCGGGAAGCTTCGGACCCCGGATCATCGGTTGGTGCTGTGGCCCGTCGTCATGACATCTGCCGGTCACAAATCTATCAGTGGCGTCGGGCTTTTCGGTCGGGACGGCTTCGCTCCGAGTCCTTAGCTGTCGTCGACTTCTTGCCGGTCGAGGTTTGTGGTGACGATGATGATGCGCCGGCGGCCGACGAGACGCCATCGGCGGATATCATGATCTCGATCGAGCTTCGCCATGGTCGGACGCTTCGCCTTCCCTCAACGCTTCGCTGTCATGAGATCCGTCGCCTGGTCGCCGCCGTGGAGTCGGCATGATCGGGCCGGGCACCGGGGTTCGGGTCTATGTCGCCAGCGGCGTCACGGATATGCGAAAAGGGATCACGGGCCTTGCCGCTGCGGCCGAGCAGGTTCTCCGGCAAAATCCTTGCATATGTGTCGGGCGTGATTATGTGGCGGCGCACCTCAGGAGCGCGTAGTTCCGCGGCGAAGGTAAGGTTTGCCGCCACATAAGATCTCGCCCTTTTTTCTTCCGGCCCAGGATGTGCCTGGCAGGGTCCGGAAGGAGAGACGGCTATGTTGGAGTTATATTTCAAGTATCCGAGGGTGCTCAGGCGCCTTCGCAGCGGTGCGTTCGGTGAAGAGATGGACCGCATTGCGGCGCATTTTTTTGAGGTGGGATACAAGCGGGCGTCGGCCAAGATCTACATCAGCCAGATTGCCAGATTCAGCGTGTTCGCAGTGCGCCACGCCGGGGCAGCGACGATCGATCAGGACATGATCGATCGCTTCGTACAGAGTTTGCCGACGGTCACGCCGCGGATCGCAGCGCGGACAGCGATCGAACATGCTCGTCGGCTGGCGCCAGACCGGTTTTCGATATCGTATCGCCCAATGCCGGATCCCCATGATCCATTGCTCGCCGCTTATCTCGATCACTTGCGCTTGGTGCGCGGCTTGGAGCCCAAGACCTGCGAGGGGCTGCTTCTGGTCGCCCGCCGGATCCTCGCCTGGTATCATGACTATGCTCCGGATCAGCCTCTTGCCGCGATAACGGGCGAGCATGTGCTCGCCTTGGTCCAGCACCTTTTGTCGCTGTCGACCAACGACTACACACGAGCCTCGACCACGTCATACACCCGCACATTTCTGCGTTTCCTGCGGTGGTCCGACCTTAACAGCAAAGATCTCGCCCGTTTCGTTCCACGGACACCCTGTTACCGTCTGGCGCACCTGCCACCGCGCCTCGCGTGGGCGGATGTCAGGCGCACAATCGATGCGATCGACGTGACGACGCCTTCGGGCGTACGGGATCGCGCGCTGCTGCTCCTGCTTGCGACCACGGGGTTGCGCAACAAGGAACTGCGATCGCTTGAGCTTCAAGATATTCGTTGGCGCAGCGCCGAGATCCTGGTGCGCCGGACCAAGGCGAGGCGTGATCGCGTTGTGCCGCTCTTGCAGGAAGCAGGCAAGGCCCTCGCCGACTACGTGCTGCATGCCAGACCGAAGATCGACAGCCCGCGGATTTTCCTGTCCTATAAGCCACCAGTGGGTCCATTCAGATCCAGCAGCGCCATTTCGAGGATCGTGCGATCCCGAACTCGAGCGAAGCGGGCTCGAGCTTTCTCGGGTCGCCGGCGCCCATCTGGTGCGTCATAGCCTGGCGACACACCTCGTCAGGCAACGGCGACCGATCAACGAGGTCGCGGACCTGCTGGGCCATCAGAGCATCGACACCACTGCCATCTATGTGAAGGTGGCGCTGCCGCAGCTCGCCGATGTCGCCCTCCCGTTTCCGGGAGGCGTCTCATGACCGCTTTCGCGACGATGCTGGCCGAGAGGGTCGAGGCCTATGTCGAGCTTCGTCGCTCGCTCGGCTACGCGTTCCAAAATCAAGCCGCGATATTGCGGGCGCTGGTGCGATATTTGGAAGCTGGGCAGCTCGCCGGTCCTTTTACGCGGGAGATGGGATCCAACTTTGTCCTCTCCTGGGAGGGGACGGCTAACGGCCGCGCCATTCGTCATGCAGTGCTCCGCCGCTTTTGCGAGTATCTCGCCATCGACGATGCGCGGACTGAGGCGCTTGATCCTCGTGCGTTTCCCCGATCCCGCGCCATACCGCCGCCACGCATCTTGAGCGATGAGGAGCTCGG
>CAWBCX010000052.1:0-30832 GCA_963787265.1 uncultured Alphaproteobacteria bacterium | reverse complement strand
CACGCTTTCCTGCACATAGTCGGCGCCGGCGACGGCATCGCCCAGCCTGATCGCGTAGCCGATACGATCGAGCATGGCTTTCGGGTCGTCGATGAGATTGAACCTGGCGAGATCGTCCAGCCTGGAGGCGATATTCGTCTGCGCCTGCTCGATGATGACCGGCGAGGCGTCATACATCACGACATCATGACCTGCGCGCGAGAACACGATCGCCCAGGCCTGTCCGATCAGCCCGCCGCCAACCAGCGCAATATTTTCCATCGCTCTTACCCTTTGATTTGAGGCCAAGCGGAAGGCTGGAGCGTTTCCCTACTCGCCTTCGACGCCAATCGGATCGCCTTCGTCCAGAAGATCGATGCCCGGGGCATCCGCATTGCCGATGCCTGCCTGATCGCGAATTTTCTTTTCGATCTCGTCGGCCATCTCCGGGTTTTCCTTGAGGAACACCTTGGCGTTTTCCCGACCCTGGCCGATGCGCTGGCTGTTGTAGGAGAACCAGGAGCCGGATTTTTCCACCAGATCGGCTTTGACCCCGAGATCCAGCAGTTCGCCGGTCTTGGAAATGCCTTCGCCATAGACGATGTCGAACTCGACCACCCGAAACGGCGGCGAGACCTTGTTCTTGACCACCTTCACCCGCGTCTGGTTGCCGATCACCTCGTCCTTGTCCTTGATCTGGCCGATGCGGCGGATATCGAGGCGGACGGAAGCATAGAATTTGAGCGCATTGCCGCCCGACGTGGTCTCGGGGCTGCCGAACATCACGCCGATCTTCGAGCGAATCTGGTTGGTGAAGATCACCATGCATTTGGAGCGGTTGATGCTGCCGGTAAGTTTGCGCAGCGCCTGGCTCATCAAGCGCGCCTGCAGACCGACATGGCTGTCGCCCATTTCGCCTTCGAGCTCGGCCTTGGGCACAAGAGCGGCGACACTGTCGATCACCACGATGTCGACGGCACCCGAGCGCACCAGCGTATCGGCGATCTCGAGGGACTGCTCGCCGGTATCGGGCTGGGAGATCAGGAGCTCTTCGATGTCGACGCCGAGTTTTCTGGCATAGCCCGGATCGAGCGCATGCTCCGCATCCACGAAGGCGCAGATCCCGCCCTTTTTCTGGGCTTCGGCGATGCAATGGAGGGTGAGCGTTGTCTTGCCCGAGCTTTCGGGCCCGTAAATCTCGACGACGCGCCCCTTGGGCAGGCCGCCGATGCCGAGCGCCAGATCGAGACCGAGCGATCCGGTGGAAATCGATTCGATGTCGACCAGCGTGCCTTTGGCACCCAGTTTCATCACCGAGCCCTTGCCGAACGAGCGCTCGATCTGTCCGATCGCAGCATCAAGCGCCTTTTGCTTGTCGTTCGCTGCCCGTGTGCCGTTGGTCGCCAGCTCAGCCATGATGTCTATCCACCTTGCATGCCATCTTGCGTCATGATGCCAAGCGTTATAGCGGTGGAAGAGTGGCGCGGGAAGTGTTACCGCTGAAAAGGCGGTGGTTCGCGCGAATTTGACCGGGCTTTGTGTCTCCGGGGTCGGAAGCAGGGCTTCGATACCCATCGGCGATGGAAAAGATCGGGAGAACAAGATGGCAACCTTCACTATCAGCGATCACGACGCGCTTCATTACGAGCATAAGGCACCCAATCAGGGCGACGGCGCCACCTTCGTGTTCTTCAACGCGCTGACCGGCGATACCGGCGCCTGGGAGGCTGAAATCGGCCCTGCCCTTCGCGCAGCTGGTCACGGCACGCTGATGTGGAATTTTCGCGGACAGAAGGACAGTCCCTTCAGCAGCCCTGACGTCATCACGGCAGAGGGGATTGTCGAAGATGCCATCAAACTGATCGGGGCTGAGACGCCCTGCCGCCCGGTTTATGTGGGCCTTTCGATCGGCGGGCTGTTTGCGGCTCAGGCGCATTTCGGCGGTGCTCCCTGCGATGGCCTTCTTTTCATCAACACCCTGCGCAAAGCCGGACCCCGGCTCGACTGGACCAACCGTGCTGCCTATCGCACCGCTCTTATCGGCGGCGGCCGTTTGATCCAGGACCTGATGCTGCAGCATCTGACCGGGCCTGCCTGGCAGGCGGCCAACAGCGCGAATTTTCTGAAGGATGAACCTTACGAGCCCCTCGACCCGGATAGCGGCGCGGCGCGTTTGCTCGGTGCCGGCATCGGGGCGGACTGGAACATCGCTTACGAAAAATTAACCATGCCTGTGACAGTCTTGAGCGGCCTGCAGGATCACGTTTTTTACGAGGCCGCCGATGTTGCCGAACTTACCGAACGACTGCCGCATGCCGAGACGATCGACATCAGCGATATCGGTCATCTCGTGACCATGGAGCGGCCGGCTGCGATCACGCGCGCCTGCCTGGCGCTGGCGGACCGATTGGCGTGAGCGGCAAGACCGGGCTTTGGCACCGCTACGCCGCCATCGCCTATGGCGCGGTCTTTTTGGGCGTCATCGGTCACGCGACCACCGAGTTCGTGGCCGTGCTTTCCGGTGTCGCCGGTGCAGAACTCTCGGTCTGGCGTTTTCTGATCGGCGGGGCCGGGCTGGTCGTCATCTCGCTGATGATCCCGAGTGCGCGCGATCTGATCACCCCGCTCAAGGAGGATTGCTTGGCGATCATCGGCCTTTCGATCGGCATGATCTGCATCGGTTATCTCCTGTTTCCACCTGGCCCTCGACTATGCAACCGTTCCTCAGGTCGCGACCACCGTGACCGCCGCCCCGATCTACGTCGCCCTGGTCAATCGCTGGCTCAATAAGGAGCCGATCACGACCGCGAAATGGGTGACCGGCATTGCAGCGCTGATCGCCGTCGCCTGTCTTTTGACCGACGGCGCGCTTACCCAACTCGCCGGCGGACGGCGCAACCTTCTGGGTATCGGCCTGGTGATCTTGAGCGCCTTCCTGATCGGCGGCTTCACCGTGGTCGCCAAGCCCTATATCCGCAGATACGGCGCGCTGCGCATCACCACCTTGAGCACCGCGCTCTCTGGCATCGGTCTTTGGCTGATCGTCGGCTTTTTCTGGGGCCTTTGGGTCGATCCTTCGACACTTTTCGAGCGCCCGTCCGGTCAATGGTGGTCGCTGCTCGCCATCGGCCTTCTCAACACCACCCTTACCCAATGGCTCTGGCTGGGCGGCCTAGCGGCTGTCCCCGATCTGACCCGCGGCATGTACCTCTTTTTCCTGAAGCCGGTCATTGCCGCGGTCCTGGCCCTGTTCATTCTCGGTCAAGCGGTCACCTGGCTGCAGTGGTTGGCGATTGCCGTGATCTGCGGTGCCGTGGCGCTGGAGGCGTTTTGGGATCGACTTTTTGGACGGAAGGTGATGGCAGGTGACGGCAGAGCTTTTTGAGCATGGTCTACAGAAAAGATATTGACGGTCTTCGCGCGGTCGCGATCCTCCCCGTTCTTTTGTTTCATGCCGGGTTCGAGGTCGTTCAAGGCGGCTTCGTCGGTGTCGACGTCTTTTTCGTGATCAGCGGTTATCTGATCGCCCGGCTGATCTTAAAGGAAAAAGAAGAAAAAACCTTCTCGCTTGTCGCGTTTTACGAACGGCGTGCCCGGCGGATCTTACCGGCGCTCTTTTTCGTGATGCTCTGCTGCCTGCCGTTCGCCTGGTTTTGGCTGCTGCCCAGCGATCTTCACAATTTCGCCGACAGCATGATCGCCGTCGTCCTGTTCGTTTCCAACATCCATTTTTATCGAAAAACCGGCTATTTCGCCCCCGACGCCGACCAGCAGCCGCTCCTTCACACCTGGAGCCTGTCGATCGAAGAGCAGTACTATCTCCTTTTTCCTCTTGTCATGATGGCCTTATGGTTTTTGCGGCGAAAGGCTCTCTTCTCGATCATGGCAGCCATGGCCTTGTTGAGCCTGCTTACCGCGCAGTTTGGCGGCAATTTTTTTTCTGCCGAGGACCTTGCCGGCGATCGGTTCAGCTTCACGTCCGTGCCGGAATTCGGGTTCTACCTGCTGCCGACGCGCGCCTGGGAGTTGCTCGCAGGTGCGCTGGCGGCCTTCTATCTGCATGAGGAAAATGCGGGACGACGGGGCAGCGAGGTCCTGTCTCTCGCCGGTTTGGCGATGATCCTCTATGCCGTCTTCGCCTTCGATGACGGCACCCCTCATCCCAGCTTCCACACCCTGCTGCCCGTTGCCGGCACAGCCCTGATCATCCTGTTCGCAACGCCGAAAAGCGTCTGTGCTCGGCTGCTTTCGACGCGCATTCTGGTGGGTATCGGGCTGATCAGCTACAGCGTTTATCTCTGGCATCAACCGTTGTTTGCGTTTTTTCGCCTGCAAAGCCCGGAACAGCCGTCGGCGCCGGCATTTCTCCTATTGACCTTGCTGTCCCTTGCTCTCGGATGGCTGAGCTGGCGCTTTGTCGAGCGCCCCTTTCGCGACCGGCAAAGAGTATCACGTCCGCAGATTTTCAAGGCGTCGGCGCTTGGCGCTTCGGTTTTTGTCTGCCTCGGCATGACCGGTCATCTCTTTGATGGCTTCATCACCCGATATCCGCCGCATCAGCGCGATCTCGTTGTCGCGACCGATCGCGAAAAGATGGGCCGCTATGTCTATTCCCGGTTCGAGCAATTTCAGGATCGGCCTTTTAACCGGAAGGCGCGCTTGAAGGTCCTGGTCGTCGGCGACAGCTTTGCCCAAGACTTCATCAATATGCTGGCCGAGGCAGGCGGGCTTTCTCAGATTTCCCTGTCCATCCACGAGATCTCGTCACTCTGCGGCAATCTCTATCTGGAAACCGATTTCACGGACCAGATCAAAGACGATGATTTGTCCTACTGCGCGAAGCGGGGTTGGTATGAGGATGAAGACTTGCAAAAACGCCTTCATCAGGCCGATGTGATCTTCGTCGTTTCCTCCTGGACCCCCTGGGCGGCGAGACTCCTGCCAAAGAGTATCGACAATCTGAAAAAGGACTTCGATGCGCGCGTGGTGCTTGTCGGGAGGAAATATTTCGGCAGCATCAAGCCTCTTCAATATATCGGTTTGACCGATCGAGAGAAAAGGTCGCTGAGGAACTCCATTGAGGGTCATCATGCCGAGACCAATAAGATCATGGCTGATCTCTACGATGACGACACCTTCGTGAATCTGAATGAGCTCTTCTGCGGAAGCGTCAAAGAGTGTGAGGTTTTTACGCCCGATCTGAAGCTCATTTCCTATGACGGCGGCCATTTGACCAAAGAGGGTGCCGTTTATCTCGGCGGGAAGCTGAAGACGCACCCCCTGATCAGAGAAGCCCTCGAACTGGATGTCGCCCATCTGGCAAGGCAGCAGGATCAACGCTAGTCTGAAAACCGTCCCAGATGCCCTGGTGCCTCACCAGACGGTTCTCGACGGAGCCGGCAAGGAAAGCCAAAGGACCGCGCTAGATGACCACCCACTTCACCTCGGCCGAATTCGCCGAACGCCGCCGGAAGACCCTGGTCTCCCTGGCCGAGCGCGGGCTCGATGCGCTCCTCGTGTTCAAGCAGGAGAGCATGTATTGGCTGACGGGCTACGACACGTTCGGCTATTGTTTTTTTCAGTGTTTGGTGCTGCGCGCCGACGGTGACATCGTCCTGTTGACCAGGGCCCCAGATCTCCGGCAGGCGCAACATACCTCGATCATCGAGGATATCCGGATCTGGGTCGATCGGGACGGGGCAACACCCGCTGATGATCTGAAGGATCTCCTGCGGCGCGGCGGGCTGGCCGGCAAACGGCTCGGCATCGAGTATGACAGCCACGGGCTGACCGCGGCCCAGGGCAAGCAGGTGGATGCGGCGCTTGACGGATTTGCCCTGACCGCCGAGGCGTCGGATCTGATCTCAAGGCTTCGGTTGGTGAAATCGGATGCCGAACTTGTCTACGTCCGGCGCGCCGCCGAGCTTGCCGATGATGCGCTGGACGCCGCGATCGAGACCACGGCGGCCGGCGTCGATGAGGGCGATATTCTGGCGGCGATGCAGGGTGCGGTCTTCAAGGGCGGCGGAGACTATCCGGGCAATCCGTTCATCATCGGTTCCGGGCCGGATGCCCTGCTTTGCCGGTATAAGTCCGGCAGGCGGAAGCTGGACGCGTCGGACCAGCTCACGCTGGAGTTCGCCGGCGTCTACCGCCAGTATCACGCCTGTCTGATGCGCACCTTCGTCATCGGCGAACCGTCATCCCGCCAGCGCGCCATGACCGAAGCCTGCGAGGAAGCGCTTTCGGCCTGCGAGGCGGCACTGAAGCCCGGCCGCAGCATGGGCGAGGTTTTTTCCGCTCATGCCGATGTCATGGATGCCCATGGCATGCGCGCCCATCGCCTGAACGCCTGCGGCTACTCGCTCGGCACGGTCTATGCACCCTGCTGGATGGACTGGCCGATGTTCTACGCCGACAATCCCGTGATCATCGAGAAGGGCACGGTGTTTTTCCTGCACATGATCCTGATGGACAGCGAAGCCGGCCAGGCGATGACCCTGGGGCGGACATCGATCGTCACATCAAAGGGCGCTGATCCCCTGTCCAGAGCGGCGCTCGACCTGGTGGTCGAGATAGCCAGGCGACCGTCATGCCGCATCTTGCCTTTTTCCTCTTGCTCCTGCTCCTCGGTCTGCTCGCCACCTGCTTTTTCTGAGCAAAGAGATCCGGAACCACTGCCAGGGGCAGGGTTCGGCACAGACGACTCCCTCGGCCATACCTTGAAGAGCCCGCATACCGCCGGAGTTCCTGGCGCTTTTTGCGCCAGCGGCGGAAACCAAATGAAGTGGCCATGCCACTAGCAGCAGCGGTTGACCAAATTCTCGAGATACTCCTGCTGTCCGGAGACCGGCTGTGGCTCCAGGCCTTCCCGCTCCACTTTAGCCGCCAGGTCTTCCAGCGAGCGCTGGCCTTTGAGGATCGCCTTGCCTTCCGCGCTGTTCCAGCCAGCGTAGCGGCGTTCGACATGGTCGGCGAGCTTGCCGTCCTCGATCATCTCGGCCGCCATCAGCAGGCCGCGGGCGCAGACGTCCATGCCGCCGACATGGGCGTGGAGCAAGTCGTCGGGATCGAGGGACTGGCGGCGGACCTTGGCATCGAAGTTCAAGCCGCCGGTGGTGAAGCCGCCGCCTTTCAGGATGTGATAAAGCGCAAGGCCGACCTCCGGAACGTTGTTCGGGAACTGATCGGTATCCCAGCCCGATTGCGGATCGCCGCGGTTGATGTCGATCGAGCCGAAGATGCCGAGTGCCATGGCAAGCGCGATTTCATGCTCGAAGGAATGGCCGGCGAGCGTCGCGTGGTTGGCCTCGATATTGACCTTGATCTCGTTTTCCAAGCCGTAGGTCTTTGAGAAAGCCGAAAATGGTGCCGACGTCGTGGTCATATTGATGCTTGGTCGGCTCCTGCGGCTTGGGCTCGATCAGCAGCGTGCCGGGAAAGCCGATTTTATGCTTGTGCTCGACCACCAGGGTCATGAAGCGGCCGAGCTGATCCTGCTCGCGCTTGAGATCGGTGTTCAACAGGGTCTCGTAGCCTTCCCGCCCACCCCACATCACGTAATTGACGCCGCCCAGATCATGGGTGACCTCGATGCAGTTCTTCACCTGGGCGGCCGCGTAGGTGAACAAGTCCGGGTCGGGGTTGGAGGCGGCACCCGCCATGAACCGACGGTTCGAGAACATGTTCGCTGTGCCCCAGAGAAGGCGAACTTTTTGGGTTTGCATCTTCTCCTGAAACAGATCCGCGATCGCTCGAACGTTGGCGTTGCTCTCGGCCAAGGTGGCGCCTTCGGGGGCGATGTCCCGGTCGTGGAAGGCGAAGAACGGCACGTCCAGCAGCCGAAACAGGTCGAACGCGACCTCGGCCTTTTCTCTGGCGAGCGCCATGGGATCGTCACCTTTGAACCAGGGTCGCAGGAAGGTGTCCCCGCCAAAGGGATCGCCGCCCGGCCAGCAGAAACTGTGCCAATAGCAGACGGCAAAGCGAAGACGGTCCTCCATGCGCTTGCCCAGGATCTCCCGATCCGGCTGATAGTAGCGAAAGACCAAAGGATTGGTGCCGTCCGGGCCTTCGAACGGAATGGGATCGTCGATGCTGAAAAACCTGCCGCTCATGCCCGGTTACCTCTCTTGATCGATGTCGTTTCTTAAGCGCTTATACCTTGTTTGGCTCGGTCCCACGCCGGCTTGGGACCATTAATGGAATGACCTTTCCACGCGCTGTCAATAGAACGGTCTTCGAGGTGCCGATCGAGGAGAGTTTATGGTCGAGCAGAATGCTCGTCAGACCTCGGGCACTTCATCGGCCACGACCACCAGGCGCTGACGGCTGTCGGGACGCCATCGGTCCAGCGGGTAGCAGGTGACCAGGAGTAGCCGCGATGGCCCGCCGTGGCTGGACAAGGCAAGAACTGGCTGGTGGGTGATCACGATCTCACTGACCTCATAGGTGCTGCGCTTGCCCTCCTTGTCCTCGATCATGAACCGGTCCCGTTTACCGATCCGCTGCAGCATCGAAAAATGAGTATCGCGATGGGCCGAGATCAAGGTCGTGCCGGGATGGCCGGGGAGGACCGTCTGCTCGTGCCAGCCGGGGGCGAAGGCGAGGATCGGGCCGGAAACGCCTCGCATCACGACGAAGCTCGGGCCTTCCCCGCCTTCGGTTTCGTCGATCGGGGGAGCAATGAGCCGCGCCACCGGCTCGCTGTCCATCCAGGGCCAGGGGCGAACATCCTCCTCGCCGGCAAGGACGCGGTTCCAGGCACGATCCAGCAAGTGCACCGACAGCCAGGCTTTGATCGGCACCATCAGGCCGTAGCCGGTGAGGGCAAGGCCGGCGGCCATCAGTCCGATCGCGGCAATGAGCGGAAGCTTACGCATGCTGCGAGCGTCTTTGGAAGATCAGGAGAGCGCTTGCCGCCAGCATGAAGGTGAGGCCAAGCGCCAGATAAAACTGAAAACCGGTCGCGGTTTGCGGCAGGTTGATTTGCTGCCTCAGCTGGTTCTGCGGTGCATCCGTGGATGACTCCGATGAGATGTCATCCATCAGGCGGCGGTAGGATCTCTCCGCTTCGAGTGCGCTCAAACGGTCCACCTGCCAGCCGGCAGGCAGGGTCGGGTCGTAGCGCTTTTGGATCAACGGCGCTTTGTTCGAGCGCAGGATCGCCTCGTCGACCGCGACCAGGCTGGTGTGGTCGCTGATCAGTTGGTGACGGATGGCGATGACGGTGATTTCGTCCTTCGTCGCCTGGTCGTCGAGGCCAAGTCGATCGAAGGTCAGCGCTTCGATTTTTCGCCGCGCGAAGATCTTGCTGATGCCATCGGCCGAGCGGGGCTGGTCGATCTGGAGGGGCTGGCGCCATGCTTGATCGCCTCGCCGTCCCTGAAGGCTGAGCGTCCTCAACGGCTTCTTGGACCTGATGGCGACCGAAACGGGCTCGCCCGCCATGAGATCTGGGAGCTTTGCGGGCAAGATCTCGGCATCCAGGCCAGCCGGCAGATCGAGCTTGAGATCGGTCAGGACGGGAGCTTTCATCTTCCGAAACAGCGCGGTGAGTTCCCGCTCGACCGCATCGACGTCATCGATGAAGGTGTAGGTGCCGCGCCCGGCCATGGCGATATGGCGCATCAGATGGGCATTGGGAGCAGCACCGATGCCGATGGCGAAAAAGCGGGCCTCGCCGACCAGTTTCTTGATCGTGGCGCTGATCTGGTCCTCATAGTTGATCGCGCCGTCGGTAATGAAGACGATCTGACGAAGATGGCTGTTCACCTCCGGTTCGATCAACGCTTCGATCAAGGCCGGCATCATCTCCGTGCCGCCATCGGCGGCAAGGCCGCCGACCGCAGCCTTGGCGATGGCGATTTGACGTTCGCTCGCCAGGGCCGGTTGCGGAAAGATTTTTCGAAAACTGTCGCTGAAGGCGATGATGTTGAAGAGATCATGCTCTTCCAGGTCATCGAGTGCCAGGATCAGCGCTTGTTTGGCCTGCTCGATGGACGGGCCGTCCATCGAGCCCGAGACGTCGATGATGAAGGTGACCTGACGCTTGGGAGGCGTGGCGGGCGTGGCTCCCTCAGATGGCTGATCATCAAAAGGTTGGCCGCTGGACGGCATGATCAGGAGGTGACTGTAATAGCCATCATCCAGCTTTTCGGTATAGAGCGCCTTATGGGGTTCGACCTGTGCCGCCGGCACCCAATCAAGGGTGAAATCACTGGAGCCCGGGGTAACCCCGTCGGCAAGCGTGATCTCGTAGATCTCGCCCTGATCGTCGTCCCTCGCCTTTTCCTCGATGGCGATGCGGTGCGAGCGGCTGTCCACGGAGGCAGTCTCGAACCCCGGCCTCAAGGTCAGGGTGAGGCTGACGGGATTGTTGCCGCCCGCGAAATCGGTGAGCGCCAGCCGATCGACGACATCGTCCGCCCAGTCCTGGCCGGCGGCGGTGACCAGATGGCGAAGCTCATCGCTGTTCGTGCGTTCATAGCGCGGCGTGATGGCAAGCGGGATTCGAAGGGAAAAGCGCTGATCGTCCAGCCGGACGTCGCCTTGATAGCTGATCTCGATGCCGATCAGGCTTTTGGGCGGGATATTGGCAACGGAGGACTTGAACAGATTGGGCCGGTTCTGGTCGACGAGGCCGGCCGCCTGTCCCTTGGCTTTCGCCGTCGCGTAGATTTCCTTCGCCTGGTCACGTCCGGTGACGAAACCGATGACGCGGCGCTTGCCGATCATCATGGTAAGACTGTCAACGGCGGCATCGTCCGGGAGCGGGAACTGATAGATCCCCTCCTGCCACTGCTCGGTGTCGTTCAGGAAATATTGGGTGACCGTGGTGCGGGCGATCGTGCCCTCGATGCTGGTCCGAATATCGGCGGCGATGCCCGGTGCCTGGATGAACCGATTTTTGACATCATCGTAAAATCGGAGAGGCAAGGTGGTTTCATCGCCGCTTGCGGACGTCGCAAAGAGCGAGAGGGTCAAGGCGATGAACAGTCTGGAGGGATCTGGTTTCATGGGACGCGAACTCCCTTGCTTGGATCAAGGCCGCTTTTCTTGAAGAAGCTTGCGACGAGGATTTTTTTTGCGCTTTCGGGTTGGTGGCAGGTTGGCTTCTCGCTTCGCCGCCAAGGGTTGCTCCCGAAGCCTCTCTTTCACGTTCTTTTTGAGTAGGACGGATCGAATGAACTTCGGATGAACCGATTTTTTTCGGGTATCGTGCCCACGATCGGGCTCGTGCATCGACCGAAACAGATCGATCGGACCGGTTAGGCAACGTTGATGCAAAACCTGAAAGTTGGGGCGCCGACCAATGAGTCTTCTGGATGCGCCGGCGCACCAGATCAGTCGAAGCGTCCAAGAGCGGAAGAAAATCTCGCCAAAAGTTTACTTAAACCCAACCGCCTGTTACATCTCCGCTCCGCCCATGTTCTCCTGGAGGGTGCGCAGCATGAAATTGCTGGCCGCCAATAGTAATCGACCGCTCGCCGAGGCCATTGCCGCCTATCTCAACATGCCGCTGGCCGAGGCCACGGTGCATCGGTTCGCCGATATGGAGCTGTTCGTCGACATCCATGAAAACGTCCGCGGCCAGGACGTTTTCCTGATCCAGTCGACCTCCTATCCGGCCAATGACAATCTGATGGAGCTTCTGGTCTGCATCGATGCGCTGCGCCGTGCGTCGGCCAGGCGGATTACGGCGGTGATGCCCTATTTCGGTTATGCCCGCCAGGATCGGAAAACCGGGTCTCGCGCACCGATCTCGGCGAAGCTCGTGGCCAACCTGATCACCACGGCCGGCGCCCATCGCGTGCTGACCATGGATCTTCATGCGGGCCAGATCCAGGGCTTCTTCGACATTCCTGTGGATAACCTCTACGCCTCGCCGCTGATGGCCAAGGAAATCCAGAACCATTACGATCCGGAAGAACTCCTGATCGTGTCGCCGGATGTCGGCGGTGTCGCCCGGGCGCGCGGCATGGCCAAGCGGCTTGACGTTGGCCTTGCGATCGTCGATAAGCGGCGGGAACGGGCGGGTGTTTCCGAAGTGATGAACGTCATCGGCGACGTTACCGACCGTCGGTGCATCCTGGTTGACGACATTGTCGAATTCGGCCGGGACGCTTTGCAATGCAGCAAAAGCACTGCTTGAGGCTGGCGCAACGTCCGCGGCTGCCTATGTTACCCATGGTGTGCTGTCGGCTGGGGCCGTGGCGAGGGTGAGTGCCAGTCCGCTGGAGGAGCTGGTGATTACCGACAGCATTCGGGCAACCGAGGCGGTGCGGGTGACGAAGAAGATACGCGAGCTCAGCGTGGCGGCCTTGATCGGCGAGGCGATCAGGCGCATCAGCGATGAGAGTTCGGTGTCGAGTTTATTCGATTAGTCCGGAACGGTGCGTTTGGCGCCTTCCGTGTTGAGGAAGAGAAGACCATGAGCGATATGTTCACCTTTGTCGCAGAGGACAGAAACATTGTCGGCAAGGGCGCTGCGCGCACCTTACGGAATGCCGGCCGCGTGCCGGCGGTCGTCTATGGTGAAAAGAAAGATCAGTTGATAATCTCGCTGGAAGCCCGCGCATTGCGCCGCGAGCTGCAGAAGCCGCGTTTCTACAGCACGCTCTGCGCGCTTGAGATCGGCGGCAAGTCGGTGCGCGTTCTGCCGCGCGAGATCCAGCTTCACCCGGTTACGGACCAGCCCATTCATGCCGATTTCGTCTACGTGTCGAAGGGGGCTGCGGTGACGGTCGAGGTTCAGGTCGTGTTCCTGAACGAAGACACCTGTCCCGGCCTCAAGCGCGGCGGCGTGTTGAACGTGGTGCGTCGCGAGGTCGAGTTGGTCTGCCCGGCTGACAGCATTCCGGAAAAGATCGAGCTGGATCTGGGTGAGGCCGACATCGGCGACAGCCTGCATTATTCTCATGCGATCGTGCCCGATGGCGTTGCCCCGACCATCACCGATCGCGACTTCACCATCGCGACGATCGCCGCCCCGAGCGGCGGCGCTGACGATGAAGCTGAAGGCGAGGAGGGTGAAGGTGCCGAGGGCGCCGAGGCAGCAGCGGACGATGCCGGAGCTGACGGCGACGGCGGCGAAGAAAGCTAGACCGTTCCGCTCACTTGCTTTGATCGGATCTGCCGGTGCTGACGCCGGCGGTTTCCGTTTATTTGCCTCCTGATATCGTTGCGATGCAAACCGTGTTTGCCTCTGTTGGTGTGAACCCATGCTCTTGATCGTCGGTTTGGGCAATCCAGGTGCTGAGTATGCGCGCCATCGCCACAATATCGGCTTCATGGCGGTGGATGCGCTTGCCGAGGCCTACCGGTTTACGCCCTGGCGCTCGAAATATTCGAGCGCGATCGCCGAGGGCCAGTTGGGCGGCACCAAGGTGATGCTGCAAAAGCCGCAGACCTTCATGAACCGCTCCGGGATCGCTGTTGCCCAGGCTGCCAATTTTTATAAGCTTACCCTGGACGATATCCTGGTACTGCATGACGAGCTGGATCTGGCGCCTGGCAAGGTGCGGATCAAGGCGGGCGGCGGCGTTGCCGGGCATAACGGGCTTCGCTCCATTGCAGACGCCATCGGCTCCAGGGACTTTCGCCGGGTTCGCTTCGGGATCGGCCATCCCGGCGACAAGGCCAGGGTCACCGGTCATGTGCTCGGCAATTTCAGCGGCGCGGATCGTGACTGGCTCGCCCCGCTCCTGGATGCCTTCGTCGCGGCCGCCCCGCTCCTGGCCGAGGGCGACGATGCCGGCTGCATGAACAAGATCGCGCTGATGACCAAGCCGCCCAAGGCCAAGGTGCCGGTTGAGCGCGACTGAACAAGGATCACGCCACGTGGGTTTCAATTGCGGTATCGTCGGCCTTCCCAATGTCGGGAAATCGACCCTGTTCAACGCCCTCACCTCGACCGAAGCGGCGGCCGCGGCCAATTATCCCTTCTGCACCATCGAGCCCAATACCGGGCGCGTGCCCGTGCCGGATTATCGGCTCGCCGAGATCGCCAGGATCGCAGGATCGGCGCGGATTATCGAGACCCAGCTCGAAATGATCGATATCGCAGGCCTGGTCCGCGGTGCCAGCAAGGGTGAAGGTCTCGGCAATCAGTTCCTGGGCGCGATTCGAAGCGTCGATGCGATCCTCCAGGTGCTGCGCTGCTTCGAGGACGATGACATCGCCCATGTCGAAGGCTCGGTCGATCCGATCCGCGATGCCGAGCTGATCGAAACCGAGCTGCTGCTTGCCGATCTTGCCTCCATCGAGAAGCGAAGCGAGGGGCTGATCAAGCGGGCACGCGGCGGCGACAAGGAAGCCAAAACCCAACTTGCCCTAATCGAGCAGATCAGGCCGGCCATGGAAGAAGGCAGCCCGGCAAGGCGGCTGGAGGCGGCAAGAGACAGGTCGGGTGAGCTGAAGGCGCTCGATCTGCTGACGGCAAAGCCGATCCTCTATGTCTGCAATGTCGATGAGGCCAGTGCGGCAACCGGCAATGCGCTTAGCGCCAAGGTTGCCGAGTTCGCAGCGAAAGATGACGCCGGCGCGGTGGTGGTCTCGGCCGCGATCGAGGCGGAGCTGTCGCAGCTCGACGCCAAGGACAAGCTCGACTATCTCATGTCCCTTGGCCTGGAGCGGCCGGGATTGGACCGGGTCATTCAGGCGGGCTACCGTTTGCTCGGTCTGTCCACCTTCCTGACAGCCGGACCGAAGGAGGCCCGTGCCTGGACGATCGTCCAGGGCATGACCGCCGCCGAAGCCGCCGGCCGCATCCATACCGATTTCCAGCGTGGCTTCATCTGTGCCGAGACGATCGCTTACGCCGACTATATCGAATGCGGCGGCGAGGCCGGCGCGCGCGAGGCCGGCAAGCTTCGTCAGGAAGGCCGGGATTATGTCGTGAGGGACGGCGACGTCATCCTCTTTCGCTTCAACGTTTAGGCAAGTTGCCGAACATGCCGCCCGGCAGCAGCGTCCCGACACCGCGATGACATCGAGACAGCAGAAAAAAATTAAGAAATCTCAGGAGGCTGGTCTGGATCGGGCATCCCGGAGACTAAGGGACCAAGGCCGACCAAAACGACCTTTCACGATGATCGAAATTCAAGACCAGGAAAACACCCGGCCATCAAGCCAGTGATGACGAGCCGGCAACGTTCGGCAACCGTTCGGCGGTATTGATCGATCGCTTGCTGTGATAAAATTATCACGTCAGGTTCCCGGGCTTCAAAGGCTGAGCAACCTCTCCTGCTCTCGCGCTCAAAGGGGTCATTGGGTGCTTAAACCGGACAAATCGATGAGATTCCACGACGTCGCTCCATGACCCGCGACCAAGCCGTCGTGACGAAAACGCCACACATTTCAGTCTTATGAATTCTGCTCGAATGTCAGCCGGAAATTCTCACCCTGATCTATCGGATTGACCAGCCGTCCGGAAAAATTGACACGGTTGCCGGCGCTCAACTCCCCTTCGGCGAGCTCAATCGACTCGTATTGAATCTCCTGCCCGTCGCTGTCCAGGATCGCCATTCGCAGCGGCGGAATAATTTGATTGGCTTCAGAGAGGTTGACTATTTCGCCTTCGACCACCAAAACGAAAACATCGCCTTCGGCTTGCCAGTTCAACGTGACGGCATCGAACTCCAGACCGAGGTCCTGATCGATGGACAGACCAACGGACTGATAGATCGCTGCAGCTGCAGGGACCTTGTCGACAATCCCATTTCGGCCGATGATTAAACTGACCAGTAGCAAGACAACAACGCCGCCGCCGAGGAGCCACCCAACGGGGTTGCCTGCAGCGCGGCTTGCGCTAGGAGACCGTCTGGCAACAGCGGAAGACGCTTCGGCCGCGGACTTAATTTCCTGTTCGCGACTTGCAGCCGGTGGTGCAAGTTCTATGTCAACGGACTGCGGCGTATCCACCGGCGGCATGGCTTTCCACCGATGGCCGCAATTGGCGCAACGCACCTTACGAGCTTTTGTACTGAAAGCCGACGCATCGACATGGTATCGGCTCGAGCAACTTGGACAGGTTAAGATCATGGCAAACCGCGCGCAGGCTGTTCCCTTAACGGTTGAATGTCAGCTGGACTAATATGCAGTAATGTGTGATCTTCACAATCGTTTCTTTCAACGCAACTCACATTGTTGTTGTCATGTTGCAACTTGAACAAATAGCGATGCAGTACGGACAGGGCCCTGAGGTTCTGCACGATATCAATTTGACCCTTGATCGTGGCGATTTCATTTTCCTCGTCGGTCCGAGCGGTGCCGGGAAAACTTCACTGCTGCATATTATGGGCTTGATCCATCGGCCCTCAAGGGGAAGCTTAAGAATTTTTGGCCGTGACGTCGTCAGTTTCAATCGCGACGATCTTGGGGAATCGCGCCGCCGCATTGGCATGATGTTCCAAGACTTTCGATTAATCAACCACCTGACGGCTTTCGACAATGTGGCGCTGCCCTTGCGTATCGGCGGTGCGCGCGAACGTGAAATCCGCGAGCTGGTGTACGAGATGCTCGAATGGTTGGGCCTTACCGATGTGATGGATGCGAAGCCGCCAAGTCTGTCCACGGGGCAACGACAGATCGTCGCGGCGGCCCGGGCGGCGATATCACGGCCGAACTTGCTGCTAGGCGACGAACCGACAAGCAACATCGATACCCGCCGCGCCCGGCGGCTTATGCGGCTTTTTACCGAACTTTCCAAAGAGGGAACGACGGTCATCCTGTCGACACATAATGATGAGCTGATCGACCGCTACCCTCATCCGGTCTATCATCTCGAAAATGGCCGACTGACGGGACAATCCAAAACGCCAACGCAACTCGCCGCGGCTGACTGACGGGAAAACGAGCAACGTGCGCAGCCTCGATCTGCCTTTGAACCAGACGGCGGTCAGCCGCTTTTTGCCTTGGATCATGGCGGGCCTCCTCTATCTCAGCGTCATTGCACTGGCCACAGCGGCGATTGCCGATGGCGCTTTGGCGCTTTTCGACCAGCGCGACAAGATGGTGACGGTGAGCTTGCCGACGACCGGTTTGTCCGAAAATGGCGATCGTGACGTCGGGCGGATTCTCGCGGTTTTGACCGAGGCCAAGGAGGTGGCATCCGCCACCATCGTTCCGGACGACGAATTGCAGGAACTTATCGAGCCTTGGCTCGACGAGCGTCTGGAAAACGACGATCTGCCGCTGCCGAGGCTGATCGATGTCACGCTGGATCCTCTGGCGACGGCCGATCTTGATGGTCTGGAGCGTCAATTGCGCGAGATCGTTCCGGACGCGACCATCGGCGTCCAGCTCGTCGGGCGCGATCAGGCGGAGCGACAGGCTGGCTTTTTCCGGGTGGTTGGCATTACCATCGGCGTGTTCCTTTTGATCGGTGCCCTGGCAATTGTTGGGTTGATCACCAGTCTCAGTCTTGCCATGCATCACGATACCGTGGCGCTGCTCCGCTACATGGGCGCGCAGGACGGCTACCTCGCCCGGCAATTTGAGCGCTATGCCCTGCATAGCGGCTTGCGTGGTGGTCTGATCGGCTTCTTCGCCGCCATGCTGACGGTGTCGGCCTTGCTGTACAGCATTCAAAGCCTCGAATTGACTAACTCGATCAGGCTCGGTCTTCGACCGGTCGATTGGATCTTTTTGGCCTGTGTTCCGGTCGTCGCCGCCCTTTTATGCACGGCGACGGCAAGAATGACGGCGCTTTGGGGACTGGGACGCATGCCCTGATGGATGGTCGACGCATCATCATCGCGTGCCAATGATCACGTCCTGCCTCGACGCATGGATCGGGCATGTCAATGGATTTTCCAGCTGGTTGTGATCCGTTCACTTCTCTTTAACGCCATCGGTTTTGTCTGGACCGTCATCATGGCGTTCCTTGCTTTGCCAAAACTTCGACAATCACGCCTCTCGATGGTTCGACATGCTGAGCGTTGGGAGCATGGCCTCCAATGGCTTCTGCGTCGGATTGTCGGCCTCGATTATCAGGTCAGGGGCACCGAGCGACTGCCGTCGAACGGCGCTATTTTTGCCGTCAAGCATCAATCTGCATGGGACACCATCACGGCGCATCTTCTGGTCGAAGATCCGGCGATCGCCCTGAAGCAGGAGCTCACCAAAGTCCCGATCTTCGGCAGGTGCCTTCTCCATGCCGGCATGATCAAAATCGATCGCGGGCATGGCACGCGGGCATTGCGGTCCCTCATCGAGGGAGCTCGACAGGCCGTCGCCCGCGGCTCGCCCATTCTCATCTACCCCGAAGGAACCCGCACGCCGCCCGGTCAGAAAAGGCCCTATCATCCAGGTGTGGCGGCTCTGTACAAGCAACTGGCCTTGCCGGTTGTTCCCGTTGCCTTGAACTCGGGATTGTATTGGGGGAGGCGGAGTTTTGCGAAGCGTTCCGGCACCATTGTGGTCGAATTCCTGGACCCTATTCAGCCGGGACTTGAGCGCAAAGTCTTCATGGCGGAACTCGAGAACCGGATCGAAACGGCAACGGCGCGCCTGATTGCCGAAGCTGGCCAGACCTGATTTCCTCTGCGGCCTTTCCGCAAGACAGGGTCCAGCATCTGCGAGATGGCAAAAGTGCGGGTCAGTAAATAGGGCGGACAGTCCCCCAGAGCCTTGATCGATCGATCAGAAACCGTCATCCCTTTATTGTCGGTAACAAAGAAACCAAATTGGAGCCAATGTCTTATGCAGCCCAAGCTCTCGCGTTCCACCGGTACACTCGCCGCAGGCTTCCTGTCGGTCAGCATTGCAGCAAGCCCGGCCTTTGCCATCGATCTCAGTGAAAGCGTCGATGTCGCCGCCTCTCCAGCCGATGCCTGGGCGGCCATCGCCGATTTCTGTTCCATCGAGGACTGGCATCCGGTGATTGCCGAATGCGAGCAGTTCGAGCAGGACGGCAAGACCATGCGGACGCTGACAACCGCCGACGGCGGCGAATTTTTGGAGGAGTTGAAGGCATTCGACGATGCTGGCAAATCGATGACCTATGCCATCATCGAAAGTCCTTTGCCGATCGCTGACTACACTTCAACCATGACCGTGGCCGAGGCCGGCGATGGAGCAACGATCACCTGGTCGAGCACGTTCAATGCAGCGGGTGTCGCCGACGAAGAGGCCCTCGAGCTCATGACCGGCATCTATCGGGCGGGGCTGGATGAATTGATGGCAGACCTCGACCAATAGGCACGGAATTCAGCTTAAATTCCTTTGTCACCCATCGGATTGTCTCGATGGGCCTGAAGGGCGGATTTGAGGGCTTGGGCGAAGGCTTGGCGCTCATCCGCTGTCAGGAAGGCACCGATCACCAGCTCCTTGCCATGGGAGCGCAGCCTAAGCTGGCGGTCCTCATGGACCACCTGAACCCAGGCGGTCTCGAAATGCCAAGCCTGCCCCTGATCATGGGGCAAGACGCGCCGAACCGTAAGTCCGTTTTGATCTAGCCTGATCATATCGGCCTGCTGGGACTGACGGAAATTCCAGCGGAAAGCGAAATAGAGCAGGAGAACGTCGAGGCCGAGAAATCCGGTGACGGGCCAGGCGCCGACCACGGCAAAGCCAGCGCCGATGAGGCCGCTTACCAGAACGATCCCCCCCATAAGGAGGGCAAAGCCGGTGCTCCCGAGCGAGTGATTGGGATAAAGTACCGCTTCGAACCGCTTCGGTGCCGGCATGTTACAGGTGATTGCCTTGATCGCTCATAGAAGGGCATATAGGCCGCCCTCCCGGCATTGACCAATTTTTTATCCCCGAACAAGATCCAGCGTCAGCTCAATGTCGGCCTTGGTCGACCCTCTCGGTCTTGAACCAAGGTGCAATTGCTTCTACCAACGGCAGCGAAAACACAAGATCGAAAGGTCGAGCGATGAAACGCGATCAGATCAATGCGCTGTTCAGCCGATTGGCCGCGGAGCAACCGGCTCCTGAAACCGAACTCGTCTACACCAACACCTTCACCCTGCTGGTGGCCGTCGTGCTCTCTGCCCAAGCGACGGATGTCGGCGTCAACAAAGCGACCAAGACGCTCTTTGGTCTTGCCGATACACCGGCTGCGATGTTGGAACTCGGCGAAGACCGTGTGCGCGACCTCATCAAGACCATCGGTCTCTATCGGAACAAGGCGAAAAACGTGATTGCCCTCAGCCGGGCGCTGGTCGAAGAGCATGGAGGTCAGGTTCCAAAGACGCGCGAGGCTCTGGAAAAACTTCCCGGTGTCGGTCGAAAAACCGCAAGCGTGGTTCTTAACGAAGCCTTCGGCCAGCCCACGATTGCCGTCGATACCCATGTTTTTCGCCTTGCCAATCGAACCGGTCTGGCACCCGCGAAAACGCCGCTTGCCGTGGAGCGTCGCCTCGAAGCTGTTGTGCCCAGGCGCTATGCGCGGGGTGCTCACCACTGGCTGATCCTGCACGGCCGCTACATATGCCTCGCGCGCAAACCGAAATGCCAGCTATGCACGATCAGCGATCTTTGCAGCTTCGAGGCAAAAACCGTTTGAGCCATATCGATGGGAGACGAGCAAATCCCCCCATCGCTCGCTCGTGCACCGGCAGCTTGAAGTTTCAGTCGACGGCCTACGGCCTCCTTGGGGCGATGCGCCAGGCATCGATGGCCATTATCGCAGTCTACTGAAACCGTCGGACCGAAAAACACACCTCGTTCCCGATGCTTTAAATAAGAGACAAATATTTCTCGTCTTTATTTGCGGCAAATGTTCGCAGCAAGCTGCCCAAGAGGGCATGTGGTCTCATCGGTCTTTTGGCAACGCCGAGCGTTTTTTCACTTAACGGTAAGAAACTATTAACTTTGATCTTGCAAAGATAACACTGGTTATATGTATAAAGCGGCGTTAATGTTTCCAACCAGAGGTTCTTAAGGGCGCTTTTCTGGAAGCGTCGCTCAGACTTACGCGCATGGAGTTAATATTGCTGCAAGCTTTTAGCCTTGCCGTCGTTATGTCCGTTCTCTGGCTGCTCTTGTCGGGACATGGAACGGATCCGCTGTTGCTCGGCCTCGGTGCTGCTTCGGTGATATTGACCGTGATTGTCAGCTTGCGCATGGGGGTGGTCGATCGGGAAGGGCATCCCGTGCATCTCGCCGTTCGGGGACTCTTTTATTGGCCGTGGCTGATCAAGGAAATCGTGTTGGCGAACATCGATGTGGCTAAAGCCATCCTTGGATTGACGAACGATGTGCAGCCAAGCGTCTTCACGATCAAGGCGTCGCAAACGTCGGATCTGGGCAAGGCGATCTACGCCAATTCCATCACCCTCACACCCGGCACGGTAACCATCGCTCTCGACGATGACGAGATGACCATTCATGCGCTGACGCCTGCGGCCGTTCGAGGACTTGCAACGGGTGAGATGGATCGCCGCGTCGCCCAGGTCGAGGGCAGACGATGATGTATGGGGCTGCTTGCCTCGCTGTCCTTGTGGTCATGGCACTCATCCTTGCAAGAGCGCTACTGGGCCCGACGGTTTACGACCGTATTCTTGCGGTCAATCTGTTCGGAACATTAACCGTCGTCCTGATTGCTTTATTGGGCTTTCTGATTGATCGTCCCGAATTTCTGGACATTGCGCTGGTCTATGCACTGATCAATTTCATCGGCACCATCGCCGTGACCAAATATTGCGTCTTCGCCGACTTCAACGTGCCGATAGAAGAGCAGGATTGGGACGATATCTGATGGCAATCTTGCTTGATATTGTCACCCTCGCCTGCCTGCTTGCCGGGTCGATCAGCATGTTGATCGGCGGCTATGGTCTTCTCAAGATGCCCGATGTGTTCGCGCGAATGCATGCTGCCGGCATGGTCGATACGCTTGGGCTTGGTCTGATCATGGTTGGTCTGATGTTTCAGGCAGGATTCTCACTGATTACATTCAAACTTTTTCTGATCATCGCTTTCGTGCTGTACACCAGTCCTGCCGTCACGCATGCATTGGCTCATGCATGCCTGAAAAATGGAGTCGAACCCCTGCTGGATCATGCTGAAAAAGAGGGAGATGACCCATCATCGACCTGATCGACATGATTCTCCTGATTTTCATGGTGGTGACGGCTCTTGCATTCGTTGCCATTCGCAACCTGTTCGCGATCGTCATGCTGTCCGGTATCTTTAGCCTGACGGCGGCCACGCTCTATGTCGTGATGGATGCTGTCGACGTGGCCTTTACCGAGGCTGCCGTTGGTGCTGGCATTGCCACGGTGCTTGGTCTGGTGGCGCTCTCGCTTACCGGCAAATCCGATGAAGCACCATCGAGTCGATACAAGCTCGGCGGTTTCATGCTGACCATGCTAACCGGTGCCATCCTGATCAACGCTACCTTCGACATGCCCAATTATGGTGATCCTAATGCCCCCATCCATCAGCATGTTGCACCCCGTTACATTGAAGAGTCGGGTCGTGAAATTGGTGTCCCCAACATCGTAACCTCCGTTCTGGCGAGTTACCGAGGCTACGATACGCTAGGTGAAACCACAGTAATCTTTACGGCTGCCTGCGGTGTACTCGCGCTTCTGGGTCGACGGCGCCGAAGATCAGCGAACCAGCTTGCTGAGCCTGACGATCGGAAGGGTGATTGATGCTCGGTAAATCAATTCTTCGCGTGACCACCAAACTTTTAATTCCGGCCATTTTTCTCTTCAGCCTCTATGTCCAGTTTCACGGTGACTATGGTCCGGGCGGAGGATTTCAGGCAGGCGTAATCTTTGCTGCGGCCATCATCGTCTACGCTCTATTATTTGGGATTCGCAAAGCCCGCCGCGTCATTTCACCGGGTGTCATTCGTTTCATCCTGTCGTTTGGCGTGCTGCTCTATGCGGGGGTCGGTGTCGCCGGTTTGTTTCTTGGCGGCAACTATCTCGATTACAATGTCTTGGCCCATGATCCGTGCACGGCCAGCATCTCGGGATCTTGCTGATAGAATTTGGCGTCGGCGCAACTGTCGCTGCAGCGATGATCACGATCTTTCTCACCTTTGCCGGGCATAACCGCCCTCTCGAGGAAGACTAGTCCGATGGAATTTCCAGGTGTCTTTAATTATTGGATCTCGATCATCCTCATGATGATTGGTTTTTATGTGGTCATTGCGCATGGTAACTTGGTCAAGAAGGTCTTCGGTCTAAATATATTTCAAGTCTCCGTCTTCCTCTTCTACATCTCGATGAGCAAAGTCGATGGTGGAGCAGCACCAATTCTCGACGACCGATACCAGATCTATTCCAATCCCTTGCCCCACGTTTTGATTCTTACCGCCATCGTCGTCGGGGTCGCCACGATGTCACTTGGCCTGGCCCTGATTGTTCGCATTCGTGATGCTTATGGCACGATCGAAGAAGAAGAGATCGAACGTCAAGAAGCAGAAATGCCGTGATCTCGTCTCATCTTCCTATTCTGCAGATCGTGATCCCGTTGATGGCGGCGCCCCTTTGCCTGCTTCTGCGGCACGCTTTTATGGCCTGGCTGTTTTCGACGCTGGTGACGTTCGTCACCTTTGCCATATCGATCATCCTGCTGGTTCAGGTCCTGAATGAAGGGCTCTCAATCCTACGCGCTCGGGCAGCTGGGCACCGCCTTGGGGCATCGAATATGTGGTTGACCAGCTGAGCGCCTTTATTCTCGTCATCGTGGCAGGCATCGGCTCGATGGTCATGCCCTTCGCCTGGCGGAGCGTGCAAATAGGAGGTCCCGGAAGAGCGTATCTACCTCTTCTATGTGATGTATCTGCTTTGCCTGACCGGCCTGCTCGGTATCACGATCACCGGCGATGCCTTCAATCTATTTGTCTTTCTCGAAATTTCCTCGCTTGTCGTCTTACGTTCTGATCAGCCTCGGGCGGGACAAGCGAGCGCTGACCGGCGCCTTCAATTACCTGATCATGGGCACGATTGGGGCCACCTTCTACGTGATCGGCGTCGGCATGCTCTACATGATGACCGGCACGCTCAACATGGCCGATCTCGCGCACGTCTGCCAGAACTTCTGCATCTTCGGGTCATCGAAGCAGCCCTTGCCTTCTTGCTTGTGGGCATAAGCCTCAAACTGGCGCTCTTTCCGCTCCATTTTTGGCTTCCCAATGCCTATGCATTTGCGCCAACGGCCGTCACCGTTTTCCTTGCAGCAACGGCAACCAAGGTTTCCGTCTATGTCATGATCCGTATCCTTTATACGGTCTTTGGCGGTACCGCCCTGTTTGCGAGCTTCGCCATCGACGAGGCCTTGGTCACACTTGGAATGCTGTCGATGGTTGCGGCTGCTCTCGTGGCCATTTTCCAAAATAACATCAAGCGCATGCTCGCCTATTCCAGCCTCTCGCAGATTGGCTACATGATTCTCGGAATCAGCCTTGGAAACGTCGCAGGGCTGGCCGGCGGCATTATTCACATTTTCAATCACGCCACGGCCAAAGCCGCTCTTTTTATGGCTGTTGGTTGTGTCATGATTCGTATCAAGGCGGTCAACATCGATGATCTGGCCGGCCTAGGAAGACAAATGCCAATAACGATGGGCGCCTTTGTTGTTGGCGCACTTAGTTTGATCGGCATTCCAACGACGGTCGGCTTTGTCACGAAATGGTATTTGATCGAAGGCGCTTTCCAGATTGGTAACTGGCTCGCTGTAATCGTAATTCTTGCGAGTGGTCTCCTCGCCATTATTTATACTTGGCGGGTTATCGAAATCGCCTACTTCCAATCACCTCCGGAAGGACGGACTTCGGTCCGCGAGGCGCCTATGCTGATGATGGCGCCCATGGTTCTTCTCGCTGTGGCATGTCTTGTGTTCGGAATCAACGCAACGTGGACCATGGATATCGCCATCGAAGCAGCGGAAGCGCTGATCAACACTTCTGATCCAATAACGGAGATCTCGGGGGTCATCCAGTGACCCCGGAAATGGCAATTCTTGCTGCCCTCGGTCTTCCCGTGCTCGGGGCCGCCTTGATCGGCCTTACAGGCTCGACGCCAAACCTGCGCGAAGCCGTTACTTTGATCACCGCGACGTTGCTTTTTGGTCTTGTCCTGATTGTTTTATCTTCGGTGATCGATGGAGGTCGGCCAGAAGTCACGCTGATAGAGATGTTTCCCGGGCTCAGCCTTTCGTTCAAGGTCGAACCGCTGGGCGCGACTTTCGGCGTCATCGCGAGCGGTCTCTGGATCCTCACCTCGCTCTATGCCATCGGCTACATGCGCGGGCATCACGAGCAGAACCAAACTCGATTCTATGCCTGTTTTGCGCTTGCTCTTGCGAGTACGATCGGTGTTGCCTTTGCAGGCAATATGCTGACGCTCTTTACGTTCTATGAAGTTCTTAGCATTTGCACATACCCTCTGGTCACCCATAGTGGTACTGCTGAAGCCAAGCGGGCAGGACGTGTCTATCTTGGCATCCTTCTTGGCACGTCGATTGGATTTCAACTCTTTGCAATCGGTTACACGTGGGTCGCCGCTGGAACGCTCGATTTCACCGATGGGGGAATCCTGACCGGTAAGCTTTCCGACGGTTTAGTCACATTGTTGATGGTTCTTTACCTTTTTGGCATAGGTAAAGCTGCGGTCATGCCATTTCATCGCTGGCTCCCTGCAGCCATGGTTGCTCCTACGCCAGTCAGCGCATTGCTTCATGCGGTAGCCGTTGTCAAAGCAGGTGTTTTTTCTGTTCTCAAAGTCTCGATCTACATCTTTGGGCTGGACCTTCTTGAGAAAACAGGCGCTAGTTTTTGGCTTGCCTACATTGCTGCTGGCACGATCATCATCGCCTCATTAATCGCGATGACAAAAGACAATTTAAAGCTACGTTTGGCTTATTCGACGGTCAGTCAGCTATCCTATGTCGTTTTGGGCGCGATGTTGGCAACATCAAGTGGGGCCATCGGAGGCGCCATGCATATCGCCATGCACGCTGTCGGCAAGATCACACTGTTCTTTTGTGCAGGCGCCATCATGGTCGCCACGCACAAGACCGAAATAAGCCAGATGCATGGTCTGGGCCGCCGCATGCCGTTCACCTTCGTTGCTTTTGGTATCGCTGCGCTCAGCATTATCGGCCTGCCGCCACTGGGTGGCGCTTGGAGTAAATGGCAGCTCGCTCTCGGTGCTGCTGAAACCGGACAGGTTATTTTGATCGCAGTACTCATGATCTCGTCACTGCTAAATGTAGCTTATCTCATACCGATCGTGGTCCGTGCTTTTCTTCCCGCCCCCAATGTTGTCAACATTGAGACACCTCCATCAACGACAAACTGGAACATAGAAGAAGCTCCACTCTTGTGCGTTGTGCCTCTTTGTATAACGGCTATCAGTTGCATTTTTTTATTTTTCGTAGCCGACAACATTTATACTTTTCTGCATTCCGATCGTAGCCGGAGCACGATGATGACAAATCAGCCTCATGATGAAGATCAGAAATCCTATTGGCTTGATCAACCAAGAAACATATCGATCATTATTTGGACGTTGATACTTGTGTGCATTTTGCTGTTTTTCTCCGATGCCCTTTATCACAAGCATCCTCTTTTCGAGATCGAGAATCTGTTCGGCTTCTACGGCGTCTATGGGTTCTTCGTTTGCGTCGCCCTCGTATTGGCCGCTAAATCATTGCGCAAGATCTTGATGCGTTCTGAAGGCTATTACGACACCGCAGATGAGACGCACCACGGCCATGAGTAGCTTCTCCCCCGGTTTAATTCTGATCCTTGGTGCCATAGCGGTACCGCTGCTTCGCGGTACGACGCGCCACGTTTATATGCTGGTGCTGCCTCTGCTGGCCCTCCTCATGGCAGCTGTTCTACTGGAATCCGGAGTGCATGGCCGGCTGGCCCTGCTCGGTGTCGAGCTGGAATTAGTTCGAGTTGATCGGCTGTCTACCGTTTTCGGTATCATCTTTGCTATCGCGGCAGCACTCGGCGTCCTTTACAGCCAGCACGATCAGGATCCAGTACAGCAGGTCGCTGGGCTGATCTATGCGGGTGCTGCCATCGGCGCGGTCTACGCAGGTGATCTTCTGACACTGTTCATCTTCTGGGAGATCACCGCTGTTTCCTCGGTTTTCCTGATCTGGGCCTCCAAGACGGAGTGCGCTTACCACGCCGGCATGCGCTATCTCATCATTCAGGTCGGCTCCGGCGTGCTGCTGATGGCCGGTGCCCTGCTGCACTATGCTGATGTCGGTTCGCTGACCTTCGATGAACTTGGCCTGAACAGCCTCGGCACTACGCTGATCTTCTTGGCTTTCGGCATCAAATGCGCGTTCCCGCTGCTGCACAATTGGCTGGAAGATGCCTATCCTGAGGCCACAGTCGGCGGCACGGTGATCCTCAGTGCCTTCACCACCAAGCTCGCGGTCTACTCGCTGGCGCGCGGCTTTCCCGGCACCGAGATCCTCATCTATATCGGCGTCACGATGACTGCATTCCCGATTTTCTACGCCGTGATCGAAAATGATCTGCGTCGGGTGCTCGCCTACAGCTTGAACAACCAGCTCGGCTTTATGGTCGCCGGCATCGGCATAGGAACGCCGCTCGCCATCAACGGCACGGCGGCGCACGCCTTCTGTCATATCCTTTATAAGGCCCTTCTGTTCATGTCGATGGGTGCGGTTCTGCACCGCACCGGCACAATCAAGGGCTCGGAGCTGGGCGGGCTTTACAAATCCATGCCCTGGACAACCGGCTTTTGCATCGTGGGTGCCGCATCGATCTCGGCCTTTCCACTGTTCAGCGGCTTCGTCTCCAAATCAATGATCGTGACGGCGGCTGCCGAGCAGGGCTATTTCGTACCCTGGCTGTTGCTTCTGTTCGCGTCCGCCGGCGTGTTCCACCATTCTGGCATCAAGATCCCGTTCTTCGCCTTCTTCGCCCATGACAGCGGCCTCCGGGTCCAGGAAGCGCCGAGGAACATGCTGATCGCCATGGGCATCGCGGCCTTTCTATGTGTCTTCATCGGTATTTATCCAGCACCTCTTTATTCATTGTTGCCATACCCAGTAAATTTCGAGCCCTATACGATTGCTCATGTTATCAACCAGTATCAGCTTTTGCTTTTTTCTGCTTTGGCCTTTGTTTGGCTGATGCGCTCTGGGCTATATCCACCAGAATTACGATCAACCAATTTAGATTTTGATATTTTTTATAGAAGATTTCTGCCATATCTAATTGGTCACATTGTCATTTTAATGAGTAGGTATAGCCGTCAGATCTCGTCATTTTTGCGGAGAATATTTTATCACATCATCGCTGAATTGTATCGGTATCACGGGCCGAACGGCAGTTTTGCCCGATCGATTTCGGCGGGAAGTATGGTGTTTTGGGTGGTGTCGATGTTAGGCGCATATCTGGTCATCTCATTGATTGGTTAGCGGGCACTGTCGCCTTGACGTATGATGATTTCGACATCCATCGTCGCCGAGCTCAGAGGCACCTATTGGACGGTCTATGCCAAGGCGCCCTTCGATGGGTCTCCATAGTGCACACCTCAGTTATTCCGCGGAAAGGCTAGGATCTGCTGACCTGGCATCCCTGACGACGGCACTTTGTCCCACCCTTGATCGCGGCTGTGACCGGCACGGAAGGCATCCACGTCGTCACATCGGATGATCCACGGTGCTCCCGGACAGACCTGATGGCCGGGAAGTTGTTGTCGCCCGATCATGCGTCGCACGGTAAGCGTGGTCGGTGTCCCACATGGCCGTTCGGCTTTCCGGTCTGTAGGGATGATCTGATTCCGGGATTCCTTAAGGTAGGCGTAAGGAGATGGGGGCAGATCGGATTGAGCTGATCACGCGGGTCGAACGTCGTCGTCGGTGGTCGGTCGAGGACAAGCTTGGGCTGGTTGGCGAGACGCGGGAGGACGGCAAGTCGGTCGCCTCTGTGGCCAAGGCGAATGGGATCAGTCCGAGCCTGCTTTATAGCTGGCGACGCCAGGCTTCGCGCGGTGAGCTTGTACCGCCGGCGGATCATCAGTACGCGGCCAATGAGTACCGCCGTTTTCCCGGGACTGCACCTTGCTAAGATCCATCCTTATTCACGTGTTTAAGTACGTCGTTAAGGACAATGATCTTGGGTCGCATGGAGATTTTGACGGGCGTCGAGCGTCGTCGTCGCTGGTCATCAGAGGAGAAGCTTCAGATCTTGCGGGAAGCTTCGGACCCCGGATCATCGGTTGGTGCTGTGGCCCGTCGTCATGACATCTGCCGGTCACAAATCTATCAGTAGCGTCGGGCTTTTCGGTCGGGACGGCTTCGCTCCGAGTCCTTAGCTGTCGTCGACTTCTTGCCGGTCGAGGTTTGTGGTGACGATGATGATGCGCCGGCGGCCGACGAGACGCCATCGGCGGATATCATGATCTCGATCGAGCTTCGCCATGGTCGGACGCTTCGCCTTCCCTCAACGCTTCGCTGTCATGAGATCCGTCGCCTGGTCGCCGCCGTGGAGTCGGCATGATCGGGCCGGGCACCGGGGTTCGGGTCTATGTCGCCAGCGGCGTCACGGATATGCGAAAAGGGATCACGGGCCTTGCCGCTGCGGCTGAGCAGGTTCTCCGGCAAAATCCTTGCATATGTGTCGGGCGTGATTATGTGGCGGCGCACCTCAGGAGCGCGTAGTTCCGCGGCGAAGGTAAGGTTTGCCGCCACATAATATTCAGATGCTCTCAAGCAGTTGCAATACAGCGTCTTTCGGTCGGAATCGGGCGGTATGGCTGCCAGAGACACCTGCCATGTCCAATCCGCGCCGCATCATCTCGACGTCCGCCGCGGCATAGCGGTGCGTGGTGGCAACTTGCGCATGTCCGAGCCAGGCCTGGATGGTCAGCAGGTCCACCCCGGACTGCAGCAGCGTCATCGCAAGCGAGTGTCGGAATACATGAGGGGTGATCGATTTGTGCGCGAGCTCCGGCCTGCATGCTGTAGCGATGACGGCAGCCCGCCGTACAATATGCGTCGCGCCGAAACGCGTCAGACGCGTGTCGTGCGTTCCAACGAAGAGCGGCAGCACATCCTGGTGGGCTATTCTTCGCTCGCTCATCAACGCCTTCAACGCTTTGACCAGATCATCCGAAATCGGCACGAACCGTTCCTTGCGGCCCTTGCCGCGCAGCAGCAGCTGTGGCCGCGGGCGATCTAGCTGAAGATCGCATGCGTTGATGCCAAGGGCCTCGGAAATGCGCGCGCCGGTGCGCGCCAGGAACAGCAACAGCGCCCGATCGCGGCGGCCACGCAATGTTTGCTGATCCGGCGCATTGATGAGAGCGTCCACTTCGTGTCGCGCGAGATGATGCGTCACCTCGGTATGCGCTCTCTTGGTCGGGATGGCGAGATTGCGTTGAGCGATGCCGAGCGAGGCGGGATCGTTCGCTGCCACATGATGGAAGAACGACCGGATCGCCGTCAGGCGCGCATTGCGTGTCACGACTGCATTCTTTCGCTTCTGCTCCAACTCGTCCAGAAAGGCGAGAACAAGGTCACGGTCGAGATCCTCGACCGCCAAGGCATGGGGCTTTTGCCCCGTACGTTCGGCGGCGAACAGGATCAGCATGCGCAAGGCATCGCGATAGCTGGCGACAGTGGCATGGCTCGCGTTCCTTTGCTTGGTCAGCCGGTGGCGGAAGAAGGACTCCAGCAACGGCGCGAGCGAGGTGCGCGCACTCATGATACACCTCTGCCACCAACGAACGCGCGGTCGGCTGCCATGCCTAGAAGGTCCGCGGTGGCGGTCACGTAATAGGCGGTGTCGCTGTAGCGGGCATGGCCGAGATAAGTCGCCAACAAAGGCAGGAGCGCTTGCACATCGGCGTTCTCTTCGATGCCAGACAGCAAGACGCGTGACGGCGAAACG
>CAWBCX010000051.1:0-129232 GCA_963787265.1 uncultured Alphaproteobacteria bacterium | reverse complement strand
TGTTCTGTTGGTGCCTTTCGTTGGTTGGTCTTGCTCCACTTTTGCCAATGATGCGGGTCTCGAGGCCGTCGGCAACAACTTTCTGATGGAAACCACAGCCTCCGGTACAGCCGCCATAGCCACCCCCGGCACGGCTGGCTATGGCGCTCTTCTTCAGGGCTTCCTGGAAAGCTCGAACGTCAATCCGGTGTCGGAAATCACAGCACTGATTACCGCCCAGCGGGCTTACGACTTGAATTCCAAAGTGATTACGGCAAGCGATGAAATGATGGCAACCGTCAGTCAGCTAAGGTGATCCCATGATGCATAGCATTCTTTTGGCTCTAGTTCTCGTCACCATGTCGATGACCGCAGCACATGCGGCGAAGCTGCCGGGATCGGTGCCGCTGACCTCGGCCTTTGCCGAGAGCCTGATACGGGAGAAACTGCAGGGTTTGGGCCAGAACAGCAATTTCGATGTGGTCGTCGATATCCCGAGGCTGCCGATGGGCAACCAGGAGGCGGCGGCGACCGACATCATGGTCGAGGGCCTTCGTTTTGAAGAGGCAACCGGGCGCTTCAAAGCCGTGCTGGTGGGCATGATCGGCATGACGCCGCGGTTCCATTTGCCGCTTGAAGGCCGGGCGCAGCTCTTGATGAGCGTTGCCGTGCTGGCGCGGCCGATGGCACGTGGCGAGCACATCTCCGCGCAGGATCTCGATTGGATCGACCTCGCGCCGAGCAAGCTGCCCAAGGCCGGCTTGATCGACCCGGATCAGATCATCGGCAGCGAGGCGCGGCGTCGCTTGAGCCCGGGCCGTGTTCTGACCAGCCGCGATGTCGGACCGCCAAGACTGGTGCGGCGTGGCCAGCCGGTGCGGGTGGTTTATGCCGACGGCGAGCTCAAGCTCACGGCATTGGGCACGGCAAGAGATGATGGCGCTTTCGGCGAACCTGTTCGCGTGGTCAATCCTGAGAGCAATCTTCAGCTGCAGGGCATCGCAACCGGCCCCTCCGAGGTCACGGTCGGTGACAGTGTCACGCCGGGTGCGGGGTATTAGGAAAGTGGTCATGACATCGTGCCTTTCGCCCAGATTGGCCGGCATTGTTCTCGCCTGCTGGCTGCTTGCCGGCTGCAACGCGCTGGACCGGCTGCAGAATGTCGGCAGAGAGCCCGCCCTCAGCCCTGTCGGCCAATCCGCGCAGCAGGCCAATTTCGAGCCGGTCTCGATGCCGATGCCGTCCCATATTCCGGAGGTCTATCAGGCCAATTCTCTTTGGCGCCAAGGGGCAAGGTCGTTCTTCAAGGACCAGCGCGCGCGCACCATCGGCGATGTCCTGACGGTCAATGTCACGATCACGGATGAGGCCAGCCTGCAGAACCAGACCACGCGGTCGCGCACCAACACCGAGAGTTTGGGCGTCGGCGGCCTGCTTGGGGTCGAGAACCAGTTCAACCGTTTCTTCAAGGGCAATGTCACGCCTGAATCCCTGGTCGATCTCGACAGCGATCTTTCCAATCAGGGGCGGGGCAATGTCAGCCGCAACGAGGATATCAAGCTGAACGTCGCCGCCGTGGTCGCTCAGGTCCTGCCGAACGGCAATCTGGTAATCAACGGCAAGCAGGAGGTCAGGGTCAATTTCGAGGTGCGCGAACTTTATGTCGCCGGCGTGGTGCGCCCTGAAGACATCACGCCCGACAACACCATCGCCCATGAGCAGATCGCCGAGCTGCGCATCGCCTATGGCGGGCGTGGCCAGCTTTCCGATGTGCAGCAGCCGCGTTACGGCACCCAGGTCCTGGATGTGATCCTGCCATTCTAGTGCATTTTCGATCATACGGCTCCGGCCCGCCCCCCTACCGACCACCCACAAGGTACCCTCGCATGGGGTGGTCGGGAGGGGGGGCGGGCCGGAGTCGACGTCGTTGGGTCAGAAAACGCCCCAGGGTGGGCTCGACGTGAAGGGTACCACCACGCCACAGGCGGGATCGTGCAAAAAAAAGCGCTTAATTAATTAAATTTTAACGATTATTTTCCAGATGACAGAACGAATGCTGTGGTCGTGCCGCGGATCGATCCGTTTTCCTCGTAACCCCAGCATTTCTGCGGCTCTCGGGTTCGTTTGGTTTTTGCGTGTTTTCCGATATCGTCACTTTCAGAACGAGGCACAATGATAGTCTGAGCTAGCATTTTTTTCCACTTTTTTCCGGCCTCGCGACCAGCTGAGCTGCCGGCCAATCCGGGCACATTAGCGCAGATGTCCGAGGCGGACGGCCGTTTGTTGCGCTTTCAGCGCCAGTTCCATCACCTTGAAACAATGGCCCTGGCGCATCGCGGTTGCGGTGCGAGCGCGCACATCGTCGACCAGGCGCTGATAGTAAGGCCGCTGCGCGCTCGCGCAATTGATGTGCTCGATCTTGTCGCCGTCGACGATCAGCAGATGATCGGTGCCGGGGCGGCCGCCGATGTCGACATATTTTCGAAGTTCGATATAGCCCGTCGTGCCGAGCAGCGTCAGCCGTCCGTCGCCCCAGGTCGAGAGGCCGTCCGGCGTGTACCAGTCGACGCGGATATAGCCGTGGCCGTGATCGCTCCTGAGCAGGATCTCGCCGTAATCCTCCAGCCCCGGCGTTTCCGGGTTGGCGTAGTTGGCAACCGAGGAGGAGACGATCAGGGCGTCATCGGAGCCGGTGAAATAGAGAAACTGGTCGATCTGGTGGCTGGCGATGTCGATCAGAATGCCGCCATAGCGTCCGGGGTCGAAAAACCACTCGGGACGGAGATGCTTGTTCAGGCGATGCGGCCCCATGCCGAGGGTCTGCACCACCTTGCCGATCCGACCCTTTGCCACCAGTTCGGCCGCCTTGGTTACAGCGGGCACCTCGAACCGTTCGGAGAAATTGATCGACCAGATCCGCCCGGTCTCCGCGACCACCTTCTTGATGTGCTCGAGATCGTCGAGCGATGTGCAGCCGGGCTTGTCGGTCATGACGTCCTTGCCGGCACGCATGGCGTCGATCGCGATCCTGGCGCGATCAGCGGGAATCGCGGCGGTGACGATCAGCTGGATATCTTTGTCGTCGAGCAGCCTCCGCTGGTCCTCGACCCGCTCCAGATGCGGAAAGCGCTCGACGAAGCCTTTGAGCGGCTGCGGTTCGCCTTCGGTCCAGTAACCGGCGCATTCGCAGCCGAGTTCGATCAGCCGGCCGACCTGCTCGTAAATATGGCGATGATCGAGGCCGATCGCGGCGAACTTCAGCATTTTTCTTCTTTCAGGCTGATGTGACGGCGTTCTTTTGAGGACCGTATCAGGGCATCGATCAGGCGATGCACATCGAGCGCCTGCCTGCCGTTGCAGGAGGGTTCCCGCTCGTCGTCGAGCGCGTCCAGAAAATCCTCGATCAGCCTTTGGTGCCAGTCATGGGGGAAATCCATCGGATCGGCCCCGCCGCCGCTGCCGGTGCTTTCGCCGATGTTTTCCGTGCTGCCGTCCAGAAAATCGAGCGTGAGTTCACCGCCCGCGAGGGTCGCGGTTGCCTTGCTGCCGACCAGGGTCAGGCGCTCGGTTCCGCCCGGATAGTTGGCCGAGGACGCCATCAGCGCGCCGAGCGCGCCGGAGGCGAATCGCAGACCGGCGCCGACAAAATCCTCGCTCTCCATCCGGTGCAGGCCGGTGGTGCCGGCGATCGCCGCGACCTCGCTCACCGGGCCGGCGAGGCTCAGCATGAGATCGAGACTGTGGATCGCCTGGGTGATCAGGACGCCGCCGCCGTCGCGCTCGTAGGTGCCGCGCCCCGGTGCGTCGTAATAGCTTTGCGGCCGCCACCAGGGAACGCTCTGCTGGACCGCATGGATATCGCCGAGATCACCGCCGGCAAGCCTGGCGCGGAGCGCCAGCGCTGCCTCGCGAAACCGGTGCTGGAAGACAATGCCGAGGCGGATTTTCGCCGCCTCGCAGCGTTCGACGATGGCGGTCGCTGCCGCCGTAGTGCGCTCCACCGGCTTTTCCATCAGGATATGTTTTTTCCTGGCAGTGAGGGCCTCGATCAGGTCCAGTCGAGCGTTCGGCGGCGTCAGCAGCAGCACGGCGCTGATCTCGGGATCGTCCAGAATGTCGTCGAGACGGCGCGCAGCCGGCATGGAAAAGCGCTGGGCAAAGGCCTGGCGCCGCTCGGCGCTCGGGCTGAACACTCCTTTGACCTCGACCCGGTCGGAAAGGGCGGCCAGGCTCTTGCCATGGGGCAAGGATGCCATGCCGAGGCCGATCACGCCGATCCCGCGCTTGCTGGTCAAGACCAGCCCTCCTTAGTCATGTCGACATTCTCCTTGACCCTCTTCTCTCCCTTGACGGCAGCACCGAGGCGGCTTGCTCAAGCTCGCGCGCCCACGGCCCCGGTCTCGACCGTCGTCGAGCGGCGGCGTTGCAGCATGACGACCAGGGCGAGCAGAAGGAGGGCCGGAAGGTAAAAGACTTCCTTCGGCATGCGCTCAACCTCGGCCTCGATCGCGGCGATTTGGACCGGGTTGTCGCCGTAGAAGTCGAAATCCTTCAGCTTCTCGACCAGCGGCGTGCCGGGGAAGGGCTCCTCGATGGCCGCCTTTTCCCCGTCGACATTGACGATCAGGCCTTGCTGCTCCAGCCGTGTCGCGCCGTCGCCCGCTTCGCCGAGATCGAGGATCAGGGTTTGCTCCCGCGTCACCTCGGAATCCTCGAAATCCGGCCCGCTGATCTTGATCCGGAGCGTGCCGCCGTCCGGCGCTTGGCCGGCCAGACGTTCGATCTCGGTGCCGCTGATCGCCTGGAACGGCGGCTGCACGTAATCCAGCCAGAAACCGGGCCGGAACAAAGTGAACGCGACCAGGAGGAGGGCAAGCGTTTCCCAGAGCTTGCTTCGGACGAGGAAGAAACCCTGGGTCGCGGCGGCGAACAGCATCATCGCGATCACGGCAACGATGAAGACCAGCACCGCCTTGGGCGCCGACACGTTGATCAGCAGAAGGTCGGTGTTGAAGATGAACAGGAAGGGGAGAAGGGCGGTGCGGATATCGTACATGAAGCCCTGCACGCCGGTTCTGATCGGATCGCCGCCGGAGATGGCGGCGGCGGCAAAGGCCGCCAGGCCCACCGGCGGCGTATCGTCGGCGAGAATGCCGAAATAGAAGACGAACAGGTGCACCGCGACCAGCGGCACGATCAGGCCGGACTGAGCCCCTACCGAGACGATCACCGGCGCCATCAGGGACGACACCACCAGATAATTGGCCGTGGTCGGCAGGCCCATGCCCAGGATCAGGCTCATCACCGCGACCAGGATCAGCATGATCAGGACATGGCCGCCGGAGAGATATTCGACGAACGCCCCGATCACCTGATGCATGCCGGTAAGCGAGACCGTGCCGACGATCACGCCGGCGGCACCGGTGGCGACACCAATGCCGATCATGTTGCGCGAGCCCGCGATCATGCCGGCGAAGAAATCGTCCCAGCCCTGGCTGAAGCCGGCAGCGAAATCTCCCTTGCTCCGGAAAAAGCTTTTGAGCGGATGCTGGGTGAAGACGATGACGATCATCGCGATCGTTGCCCAGTAGGCCGAAAGCGTCGGCGACAGGCGCTCGACCAGAATGCTCCAGATCAGGATGACGATCGGCAGGAAGAAATGGAGGCCGGTGATCGCCACTTCGCCGGGTCTGGGCAGGACCGTCATCGGCGCGTTCGGGTCGTCCACCACGAGGTCGGGCTGGCCCGCCGCCAGGCGGATCAGGATCAGATAGGCGGCCGCGAAGATCAGGCAGGCGGCGAAGAAGGTGAGGCCCGGAAAGGCGGTCTTGATCCAGCCGAGGCCGTAATAGACCACCCCTGCGAGCACCGCCATGCCGATGAAGCCGGTGAGCACGCCGATCATTTTTTGCAGCAGGGTCTGGGTCTGGCTTGGCCGCTCCATGCCCTTGAGGCCGAGCTTCATCGCCTCCAGGTGGACGATGTAGACCAGCGCGATGTAGGAAATAATCGCCGGCAGGAAGGCGTGCTTCAACAGCTCCGGATAGGCGACACCGGTGAATTCGGCGATGAGGAAGGCGGCCGCGCCCATGACCGGCGGGGTCAGCTGGCCGTTGGTCGAGGACGCGACCTCGACGGCGCCTGCTTTTTCGGCGGAAAAGCCGGTGCGCTTCATCAAGGGAATGGTGAAGGTGCCGGTGGTGACGACATTGGCGATCGAGGAGCCGGAATAGAGGCCGGACATGGCGGATGCGACCACGGCGGCTTTCGCCGGCCCACCACGAAAATGACCGAGCAGCGCGAAAGCGAGCTTGATGAAATAATTGCCGGCCCCTGCTCGTTCCAGCAGGGAACCAAACAAGACGAACAAGAAGATCATCGAGGCGGAGACGCCGAGAGCGACGCCGAACACGCCTTCGGATTGCATCCAGAAATGCCAGAGCGCCTTGCCGAAGGAGGCGCCCTTCCATTGAATGGCGTCGGGCAAGACCGATGAATGTCCAAAAAAAACATAGAGGACGAACACCGAGGCGACGATCACCAGGGGCAGACCGAGCGATCGATAGACCGCAATCGCCAGCATGGTCATGCCGACCGCGGACACGATCAGGTCCATCGTGGTCGGCAGACCGGCGCGCACGGCAATCGCGTCCTTGTTGAAGAACATGTAGAGACAGCAAAGCGCACCGACGATGGCGAAAGCCCAGTCATAGACCGGGACCCGGTCTTTCGGGCTGCCTTTGAAGAGCGGGAAAGCCAGCATCGCCAACGCCATGGCGAAGGCGAGATGAAATTGGCGGGCGTCCTGATTGTTGAAGATCAGCTTGAGGCCGGTCATCTCGGCCAGGGTATAGGGGAGATTGGAAGCGATATAGAGCTGGAAAAGCGCCCAGATGAAGCCAAGCGCGATGATGATCTTGCCGGCGAGGCCCGCCGCATTGCGCGCACCGCTCTCGGTCGCGGCAACCAGCTCCTCAGCATCCGAGCCCGCTCTTTTTTCACCAGCGTCGGCCATGGTGCCCCCCTTTCCCTGATCTCGTTGCCCCTATCACGTTCATCCGAGGCAACGTCACACCACAAGAAAGCAGGCCGGAGCCATGCCCCGGCCTGCTGGTCGCGACTACATCCAGCCGCGTTCCTTGTAATATTTTTCAGCACCCGGATGCATCGGTGCCGAGATGGCTTCGCCGACCATCTCTTCTTCCTTCAGGTTGGCAAAGGCCGGATGGAGCTTCTTGAAGTCCTCGAAATTCTCGAACACGGCCTTGACCACCACATAGACGACCTCATCCGGTACGTCGGCCGAGGTGACGAACGTGGCAGCGACGCCGAAGCTCTCGATATCGGCCTCGTTGTTGTACATGCCGGCCGGGATCGTGGCCTTGCGGTAGTAGGGGGCCTCGGCGACCAGCTTGTCGATCTCGGGACCGGTGACGTTGACCAGATTGGCATCGCAGGTGGAAAGCGTCTCCTGGGTAAGCGCCGACGGATGGCCGACCAGCCAGGAATAGGCGTCGATCTTGCCGTCGCAAAGCGCAGCGCTGGTTTCGGCCGACTTCAGCTCGGCGGCGAGCTGCAGATCGTCACGGCTCCAGCCGAGCGCTGCTTCGATGACCTCCCAGGTGCCGCGCGATCCCGAGCCGGGATTGCCGATGTTGACCTTCTTGCCCTTGAGATCGGTGACGTTGCTGATGCCGGCATCGGCGCGGGCGAGAATGGTGACGGGCTCCGGATGGACCGAGAACACCGCGCGCAGACCCTCGAACGGACCCTGGTCCTTGAATTCGGAGGTGCCGTTATAGGCATGATATTGCCAGTCCGACTGGGCGACGCCGAACTCGAGCTCGCCGCTGCGGATGGTGTTGATGTTGTAGATCGAGCCGCCGGTCGATTCGACCGAGCAGCGGATCCCGTGCTCCTTCCGGTTCTTGTTGACCAGGCGGCAGATGGCACCTCCGGTCGGGTAGTAAACGCCGGTGACACCGCCGGTGCCGATGGACACGAACTGTTGTTCCTGGGCCATGGCGGCACCGCCGAAGCCAATGGCAAAGGCCAGGCTCCCGGCGGTGATCATGGAGGTTTTCAACATCTTCAGAACTCCCTGGTTTGTCGATGAACAAGTCATTCAGCGGTTTCGATCGGGAAGGTCGTGGGTTCCGATCCAGAGCCTTCCTCTATCAAAACACGCTTCTCCCTTTTAGTCAGCTACAACTGCTGATAGGTCGTCAATCGATGAAACAGTTCAAACACAATGAGTTAGATAAGTCCTTTTAAATATGGTAAAAAGCAAAGGATATTTTTTACCGGCAACCCGAGCACCAATCGAGCGCCGATCATCCTTATCGTTCAGGACCCTCGACAATAAGAAAAGGAAAACAAGAACATGTCCCGCGTCTTCCAGCGCTACGCCGAGATGCTGCCGCCGGCCTCAAGACCGATCGGGAACCTGATCGATCTATTGATCACCTGACTCACGTCCCTCACTATCGATCACCGTGCATCGAGGCGAACAGATCCGTCTGGAAGACTTGGTGCAAAACCGAGGAAATAGTGTGCCTTCCTCTGATTCTTATGAACATGTCTGTGCACTATATGACGGCTTTGGAGGCCTTCCTTGATGCGGCATAGGATAAAAGACATCGGGACCGCTCTTGCCCCATGGCTGTTGGTTTTCTCGATCATCGCCTCACCGGCGCTTGCCGAGGTCGAGCGTGTCGAGATCATCCTTCGCGCACCTTTCGCCGGTGGGCAGGCGTTCGGCGATGTCGGCGCTTATGAACGCGTGAAGGGCCGGCTTCATTATGCGCTCGATCCGGCCGATCCCGCCAATCAGGCGATCGTCGATCTCGACCTGGCCCCGGTCGATGAGCGCGGTCTGGTCACCTTCTCCGGCGATTTCATTCTTATCCGCCCGATCAATGCCGAGCGCGGCAATCGCACCCTCCTTTACGAGGTCAGCAATCGCGGCGGCCTCGGCATGCTGCCGATGTTCAATCATGGAGAGCGCAGCAACAACCCGAGCACGCCGGAGCACGCCGGCGATGGGCTGTTGTTCGAGCAAGGCTACACGCTGCTCTGGAGTGCCTGGAACTGGGACGTGGTCGAAGGCGCCGATCGGCTGATGATCGATCTGCCGATTGCAAAGGACGGCAGCATGACGATGATCGGGCCGCTTGCCGCTGAATTCGTTTTGACGCAGCCGGCAAGGTCCGCGCCGTTCATGTGGGGTTTTTCCAAGGGATACCCGCCGGTCGATCGAAATGACCTGAAGGCCAGGCTGACCTGGCGCGACGAGCCCGATGGCGAGCGGCATCCGATCCCGCGCAGCACCTGGTATTTCAGCGACTTCGATACCTCTCGAACCCCGCCGCAACCGACCAGAATTGCCGCCGATGAAGGGTTCGTGCCGGGAAGGATCTATGAGGTCGTTTATGAGGCGAGAGATCCCCGGATCGTCGGTCTGGGGCTCGCCGGCATTCGGGATGCGATCAGCTATTTTCGATTTGACGACGCCCGGACCGCACCGACGATCGAGCGGACGTTGATCTTCGGCATCTCCCAGTCAGGCCGTGTCATCAACCACATGATCTGGCAGGGATTCCACCGGGACGAAGCGGGACGCGGCTTGATCGACGGTGCCTTCGTTCATGTCGCCGGTGCCGGCAAGGGCAGTTTCAATCACCGTTTCGCCCAGACCACGCGGCATCCGAGCCATCTGGAAGATCAGCAATATCCGGCCGATTTTTTCCCGTTCACCACCGTACCGATCACCGACCCGGTGAGCGGCGAACATGGCAGCATGCTGGATGCGGCATGGGCGACCGGCACGCTGCCGAAAATCGTCTACACCACCACCTCGACCGAATACTGGACGCGGGCGGCCTCGCTGCTGCACACCGACGTTCTCGGCAAACAGGACGTGCCGATGGCGGCCAACACCCGCCTCTATTTTTTCGCAAGCGCGCAGCACGGCAATTGGAGCTGGGACGTGCGGGGGCCTTACGAGCATTGCACCAACGACCTCGATCACAGCTTCGGCATGCGTGCGCTGCTGGCGGCTTTGCAGCAATGGATCGAAAGCGAGAGAAAGCCGCCGGACAGCGTCTACCCGAGCATCGAAGACGGCACGCTTGGTTCGGTCGCCCAATACATCGAACGTTTTCCCAAGGTCCCAAACGTCCGCTGGCCGGCGAGCAACCTCAAGCCGCCGCGTCTCGATCTGGGGCGGCGGTTTGCCGACCAGGGGATCGTCGACATCCAGCCGGCGAAGCTTGGCCGGCCCTTTGTCACGACGGTGCCGCTTCCCGATGTCGACGGTCTTGACCTTGGTGGCATTCGCCTGCCCGAAATTGCGGTGCCGGTTGCCACCCACACCGGCTGGAACCTTCGCCATGCCGAGACGGGGGCACCGACCAAGCTCGCCCGCTGGTCAGGCTCGATGATGCCTTTTCCCGCCGATGACGAGGTCCGCGCCGCCACCGGCGACCCGCGCCGATCGCTGCAAAGCCGCTACCGGTCAAGCGACGACTATGCCGCGAAATTCGGAACAGTCGCCCGTGATCTGGTCGTCCGGCGCTTCCTGTTGGCGCGCGATGTCGATGACATCGAAGAGGCGGCGCTGGAGCGCTTCGAGCGCATCCGGGCGCACGCGTCCTCCGACACCGCCTGCACCTTCACCCAGCAAAGCGCTTCGATGTCCAAGCCGCGATCGGTGCTGGAGAAAACTCAGCGACGGGTGGTTGTCCGATAAACCGCTCCTTTTCTGCATAGGGGCAAACGATCAAAACAACGAGAAAACCTTTCATGCGGCGCTTGATGTCGCTATCTAAGGGGCAAAGACCCTCTAGCCCATGTACTGGATCCGCCATGTCTAGCGTCAGCGATATTCGCCAGGCGTTTCTCGATTACTTCAAGAGCCACGGCCACGAGGTCGTGTCCTCCAGCCCGCTCGTCCCGCAAAACGACCCGACATTGATGTTCACCAATGCCGGCATGGTGCAGTTCAAGAACCTGTTTACCGGCGTCGAGCATCGGGACTACCAGCGTGCGGTCACCTCGCAGAAGGTGGTGCGCGCCGGCGGCAAGCACAACGATCTGGACAATGTCGGCTACACCGCAAGGCATCACACCTTCTTCGAGATGCTGGGCAACTTCTCGTTCGGCGATTACTTCAAGGAGCGGGCGATCGAGCTTGCCTGGGATCTGGTCACCAAGGACTTCGGGCTGGACAAGGATCGGCTGCTGGTCACGGTCTATGCCGAAGACGACGAAGCCTTCGATCTCTGGAAAAAAATCGGCGGCCTGCCTGAGACGCGGATCATCCGCATCCCGACCTCGGACAATTTCTGGTCCATGGGCGATACCGGCCCCTGCGGCCCGTGCTCCGAGATTTTTTACGACCAGGGACCTGCGGTCCAGGGCGGCCCTCCCGGATCTCCGGACGAGGACGGCGATCGGTTCCTGGAATTCTGGAACCTGGTGTTCATGCAGTTCGAGCAGCTCGCCTCGGGCGAGCGCCAAAACTTGCCGCGGCCCTCTATCGATACGGGGATGGGGCTCGAGCGCATGGCCGCGATCCTCCAGGGTGTGCATAGCAATTACGACACGGATCTGTTCAAGCGTCTGATCGGCGCCAGCGCCGAGCTGACCTCGACCCAGCCGGTCGGCCCTTCCCACAAGGTGATCGCCGATCATCTGCGCGCCTGTTCCTTCCTGCTGGCGGACGGGGTGATGCCGTCCAACGAGGGGCGGGGCTATGTCCTTCGCCGCATCATGCGCCGCGGCATGCGTCATGCCCATCTGCTCGGCGCCAAGGACCCGCTGATGTGGCGCCTGGTGCCGGTGCTGGTCTCGGAAATGGGCCAGGCGTTCCCTGAGCTCGGCCGCGCCGAAGCGCTGATCACCGAGATTTTGAAACTCGAGGAAACGAGATTTCGCGAGACGCTGGAGCGTGGTCTCCGCCTGTTGGACGAAGCAACGGACAACCTCGCCGAGGGAGACCGCCTCGAAGGTGAAACGGCGTTCAAGCTTTACGACACCTACGGCTTTCCCCTGGACCTCACCCAGGATGCGCTGCGCGAACGCGGCATGACCGTCGACACCGACGGGTTCAACGAGGCGATGGAACGGCAAAAGGCCGAGGCGCGCGCGAGTTGGAAAGGCTCCGGCCAGCAGGCCGAAGAACGCGTCTGGTTCGAGCTGCGCGAGACCCTCGGCGCCACCGAGTTTCTGGGCTACGAGCTGGAAAGTGCCGAGGGTCAAATCAAGGGAATCGTGGTCGACGGAAAACCGGTGCAACGGGTGCAGGCTGCACCAGGCTCGACTGAAATCTGTGTGATCACCAACCAGACGCCCTTTTACGGCGAAAGCGGCGGCCAGATTGGAGACACCGGCACGATCACCGCGGGCGATGCCGTCATGACGGTCATGGACACCCAGAAGAAGGTCGGCGATCTCTTCGTGCATATCGGCAAGCTCGAAGGTGGCTCGGTCGCCACCGGCGACACGGTGAACTTGGTGATCGACGCCGAACGTCGCGCCAGGATAAGAAGGGCGCATTCGGCGACCCATCTGCTGCATGCGGCGCTGCGCCGGCACCTCGGCAACCACGTCACCCAGAAAGGCTCGCTGGTCGCTCCCGATCGCCTGCGTTTCGATATCAGCCATCCCAAGGCGGTAACGCCGGAAGAGCTGGCGGTGGTCGAAGCCGAGGTCAATTTTTTCCTTCGCCAGAACAGCGAAACATCGATCCGGGTGATGGCGCAGAAGGACGCGATCGATTCAGGCGCCATGGCGCTGTTCGGGGAGAAATATGGTGATGAGGTTCGGGTCGTGCAGATGGGCACGGAGCCCGACGGCCGGACCACGTCCGTCGAGCTTTGCGGCGGTATCCACGTCAAGCGCACCGGTGATATCGCGCTCTTCAAGATCGTGAGCGAGGCGGCGGTTGCCGCCGGCGTTCGGCGGATCGAGGCGCTGACCGGCGAGGCTGCCTACAACCACGTCAACGCGGAGGAACGTCTCCTCCTGGACGTGGCCGCCGTGTCATGAAGGTCAAGCCTGCGGAGCTTCCGTCCCGTTCCTGCTGCCTTGGTCGAGGAGCGCCGGGATCTTGAACGAGAGATGCAAAAACTCCGCCAGCAGCTGGCCACCGGCGGTGGTGGCGCTGCTCAAGATGTGAAGCAAGTCGGCGACATTCGGTTTGCGGCGAAGAAGCTGGACGGCATCCCGGCAAAAGAGCTGCGCGGTGTTGCCGATGCCGTGTTGAAGCAGCTTGGCTCCGGTGTCGCCACCGTGATCAGCGCCATCGACGGCAAGGCAGCTCTGGTGGTTTCGGTGTCCCCGGATCTCAAGGACCGGATCAACGCGGTCGAGCTGGTGCGCACCGGCGTCAGCGAGCTCGGCGGCAAGGGCGGCGGCGGGCGGTCCGACTTCGCCCAGGGCGGCGGCCCCAACGGCAGCGCCGCCGACGCTGCGATCGGCGCGATCGAGCGGGACTTGGCGGGCATCATGACCGCCGCCTGACCCGGGACGCCCGGGGGCGTTGACTGGGCGTTGGGTTCGAATGTTGCCGGATCTCGATGAGCTGTCGAACGCGCGGGCTGTTCATGATCGGGTGACCGCCTGGCATCGCTCGATACCGGCGAGGTCGTTTTTCCGGGCGATCGTGGTGAGGCCGGCCCTTGCCATGATCGCGGCCACGGCATCGCCTTGATCGATGCCGTGCTCGAAGCAGGCGATGCCGTTTGGTGTCAGCAATCGATTGAGTTGCTGCCCAATCTGCCAATAGGCATCGAGACCGTCCTTGCCGGCGATGAGGGCGGTATCGGGCTCGAACAGGCGGATCTCCGGCGCGAGCGTCGGCCAATCGTCGGCCCTGATATAGGGAGGATTGCTGACGACGAGATCGAAAGCGCCTGCCAGGGCCTGACCCCAATCGGCGCAAAGCCAGTCAACGCGCGTGGAAAGTCCAAGCCGCTCGCCGTTGGCCCGTGCGATTCTCAAGGCTTCGACGCTTCGATCCACGCCCACGGCGCTGGCGCCGGGAAGTTCGCTCAGCAGGGCGAGGACGAGACAGCCGGAACCTGTGCCGAGATCGAGAATGCGCGCCGATTTTTTCTGTCCCTCGAAGCGCTCCTGCACCAGAGCGAGCGCCATCTCGACAAGGGTTTCGGAATCGGGCCGCGGGCACAGGACGTGCCCGGAGACGGCGAAGGGTAAACTCCAAAACTCTTTCTGCCCGAGGATCTGGGCGACCGGCTCACGCTTGGCGCGTCGTTCGATGAGCGTGAAAAAGGCCCGCCGATCGGGGTCGCTCAGCCTATCGCCAGCATGGGCAAGCAAGGTCACGCGATTCACCCCCATCGACGCGCCGAGGAGGAGCCAGGCCTCCCGGCCGGCCTCTGCAATTCCAGCGTTCTCAAGCTGGGCTGCAGCCAGGGCAATGCCCTCACGAATGGTCAAGGGGAACCTTTCCGGCAGGGTGAGCTAAGGCGATGATTTAACAGATTAATCAAGTGAATTCGGACCGAAGTCTTCGCGATGGTTCGGCACCTTTGACCGAAATGCCACAGCCATCGCGAATGTTCGTTCTTTCGTTGCGGAAAGGCATAGCGGAAACGATCCGACATGGCTAGGATCTGGCGCCTGTTCGTGAGCCCATACCAAGAAACGTTCGGAAGAGATTGAATGAAGTTCACCTGGCTCGGTCACTCGGCTTGCCATGTTGCCATCGGTGGGAAAAGTGTCCTGGTCGACCCGTTCTTTTCGGGCAATCCTAAATTCCCCGAAGACTTCGAAGCGGGGTTGGGCGCGGTTGACTTGATCATGTTGACCCATGGTCACGCCGATCATCTGGGGGACAGTCTCAGACTTGCCAAGGCCTTCGATGCCACGATCGTTGCGATGTTCGAAATTTGCGCGTATCTCGGCGCGCAGGGCCTGGAGAAGACCGAGCCGATGAATATCGGCGGGTCCATCGAACGCGACGGCCTCACCATCTCGATGGTGAATGCCCTGCATAGCTCGGCGATCATCGAAGATGGCAAACCGGTGACGATGGGTGATCCTGCAGGCCTGGTGATCAAGGCCGAACACGAGAAGACGATTTATCATGCAGGTGATACTGACGTGTTTTCCGACATGGCGTTGATTCAGCGGATCCATCAGCCGAGCATCGGCCTGATCCCCATCGGTGATCGCTTCACCATGGGTCCCGCCACGGCGGCGATGGCGTGCAACGAGTTCTTAGACCTTGAAACGATCGTTCCGATTCACTGGGGAACGTTCGATCTTTTGACGGGTGACCCGGAAACCTTCAAATCGCTGGTGAAGCGAGGGAACGTGCTGACGCCGGATCCTGGCCTGGCGATAGATCTATGATGTGAGTGTATCATGACGGGACTAAGGGTACGCAGCGCCTTGACCGGCGATGCAGAAGATATCGCAAGCGTTCAATGGCAATCCTGGCAAGGGGCCTATCTCGGGCTCTTGCCCCATGAGGTCCTGATCGGCTTCGGCCAGAACCAGGGCACGCGCTTCTGGCAGCGGGTTCTTTGCGGCCAGCGTGATGGCGGCGAGGTCCTGGTGGCGGAGCTCGATGACGAGATCGTCGGGTTCATTTCCATTGGTCCGGTGCGCGGCCGCCTGGGTGATTATCAAAGCGAGTTCTACGCAGCCTATGTCCTGCCTGAAGCCCAAGGCTGCGGCATCGGCACGGCGCTCCTGACCCAGGCTGGCAAGGTCCTGATGCAGCACCGTTCGATCAACGCTGCCGTCTGGGTCTTGGAAGACAATCATATGGGCCGGCGATTTTATGAGAATTTGGGCGGCGCCCTCCTGGGCATCGCCAAACCTCTCTCCTTCAAAGGAAAGCAGTATCCTGCGGTTCGCGAGATCGCTTACGGTTGGCCGGACCTTCGCCGGGCTGCCTGGCTGGTCGATCAGCCCGATAGTCGCTGAGCGTCATTTCAGCCTGGATCCGGCCCTTCGTCAGGGTGACGAGACGATCGGCCGCGTCGCGATGATCGTCAATAAGGTGCGATCCTAAAAGCACGGCCCCACCTTTGGCCGCATGATCCTTGAGACGATTGATCAAGCCCGTCCGCGTCGATGTGCCGATATGCACCATCGGCTGATCGAGCAGCAGGATCGGCCTGTCCATGGACAGGAGGGCAACAAGGCCGAGTTTTTGAATATCGTCTCTGGCATAGCTGCGGATCGGATTCATGAGGCGTTCCGGAGGCAGATCCAGATCGGCGGCGATTTCGTCGATCGATGTTCTGGCCTTGGCCTCGCCTTGCATCGTCCGGCTCATGTTGATGACGTCGTATCCCGTGAGATGCCCAGGGGGCTTAATGTCTTCCGGGAGATAGCCCAACTGCGCGCGGTGGCTTGAAAGCTCGTGGGGATTGGAGAAAATGAGAACCCGTCCCGATCGCGGCGCCACCAGCAGCAGGACGGCTTTGATCAGCGTTGACATGCCGGCGCCGATGGAACCGGCAACGCCCAGGATTTCACCCTCATTCAGGGTGAGCGAGAGGCGATCGAGAACCAGTTGATCGCCATAGCAGCAGGTAAGATCCTGGATGCTGAGTGGTGGTGCTGACGTCATCGAAGCAAGGCAATCGTCATAGGTCCCTCATGGTCTATCGGCCGGTGATGCGAGCGTCTAAACACCATAAAAGAATGGAGATTTCGTAAACCTCAAGGCGCTCACCCCCTCGTTGGCGAGGCCTCGCGGCGCGATGTCGAGGCGATGGCGCCGGGGCGGAAATCCCAAAACGTTGAAAAAAAAACCCGGTGGCGTGGTCGCCACCGGGCATGATGTCGGTTGATCTCGATTGTTGCAGGTTAACGTTACTCGGCAGGCACCCGATTGGACGCGGCGTACACATCGTCCTGGCCAGCTTCGAGCACGCGGTGAACCACACCGGCGATCGCCCCGCCGATAAGCGGCATCACGATGAAGACCCAAAGCTGCTGCATGGCCAGACCGCCAACCACGAGGGCCGGGCCGAAGCTTCTGGCCGGGTTGACCGAGGTGCCGGTGATGGGGATGCCGATCAGGTGAATGGCGACCAGGGCAAGGCCGATGGCAAGGCCGGCCACGGCGGCGGGGGCTCTCGAGGTGGTCGAGCCCAGGATCATGAGCACGAACAGGAAGGTGGCGATCAGCTCGAAGGCGATCGCGGCTTCCAGGCCATGGCCGTCGATATAGCCTTCGCCCCAGCCGTTTTGGCCGAGATTGGTCACCCCGGCTTCGCCGGCCTTGCCGCTCACGATGTAGTAGAGAGCGCCGGCGGCGATGACGGCGCCGATCACCTGGCTGATCACATAGGTGATGAATTCGGCAAACGACATCCGTCCGGCAACCAGCATGCCGAGGCTGACGGCCGGGTTGATGTGGCAACCGGAGATCGGGCCGATACCATAGGCCATCGCGATCAAGCCGAGGCCGAAGGCGAAGGAAATCCCGGTAAAGCCGATATGCTGGCCGGCGATGACCGCAGCGCCACAACCGATGAAAACGAGCGTAAACGTGCCGATGACCTCGGCAAGGGCTTTATTGAATAGCATAGCTTTCGTCCTTCCGCACAAATTCCAACCAGATGCTGCAATGCGTATGCCGCAGGTCAACATCACAGTGTTTCAACGAGTTATCATTTTTTTTGGTCGGATTATCCCTAAGTTTCTCTCATTGTGAAGCTGCTTAGTCGCAAATTACGAAACATTTTGCAAAACTTTGGTGGGGTATTCTCATCCGATTTGCCTTGATCGAAGCGCCGATATCGTCGGAAACTCGGGCCCAAGTCGGGGCGCAGCCTTTGACGGAGCGCGACATTCAGCCTACATCAGCGTCTCCGCCACCCTCATCGTGAATCGAGCTCGTGATAGCATTATGAAAACTCCGGAGCATCTAAAAGGGGTTCTGACCCCGATCCACCCCAAGGGATGGCCCTTCATCGGGATCGCCCTGGCGGTGAGCCTGGTCTTGGGCATCTTCGCCGGCTGGCTCTTTTGGCTTGGCCTGCTCGTGACCGCATGGATGGTCTACTTTTTTCGTGATCCGGTGCGGGTGACACCGGAAGGCCTGGATATCGTGGTCAGCCCTGCCGACGGCATGATCCAGGCGATCGCGAAGCGCCGGCCGCCGGCCGAGCTCGAGATGGGCGATGCGCCCATGACCTGCATCAGCGTGTTCCTGAACATCTTCGATGTCCATGTGACCCGGACGCCTGTTCCCGGCGTCATCACCAAGCTCGCTTATCGTCCGGGCAAGTTTCTGAATGCCGCCCTGGACAAGGCGTCTGAGGATAATGAGCGTCAATCCTTCAGGATTGAAGCTGCGGATGGCGATGTTTACGGTCTGGTGCAGATCGCAGGCCTGGTGGCGCGTCGGATCGTATGTTTTGTCGAGGAAGGCGACCATCTTCATAGCGGCGAGCGCGTCGGCCTGATCCGTTTCGGCAGCCGTTGCGATGTCTATCTGCCGGAAGGGGTCGTGCCGCTGATCGCACCCGGCCAGCGCGCGATCGGCGGCGAGACCGTGTTCGCCGATGGCCGGCGCAATCAGGATCAGAGCGGCTGGAGACGAAGCTGATGACGCGCGAGGGGCGGCGGGAACGCTGGGGAAAGCACCGGCGGCGTCTGCAGGCAAGGCCGCTTATCCATCTCGTCCCCAATGCCTTTACCGTCGCCAGCATCTGTTTTGGGCTGTCCGCCATTCGTTATGGGCTGGACGGCCGTTTCCAGACCGCTGTGATCATGATCATCCTGGCAGGCATTTTCGATGGCCTCGATGGCCGCTCGGCAAGGCTTCTCAAGATCACTTCGAAGCTCGGCGCAGAGCTCGACAGCCTCGCCGATTTTCTGAGCTTCGGGGTTGCCCCCGCTTTTCTCATCTATCTCTGGACATTGAACGAGGCCAAGAGTTTCGGCTGGGCCATTGCGCTTTTCTATGTGATTTGCGCAGCGCTCAGACTGGCCCGGTTCAACAGCGAACTCGAAGACCCGGATCGTCCGCCCTGGATGACGCGTTTCTTCACGGGCATGCCGGCACCGGCGGCGGCCGGCGTCGTCATCATTCCGATGATGCTGACCTTTGCGCTTGGCCAGACATGGCCCCAAGCATGGTGGCTGAATGCGCTGGTGATGGTTTTTGTCGCCTTGATGATGGTCAGCACCGTGCCGACATTTTCGATCAAGATGATGACCACCCGGGTCAAGCCTCATCTGATGCTGCCGACCTTGGTGGGGATCGGCGCGATCATCACCGCCCTGGTCAACGTTCCCTGGTGGACGCTGCTGGCCGTTGCCTGTCTCTACCTCCTGAGCTTGCCCGTCAGCATCATGGTGGCCAAGAAACTGGCGGCAGAGACCGCGGCAGAAGCTGACGTTCTCGAGCCCGACGGCGCGGATGACGAGGCAGGGACAACAACGGCCACATCAGGATCGCCAGACCTCGCAGGCAACAGTGTCCGCTTGATCGGTCCCGATACTGCTGCTCGGGACTGACCTTGATGCGGGCCGGCACGGCTGAGGGCCTTCGCACGAATGGCGACGTTGATCTCAACCCGGAGATGGCTCCATCTTTGATGCCAAGCTCAGGCCGCTGATCGATGCGCCCCTCTACCGGATGGCGCGCGTGCTGGCCGGTCGTGGGTGGACCGCCGATCAGGTCACCGTGCTCGGGTTCGTCATCGGCCTTCTGGCCATCCCCGCGATCGCCTTCGAGGCCTATCTGACAGCGCTCGTTCTGATCCTCTTGAACCGTCTTTCCGATGGCCTGGACGGCGCCATCGCGCGCAGCACGAAACAGACCGACCGCGGCGGTTTTCTCGACATCACCCTCGACTTCATCTTCTATGCCGGCATTCCGTTCGCCTTCGCGCTCGCCGATCCCTATGGCAACGCCTTGGCGGCGGCGTTTTTGATCTTCAGCTTCATCGGCACGGGATGCTCGTTCCTGGCCTATGCGATCATGGCGGAAAAACGCCGCATCACCACCGATCTTCGCGGCCGGAAATCGCTCTATTATCTGGGTGGCCTGACTGAGGGAACCGAGACGATCGTCCTGTTCGTGCTCGTCTGCCTGTTGCCGACCTGGTTTCCGATCCTGGCGGTGACTTTCGGCGTCTTATGCTGGGTGACCACGGCCACCAGGATTTACGCCGGCTGGATCAGCTTCGAATAGCACCGGGCCTATCGGCTTCTATCTTGGGGGACGCCCGGAGAGCTGGTCGCGCAGCTCCTTTCGCCTGATCTTGCCGGTGGCCGTCATGGGGAGGCTTTTCAAGAATTCGATATGCCTTGGATATTCATGGGCGGCGAGGCGCAGTTTGACGAACCCCCGGATGTCCTCCGCCAGGTCATCGCTGGGCTCAAAGCCCGAGCGCAGGACGATGCAGGCCTTGATCGCCTCGCCTCTGATCGGGTCCGGAATCCCGATGACGGCGGCCATGGCGATGGCCGGATGCTGGGTCAGACAATCTTCGACTTCCGAGGGACCGATCCGGTAGCCAGCGCTGCTGATGACATCATCGGTGCGGCCGAGATAGGTGAGATAGCCGTCCTTGTCGGCGACACCAAGGTCGCCGCTCAACAGCCAGTCGCCTCGAAATTTTTCTTCTGTCGCCTGCTCATTGTTCCAATAGCGAAGGAACATCACCGGGTCCGGACGGCGGACCGCGATGTCGCCGCGCTCGCCGGGCGGACAGCGCTTGCCGGCCTGATCGATGATGGCGACGTCGTGACCCGGAATCGGTCGGCCCATGCTGCCGGCGCGTAGCGGCATGATGTCCGCATTGTTGCCCACCAGAAGATTGGCTTCGGTCTGGCCATAGAATTCGTTGATGGTCAGACCGAAGGTGGATCGGCCCCACTCGATCACATCTTCGCCCAGCTTTTCGCCGCCGCTGGCAAGCGAGCGCAGCGACAGATCACGAGCCTGCCGATCGATGCCGGCATCGCGCATCAGGCGGAGCGCCGTCGGCGGCAGGAACACGTTCTTGATGTCATGCCGCCTCATCAGGTCGACGGCGGCATGGGGATCGAACTTGCTGCTTCGGCTCGCCACCACCGGCACGCCGAAATAGAGGCTCGGCATCAGGACGTCGAACAGGCCGCCGATCCAGGCCCAGTCCGCCGGCGTCCAGAAGCGATCGCCGGGTTGGGGAAAGAACCGATGGGGCCATTCGACGCCGGGGAGATGCCCGAGGAGCACGCGGTGGGCATGCAGCGCACCTTTAGGCGGGCCGGTGGTGCCCGAGGTATAGATGATGAGGGCGGGATCATCGGCGCGCGTCGGCACAGCTTCGAGGTCGTGCGACGAGGTGGCCATCAGCTCCTCGAGGTGTACGGCGCCAAAAGATGTCGGTTCGGTGGAAAGGATGATCTCGAGCGCGGGCAGGTCCTGCTTGATCGAGGCGATTTTGGCGACACCGTCGGGATCGGTGATCAGCGCGCGCATGCCGCTGTCGAGAAGACGATAAGCAAGCGCATCGGGGCCGAACAGGCTGAACAAGGGAACGGCGATGGCGCCAAGCTTGTAAATGGCGAGATGCGCGATCAGGGTCTCGACCCGCTGGCCGAGCAAAATCCCGAGCCGGTCGCCGGTGCGGATGCCTTGGGCTCGAAGCGCGTTGGCGAGACGGTTGGAGGCTGACCTGAGATCATCGAAGCTGTGATGAACGTGATCCGCGGTGTCGCGGGCTTCGATCAGGGCCAGCCGATGGCTGCCGTCGGCATGACGGTCGCAAACGGCCGATGCGATATTGAACCGTTCGGGAATGTCCCAGCGGAACCCTGTTCGAAGATCGTGATAGGTCGATCCGGCGGGTAACATCGGTGCTCCGGTTTCGGGCATGATCGGCTTGAATGATGCGCTCGATCCGCCGTTTGTGGAAGTGCGAGGGATGAAATTTTCCTTGGAGGCCGATCGCTTGGGGTTGCTGGAGATGCGCGAACCGTTGTAAATCATTGCGCGTAATTCAAAACAACACTTACGATCTATTGGCGAAAACAGAGCGACAGCTTTTTGCCACCGATTGAGCATGATCGTTAGCGTCGAAACTTCGAAAACATTGATTGAGAGGTCTCATGGCGGACAAAGTTGCTCTGATTACGGGTGTCACAGGACAGGACGGTGCCTATCTGGCACGGCTGCTCCTGGACAAGGGCTATGTTGTCCATGGCGTCAAGCGGCGCTCATCGTCGTTCAACACCGGCCGTGTCGATCAGCTCTATGTCGATCCCCATGAGGCCGATACCCGGTTTTTCCTCCATCACGGGGACCTTACCGATGCCACCAATCTCATCCGCCTGATCCAGGAAACCCGGCCGACCGAGATCTACAATCTGGCCGCCCAAAGCCATGTGCAGGTGAGCTTCGAGACGGCGGAATATACCGCGAACGCCGATGGCCTCGGCACGCTTCGGCTTCTGGAAGGCATTCGTATCCTGAAGATGGGCGATCGGGTGCGTTTCTATCAGGCTTCGACCTCGGAGCTTTACGGCAAGGTGCAGGAAACGCCGCAAAGCGAGACCACGCCGTTCTATCCGCGCAGCCCTTATGCGGCCGCCAAGCTGTATGGCTACTGGATGACCGTGAATTACCGCGAAGCCTATGGCTATCACGCTTCCAACGGCATTCTCTTCAACCATGAAAGCCCGATGCGCGGCGAGACCTTCGTCACCCGAAAGATTTCCCGCGCGGTTGCCGCGATCGAGCTCGGTCTGCAAAAGCAGCTCTACATCGGCAATCTCGACGCCAAGCGCGACTGGGGCCACGCGCGCGACTATGTCGACGGCATGTGGCGGATCCTGCAGCAGAACGAGCCGGACGACTATGTTCTCGCCACCGGGGAGATGCACTCGGTCAGAGACTTCATCGAGCTTGCCTTTCGCTGCGTCGGCCGCGAGATTATCTGGAAAGGGGAGGGGACCGGGGAGGTCGGCGTCGACAACCGCTCCGGCATCGAGCTGGTCGCGGGTCGATCCCAAGTATTTCAGACCGACCGAGGTCGATCTGCTGCTCGGCGACCCTTCCAAAGCGCGGGCAAAGCTCGGGTGGCAACACCAAACGAGTTTTGCCGAACTGGTCAAGGAAATGGTCGAGGCCGATCTGGTGGAGGTGAAGAAGGAAGGATGCCGCCGCCATGATTGACCTGGTTTCACACTGCGTGACCAAGTGGTATTGATCAGGGACGGCTTTATCCATGAGCAACACAGAAAAGTTCTCGCTCCGGGGCAAACGCGTCTGGGTCGCCGGCCATCGAGGCATGGTCGGCAGCGCCTTGGTACGCAGGCTCGGGACCGAGAACTGCACGGTCATCACGGCGCCAAGGGATGTCTGCGATCTCACCCGTCAGGACCAGGTCGAGGCCTGGCTTTCGGAGCAGCGGCCGGAGGTCGCCTTGATCGCGGCCGCCAAGGTCGGCGGTATTCTCGCGAACGACCAGCATCCGGCAACGTTTCTCTACGACAATCTGATGATCGAAGCGAATGCCATTCATGGCTGCTTCAAGGCAGGCGTCGAGAAGCTGCTGTTTCTGGGATCAAGCTGCATCTATCCCGAAATTCGCACCCCAGCCGATGCAAGGAGGAATGCCTGCTGGAAGGCCAGCTCGAGCCGACCAATCAGTGGTATGCCGATTGCCAAGATCGTCGGCATCAAGCTCTGTCAGGCCTATCGGCGCCAATACGGCGCCGACTTCATCAGCGCCATGCCCACCAATCTCTATGGGCCCGGCGACAATTTCGATCTTCTCTCCAGCCATGTCGCAGCAGCCCTGATCGCCAAAACGCATCAGGCCAAGGTGAGCGGGGCGCCGGATGTCGAAATTTGGGGCAGCGGAAAGCCGCGGCGGGAGTTTCTCCATGTGGATGATCTGGCGGATGCTTGTGTTCATCTATTGAAGGTCTACAGCGGCGAGCTGCACATCAATATCGGCTGTGGCGAAGATCTGTCGATCGGCGCGCTTGCCGAGTTGATCCGGGACATTGTCGGTTTCGAGGGCTGCCTTCGCTACGACCGGACGCGGCCGGACGGCACGCCGCAGAAATTGCTGGATGTCGGCCGGCTGCAGGCGCTGGGCTGGCAGCCGAAGATCAGCCTTGATGCCGGGTTGCGGGATACCTACCGCTGGTATCGCAATCAGACTGCCGATGAAGCTGCCTGAAAGGTTTGATTTAGTCAAAAAGTTGCAATAAATGCCGCTCACTTTTTCTTCACCGCTTGTAGCAAAGGCCAAATTTAGTCATTCCCGGTTGTATCAACCTCAAGGTGCATGACAGTTGGAAAAAGCCTAGCAAATAATAACTTGCCAATATCGGCGCATTCACGCTATCTGCGAATGAATCCGAGCAGACCGGTTCAATTCTCAATCTAGGCGATCATCATCTTTCATGGATATCGCGGCAGCCAACGTTCGCATCAAGACCAAGCCTCGGCGCAGGCTGCATGAAGCCTGGCTTCTGGTCGGGCTCGATCTCATCGTCATCTACGCTTGCTTTGCGATCGGCCGAACCACCAATTGGGTGGTGAACGGGCTGACGTTTCATGAAGCCCTCTTCGGCTGGCAGACCGATTATGGCGCAACACGCGCGGTGATTGCGCTGACGCTCGGGATTGGTTGTCTGATCATGTTCGCGCGTTTCGGTCACTACGATCGACGACGTCCGTTTTGGCAGGAGCTGGGCGATATCCTGGGCGTGGTGGTGATGATGGCCGTGCTCGATGCAGCGCTGGTCTTTTTGACCAAGACGAACTTTTCCCGCCTTTGGTGGGGAGCGAGCTGGAGCCTCGTGGCGATTTTGGTGCCGACGGTTCGCTACGGCGTCAAGCAGTTCTTGATGTCGAAGGGGGCCTGGACCCGGCCGACCGTGATCATCGGTGTCGGCCCGAACGCGCTGGATACGGCACTTGCGCTCGAAAGCGAGCCGCTCCTCGGCTACAACGTCATCGCCTTTGTCCAGCCATCGAACAAGAACACCAGCACGCCTGGGTCGATCGAGGTCGGGGCAAGGAAGCTTCCCGTCCTGCCGTCGGCACCCTTCCCGGATCTCCTGCCGCCCCATCTCGGGCGACCTCATGTCGTGGTCGCAATGGCCATGGATGAGATGGTATCCCATGCGGCTTATGTGGAACGCTTGAGCTTGTGCTACAGCGATGTCGACATCGTCTCGCCGATGCGCGGCCTGCCGCTTGCGGGCACGCGCGTGACGCATTTCTTTACCCACGATGTCCTGGCGCTGCGCCTCTACAACAACTTGTCGCGGCCCTGGCCGAGACGGATCAAGCGCTGCTTCGATCTGGTGGTCGGTTGCCTGCTCCTGCTGTTCACGGCCCCGCTTTTCGCTCTGATCGGCTGGCGGCTGGCCAGGAAGGGCGGCCCGATCTTCTTCGGCCATACGCGCATCGGCAAAGGCGGACGACGCTTCAAATGCTTGAAATTCCGCACCATGGAGCCAGATGCGGATCGGGTTCTGGATGACTATCTCGAGGAGCATCCCGAGCTCAGAGCCGAGTGGGACAATCACCACAAGCTGCGCCACGATCCAAGAATTACCCGGATGGGCATCTGGCTGCGCCGCACCTCGCTGGATGAGCTTCCTCAGCTGATCAACGTGATCAAGGGTGAGATGAGCCTGGTGGGTCCGAGGCCGGTGGTGGCCGACGAGCTGGACCGTTACGGCGATAATCTCTTCTACTATGTCGAGAGCAAACCTGGTCTTACCGGACTTTGGCAGGTGAGCGGCCGCAGCGACGTCACCTATCGCCAACGCGTTCACCTGAATTCCTGGTATGTCCGCAATTGGTCCTTGTGGTGCGACCTGGTGATCCTGATCAAGACCCCGAAGGCGGTGCTGAGAGGGTTTGGCGCCTATTGATCCCTTGGACCAGCCCCAGGGCGAGCGGAGCGGATGGCAGCGGCGGGTCGCCGCGTCCGATAATCAAATCATCAGCGATCAACGGGTGAGCCGTTCTTTCCGGCGGCATCAGGTCCGGCGGCATCAGGAGGTGGCCCATCCAGGGCTGTTGATCGAGCGTCTCGGTATCGAAAACAGACGTCAGGTGCATGATAAATTCGGATCGCGCGGTTTTTCATCGTGGCCTCGAAGAGCCATCGCCGCTGATTGAATGATCTCGCTATATCCACGTATGATGGAGGCTGTCATGAAGATCGTGAACAGCGGTTTCATGATATGGTATCTTCAGAGGATTCAGAACTGAGTGGCTGAGAACTTGGACAAGCCCGTCATCGAACCAAACCATCGGGAAAACCCGCAACGTCAAGGCGTGATCGCGCAAGCCCTGTCTCGCCTCGAGGGGCTGATGCGGCGCCTGCGCGGGCCGAACGATGCCGTCGCCGAGCCCTTGCCGGATGTGACCCTGTCCAGGCCCTATCCCTGGGAAGCCCATTATCCTGACCAGATCAGCTGGGACCAGGATTTCGCGGTTGTGCCCCTCTATACCCTGCTGGACGAGGCGGTTCAGACGTTTGGCGATCGGCCTTGCCTCGACTTTCTCGGGCGGAAATCGACCTACAAGGACATTGGTCGCCTGGTCGATCAGGCCGCCAAGGGATTTCAGGACCTTGGCGTCGACGAAAGGTGTGCGGGTCGGGCTGTTTTTGCCCAACTGCCCTTATTACGTGATCGCTTTTTTCGCGATCCTGAAGGCGGGCGGCACCGTCGTCAATTTCAACCCGCTTTACGCGGAGCGCGAGATCGCTCGTCAGATCGACGATTCCCAGACCAAGATCATCGTTACCCTGAACATCAGGGGCATGTATCCGAAGGCCGCTGCCAGGCTCAATGACACTTGCCTCGAGAAAATCGTCGTGGGCTCCATGGGCGGGTTGCTGCCGTGGCGCGAGCGGACGCTTTTTGCATTGTTGCGCCGAAAAGAAATCGCCGACGTTGCCTATGACGATCAGCATATCACCTTCAAGAAGCTGACCGCCAATGACGGCGACTTCGACCCTGTCGACATCGATCCCGCCGACCGACATCGCGGTCCAGCAATATACCGGCGGCACGACCGGCCTGCCCAAGGGAGCCGAGCTCAGCCACGCCGCCCTCTACGCCAATACCCAGCAAGTTCGCATCTGGGCGACCGAAGCGGAGGCCGGCAAGGAGCGTGTGGTCGGGGTGCTCCCGCTTTTCCACGTCTTCGGCATGACGGCGGTGATGAACTCAAGCCTTGCCAACGGGTTCGAGATCATCCTCCTGCCGCGTTTTCGCCTGGACCAGCTGTTGAAACTGATCGATCAGCAAAAGCCGACGGTGATGCTCGGGGTGCCGACCATGTATTCGGCGATCAATGGCTCGAAGCTCCTTGAGGACTATGACCTCTCCAGCCTGAAATATTGCATCTCCGGCGGCGCACCGCTGCCGAACCAGGTCCAACGAACCTTCGAGCGGCTGACCGGCTGTTCCCTGGTCGAAGGCTATGGCCTGACCGAAGCGGGGCCCGTCTGCACGATCAACCCGTTCCACAGCCCAAGACCGGGCTCGGTCGGTTTGCCGCTGCCCGGAACGCTCATCGAGATCACCGACCTGGACGACCCGGACCGGCGCCTTCCGGTCGGCCAGCGGGGCGAAATCTGCATCACCGGACCGCAGATCATGAGGGGTTATGCCCAAAGGGAGGCCGAAACCGCAGAGGCGCTGCACGGCGGGCGGTTGCATACCGGCGATGTCGGCTTCATCGATAATGACGGCTATGTCTATTTGATCGATCGCATCAAGGACCTGATCCTTTGCGGCGGCTTCAACGTCTATCCGCGCATGGTCGAAGAGGCGATCGAGCTGAATGATGCGGTTGAAGAGGCCACGGTTTGCGGCATTCCCGACACCCATCGCGGCGAGATCGTGAAGGCTTATGTCAAGCTCAAGGAAGGAAAGACGCTGACCTCGGCCACAGCTGCGCGCCTTCCTGAAGGACAAACTCGCCCCGTTCGAGCAGCCGCGTCAGATCGAGTTCAGAGACGACCTGCCGCGCACGCTCATCGGCAAGCCGTCGCGCCATGCCCTGATCGTCGAGGAAATGCGCCGCTTGAATGAGGCCGACAGCGGGCAGCCAAGCCCCGCCGAGATCGATCAGCATCCTGGAACCATCGGATACCAACGCGCAAGCCTGAGGAATAAGCATGAGCCTCGAAACACTGACCGACCAAGTGAAAGGCCAGGCTTTCCAGCTTGCGTCGCTCGGCTACAAGGTGAAGTTCGAGGTCGACGATGAAGGCATGATCCTGGTCGACGGCACGGTCAACCCGGTGGTCGTGTCCAACGACGACGATGACGCCGACTGCACGATTGCGCTCAGCCCGAACAATCTGGAAAAACTGATAGCCGGCGACCTCAGCCCGACCCTGGCCTACACGCTCGGTCAGATCAAGGTCGACGGATCACTCGGGGTCGCGATGAAGCTCGCCAGCCTCCTGGAGAGCTAGTGGTCTGTCCACAGCATGTACATTCAGGAATGACCACGGCATTCGATTGTCGGTGCTGATCTCGCCGTCTCTCACCCGAGCCGCCAACGCGTCTTCTCGAGTCCATCTTCCAGAATAACGCCCTCGGCTTCGAGCTGGTCGCGAATGCGGTCCGCGGTTTCGAAATCCTTGCTGTTCCTGGCGCTGCGTCGAAGCTCGAGCAGGCGTTCGATTTCGGCGCTGTCGATATTGGCCTCGCCGCTGGACGAGGTGAGCCAGGTCTCGGGGTCGCTCCGGAAGAGGCCGAGCAAGGCACCGGCCGCCAGCAGCTCGCTTTTGAGCGTGCCTCTGACCTGTTCGTCGTCGCTGCTGTTGGCTTGCCTTGCGAGATCGAACAAAGCGGCTTGGGCTTTCGGCGTGTTCAGATCGTCCAGGAGGGCTTTCCTCACGCCTGCGGGCGCTGCCCGCTCCGGATCGGCTTGGTTCGGACCTGGAAGTTTCGACAAGGTCAAATAAAGGCGATCGAGGGCGTGCTTGGCCCGGTTGAGCCCGGCTTCGGTCCAGTTCAAGGGTTTTCGATAGTGGGCCGACAAGAGGGCATAGCGGATCGCCTCGCCGGGCATGGTCTTCAACAGATCGTGGGGCAGCAGAACATTGCCGATGGACTTCGACATTTTTTGCTCTTCGACGTCGAGAAAACCATTGTGCAGCCAGAAACGCGCGAGCGGTGCGCCGTCGTGAGCGCAAACCGACTGCGCCAGTTCATTCTCGTGATGGGGGAATTTCAAATCCTGGCCGCCGGCATGAATATCGATGGTCTCGCCGAGATGGGCTTCGATCATGACCGAGCATTCGGTGTGCCATCCCGGCCGCCCCCGCCCGTAAGGGCTGTCCCAGCCGGGCTGATCCGGGGTCGAGGGTTTCCACAGCACGAAATCGGCGGGGTCCCGTTTGTAGGGGGCGACTTCCACGCGCGCACCATCGATCATCTCGTCCCGGGAACGTCTTGAAAGGGCACCGTAATTCGGTGAGGCCGGGACGTGAAACAGCACATGCCCGTCGGCCTCGTAGGCAGCCCCTTTTTCGATCAGCCGCGCGATCATCGACAGCATCTCAGCGACATGGCCGGTCGCCTTGGGCTCGATGGTCGGCGGCAGAACGTTCAAGGCTGCCATGTCGTCGTTGTAGGCCTTGGTGAAGCGCTCGGTGATCTCGGTGATCGGCGTGCCTTGATCGCGCGCTGCCTTGATGATCTTGTCGTCGATGTCGGTGATATTGCGCGCATAGACGACGCCGCCATATTCCTGGCGAAGCAGGCGGTAGAGAACATCGAACACGACGGCCGGGCGCGCATTGCCGATATGGGCGTAACTGTAGACAGTGGGTCCGCAGACATACATGGTGACCCGGTCGGGATCGGCCGGTTGAAATGTTTCTTTCTTGCCGGTAAGCGAGTTGAACAGTTTCATGGTTTGCGCTTTGCATGCGGTGGCTCATGGCATCGTGATGTCGACGATGCGCGCTAACTTCGCAAGTCCCGAAGATTTGTTCAAGCCGACTTTGCCGGTTGGCGAAGATCCTGGATATGAAGTAGGTCACGCCTACTTGATCACGAACGATAGGAGCGACGGAACCCTTGTATGTTCTCTTTGCCAAGATTCTGCGCATGGCGGCCGGCCTTGCCGTGGCCGTGCCGACGCTCGGCTGCACCCCGGCACGGATGCTCAACGGCGTCGTTCCCAAGGACGGCTATCGGATCGAGCGGGGGCTTGCCTATGGCGAGGAAAAGCGCCAAAAGCTCGATCTCTACTTGCCGGAAAACATCGCGCATCCGACAAAGACCGTAATCTTTTTCTATGGCGGGCGGTGGGAATACGGATCGCGCAACGACTATCTTTTCGTCGGCCAGGCCTTGGCCAGCAGAGGGATCATCACGGTTCTCGCCGATTATCGGCTCCATCCGGAGGTCGGCTACCCCGCCTTCATCGAAGACGGTGCCAAGGCGGTTGGATGGGTGAGAGAGACCATCGCTGGCCATGGTGGTGATCCCGAAGAGATCTATCTGATGGGCCATTCGGCGGGCGCCTATATCGCCGCCATGCTCGCTCTCGATCCGCAATATCTTGCTGGCGAGAACATGACACCCGATGATCTTGCCGGCATGATCGGGCTCGCCGGGCCGTATGATTTTCTTCCGTTCACCGATCCCGTGATCAAGGAGATTTTCATCGCCGATGACTTGGCGAAAACCCAGCCGATCCATTATGCCGACGAGCAAGGACCTCCCATGCTGCTGCTCACCGGCGATGACGATATCACCGTCCTGCCGCGCAATAGCAAGGCGCTGGTCGACGCGGTCAACCGATCGGGTGGCGATGCCGTGATCAAGACCTACGATCGCATCGGTCATATCGGCATCGTCATGGCGCTTGCCTCCCCTTTTCGCTGGCTTGCCCCTGTGCTGGATGACGTCGTGGAGTACCTGGATCAGCCGACGACAACCAGGCGCCGTGCCGCCTGACCGGATGCAGTGATCGCGTTGATGCTCATGAGCCTTTGTCTTCAAAGGAATTGACCAGCACTTCGACATCGGTCACTTGTTGAACCAGGAAATCGGAAAAATAGCGTCCGATGATGGATCTCGGGCAAAGGCGGGAGAGGTCAATGGCGAGCGATGAGGGCGTCAAGGCGCGTGTGATGGGCGGAATGCCGACGGCGATCGCGCTTTTCCTGATGGCGGCCATGCCTGCTGATGCAGCCGAGGAACTGAACGCTTTGGTCTGGTGCGATCACACCGATCCTGCCCTGATCCAGCCTTTCGAGGAAGCCAACGACGTCAAGGTGAACTTGAAGGACTACGAGGGAACCGGCACGGCGCTGTCGCTGATCGAACAGTCGCAGCCCGGTGATTGGGACGTGTTCGTGGTGGACGGCGTGGATGTGCCGCGGGTGATCGAGGCCGGCATTCTCGCCCCGCTGCCCGAAGACGCGTTGCCGACCGGCGATCTGTTTCCGGAACTGGTGATGGCGGAGAACCACACCAAGGACGGCAAGACCTACGCCATCTCGGAAAAGTTCGGCTACAACACCATCTCCTACAACAAGGCGAACGTCGATCCCGCCGACATGACCGACATGACGGTGATCTGGGGCGACAAATATAGCGGTCGCATGGCCATCTACGATTACTATTTGCCGGTCATGGGGATGGTCGCCATCGGCCTTGGCATGAAGACTGCCGATCTGACCGCGGACGATCTTCCGCCGATCCGGGAAAAGCTGTTCGAGATGAAGACCCATGCGAAGCAGGTCGGCGAGGTGGTGTCCAGCCAGACGGCGATCGCGACCGGCGAGGTCGATGTGCTGGTGGGCGGCGGCGAGTGGGTGACGGCCGGGCTGACCGAGGAGCTCCCGGATCTGGATTGGGTCTTGCCGGAGCAGGGCGGTGTGCGCTGGTCCCAGTCGATCGGGGTGTTTGCCACCACGGAAAAGCATGATCTGGCGCTGAAATTCGTCCAGTATATTCTGAGCCCGGAAGGCCAGGCGCGCTTGGCGACCTCGTCCTGCTATTGGGCGATGCCGGCCAACCAGGAAGCGGCCGCCCATCTCACCGATGCGCAAAAGCAAGCCCTTCGCTGGGACGACCAGGCGGGCTATCTCGCCCGCTCCCAGCTCTACCCCGCACCGGACGCCGAGCTGGATGCCGCGATGCAGGACGTCTGGACGGAATTCCTGCAGCAATAGTGCGTGCCGGCGGCACTGGCCTAACCTGAGGTTTGGAGACCGTTTTGCGGCGAGAGCGAACAATGGGTGTCGGGTTCGTTCTCCCGGCCCTCCTTTGGACGCTCGCCTTCTTCGTTGTCCCTCTGGCGTTCATGGTGGTGATGAGCCTCTGGCAACGGGTCGGCACCGACCTGGTGCGCGTCTGGAACCTCGAGAATTATCTTGCCCTCTTCGCGAAGTCGCATTTCCTTCAGGGCCTGGCCAACTCGCTCGAGATCACCCTGCTGGTCACCATCATCTCGATCCTCCTGGCCTATCCGCTCGCCTGGATCATCGCTGAGCGTGTGCCGGAACGCTGGCAGCGGGCAGCGCTTCTCCTGGCCGTCCTCCCCTTTTGGACCTCCTATGTCGTCCGCTCCTATGCCTGGCTGCTGGTGCTGGCGAAGAACGGCATCCTCAACCAGGCCCTCCTCGGCATCGGTCTGATCGATGAGCCGCTGGAGATCGCTTCGACCCGAAGCGCCACCGTGATCGGCTTCGTCCATTTCTTCGTCATGCTGCTGACGCTCACCATCTACGCCAATCTGAAGCAGCTCTCGCCGAACTATTCCCGTGCGGCCGCCGATCTCGGTGCTGGGCCGGTGCGCACCTTCATCCACATCATCCTGCCGCTCACCTTGCCGGGCGTGATGGTCGGCGCGTTCCTGACGTTTGTCCTCTGCATCGGCGACTACATCACACCGCAGATCCTCGGCGGCAACAATGAGCTGGTCCTGCCCCAGATCATCATGCTGCAGATCGGTAGGCGGGCCGATTTCCCGATGGCGTCGGCACTCTCGATCATCCTGATGCTGGTGGTGACCCTCGTTTATCTCGCCATGGCCCGCTTCTTGAAACTGGAGCGCGCCTAGTGGCGTGGCCAGGTCAGTTACTTGCCAGACACTGTCTTGAGCGGTGGAATGATCTTGATGCCTTGCGAGGATACTTGCCAATTTCAAGAAGGAGTCAGATGATGAGGGCCTCGACAAGGCCATGAGATCTCTGGCGACATGGGCAAGCGGCATCTATGCCGCCCTGATCTACGGCTTCATCTTTCTGCCGGTCGCGGTCCTGGTACTTTTCTCTTTCCAAGGTGGTCGCTTTCCGATCCCGCCTTTCAACGGCCCGTCGACCAAGTGGTATCGACAGGTGTTCTCGGACGGCGGTTTGGTTGACGCGCTGGTCAACTCGCTCCTCGTCGCCCTTGTCTCGTCGGCCGTTGCCTGTTTTCTCGGTTTTCTCGCCGCTTACGGGCTTGCCCGTCATCGCCTGCCGGCGTCCGGCATGCAGCGGGCACTGCTCACGGCACCGCTCACGGTTAGCTATCTGATCATCGGCCTCGGTCTTCTGATGACCTTCAACGCGCTCGGTGTGTCGCGCTCGCTGTTCACCGTCGGTATCGGCCACGTGGTCATCAACATGCCGCTCTGCTTTGCCGTCATCTACAGCCAGATGGGCGCGCATCAGGTCAACATCGAGCGGGCCGCGCGCGATCTCGGTGCCGCCAGCTGGCAGGTGATGCTCCTGATCACGGCACCGATGCTGATGCCCGCCATCCTGGCAAGTTTTCTTCTCTCGGTGACCTTCTCCTTCGACGAGTTCATCATCGCCTTTCTGCTCTCGCGCTTCGATGTGACTCTGCCGGTCGAGATCTGGAGCCTCTTGCGTTCCGGCCTCAACCCCAAGACCAACGCGGTTGGCTCGGTGGTTTTCTTGATTTCCATCGCCCTTGTCGTGCTGCTCGAAGTCGTTCTGCTGCGACGAACGGGCCGGTCATGACGGCGGATCTGGCGATCCTTGACGTCACCCACCGCTTCGGCGATGTGCTCGCACTTAACCATGTCGATCTCGCCATCGGGGCCGGCCGCTTTGCCGTCCTCCTTGGCCCGTCCGGCTGCGGCAAGACCACCTTGCTGTCGATCCTCGGCGGCTTTTTGACGCCGAGCGACGGACGGGTCATGATCGGCGGGCGTGATGTCACCGATCTTCCGCCGGCGAGACGCCCGACCACCACCATGTTCCAGGACTACGCGCTTTTTCCCCATATGACCCTTGGCGCCAATGTCGGCTTCGGCCTGCGCATGCGCGGGGTCGGACGAATGGAACGGGATCGCCGGGCGATGGAAATGCTTGCCCTGGTCGGCCTGGAGGATGCGTTTCGAAGAAGGCCCCACGAGCTTTCCGGCGGTCAGCGTCAGCGGGTGGCGCTGGCGCGTGCCCTTGCGGTCGAGCCCGATGTTCTTCTCCTGGATGAGCCTTTGGGTGCTTTGGATGTCAAGCTTCGCCGCCAGATGCAGGACGAGCTGAAGGCGATTCAGCGCCGGGTCGGCACCACCTTCGTCCATGTCACCCACGATCAGGAAGAGGCGATGGCGATCGCGGATGAGATCATCGTCATGAACCGGGGGGAAGTGCAGGATGTCGGCACGCCCGAGCGAATTTATTTGCAACCGAAAACGGCTTTCTCGGCGGCGTTCATGGGCGAGGTGAATGTGATCGAGGCAAGGATGCGGAAAAACGGCCGGATCGAGACCGGCTTCGGCCTCTGGCCGCTGCCAGAGGATGCCGCCGATGGGTTCGATAGCGGCGAGCCGCTCAAGCTGTTCATCCGGCCGGAGCATTTCCATGTCGCCACCGCCGAGCAGGTTGACGCCGACCATGCCATGATCGATCTCGGCCGCGCCACGGTCGTCGATGCCGCCTTCTTCGGCACCCATCACCGTTGCCGCCTCGCCCTCGATCAAGCGCCGGCGCTGGAGGTCATCGCACATCTGCCGCCGTCCGTAGCGATTGCTGTGGACGAGCAGATCAGGCTCACGCTCGATCCATCCTCGATGGTCGTTCTTCCGGAAAAAACAGCATGACCGCCTTGCCCCGCATCCGCCCTGAGCACTGGTATGAGATCAAGCGGGTCGGCGATGACGTCACTTATATCGGCGAGCCGCATATTCTGGAGTTCTACCGCTGCAATATCTGGCATGTGCGCGGGCGCGAGCGGGATCTTCTGGTGGACAGCGGCATGGGCGTAGTCAGTTTGCGCGAGCAGGTGCCGCTGGTCACCGAAAAGCCCTGTCTCGCCTTGGCAAGCCACACCCATTTCGATCATATCGGCTGTCATCACGAATTCGCGGAGCGCCTGGTTCATCGCGCCGAGGCCGACCTGCTGGCCAACCCGACGCGCGAAAATACCCTGGCCGATCCGTATGTCACCGACGAGATTTTCACCGGCCTGCCGCCTACCCCCTACCGGTCGACCGAATACGCGGTGCAGCGAGCGCCGGCGACCCGGATCGTCGAGGACGGCGATGTGATCGACCTCGGCGATCGCTATGTCGAGGTGGTGCACACGCCAGGCCATTCCCCAGGCGGCATCGCGCTTTGGGAAGAAAAGACCGGGATCCTGTTTTCCGGAGATATCGTCTATGACGGCCCGCTGATCGAGGACACCTACCATGCCGACGCCAAGGACTATGTCGCCAGCATGAGGCGCCTCCTCGACATGCCGGTGCGCCTGGTTCATGGCGGCCATTTTCCAAGCTATGACGGTGCGCGCCACCGTGCCATTATCCGCGCCTGGCTGGACGAGAAGGACAGGGACAAGTGACAAAAAATCAGCCGCTCGGCGGCAACGAGATGCCGCGCTTTGCCGGACCTGCGACCATGATGCGCCTGCCGACAGCACCAACTGCCGAAGGCCTTGATGCCTGCTTCGTCGGCGTGCCCATGGATATCGGCACCTCGAACCGCGCCGGCACCCGTCATGGCCCGCGTCAGATCCGCGCCGAATCCTGCATGCTCCGCCCCTACAACATGGCGACCGGGGCGGCCCCGTTCGATCGCCTGCAGGTCGCCGATATCGGCGATGTCGCGATCAACACCTTCGATCTGAAGAAATCGGTTCTGCTGATCGAGCAGGCGTTCGAGCGCATCCTCGCCCATGATTGCAAACCGCTGACGCTGGGCGGCGATCACACGCTGACCCTGCCGATCCTGCGCGCCATGGCCAAGAAACACGGGCCGGTGGCGATGGTCCATATCGACGCCCATGCCGATATCAACGAGCACATGTTCGGCGAGGCGATCGCCCACGGCACACCCTTTCGCCGGGCGGTCGAGGAAGGGCTTTTGGCGTGCGATAAAGTGTTCCAGATCGGCCTGCGCGGCACCGGCTATTCGCCCGAAGATTTCGACTGGTCGAGAAAGCAGGGCTTCACCGTCGTGCCGGCCGAAGCGTGCTGGCAAAAGTCCTTGACGCCGCTCATGGGCGATGTGCGAAAGACCATCGGCGATCATCCGGTCTATCTGACCTACGACATCGACAGCCTCGATCCCGCCTTCGCTCCCGGCACCGGCACGGTGGAAATCGCCGGGCTGACCACCTGGCAGGCCCTCGAGATCATCCGCGGCTGCCACGGCCTGAACCTGATCGGCGGCGACCTGGTCGAGGTCTCTCCGCCCTACGATCCGAGCGGCAATACCGCGCTGATCGGTGCCAATCTGCTCTACGAGATGCTCTGCGTTCTGCCCGGCGTTTAAGGCCGGTCGCGCGACGGGGTGACGTCTCGATGTCGGATCGGTGCCCGGCGAAGGAGACCAGCGCAAGGCCGGACCAGGCTCGCTTGGAGCGGGACCAAATCGGCACGGTGTCCTTCATCATTTCTTGACGCCCCATCGCTATGTACGTCCTGATTTCCTGGTCCATGCGATCCTGGGAATCCGCCCGCCCGCCAGAAAGGGAGAGCAGGGCGCGGACTCCCAGGATCGCATGGACCGAAGCAGCATCATCGAGGACCACTGTGAAGGAACGGTTAACCTTGGTGATGGCAGGGGTGGGGCATGTTGACCCGACCTTGCTCCCAACGAAAAATCTGATCCGGGTGAACCGCTTCAAGCGCTGGTGAGATTTATTTTTTCTTTACCGGTTTATGTCAACATGGCGGTCTGGTCCATGCGATCCTGGGAATCCGCCCGCCCGCCGGGAAAGAAAAGCTGGGCTCAACGCCGAGGATCGCATGGGCCGTGAAATGTCCTGCCGCGCGTGGGTTAACATCCGGCTAGACGGAGTTGCCTTGAATCTCCATGGGTACGTTCTCCGCCGCTTGCAGCGAGATTGGGGAAAGAGGTCGTCTCCGACATACCTCGTCTCTTGGGGCGGCGATCTTCATTGCCGAAGGTCTTGCGGCCGCGCCAACCTGATCTGACGTTCCCGAAGGGTGGATCGAGGCGTTGGCGCCATGGGGAGGTTGCAACGAGGTGATCGATGATCAAGAAAGCTTTTGCCGCTCAGTCCGGAAGTTTGATCGGGCCGATGTCGGGATAGCGATCGCCCGGGCCTGGATTGTCTTTGGCGGTGTGACCGCCGAGATGGTTCATCACGCCCCAGGTTGCATTGAGGGCTGTCTGCACGGCCCCTTCGGCCCAGCCCGGTGTCCAGCTGACATCGTCGCCGGCTAGAAAAATACCCCGTCGCTCCGGGGGCGATCCGCGATGCATGAAATGGCCGTACATGCGATGGTTATACCGATAATGTCCGGGCAGCGCCCCTTTGAAGGCGCCGAGAAAGTTCTGATCGTTTTCCCAACTGACGGTAATCGGGTCGCCGATGATATGGGCCCGAATGTCGACGTCAGGATAGATCCTTGACAAGGCGCCAAGCGCCAGCTCAACCCGCCTTTCGGGCGGAAGCGGGAGCATTTTCATGGCATCGGCCATCCAGGAATAGGTGAGGCAGATGACACCTGGCCGATCCGGCCCATGGTCGAAGAGATAGGTGCCCCGGGTCAGACGATCGGTGAGGGTCATCGACATGATATCACGGCCGGTTTTCGGATCTTTGTCCTTCCAAAAAGGGCGATCCACCATGACGAACGTCTTCGATGACTGCATGTAGCGGGTTCGATCCAGCGCCATCCAGAGCTGGTGGTCGAACAGCCGCTCCTCGGTATCGATCGAGGTGGTGAGCAGCCAGCTTTGGGTGGTCGCGACAACGGCGAGAAAGCTGTCTGTCCGACCCCAGCGATCGGTGATGTTCAAACTTTCCATGTCTGATCGAAAAACGCGTTCGGCGGCCGGGCGCGGTGCGCCATGATTGAGGATGGAAAGGCTGGTTCCTCTTGGCCAAAAGGCACAGTGCTCCGGCGCATGACGCCAAAGGCGCTGGGGCAGCTGTTCGGCACCGCCGACGATCAGACGTTGATCCTCTTCCTGTTCGGTGGCGCTCACCCGGAGCACTTCGAGCATTGAATTGGGAAAATCGGAATCCCAGCCGCCGGTGCCGAAACCCACCTGTCCAAAAATTTCGCGATGACGAAAGGACAGCTTCGAGAATGCCTCCGATGATGTGATGAAGTCGTAATAGGTGCGCTCGTCCCAGGCGTTGACCAGAGGATTCCAGATCGCCTTGATCCGCTCGACATCGTGTTCCCGGATGGCGGCTTTCAAGGCACCGAGATCGGCGCCCTCCTCCAGCGCTGCATCATAAGCCCCTGCCACCTCTTGGAAGATCTGCGGGAGGTCGGCCAAGGTTTCGGCGTAATATCGAATACCTTCGAGATCGATGACGGTCGAGCCGGCTGCAGCGCTGAGCGGGTTGGGAAAAGGGCGGGTTTCGAGGCCCAAGAGATCGGCATAATGAAAAAAGCCGCGCGCCGAGGTCGGAAAGCGCATACCGCCCAGTTCCGCAACGACGCCTTCTGCCCCCTCGAATGGTTGCGAGCGAAGGCGCCCGCCGAGCTGACCGGCTTCGTAGAAAACCGGGCGAAGCCCAAGCCGCATCAATTCGTAGCCGCAGACCAGGCCTGAAATACCGGCGCCGATGATGGCGACACGGCCGCCCATGCGGTCATCGGGAAGCGTGCCCAGACCAGATCCGTGATCAAGCCAGTGATCATAGGCAAAGGGAAAATCGGGACCGAAAGCCGTCAGACGCGGCCGATCACGCATGGGACGAGAGGTCTGTATACAAGTCTTCGCGCCGATCCTGAAGATAGGTGGTCGTTCTGCGCGCTTTGGCCAAAGCTTTTTTCGAGAGATCGCCTACGATCAGCGCGGGATCACGGCCGGCCCGGACGACGTCTCGGCCGTCCGGGCCGGTGAGACAGGAAAGGCCGCAATAGTCGAAGGCCTGATCGGCGCCGCAATAATTGACGTAAGCCAGATAGACGCCATTCTCCTCGCCGCGCGCCGGCACCAGCCTGGTGGCAACGCTGTCGAAGGGCAGCATGTTGGCCGTCGGCACGAGGATAGCCTCGGCTCCCTTGAGTGTCAGAGCGCGCGCAACCTCCGGAAATTCAATGTCGTAGCAAATTGCAAAGCCGAGCGACCAACCTTCGAACGCGATGACGTCGGACAAGCAGCGGCCAGCCTGGAACTGCTTTCGGTCGACATCGCCAAAAAGATGGGACTTGTCATAGCGCGAGAGCAGGCTGCCGTCCGGTCCGCGAAACTGGAGGCTATTGTAGCTATGGCCGTCCTCGCTTCGCCTTGGTCCGCCGCATAGCAGTGCGATCTCATGGCGCTTGGCCAGGGCACCCACGGCCTCCCAGGTTGGCCCTCGATCGGGTTCGGCCAATCGCAGGACGCGATCGCTGCCGATCGCATAGCCCGTCAGAAACATTTCGGGCGTTATCAGGATGTCGGCCTTTGCCCGCGCAGCCTCTTCGGCGGCCTTATCAAGCGCCGACAAGGCGTCCTCGACCGTCTCGGTGAGAGGGGCCGTCTGAAGCAGGGCGACACGCAAGAGCAGTTCTCCAAAAAAGCCAATTTATACCCTATCCGCTCTCACGGTGAGAAATGAAATTTTTTGGTCCATGGGCGGCCCAGGTCAAACGGCGAGGTCATCACGGGGCGGGACGGCGCAGGGGGGGTGACTTCAGGGATCGGGCCGATCGGGTTCAAGGCCGGGGGAACATCGCTTAACGGTTCGATGGCGGCGTCCTGGTGGTGTGTCTTCAACAAATGATTCCAAAGGCGAACTTCGAAAACCTGGCCGCATGCCGTCAATCATTGGCAATGACGGCGGGAACCAAATGTTGTGGACATTCCGCTAGGATGGCTGGTGCATCGACCCAAACACGGGCTTCAGGTATGTTTGGCAACGATGATACAAAATCGATAACCTGGTGCACTAACAGCTTGGTCGTTTGAAGGCGCCAGGGCATCGGGCGATCCGAGAAGCCGGGGAGGCATGAAATGTCGTTGATCAGAACATTGGGTGGAGCGCTTTTGGCGTCGGTCGCGGCGATGTCATCGATAGCCGCGGCGAAGGCAGAGGAGACGCTGACCATCTCCAGCTGGCTCCCGCCGCAGCATGCGGTCAATGCGGTTATTTTTCCTGAATGGATCAAGCAGATCGAAGCGGCGACCGCGGGACGCGTGACCGGCAAGATCGAATTCGGCCTCGCCCCGCCGCCGGACCAGATCGATCTGATCGAGGACGGTTCGGCCGATGTTTCCTGGATCTTCCACGGCTACAATCCCGGCCGGTTCGTGACCACCAAGCTGATCGAGCTGCCGGGCTATGAAGGCGACGCCGAGGCGGCCTCCGTTGCCCATTGGCGCGCCTATGAACAATATCTGAAGGACGCCGGCGAGCATGACGGGGTGCGTGTCATCGCGCTGATGACCCATGGGCCGGGGCAAGTGCATATGCGCGAGCCGATCTCGGCACTCGCCGAGATGGAAGGCAAGAAGATCCGGATCGGCGGCGGCGTATCGGCTGATGTCGGCGTGGCGCTCGGCGTGGTCGGCGTGCAGGTGCCGGCGCCTAAGGTCTACGAGACGCTTTCCGGCGGGGTGGCCGATGGTGCGTGGATGCCGATGGAGACCAACAAGAGCCTTCGTCTTTATGAAGTCGCGCCGAACACCATGATGATGCCGGGCGGGCTTTATCGCGGTTCCTTTGCGATCGTCATGAGCGAGGACGCGCTTGCCCGCCTTTCGGACGAGGACCGGGAAGCCGTCCTGTCGACAACCGGGGAAGCGCTGTCCGCCACCGCCGGCAAGGCCTGGGCCGAGGCGGATCAGGCCGGCATCGAGAATGCCAAGGCGGTCGGTGTCGATATGGGCGAGTTCTCGGCGGGCGATCAGGCCGCGTTTGCCGAGATCGCCGCCGACATCCGCGCCAAGGTGATCGACGAGGTCGCGGCATCCGGGGTCGACGCCGAAGCCGCCGTCGCCCTGATCGAGCAAACCATGAGCACCTACGGCAAGTAGGAGGCGCCTTCCCTTGGGTAAAGCAAGTGCCGGCGGCCCGGCCGCTCCGTTGATTGAGAGGTCCACATGGATCGGCACTTGGCTAGCTCGTCTTCTGCTGGCATTTGCCGCCGTCATGCTGCTGATGATGCTGCTGCTGACCTGCGCGGACGTCATCGGCCGCTACCTTCTGAATGCGCCGGTGAACGGCAAGACGGAGCTGACCCGCTTCATGATGGCCGGCATGGTCGCGGCAGCATTTCCGGTAATCTGCGTCACCTCGGGTCATATCAGCGTCGATTTGCTGGATCGCTTCTTTTCCGCGCGCGCGGCGGCGATCCGGGATCTGGTGATCGACGGCATCGCGGCGCTGATGCTGGGCGTTCTCGCCCGCTGGCTGATTTTTCGCGCCGATCGTTTGCAGGCGAGAGGCTATGTCAGCGACTTTTTGCATCTCCCGCTGCATCCCGTCGCTTTTTTCGTGGCCGCGATGATGGCGGCTGCCTGCCTTGCGTTGGTCGTGAAGATGACCCTCGACATCTATTACATCCGCCGGCCGGAGCGCCGCCCGGTCGACTTGAACGTGATCCTCTGAGCCGGGGGCATGGCCATCTCGCTCCTGGGCTTTGCCGCCGTCCTGATCCTCGCCTTTCTTCGCCTGCCGATCGCCTTTGCCATGGGTGCCGTTGGTGCCGTCGGCTTTGCAGCCCTGAACAACTGGAACTGGAAAGCGTCGCTCTCGCCGGCCGCCGGCACCGTCCTCGACACGCTCCAGACCGAAAGCCTCTCGGTCATCCCGCTCTTCATCCTGATGGGCATGCTGGTCAGCCGGGCCGGCCTTGCCCAAGACCTCTATCGTTGCTCCAACGCCTTCCTCGGCCATCGCAAAGGCGGCCTTGCCATGGCGACCATCGTCGCGTGCGGCGGCTTTTCCGCGATCTGCGGCTCGTCGCTCGCAACGGCTGCGACGATGTCCAAGGTGGCGATGCCGGAGATGCGGAAATTCGGCTATGCCGATCAGCTCGCCACCGCCTCGATCGCCGCCGGCGGCACGCTCGGCATCCTGATCCCGCCCTCGGTCATCCTGATCATCTACGGCATCATGACCGAACAAAGCATCGACAAGCTCTTCCTCGCCGGCATCATTCCGGGGGCGCTAGGCGTCCTCTTTTATTTGGCGGCGGTGCGCTGGACGGTCTGGCGCAAGCCCGATGCCGGGCCGGCGGGCGATAGGACCGACTGGGGCGGCAGGCTGTCCGCGCTTGGACAGGTGTGGGGGATCGTGCTGCTGTTCGTCGCGATCCTGGGTGGCATCTATCTCGGCATCTACACCGTCACCGAGGCGGCAGGCATCGGGGCCGGCGGGGCGCTGCTCATCGCGTTTTTCAGAGGCCAATTGACGCTCGGCTCGTTCGCCGCGGCGCTGACCGAGACGGTCAAGACGACGGCCATGCTGTTTGCCGTGCTGATCAGTGCCCAGATCTTCCAGCGCTTCATCGTGCGTGCCGGCATGCCGGACGACCTGCTGGCCTTCGTCACCGGCTTCGACGTGGCACCACTCACCGTGATTTTCCTGATCCTCCTGGTCTATATCCTGCTCGGCTGCGTGTTCGAAAGCCTCTCCATGCTGCTGCTGACCGTACCGGTCTTCGCCCCGCTGGTCGCCGATCTCGGTCTGTTCCCGGCCTATGCGGGCGTTCAGGCGGAGGAGGTGGCGCTGATCTGGTTCGGCATCATCGTCGTGGTGGTCACCGAAATCAGCCTGATCACGCCGCCGGTCGGCCTCAATGTCTTCGTCCTCAAAGCTGTGCTCGGCGATGTCACCACCGGCACCATCTTCAAGGGCGTCACGCCGTTTTGGATCGTCGATCTCTTCCGCCTGCTGCTCCTGGTTCTGGTGCCGTCGCTGGTGCTGATCGTTCCCCTGTCATCGGGCTGAGCGGCTGGCTGCCGTTGCGGGCTTCGTGGCGTTCGGCAAGATGTGGAGGCCGCTGACAGGGAACATCGGCACCAGGTTCAGCGCTTGGGCATCCCGATCATCTGGTGGGCATCGACCCTCATCGCGCCGTTGCAGATCAACGTCGACGGCGCGACGGCAACGGCTTCAGGTCGCCCGGTCGAGTCCGGGGTGCCGACAAGCAGGAACGGGTCGTCCTCGCCTGCCACTTGAGGGCTCTCAACGGACGACGTCATCGGCCGTGCCGACCGCTGTTCCGCGCGTGCCGAGTTCGACCTGCCGCGCTGTAAGAAAATCATCTGAAAACAGCGAAACCGCGGGCAAGCTTCCTGCTTCTCGATCAGGTCCTGATGCGGTAATCTCGTCATGGTTCATGCTCATCGATCCGATCGAGCAAATGACGTCATCAGGGAGGACAATCAATGACAATGTTCAAAGCAACGGCGTTGCTTGGCATGACAAGTGCTATCGGCCTTACATTTGCGATCCAGACCAGTGCTCAGGAAGTCAACGACGCCCCGTACGAAGAAAACTGGGCGCCGACCGAATGGGGCCCGGACGACAAGGTCGGTGCGCCCAACCGCACCACGCCCGAGATCGTGATGAAGGCGGTCGGACTGGTGAAGCAAGGCAAGACCGCGACACTCGGCAAGCTCTATGACAGCGATATTCCTCTATTCCCTGGCGCTCCTACCGGCTGACCATTCCGGGCACGCCGACCGGTGGTCCTTTCGGCAGCAACAACCTCGTGTTCCACGACGAGTTCATCTCGACCGAAATCGGTCAGGTCGGCACCCAGTTCGACGGGCCGGGCCATATCGGCGTTCGAACCTCGAAGGGTGACTTTTTCTACAATGGTCGTATCGCCGAAGTAACCTACGAGCGCGGCCCCGGCAATTCGGTGGCGGGGATGGGTGATCTCGGCGTCGAGTTCGTCGCCGAGAAGGGCTTCGTCTGCCGGGGCGTGCTGCTCGACGCGCCGAAATATCGAGGTCGTGGACCGCCTGCCAATCCCGACCGCGACCGACAGCCCGGGCATCGTTACCGCTGACGACGTCAAGGCCATGGTCGAGGCCCAAGGCCTCGATCCGATCGGTGAGGGTGATTGCGTTTTTCTTTACACCGGTCACGGCGACCTTTGGAAAAACAGCGAGTGGCCAACACTCTCGGCAGAAGAAAAAGCTGAGCGTGCCAAGGAGTTCGGTTCCGGCGAGCCGGGCTACGGGCGGAGCGCTTGTGAATATATGGCCGAGCAGAAGATCATCCTGACCGGCGGCGATACCTCGGCGAATGATGCCCAGCCGGTGGGCGAGATCGAAGGTGAAGCGGTTCCCTGCCATACGGCAATACAGACGCGTTACGGTGTCTGGAACATCGAGAACCTGGATTTCGAGCCGCTGCTGAAGGACGGCGTCTATGAATTCCTGTTCGTCTGGGCGCCGCTCAAGATCGTCGGGGCAACCGGCTCGCCGGGTAATCCGGTGGCGCTCTACTGATCGTCCTTTGACGATTGGTTCGTTCGAAGAGCCGGCCTTCGGGCCGGTTCTTTTTTTGCCAGCTTCAGAAATGGCAATGCGATCATGCCGATCTCTGCAAAAGCATGTTCCAGGCAGGCTTGGCGTAACTGACGACGAACTGGCGAATGTCTCGATCGATGGCCATGATCAGGACACCGTACACCAGGATGCCGACGCCAATTTTGACCAGGAGGCGCAAACCGACCATCTGCAGATCGACAGCGACCACCGCCAGATACATGACCACGCCCGCGGCGAGGTAGGACAGGATGGGCACGACATCGAATTTGACCGCGAGAATCTTGCGGCCGAAATGACGGTTGACCGCGGTGTAGCAAAGGAACGAGATGAGGGTCGCGATGGCAGCACCTTCGATGCCGAATTGCGGGATGAGCACCACGTTGAGGCCCAGGTTCAAGATCACCACGGAGGCCACGATCGCGAGCATCAGCTTGGTGCGTTTCTCGATTTTCAGGCCTGCCGCGGTAATCGCGGACGTCCCGTCGATCAGCATGCCGACGAGGATATAGGGAATGACACGGTGGCCCTCGGCGTATTTGTCGCCGGCAAGAAAGGTGATCAAGTCCTTGCCGATCGCCGTGACGCCAATGGCGGCCGGAATGGCGAGGAAGAAGTAGTAGCGCATCGCCAAGGCAAGAAAGCTCTCCGTTGCCTCCCGTCCCTCGCTTTCCCAGCGATCCATATACATCGGCGTGATCGCCGTTGCGATCGAGGCAACGAAGACTGTTTGGATATAGATGCAGAGATTGGAAGCTGCGGAGTAATAACCAACGGCTTCCGTGCCAAGAAAATAGTTGATCTGAACGCGATCGCCGTAAGAAAAGACGCTCCACAAGAGCTCGTAGCCGATAAGTGGAATGCCATAAGCGAAAAGCTTGCGGTTCAGTGCAAGGTTGATGCGTCCTTTGAAAATTGAAAAATAGCGATGACAGAGAAAAAGAATGAGGAGAAGGAACGCCAGTTCGTGCAGTCCGGTCAGTAAATAGAATGTAAATATTTTATCGCTTGAATAAATCAAACCAGGAACTATCACAACGATAAGGCTGTATTTCTTGACAACATTGAAAATAGAAACAACGACGCTTCTCTGCTCGGAAATGAAAATGTTATTCACGCCGCTTGCCACGACTTCGCCAATGACCAGCATGCCGATGAGAATAAAGATCGGATAGGCGCGTTGATCGCCGACGATGCTGATGGGAAGAAACTGGCTCGCAATCGACCAGATCAGCTGGATCGTGATGGCGATGACGAACATGCTGGTGAGCGCGGTCAGATAGACGTCGACTTCTCTGAGGCTTCTTGTGCCTGAGCGCGCCTCGCTGCCGAACCTGATGATCGACGTCTGCAGGCCGGCCTTGCTGAGACCGACCAGAATCATCACGGTGAGGGAGATGAGGTTGAGGATCCCATATTCCTCGACGCTCAAGACGCGGGTGATGATCGGGAAGGAGATAAGGCCGGCAATCGCGACCAGGAAGCCGCTGGCGCTGTAAATGGCGGCATGGAAGGTCAGGCTATCCTTCATGAAGAGGTCGACCCGTCACGAGCCAGCGCCATCGGCCGGCTTCCGAACGGACCCCTGGCTGTTCCACGATGGCCGATCGCGCAGGAACCCGACGTCGAGATGCGAAGCTTCGTCGCCTTCGGTACATGTCTTCTTTGCCTCAAGAAAAAGTCAGCTCTTCGACAGCGTTACCAACCAACATTTCTTATGGAGCGATCGTCTTGCAGCGACAGAAAGCAAGGAGACGTCTTGCCGTTTTGGCAGGGATGAAACGTCCACCGGTTCAGGCACTCTGAAGTTGTCATGAATAGGTGCTGTGAAATCTCTGTCAAGCTGTAGCTCCTGGGCTGGCGATCGGAAAAATCTGCACCGAATTCTGCATGATTCAGATTTTCAAACATCGAACCTGGCATCTCGCCATCGAAGGGCGGAACGGAGGCCGCCTTCACGGAGGCGGGCAAGAAACGCGCGCTTGTCGTCGCTCCCAGCACCTTCGAGGACCACATCCGCCTGCAGGGCCTCCTCCAGCGCCCTGTCCATACCCATGGTGCGCATCGTCTGGTTGATCGCGGCCTTCGTCTGGCGCACCACCGCGGGGTCGATGACGGCCATTCGCCGGGCGAGCGCGAGTGCCGCCGTCACGACATCGTTATCGTCTGTGACACGGTTGATCATGCCGAGATTGAGCGCTTCCTCGGCGCTGATCTCATCCTGGCCGAGAAGCAGGATTTCCTTGGCTTTCTTCGGGCCGACCAGCCAGGGCAGCAGCATCACCACGATGCCGGCGCCAAAGCGCAGTTCCGGCTCGCCGAAGCGGGCATTCCTTGCCGCCAGCGTCATGTCGCAGGCCATGGCCAGCTCGCAGCCGCCTGCGAGGGCCGCACCTTGCACCGCCGCCACGGTTGGTTTGGAGAGATGCCAAAAGCGCATCACCGCCTCAAAATCCTTCCGCAGCACCGGCGCCCATGCCGCCTCGCCCTCAGGCGGTGCCGCCGCCTGGGCCTGCAGATCAAAACCGGAGGAGAAGGCCTTGCCGGCACCCGTCAACACCAGGGCTCGGATCGCTTCGTCGGCCTCGATTTCGTCGCAGGCAGCCATCATCTCGTCCAGCATCTGCGCATTCATCGCATTCAGCCGCTCCGGCCGGTTCAAGGTCAGCACCGCGACATGCCCGTCGGTCGCAAGATCGATGGTCTCATAGGTCATGGGAGTTCGCCTGGTCTGGTTCATTCAGCCCGTGATCATGCGGTTTTGCCGCGTGCCGGACAAGCTCGGTCCTCGTTGCCGCCCTCGAGAGCTGGCGGTAGGATCGATCCATGAATTGCCTGTCCGAAGCGCTTCTGGACCGTTTCGCCGCCACCCCGGCAGCTTTGGTCGTGGATGATGGGGACGAGCAGTTGACCGCCCGCCGGCTGATGGCGCTGATCGAGGAGCAGAGAGAGGCGCTTTCGGCCGCTTCCCTTCATCCGGGCGAGCCGGTTGTCCTGGCCTGTTCCAATAGGGCCCCGGATATCGCCGGCTTTCTCGCGATCTGGGCCAGTGGGGCGGTGATCGTTCCCGTTCATCGACAGGTGACCGCGGCAACATTGGCGAAGGTGCGAAGCACCACCGGCGCCCGAATGACCTTGAACATGCGGCCGGACCTTCCGACACTTCTTCCGCGCGAATCCATGGTCAGCGTCAGGGGTGATCCGCCGCAACATCGGCCGATGCTGGATGAGGCGGCCGCGGTGGTGTTCACCTCGGGCTCGACCGGCGATCCGAAAGGCGTGGTGATCGGCCGCGAGCGCCTCGCCGCCAAGCTCGACGCGATCGAGAAGGCGATCCGGTTCGATGCAACGACCCGGACGCTTCTGGTGCTGCAGTTGACCTTCATCTACGGGCAATGGGTAAGTTTGTTGACACTTCTGAAAGGCGGTTGCCTGATCATGCAGCATCGTTTCCAGCCCTTCGATGTGCCGGACGACCTGGAGGCCCATGACATCACGCATTTCGCCGCCGTGCCGACCATGCTGCGCTCGATGACCCCGCATCTGGCCGAAAAGCCGGTCTATGCGGGGCAGGTCATGAGCGGGGGCGAGATCCTGCCCGGTGCCGTCGCCGGTGACATCAGCCATGCCTGGCCCAGGGCAAGGCTCTGGGATCTCTACGGCTCGACCGAAACTGGTGCCTGCGATTTCATCGTGAAACCGGAGGAATTTCCGAGCGCTTCAGGCACCATCGGTCGCCCGATGACGGGGATAGACTATAGGATCGATCCAGAAAATGGCGAACTCCTGATCCGTTCTCCCTTCCGGATGCTGGGCTATCTCGACCAGCCCGAACTCGCTGCGGCGGTCTCGAGAGGCGGGTGGTTTCGCACCGGGGACAGGGCCGAAATCCGAGCTGGCGGTCTTGTCGCGCTGACCGGCCGGCTGAAGGACTTGATCAATCGGGGCGGCAACAAGATCTCACCGGTGGAGATCGAGCGCGCGGTCGAGGCGCATCCGGGGGTTCAGGCGGCGATGGTCGTCGGTGTTCCCGATATCATGACCGGGGAGGCGATCCATCTCTTTCTCGTGGCCCGTGACGATGCCGCGCTTGCCAGCGAGGACATGCGCGCCTGGCTTGCCGAACGCCTGGAGCGCTTCAAGCTGCCCGATCACATCCACCTCGGCGACGATCTGCCTTTGGCGCCCAACGGCAAGGCCGATCGGAGAGCCTTTCGTCGGATGATCATGGCGCGACACGCTGGCGCCGATGGGCAATAGCCTGTCGACAGCCGCGGCCGGCGAGGTCGACGCACCGGCGGATACGGCTTTTCGCCGGGCGATGCTTCTGGCGACGCTGACCTTCGTCACCATGCTCTACGCGATGACGGTGACCATCGCCAACGTCTCCCTGCCGCAGATGCAGGGCTCGCTTTCCTCCTCGCCCGATCAGATCGCGTGGATCGTCACCTTCAACATCGTGGCGACGGCCATCGTCACGCCGATCGCCGGCTGGCTCACCGCCACCTTCGGCCGGCGCCGGTTGATGATCTGGGCGGTGGTCGGCTTCGGTGTCTCTTCGGTTCTCTGCGGTCTTGCGACCTCGGTTACCGATCTGGTCATCTATCGCATCGGCCAAGGCGCGTTCGGCGCGCCCCTGGTCCCCGTCTCGCAGGCGATCGTGCTCGAGGCCTTCCCCGAACGGCAACGCAATCGGGTCATGTCGATCTGGGGAACCGGCGTCATTCTCGGCCCCATCATCGCGCCCGCGATCGGCGGGGCGTTGAGCGAGGCCTATAATTGGCGCTGGGTGTTCTTCATGCTGGTGCCGTTTACCGCCATTGCCTTGATCGGGGTGCTGGTCTTCATCCGCGACAACAGCAAGCAGTTGAAACCCAAGCTGGACTGGACGGGTTTCCTGGCCCTTGCCGTGTCGATCACGACCTTGCAGCTGATGCTGGACCGGGGCGAGCGCGCGGGCTGGTTCGACGCCACGGAAATCTTGGTTTATGCCGGGATCTGCGTCCTCGCGTTCTATATCTTCATCGTCCGCAACATGATGTCGGAAAAGCCGTTCTTGAACCCAGCCCTGCTGCGTGATCGGAATTTCGTTGTCGGGCTGGTGCTTATCTTCGTCTTCGGCATGTTGAACTTCACGCCGATCACGCTCCTGCCGACATTCCTGCAAAACGTCCAAGGCTACCCGGACTCGATCATCGGTCAGATCTTGTCGGCGCGCGGTGCCGGAACCTTTATCGGGTTTGTTTCGATGTTCATGTTCGGCCGTATCGATCCGAGAATTCCCGATGACGGCAGGGCTCGCCCTGCAGGCCTACTCCGGCTGGATCATGGCGGGTTTCGATGTGAACGTTACGGTCTCGCACGTGCTTTGGGCATCGGCGATCCAGGGGCTGGGCGTCGGGCTGGTCTGGATCCCGCTCAGTCTGATTGCCTTCGTAACCCTGCCCAAAGCCCTGGTCCCGGACGGCACGGCCATCTTCCATCTGCTGCGCAACATGGGAAGCTCCGTCTTCATTTCCCTCTCCGTCGCCCTGGTGATCCGCGAGACGAAGCACAGCTATGCCGAACTCTTGCCCCATCTCTCACCGTTCAACAAGGCGCTGCGCATGCCCGGGACACCTGAGATCTGGCAACATGCCGACCCTTCCGCTCTCGCTTCGATGAGCGGCGAGGTTGCCAGGCAGGCGACGATGATCGGCTATCTGGACGCTTTTCTCCTGTTTGCAGCGGTCGCCGCCGTGTCGCTGCCGCTGGTCGCCTTGGTCCGTTTGAAAAAAGAACCGGGATAAGCTTGGCGCAACCTGTCTTTATGCCTAGATTGTCACGCCGCCATTGCGGAGCGGCAACGACAGGCGGTCAGGATGAATGATGCGTGACAGAACCGAAGGGCCACCGGTGTGGCTGAGGCCGGTGGCGGATTACGGGCCTTTGGTCCTTTTCTTCGGGGCCTATTTGCTTTTAGGCCTCATGGCGGCAACCGCGGCGATCGTGGTGGCCAGCCTGGTCGCGCTGGCGCTGACCTGGTTTTATGAGCGGCGCGTGCCGATCATGCCGCTGGTGACGGCAGCCGTCGTTTCAGTGTTCGGCGGATTGACCCTTTGGTTGCAGGACGAGACCTTCATCAAGATGAAGCCGACCATCGTCCAGGCGATCTTCGCCGCGGTCCTGCTGGGCGGGCTCGCCTTCAACCGGCCCTTGCTGAAGCCTCTGCTCGGCAAGATGATGCCGCCGATGACCGATGCCGGCTGGCGCGGCCTGACCTTCCGTTACGGCTTGTTCTTCATCGTGATGGCGATCCTCAACGAGATCGTCTGGCGCACCCAGACCACCGATTTCTGGGTGACGTTCAAGGTGTTCGGCATCATGGCGCTCACCATCGCTTTCATCCTGATTCAGATGCCCTTCATGAACCGCCACATGCTGGAGCCAGACGCTGGCTCGGAGGGTAAGGGGGCCGAGGCCGGCGCCGACGACTAAACCGGCGACGGTTGGTAGCTGACGACCTCGAACTCGATGCCGTCGTGATCATGGAAGTAAAAGCGCCGGCCCGGCTCGTAGTCGGCATGGGAATGGGGCTTAAATCCGGCCTTTAGCACCCTGGCTTCGACCGCGCCGAGATCGTCGACCACGATGCCGATATGATTGAGCCCGCCGCGTGTCGAATAGCTGTCGCTCTTGTGTTCGGCCGGCGCTCCCCGGGTGTAGACGGCAACATAGCTGTCGTCCGAGCCGACATGAACGGTGCGGCCGCCATGGATCGCATCGCCCTGCCAGCGAATATGCCAGCCGAACAGCTGACAGAGGTGCTCTGCCGTTTTCAAAGGATCGCTGACCGTCACGTTGACGTGTTCCAATACAGCCTCGGCCATCTTTTTCTCCTCTTGTTGAAAAGCCGGTTCGCGCTATCGTATGATCAGCCTAATTCCTCAAGTTAACTTGAGGTCAAGGGTTTTCTGCGCATCAGAATTCAGGGAAAAATTGGCCGTGCGTGCATCGGATAGGTTATCGATCGGACAACTGGCGGAACGCACCGGTTTGTCGGTTTCCGCCATCCGCTATTATGAAACGGAAGATCTCGTCACCTCCGAGCGCAATGCCGGCGGGCAGCGCAGGTTTCTGCGCTCGGACATACGACGCCTATCTTTCGTGCTGATCGCTCAGCAATTCGGCTTTACGATCGATCAGATTCGCGCTCGGTTGCAAAACCTTCCGGAGGGACGTACGCCGACCAAGAAGGATTGGGCTCGCATCAGCCGAAGCATTCGGCGGGAGCTGGACGCGAAGATCGAAACGCTCTGCCGCCTGCGCGATCAGCTCGATGGCTGCATCGGCTGCGGCTGCCTGTCGCTACGAAAATGCGCGTTGTACAACCCGGAAGACCGTGCCCGCCGCCACGGTGCCGGCCCACGTTTTCTGCTAGGCGATCGCCCCGCTACAACCTCGACTTGAACGCCAGGCACCATCCCAACTCAACGCCGCAGGCCGGGCCGATCCGGCCCTGATTCACACAGCCAGTTCCTGGGCCAGATCCGCCAACTCGGCGCCGCCGGCCATGAGACGGCGGATTTCTTCGCCTTCGAGGTCGTGCTTGGTGCCGGCGCCGATCACTTCGCCGAGGCTGAGAAAGGTGAAGCGGTCGGCGATCAGCTTGGCGTGGATTTCGTTATGGGTGATCAGGATGATCGCGATGTCGCCTCGTTTCTGCACCCGGCGAATGGTTTTCAGCACTTCCATCTGCTGCTTCTGGCCGAGGGCGGAGGTCGGCTCGTCGAGGATCAGGACCTTGGCGCCGAAATAGATGGCGCGCGCGATCGCCAGCGTCTGCTTCTGGCCGCCGGACATGGTGCCGACGGTCTGGGTCGGATCGGAAATGTGAATACCGATTTCGGCCATCTGCTCCGTGGCGATCCGGTCCATCTCCGCCATCTTCATCCACCCGAGCGGGCCGAAACCGCCGGTGACTTCGCGTCCCAGAAAAAAATTCCGGGTGACCGAGGCGAGCGGGTTAAGCGCGAGATCCTGGTAGACCGTGCCGATCCCCGCGTCCGAGCGTCGCGCGGGCTTCGGAAATGCTGGGGCTCACCGTCCAGGTAGATCGTGCCCGAGGTCGGCTGGTGAACGCCGGCCAGCATCTTGATCAGCGTCGACTTGCCGGCACCGTTGTCGCCAAGGAGCGCGTGCACCTCGCCGATGTGGACGTCGAGGCTGACGCCGTTCAAGGCGGTGAAAGGGCCGAAGTGCTTCACCAGGTTCTCCACCCGGATAACCGGAACGGAAGTCGTCTCGTTGATTTGTGCCATCATATCCCTCCGGTGAAGCGCTTGCGGACGTTCTCGTTCAGGAGTGCCGCTGCGAGCAGGATCGAGCCCAGGAACATGCGGTAATAGGCGCCGTCCAGCCAGGGAATGTAGAAGAGTGCGTTCTGGGCAAGCCCAAAAATAACGGCGCCGAACACCACGCCGACGATCGAGCCGAAACCGCCGGTGAGGATCGCCCCGCCGACCACGGCTGTGGCGATCGCTTCCAGCTCCTTCAGGTTGCCCTTGGCGGCATCGGCGGAGTTGGTGTCGAACACCTGGGTTGCCGCAAAGATCGTTGCGCAAAAGGCGGTGAACATGAACAAGGAAATCTTGACCGCGTCGGTGGGTACGCCGTTGGCGCGCGCCGCCTGCAGATTGCCGCCGGTGGCATAGATCCAGTTGCCCGCCTTGGTGCGCTCCAGCACGAACCAGGCGACCAGCGCGATGACGACCCACCAGCCGACCACGGCGTACAACCCGTCGACCCATTGGCTGCCGCCCGGGTTGATGTTGAAGCCGATCCGATAGAGCCAGTCGAAGACAGGCTCGAAGATGTCGCCGCCGAACAGGTTGGCGACCGGGTTCACGGTCGATAGGGTGTCCATGTATTCCCGGGCGACCTGAAGGTCCGAGATCTGGGGTATCGTCGAGGGGGCGTCCTGTCCGGCGAGCGCCGCCCGTCGTGTCGCATCCAGCAGTGCCCGGCTCTCGAGGGCCTGGCGCAGCTGGTCTGCGGTGTCGCTCGGCAGCGACTGAAAGATCGCGGTCAGATCGGCATCGGGCAGCTTCTTGGCGGTAGCCCGGTCCATCACCATGGAAACGGATGCCGGATCGATCGAGCAGACGTCATTCACCACCGCGCCAATTTGCTCCTTGGTGAGGTCGTTGCCGGGGCCGGCGCGGGTCACGATGGCGTCGAGCTGCTCTGCGGTAAGCTTGGAGCTGAATTCGGTATTGCCGATGAAGGTCTGAACTTGTTCTGCCGTTGCCAGATTGTTGTTCAACGGCCGTTGAAAGACGCTGATGCAGCCTTGAGCGAGCTGGATGGCCTGGGTCTTGGCATAGCCGAGCATGTCGCGATAGGGCTCGAGATTGATCAGGTTCTTGAAGTCGGGAAGATCGGAGACCTGGGTCGAGCCGGAACGTTCACCCGGCCCCCTGTTCAAAAAGCGGTAGCAGACTTCGGTGAGGCCGCGGATGAAGAACAGGAAGGCCAGCGTGACGATGAACGAGGGCAGGTTGGAGCGGACGACGATGTTGCCGATCAGGAAACCGAAGGACAGGGTCATGCAGAGGGTCAGCAAAATGGCGATGGTCGGGCTCACTTGGCCGATGTCGAGCAGCATGATATCGGTGAACGGGATTCGTATGGAAAAACCCCATTTCATCATCAGCGCCATGCTCATGCCGGCAAAGCCGATCATCGAGCCGATCGAGAGATCAAACTCGCCGGCGATCATCAAGAGGCAGGCGCCGATCGCGATGATGCCGAGCTGGGCGACAATGCGCGTGTTGTTACGGATGCCGAGCGGGTTGTAGGCGGTGCCGTCAAGCGGGTTCCAGGCACTGCCACCGAACAGGCCGCCGGACGCCATGCCCAGCGCCACCAGCACCAGGATCATCACCAAAAAGGCGCCGATTTCCGGTCTGTTGACGAACGACCCGAGAAAACCCGTTTTGCCAAGTCTGTCCGCCTCGGTTCGTCCCGCTTCCGCCTTTGCCATCAACCCTGTCCCTGCAATGATGCTGTCACTCTATCAGATCAGGCCCGTTAATGAAGGAAGGGGCGACCCGCAACACGGGCCGCCCCTTCGAACACGTCAAGTGACCGTTGCCGGTCGCACCGGCATGCTGTTGGTCCGCACGCGCGTGCTGTCGGCCGTGCCGGCTAGCGGTTGGTGCCGGCCTGGTCGGCGACGGCGGCGGCGTTGGACTTGTCGACGAAGCCTGGGCCGGAGTTGATGTTGGAGCCCGGCAGCAAGCCAGCGTTGGTGTTGTAGAGGTGGAGCACGACGACCGGCATGTAGCCTTGGAGACGCTGCTGCTGATCGATGCTGTAGGCGACCTTGCCGTCATTGATCAAGGAGATGACACCGGGCGTAAGATCGAAGCAGGAGAGATGCACGGTGCTTCCGGCCTCCTCGACCGCGGAGGCTGCTGCCTCGCAGACGTGGGGACCGGCCGCGAGCAGCGCATCGACCGAGCTGTCGGAAAGCAGGGCTGCCGAGGTCCGCGTCTGGATCTGCGCGACGTCGTTGGAGACGTCGATCATGTTCAGCTCCTTGCCCATGGCGTCGAAATAGCCCTGGCAGCGGGAAACGAGGGCGGTGTTGAACGCTTCCTGGTTCAGGCAGATCGGGTTGGTCGCACCTTCTTCCTTGGCGCGGGTGCCGGCGGCGAAGCCTGCGTCGTATTCAGGCTGGCCGACATGCATCAGCGCGCCGAGCTTCTTGGACGCTTCCAGGCCGGAATTGATGGTGATCACCGGAATGCCGGCGCCGATCGCAGCGGTGATGGCGCCACCCAGTGCGTCCGGGTCGGGCAGGGAAATGATCATCCCGTCGGGCGAGGTCGCGGCCCCTGCCTCGATCAGGGCCGCCATGTCCGACATGTCGCCGGATGGCGCGAAGTTGTATTCGAGCTCGACGCCAAGGGCCGCGGCTGCGTCCTTCGCCCCTTTTTCGACCACCGGCCAGAACGGGTCGGTGCCCTGGGTGTGGGTCACCATGATATAGCGTTCGGCCTGGGCCGCCGACGTCACCATCATGATGGCTGCGGCCGTCAAAAGAACTTTCTTCATCGATGTTGTCTCCCTTGCGATTCGATGTCGCTGACACCATCCCTATGATCTGATCGGCATTCAACAGAAGCCGGGATGTTATTGATTACAATCTGTCTCAGTTTGCTCCGCTATGACAATACATTTTTAAGAATAAATCAGCTCGAGAATTTCATGTTGCCTGCAATTGGAAAAAAAAGATCAAAGCCGGCGCAAGAATTCGTACCGATCGCGTGACGTTGTCAGCTGGATATCAGCGCTGAACATTGTCTCGATGGACCGCGAGAACGATGCCGACCTTGAAGAAAAATCAGAACGTCCCGGCGTGGATCAGGAGGGATGATCCAAGCCTGGAGCCGGGTTGTTCAGGGGGAAAGATCGGGAAAGAAATGTCCCAGAACCCGCTTGGCATAGGACACCAGAGGTCGATGGGCATGGATCGCGTCGGTCAACGGCGAATCGAAGGGGTCCGTTGCGATCGCCAGGAGTTGCGGCGCAATGGCGGCATCGGCGCTTTTGGGTTCCTTGCCGAACAGGAACGGCTGCTCGCCAAGCGTGTCGGCGATCGCCTTGATGTCGCCCCGTGCAAAGTCGAGCACCTCGCCGTGCTCGTGTCGGCCCATCCCGTGGCCATGGAGGTCTCGGAGAATCTGCTCGCGCACTTCCTGGGCGACGACGTCCCGCTGTTCTGCCGGCAGGGTGCCGAAGAACATCTCCTTGATTACCGGCCAGTGCTGATCGATCTGCCAGTGGCTGTACATGGTGCACCAATAGAGATGCTCCTCGGCAAGCCGGGTCAGCGCCAGGCCATGCGCCCGGTTCCTACCATCCAGGCCATGGTCGAAATCGACATGATAACGGCTCTCCAGATGACGGCGGATGATGTCTGAATCGGCAATGACCATGTCCCCGTCCTTGAGGTAGGGAAGCTTGCCCTTGGGGGCCTGGCTCAAGTCGTGGACGAGGTCGATGCCAAAGGGCTGTCCTGCCATTTTCAGGAGGATCATGGCCTTGGTGACGAACGGGCTCGAACTCGGCATGCCAAATCCGGGCTCGAAGGCGTAGAGTGTGATCATCAAGGGTCTCCCTAGTCTCGGTGATGGTTGGATGGGGTGACCATAGGAGCCTGCTCCTGCCATCATGTTGTCAGTAGCCCGTCGCTAGGATCTGGAGCATGAGACGCGCCGACCGCCTTTTGGAACTGATGCAAGCGCTTCGCCGAAGGAAACCGCCGGTGACGGCGATGGACCTTGCCGATGCCTTGGAGGTCTCCGCACGAACCGTCTATCGCGACATCGATGCGTTGCGGCGCCTGGGCGTCGGCATCGAGGGCGAGGCCGGGTTTGGTTACCTTTTGACCGACGACCATGCGCTGCCGCCGCTGATGTTCACTTCTGCCGAGGTCGAAGCGCTGGCGCTCGGTCTCAGGAAAGTGATCGCCATCGGCGACGGCGAGCTTGCCGGCGCTGCCGAGAATGCGATGACCAAGCTCGGTCCGGTGCTGCCGGATCCGCTCAAGACCGAACTCGAGAGCGGCATTCTGCTGGCGCACTCCTATGCACGACGCGGCCGGCTTGCCGAGCTCGAGGAGAGCGGCGCGATGGCGGAGCAGGTCGACCCCGCCATCATTCGCCATGCCGCGCGAAAAGAGCAAAAGCTGTTCACCCGCTACCAGGATCAAGACGGCCGGATGACCGAGCGGGTCATCTGGCCGCTCGCGATCTCCTATCTGGACACCTCGGATCTGGTGATCGCCTGGTGCGAGCTTCGCGACGATTTCCGAACCTTTCGTCTGGACCGGCTGCGCGCCACCGAGCTTCGCGGCGACAGCTTTCGTCCGAAACGGGTGCCCTTGCTCCGGCGTTTCCTGGAGCGCCTTCGAGAGGACGAAGCACGCTGTTCGGCCAGGCGCGGCTAAACGCCTGAACCAGGTTTCGAGCTTTGATCCGGGCCCGTCGCCTGCGCTCTCCGCTCCCGGAGGGTGATCGCGCGCCCAGAACGACGACGTCAGCGCGCCAGACCCTCATTTGCATCGACACTGGACAGCCCAGACAAGCGGACCCATATTGCGAGCTACTTGTCCTCGATGCTCGTCCTCTCGATGACATACCATGGCAAAGCCAATGTATGAGCAAAGCACACGATCCATTCACATCTCGGTCGAGCCCTTCTATATCGATGATCAATCGTCACCTTCGAGCCATCGATTTGTTTTCGGCTACAAGGTGCAGATCGATAATTACGGGACGGAGACCGTGCAATTGATGAGCCGGCATTGGCAGATCACCGACGCATTGGGACGGACCATGGAGGTTCGCGGCGCCGGCGTGGTGGGCGAGCAGCCCCTGATCGAGCCGGGTGAGAGTTTCGAATATACCAGCGGGACGCCGCTGACGACGCCGAGCGGGATCATGGTTGGCCGTTATCAGATGGTGACGGAATCAGGCGAGAAGTTCGATGCCGCCATCCCCGCCTTTTCCCTCGATGCGCCCGGCGCCAGCGTCCGGCTGAACTAGTGGCGCGGCCACAGCATATGCCTGTCGAGCGGTAGAATCATGATGATCCAACATCAGGAGGTCGAGATCTTTCGAAGCGGTCGCACCGGTCCATGCGGTCATACCGCGCGCATGATCAAGCGACGTCGACGGTTCGGCCATGACATTGCCATATCGGCCTGGGTGGATGAAAGCTGTCCACCCGGCTCAAACTGCTGATCGCCCGGGCGGTAATCAATAGTGGCGACGTCCTCTCGTATCGCTGAGCCTTCACTGATCCTGTCAGCCAAAGCCGCATCGCTCGATCTTCGTCCGGTCCTGCTCGTGGTTGGCATCCTCCTGATCATCCTGGCTTTGTTCATGGCGCCGCCGATGGTGGCCGATCTGGCGGCCGGTCACCCGGACTGGCAGGTCTTCCTTGCCGCCAGCGCGGTGACGCTGTTCATCGGGGTCAGCCTCCTCCTGATGAACCGCGCGCCCGGTTTTGCCGAAATCACCGGACGCCAGGCCTTCCTGCTGACGACCACCGTATGGGTCGTGCTGACGTTCTTTGCGGCCTTGCCCTTGATGTTCTCGGAGCTGGAGCTGGACTTCACCGATGCCATCTTCGAAGCGATGTCCGGCATCACCACCACGGGCTCCACCGTGATCATCGGCCTCGATTATGCCCCGCCCGGCATTCTTCTCTGGCGGTCCATTCTGCAATGGCTGGGCGGTATCGGCATCATTGTCATGGGCGTGGCGATCCTGCCGATGCTCAGGGTCGGCGGCATGCAGCTGGTGCGGGCGGAGAGCTCGGATCTTTCGGAGAAAATCCTGCCCCGCGCGGCGCAGATCGCGTCCGCGATCGGCATGATCTATCTTTCGCTCACCTTTGCCTGCGCCGTTCTCTACTGGGTCGCCGGCATGACCCCCTTCGATGCTGCAGCCCACAGCATGACCACGATTGCAACAGGCGGCTTCTCGACCCGCGACAGCTCGATCGGCGGATTTCAAAGCGCCAGCATCGAATGGATCGCCATTCTCTTCATGGCCCTCGGCAGCCTGCCGTTCGTTCTCTATATCCAGGTCACCAACGGGAAGGTGTCGGCCTTGTTCCGGGACAGCCAGGTCCGCTGGTTCCTTGGCATCGTGCTGATCACGGCCGGCGTGGTGCTGGTCTGGCTGGTGCTGCGGTCCGATGCGCCGTGGTTCGAAGCGCTGAGACATTCTCTGTTCAACACGCTCGCCGTGATCACCGGCACAGGCTATGCATCGGCTGATTTCGGCGCTTGGGGGACATTGCCGGTCGCTCTCTTCTTCTTCTTGATGTGCGTCGGCGGCTGCACCGGGTCGACCACCGGCGGCATCAAGGTCTTCCGTTTCACCGTGCTGCACGTGATCGCCAAGAACCAGCTCGCCCGTCTCGTCCGGCCCCACGGCGTCTTCATTCCAAGCTACAATGGCCGCCCGCTGCCTGAGGCTGCCTCGATCGCGGTCATGGCGTTCCTGTTCATGTTCGGCCTGATCTTCGCGGTCATTGCGCTGGCGCTTTCGGCGATGGGCCTGGACTATCTGACCGCGATGTCCGGGGCGCTGACGGCACTCGCCAATGTTGGACCGGGTCTCGGCCCGATCATCGGCCCTGCCGGCAACTTCGCCAGCCTTCCCGATGGCGCCAAATGGCTGCTGTCGGCGGCCATGCTCCTTGGCCGACTGGAGATCCTCACCGTCCTTATTCTGTTTGCACCGACCTTTTGGCGGACCTAGTCGCGTGACGACGACATTTTAAAGATCGTCATCCGATGTGGTCTCATAGAAGTGAAGAGGAACCATCGATGTTTGCACGTCTGAAACGTCTGATCAGTGAGACCGCCGAGGCGGCCGGCGAAAAGACATCCCATAGCTTTGAGGAAAAGCAGCTTGCCGCTGCGGCCCTCATGGTCGAAGCGGCAAGGCTCGACCAAACCTTCGACGAGGTCGAGCGCAACCGTATCGAAATGCTGCTTCAGAACCATTTCGCCCTGGAACCCGAAGAGGCTCGGGCGCTCCTGGCAGCGGGCGAGGAAGCCAGTGATGACAGCATTGAGTGGCAGGGCTTTACCCGCACGATCAAGAATGGTTTCGATCAGACCGAACGCATCGCCATCATCGAAATGCTCTGGGAGGTCGCCTATGCCGATGGCGAACTTCATGACTACGAGGCCAGCCTGATCCGCCGGATCACCGGTCTTCTCTACGTGCCCGATCGGGAAAGCGGCGAGGCGCGAAAGCGGGTGCGCACGCGCCTTGGCCTCACCTGATCTCACCCTCTGCCAGCGATTCGGCCAGGCGATCGAAGCTTTTCGACCAGAATTGCTCATAGTCCTGCAGCCAGGGCGCCGCGACCCGGAAGCCTTCCGGCCGCAGCCTGCAGCGACGCCATGGCGCTGCTTTGATCCTGGTGATGAGGTCGGCGTTTGCCAGAACGCGCAGATGCTTTGAGATCGCCGGCATCGATATCGGGAAGGGCGCCGACAGCTCGCCGACCGAGGCATCCCCCTTGGCAAGCCTCGCTGAGATCACCCGCCTCCTCGGATCGGCGAGGGCAGCGAAAGTTGTGGTAACGGGTCAGCGTTCATGTCACCACGTTGTTTAACCTAAGGGTTAAACAACGTGGTGAAAAGCTTCCGCCAAGCAGGATCGTTGTTGATCAGGCTCGCCCCGAAGGCTCCACCATTCACCGTTGCTCAGCCGGCAAGCTGCGACATGGCCAGTGATTGCGGTGGGAACGGCTCCGCGGTCAGGCCGGCCAACGACAGGAGAACCGTTGCCGCCACCAGCCAGCCGACCAGATAAACTTGATGCCGTGCCATCGTCTGTTCCTTCAAGAACGAAGTGATCTGCTGCTCAATTCTGAGAAGAGATATTCAACATTCTGATGCTGCGGTATGTAACCGACATCACAAATTGTTGTTCTTTTTCGGAAAAATACCGGGATCAGATGCTGACGTTCAGCCATGTTGCGCGGCCAGGCACCGCCTGGCTTGATCGAAGACGATCGATCCGTTAGGTCGAACATTCGGATCATCTGGAGGCAAAGCCGCCATCGAGACCGAGATCAGAGGACATGCGCGCGCAGAAACAGGCCTCGCTGGAGGGACAACGGCCATGCCATCACGGACCAGAACGTTGGCGATGTCTCGTCCTTCCTGGCCAATCGACGGGATCGTCCGAACGCTGATCACCGTCAGCCTTGCCTTGATGGCAACGGCCTGCAGCGATCGGGAGTTCAACTTTTCCCAATATCCGGGCTTTACCGAATGGTATGCCGCGAACCCGCCCTCCGATGCGCTGCCGAGCGCCGATGAGCAAGCCTTGCTGCAGCGCTATAAACCCCGTTTCTACCTCCCGGCCGACCAGGAAGGGCCGATTGATTTTTACCGGGATTACGTGCCCTTTGGACAACTGATCGACGGTGATGATCGCCTGATCAGCGACGAGGTCACCCAAGACCTCCTGAACGCGCATAAAGCGGATCGACATGTCGTCTTCACCCATCGGCCGGCTGAGAAGGCGATCAACCCGGTCGTCTATGGGCGTATTGCCACCGAGCGCGCGCGCTGGCCCGGCTGCGACGATCTCTTGCCCCTGACCTTCTTGAGTTATCACCTGGTGTTTCGATCTTCCGGCCTGCCGGCAGATGTGCCCTGGTGGCAGGCGGCACCCCTTGGGCTGGTCGCCGATCTCGAGGATTGGCACCAGCTGGACCATTACACCGCGATCACGATCACCTTGGCGCCGAGCCAAGGCCAAGAGCTGACCCCGATCGCCGCGACCTTCCAGCAGCATAATTACCAGCGAACCTATCTCCTGAGCGGCGCTGAGGGCAGGGGGCGTCTGTCGTTGCCTGGGGATGATCGGCTCGAGGTCGACATTGCCAGGCGCTCGAACGAGCTCTACCCGCATCGACAAGAGCCGGGCAGGCGGCGTGCCATGTCCTTCATGGATCCAGATGGCGCACGCTACCTGGTCGCCGACGGCAAAGCCCCCTGGCTTGCCGCCGATGACATGACCGATCCCGCCGTCGTCATCGATCCACCGCTCACTTTTCTTCGCCCGAATGATGCCTTCTATACATTCCAGGGTTGGCTCGGCGAGCGCCGCCGCCTGCCCGGCCGGGACGGACCGCCCGGTGCCGACTACAACACCCTGCCGCCGATGAAGCCGCTGGTTCATCAGATGGCGCTTTCCTATTGGCATGAAGGCGATCTCGAATGGCTGGCGCTCTATGACAGTCTGTTCGAACAAGGCCGGCCCAGCCGGATCGATCCAACCGCTTTCATCGAAAAAATGGCAGCCGATCTCGATCCCGTTTGTTAGCGGGCGATCGCGACGCTATAAAAAAAGCCCCTCATCCCCAGCGGCAGTGACCACGTCATGACCTCAACCGGAAAAGCGATCTTCATCGATTGCCCGCCCTTTCTCAACGGCCTCTATCAACATGATCTCGCCCGGATCAAACCCGATCTTCAGATCAATGTCGGCAGCCCTTCCAGGGAGGAGGCGCTCGCTCTGCTCGAAGACTGTGCGTTTGTCCTGAATGACCACACGCAGATGGACGAGGCCTTCTTGAAAGCCTGTCCCAGCCTTCGGGTCATCGTTTTCTTGGGCCTGGGTGCTGCCAGTTTCATCGATCTGGAGGCCGCCGAACGTCTGGGCATTCGCGTTCGCGCCTACGGTGGTTATGGCGATCGCAGCGTTGCCGAGCACGCGGTCGCGCTGATGTTCGCTGCCTGTCGGAAAATCGCCTCCATGGACCGGGCCGTGCGCGCCGGCCATTTCGAGCCGATGGATGGGATCGAACTCGCCGGCAAGACGCTCGGTGTCGTCGGTACGGGCGGCGTCGGCAAGGAGATGGTGCGCCTTGGATCGGCGCTCGGCATGAAGGTGATCGCCTGGAATCGAAGCGGCCTCGAAAAGGGCCTTCCGGCGACCTTCGCCGAGCTGGATGATCTGCTCGCCAAAGCGGACGTCGTGTCGCTCCACGTGGCGCTCAACGACGACACCAAAGGGTTGATCGATCGAAGGCGGCTTGGCCTCCTCAAAAAGACGGCGATCCTGATCAACACGGCAAGGGGTGCTGTGCTGGACGAGACCGCCCTGATCGAGCTCCTGCAAACGGACGCTATCGCCCATGCCGCCCTCGACGTGTTCGAGGACGAGCCGATCGACCCCGGTCACCCGCTGACCAAACTCGCCAACACCACCCTCACCCCCCATGCCGGTTTCATGACCCGAGAAGCCTCCGAGCGCCTGCTCCGCATGGCCCTCGACATCCTCGCCGCCGAATCAGCCGAGACGGCTGGGCCTTGACGGGACCTTGGTTCGGCCGGGGGTGTTGCCGCTTGATGAACGATGCCCGGCGCCCAGCGGGTAAAGAAACCCAGGCCAATGCTGGGGGCGGGCCCGATCGTTGCGTCCTACCGCCGGGCGTGCTCGATGTAGAGCGCGCGCAGGCGCTTGGTCAGGAGGCCGGGCTGGCCGTTGCCGATCGTCTGCTCGTCGATGCCGACCACCGGCATCACCAGGTTGGTCGCCGATGTGATGAAGGCCTCGTCCGCCGCCTTCGCTTCTTCCGGCGTGAACGGTTTTTCCTCTACCTGCACATCGGTCTCCGCCGCCAAGTCGAGCAATGCGCGCCGCGTGCATCCTGGAAGGATGTCGTTGGAAAGATGGCGGGTCCAGATCATGCCGTCTTTCACGATATAGGCATTGTTGGAACTGCCTTCGGTCACCAGTCCCCCTTCGACCATCCAGGCATCATCGAAGCCCGCCTCGATCGCTTCCTGCTTGGCCAGGGCTGACGCCAGCAGCATCACCGTCTTGATGTCCCGGCGCTTCCAGCGGAGATCCGGCACCGTCTTGACCCGGATGCCGCGCCTGGAAGCCTCGGTGTCGAGAAACGGCACTTGGCGGGCAAACATCACCAAGGAGGGCCTTGGATCCGTTGGAAAGGGGAAGTCGCGCTCGGCCACGCCGCGGCTGACCTGGAGATAAATCCGGCCCTCGTTAATGGCGTTCTTCTCGACCAGCATTTCCTGCAAGGCGTCGATCTTGTCGATGGGAACGGGCGGCTCCAGCCTGATCTCGCCGAGCGAGCGCTCAAGGCGCTTCATATGCGCGACGCGATCCACCAGCCGCCCATCGATCACCGGCGTGACCTCGTAGATGCCGTCGCCGAACAGGAACCCGCGATCGAAGATCGAGATCGTCGCCTGATCCTCAGGCAGAAACCGGCCGTTGACATAGGCGATGTTGGGCGTCGCTGACGCGTCTCTCGACATGATGGGGGCGTCCTTTGAAAGCAGCGATACTGATGATGGCAGAAGTGCAATGAGGGGTTATTGGTGAGATCTCCGGCGCGCCAAGTCAACCTCGATGGAGGATGTCATGGTGCTTCCGTCGTCGTGATGCCGGCAAGGGCGGACGGAACCGATGAAACGTGACGCTGAGAAGAAACGATCAGGACGTGGCGGCTCGATGGGGCAAAGAGGATCTCGGGCAACTCCTGAGAGCAGCGTCGATGATGGTAACGGCACATGGGGAGAGGCTCCGATATCGGCCGAAAACATGGCAGATATCCGGGCCCCTGCCTATCACCATCCCGACGCTGACCGGACGTTGCACGATATCAGCCGGCGGACGTGCCCGAGATCGTATGAAAGGACATGCACTCTCTTCGCCGGTCTCTTGAGCGTTACTCCGCGGCGATGGCCTCGGGTGCGTACGAATATTGCAGGCTGACGGCCGGCCTTTCGCTGCCCGACGTCGTCTTGATCGTATAGGAACGGCTCTTGGCGGGTCCTGCCAGATGCAATAGGGAAAGCGGCTGATAGGGGGCATAAGGCTTGCAATAGACCAGCCGTTCGTCGTCCCAGACGGGAGGAGCCCGATCGCAGATCCAGTTGTCCGCTGAATCGAGGATCCTCATCGGCAGCTTGTCGCCATAATGGATCTGGTTGAACGTGAACTGGCTGTGGGGTGCGACACGGCACGTGGCATCGACAGCGCTCTTTAGCCGGCGGGCCCAAGCCTCCCAATGAGGCGCATCGGCAGCAACGCAATAGACGCCGCAATTGAGCTGCGGCTTGATCATCAGCTTGAGGCCGTGCCACAGCCCCAGGCCGAAAATCTTATGCTTCAAGTTCCAGCCGACATGCCACGCCTGGAACTGATAAGCCTTGTCCGCTTCATGGGCGATCGCCGCGCCGACGTCCTCGGAACCAGCGATCAAGCGATCGATCACGCCGCCATCCTGAAGCCAAAGATCGGGATCGAGCCACATGTAGTGCTGATAGCCCGGGAAATAATCGCGAACGAAGGGACGAACGATTTCCGCCAGATGCCAATAGGGCATCATCCCATCGGTAAGGCCCATATGCCATCTGGGCTGTGCGAAGACGACACCCTCATTTTCGAGCCATTTTCGCTCGTCCCCCTTGAGACCAAGATCGAAGGCGCGAATATCCAGGTCTCTGCCGGCTGGAAAACGTCCGAAGGGAATGAATCATGCCCTGAAACATACGAAGTAACCGCTGTCAGCGGCGGTGGTAACGACGACTTTCTTGTTACTTGAAGGCGTGGCATGATCGGGCACTCGACTTGCTGGAACATATTGGTTCTTATGGTCGGAAGGACGTTGGCTGAGCGCCTGCAAAATGACGGCGCCGCCATGATTGTGGTACAGCCAGACTCCATCGGCGCTGCCACGGAAGGAGGGTTCGCCGCCGATGGCATCGGATCGCCTGAGCAGGGTCGAGCCGATGCCGATCGCGAAGAGACCCTGCATCGGTCCCTGGCAAACCGTCATGACGCGCCCGGTGTCGTCGACCTCGATCCCGCGCGGCCAGTTGCAGAGCGGCATATCCACATCCTGGTCATTGACGATCGGCGGCAGATTGGCCTGATAGCCCATGCAGGCGATCACGGCGGGGGCCCGCGGAGCGTTCGGCTGATCTCGCGCTGTCCGAGGACGTCAGCGGCAGCCAGCGGATCTCGACGTCATGTTCCGGCATACGGCCGGTCTTCACGATCGATTTGGCTACATCGAGCGAGCGATAGCGCAGCCCACCGAACCGATTGACCCGCCCGGTCATGGGGCAAATGTCATCAGGATCGAGAAAAGGATAGTTGTCGGCTTTTGCTTCCGCCGCGGTGTCATAATAGAGCCGAAGCGGCGATGCATGCAGCATGGTAAGGCGCTTGAGGCCCACGGGGGCCAGCGCCTGGGTAAGCCGATCGATGGTCGAAATGGCGCTATGCGATCCGCCGACCACGACGATATCCGCTGAACCCTCCGACATCGGAATGGCGGCCCGAACCGCCTCGTCGGGCATCATCAGGAACGCGTCGGACACCATGAGATGATCGGTCGATTGTCCCAGGACCACGCCGGGCAAAATCTCCGTCGCCTCGACCACCTTCCTGGCTTGCTGTCCGCCCAGGGCGGCGATCACGTTTTTGGCCGAAATGGTGAAGGTCTTCTCGGTCTGCCGATTGCGCAACGTCAACGTATAGCCGCCGGAAACATGGTGCTGCATCAGATCGATTTCCGTCTCGAGCAACACGGGCACACCATGCTCTTTAACGAGATGTTCCATGGTCCGCTTGGCCACCGCGGTGAGAAAATCACCGACGATATCGAGAGGCGGTGCCTGAAACTCCAGTGCACGAAGCCGCTTGATCGAGGGATGGGTTCTGCAGAGATCGTCGAACAGCCATGAGAGAGCAGGATCATCGACACAATCCAGGAACGCACGCGAGAGCGAGTTGCCGGTCAGCTGATAATCGCCGACCTTGCCGGGACCCGGCGTCGACGCGCGGTCGATGACGATGAGACCGTCGTCGACCAGCTGCTCAATCGCGTTGGTCTTGATGGCGTGGAGCAGGAAACCGCAACCTGCGGGTCCGAACCCGGCGACGGCATAACCGAATTTTCCAGAAGAAAACGGGCAGATTTCTGCCAATGGTTGAACTCCGAACGAATGAGTTGGTCTTTTTTTCGAGAGGCGCGTTCTAGCTTTTTTTGGAAGAGTGATCTTACAGAACATCTTATGCATTTAATGTTACTAAATTCTACAAAAAATTTTAGCTGGATTTATGTTTTTTTGCGATCTGTGTGATTCGTGTTTGAGTTTTTTATTTTATTTATCAACATATTAAATAGTTTTTTTAATAATCTGGTTGTGCTGTGAATAACCAGTTCAACCCATCGTTGCCGGTTCTTTTTGACCGGAACAGTTTTAGGCAAAAAGAGACAAAACGCCGCCACTGCTGCTGCGGCTTTGTCTTGTCGATGACCGTGATTCATCGGACAATGCAAAGAAAACGGAGGCAAGGGCATGGCGGCCGCACAGCCAGATTTCATTATTGTCGGCGGCGGTTCCGCGGGAGCAGCAATTGCCAGCCGTTTGACAGAGAATGAGCACCGGTCGGTTCTGCTCCTGGAAGCGGGGGTCGCAAGCCATCCCTATAGTACGCTTCCAGCCAGTTTTGGCCTGTTCATCGATCATCCCGGCGTGAATTGGCGCTATTTTTCCGAGCCTGAGGAAGGGACCGCGCAGCGTCAGATTCCTGTGCCGCGAGGCAAAATGCTGGGGGGCTCGAGTTCGATCAACGGTCTGGTCTTCGTCCGCGGGCAGCCGCTCGACTACAACAGCTGGGCGCAGCTCGGCAATCGCGGCTGGAGCTTCGAGGACGTGCTGCCGGTTTTTCAACGGATCGAGAATTTCGAGCGAGGCAGCGACGATTTTCGGGCAACGGGCGGGCCGCTTCACGTCTCGGAGGTGCCCGACCAGAACCCGCTTTATGATGCCCTGTTCGCCGCCGCCGAGGAAATCGGCATTCCCCGGAACCGGGATTACAACGGTGCCGCGCAGGAGGGCATCGGCAAAACGCAGACGACGATCAGAAACGGCCGGCGCATGAGCACGGCCGCCTGCTATCTCCGGCCCGCGAAAAAACGGTCCAATCTTCGGATCGTCGCCGAGGCGATGGTGCAAAGGCTGGTCCTTGAGGGCACGCCGGTGTGTCGGGGTCGTTTATGAGCATCGAGGGCAAGATGATCGAGGTGCGCGCATCGGAAAAGAGGTGATCCTCTCCGCCGGCGGCGTCGCGTCTCCGCAAGTGCTCGAGCTTTCAGGTATCGGTCGTCCGGACGTGCTGAAGGCGCAGGGCATCGAAGTGCTTCATGCGCTTGAGGCAGTCGGCGAGAATTTGCGCGATCATCTCAATACCCGTATCCAATGGCGGATCACCAAGCCCAACATGTCCTACAACGAGCGCATGCGCGGCCTCGGCAGAGTGCGCGAAGCGTTCCGTTATGCGACCAGCCGAAGTGGATTTCTGAGCTTGCCTTCGGCGCCGTTGCTGGGCTTTTTCAAGACCAGGCCGGAACTCGATGCGCCTGACATCCAGTCCCACCTCGTCCCCTACACCATCAAGGACGCGAAGCGCCGCCTGCTGCAGGATGAGCCCGGCATGACCCTCGCCTGTTACCAGCTTCGTCCCGAAAGCCTGGGCTCGATCCACATCAAATCATCGGACCCGAAGGCGCAGCCTGCCATTCGCTTCAATTTTCTGTCCGATCCCCTCGACCAACAGACCATGATCGATGGTTTTCGCCTGCTGCGCCGGCTTGTGGCCGCCAAAGCCCTGGATGCGATCCGAGGCGATGAGCTTTCCCCCGGTGCCGCTATCGAAACCGATGACGACATCCTCTCCTGGATCAGGGAGAACGCCGAGACCGCCTATCACCCCATCGGAACCTGCCGCATGGGCCCCCACGGACGGGGCACCGTGGTCGACGAGCGGCTGCGCGTGCACGGTATCGCCGGCCTGCGTGTGGCCGACGCCTCGATCATGCCGACCATGGTCTCCGGCAACACCAATGCCGCTTCGATCATGATCGGCGAGAAGGCGTCCGATTTGATCAAGGAAGATGACTGAGCCCCGCCAGGGCTTGGTTATAAAAGCAGGGGCCAAGATTTGACCAGGCTGATCTCGCGCTGCATGAGGGACAGCAGAGCTGGTGGTACGACCTCAACATCCGGGATCGTCGGCCTTACACCGCGGCTTTCGTCCGCAGATGGCGCAGCAGCATCGGCGAGGGCGGAATGGCGACATGCTTGAGGAATCCGCCGACGGTGCCGCCGGCGAAACGGGCAGCGCTCGGCAGGACATAGAGCAGCAGAGCAAGCTCGACCAGGAGGCTGGTGAAGGCGGCACCGGGCAGGCTATAGAGCTTGGTCAGCGGGATCGTCAGAACCAGACCGATGACGCTGACCGCGAGAAAGACGACGGCAAAACGTTGGTGATTGTTGGTCGCCTGGAGCACATTGGCGGTCAGCGCGTGGGCCGTCCACACCAGCACTGCCGCCAGGAGTGTCAGATAGACGCCAGGCCAGGGAATGATCTGGCCTTGGGTCCAGACCTTGAGGATCCAGGGCGTGGTGAGTGCCAGCGTGCCGCAGGCAAGAAGGGCTGCCCAAAAGCCCAACCGACAGACCTGCCAGTGTACTTGCCTTACCAGCGCCATATCACCCCGTCCGTAGGCAAAGGCGATTTCCGGGCTGCCGATCCTGCCGAAGATGACGGTCAGATGCACCGTATAGCGGCTCAGCATGCGCACCGTATTGAACACCACCACGGCAGTCGGCCCCAGAACGGCGCCGATCACGATGAGGGTCCCTTGAAGCCCCATGGCCTGACCGAGGGGAAACGCCATGAAGGCGAGCGAGGGGAGGGCGAAGTCCTTGATCGTCTGAATGCATGCATGGCCGGTGCCGAAGACGATCCAGTCACTCAGCCGGTAGAGCTTGATCCGCAGCAAGGCAAAGCGAAACAGCGTGCCGAACAGATAGCAGGCGATCCCCATCACCAGACTGCCCCCGGTCACGAGGACCAGCACGACCAGGAGGAAAATGACCATTTCGCTCAGCATGATCAGGAAGGTGCTGAGGCCGTAATGCCCCTCGCAGCGAAAGCCGGCGTCCAGAACTTCGACCTGAAGGTTGATGACGATCACCGCGCCCAGGATCACCAGGGACCAGGCAAGACCCTCGACGCTCAAGATCTCGAAATTGAGAAAGTCATGGATCGATGGCGAGGCGAGAGCAGCAAGGCCAACCAACGCCATCACGCAAGCGCCGATGACGACGAAGAGAATGCTTGTGCTCTGAAAGTAGACAAGGGCGCGGTTGCGGTTCCCGGCGCTCACTTCCATGGCCATGCGGTTGCGGGTGGCCTGGCCGAAACCAACATTGCTCAAGCGAAGATAGCCGAGAATGGCGGTCAGAATAAGCCACTCGCCATAGCCATCGCCCCCCCAGAACAGAAGAAACAGCGGAACCCCCGAGACCTGGATGGCGACCCGGATGAGATTGGCGAAAATCTCGGAGGCAACGCCCCTCTTGATCCGTGCCAGCAAGGCTGGGTTCATCGTTGCCGTTGCCTCAGGCGTCGAAAGCCGGCACGAATGGTCTCGCCGCCGGCACCGACATCGGTCGAACGTTCGACCGTTGCCTTATGCTCTTCGGTGCCGTTCTCTTCAGCGCCGTGGTCATCTTCCGAAAGACCGGGGGAGCGCTCGGCATCGTCCTGGACATCGGTCATGTCTTCTTGGGCAAGGTCGACATCAGGCCATGGATGATCGTCGAAGGGGGGCTTTGATGTCATCCGGGATGATGGCTGCCAAGCCTTGGGCTCGCGCTCGCCCAGACCCAAGGCCGCCCGCTGATCAATGGGCCGAAGGACGGCTTCCGCCCAGCTTTGCCCGACCGGAGGGGCCCCCGTCTGGGCCGCACGCCGGCGAAGGTCCACCGTGCCGACCCGCAGCGCATAAAGCATGGCGACCAGAAGAAAACCGTTGGTAAGACGGCGTTGCGCGCCAAAGGGGGAGAACAAGATGTCCCAGACGAACAGAAACATCAAAAAAACCAGATAGGGCCTTAGCGGATCTTTGCTGGCATAAAGCTGCCTTAGCGTTGCAACGATCATGCTCAAGATGCCGAGCCAGAACAGCGCCCCGCCCAGACCAGCCTCGACCCAGGCGCCAAGCAGGTGCGAGTGGGTGGGGATCAGGTCGTTTTCCGGTTCGATGAAGCGGTTGGTGAAACCGAGCTTGTACAGCATCAGCTGGCGAAGCTCGGCATAGTAGCGATCCTTGGCCCAGGAGCCGTGACCGATGATCGGGCTGTCCATGATCGCCTGCACGGTTACCAGCGACTCGTTGCGGCCACCAAGCAGAATGCCCGCATCACCAAGGGCTGCCTGGTTTTCGTACTTTTCCCGCGATTTTTCGCCGAGCAAACCGGACTGGGCCGCGGCACCATAGACCTTCAAGGCACCAAACGCCGTCGCCAGCAGCATGACGCCGACGATCAGCATGCGCCCGTAGGAAAGTGGCCTTGGCCGAAGCCCGAACATGCGGAGAATGGCCGGCACCGACAAGAATGCAGCGCTCACCATCAAGACTCCGCCCCATGACCTGAAATCCATGAAAGCACTGAAGGCGCCGAGGGCCACCATGATCATCGGGGCCACCAGGCTGCGCGGGCTTCTCAGCACGGGCACGGTCATGAAGCTGATCAGCAGCAAGGTGGTCGTCGAGCCGGCGAAGCCGAACTTCCAGCCGATGGCGCTCAACGGATTATGGGTCAGGAGATAGATGGTCGAACCCACCACCAAGCCGCCGGCATAGCAGAGAAATCGAGCTCGGCTGCCGCCGATCAGGAGGTAGCAGGAGACGAAGCTCATCAAAAAGAACAAAATTCTGGACCAGCCGCGCGCATAGTCGCCAAACGGCGTCGCGCGGATCACGTCCGTGAGCACCTGGGCGCCGAAGTAGACGAGCCCCATCATCAGGATGAAACCGAGCGGGCCCGATTGCAGCGCCTTGCCGCGCATCACCAGCAGCACCGGCAGCAGACCGATCAGGCAAAGCTCGGCCAGATAGATCGTCCCGAGGCCCGGAACCTCGACCGCAATGAGAACCGGGATGCCGAAGCAAAGCAGCCTGGACGCCATCTCTCTGCCGCTCAGGCGCGCGGACGAGGGTGCGATGGGGCCAGGAAACGCTGTTGATCGGGTCAATGATGCCAAGATTGTGCCTGTAGGCCGGTCGACGGGTCCATGACGGGAGAGATCATTGTCTATCGTATTCACGTCGGCGTCGTAAAGCGCCGATGGACATGGTTAACCAACTTTAGGTTAATTTTTTATTACTCATTTAAACGTAAAGATGGATTTTTTTGACGTGGAGTTGCTCTCAGGCTTTTCCGTGGACGACCGCGCGGGGGAACGCTACACCAGCGGACGGGATTATCGGCTCGAGAAGGCACCAGCGCTATGGGCGAGCTCATCGGTACAATCTTGACGCCTGACGGCTGGCTCGAAGGTTTTCTGGCCTTCGATCGCTCGATCCTCGAGATCGAGCGGCGGCCCCTCGATCAGGACGCCGAAGACCGCTTCATTCTCCCGGGCTTCATCGATCTGCACGTCCATGGCGGCGCCGGCGCCGACAGCATGGCCGGAGCCGACGACGTCCGAACCCTCGCCCGCTTCCATGCCCGCCACGGCACCACCTCGCTCCTCCCCACCACCATGACCGCCCCCGACCACGACCTGGTGGCGACGGCCGACGCGGTCGGCGCGGTACGAAAGGCGCAACGACCGGATGAAGCCCGGATCCTCGGCCTCCATCTCGAAGGCCCGTTCATCAACCCGACACGTTTGGGCGCCCAGCCCGCTTTCGCCCGCCCGCCGGATATCCCGCTGTTCGACCGCCTGAACGCGCTGGTGCCGATCAAGGTGGTCACCTTCGCGCCCGAGATCGACCAGGATCACCGCTTTCTCCGCCATCTCGTCGGTCTCGGCATCAAGGCCCAGATCGGCCACAGCGACGCCACTTTTGACGAGGCGGTCGAGGCTCTCGCAGCCGGCGCCGCCGGCTTCACCCATCTGTTCAACGCCATGAGCGCCCTCCATCACCGCGCCCCCGGCATCGCTGGCGCCGCTCTGGCCCAGGGCCAATGGGCGGAACTGATCCTCGATCTCGACCATGTCAGCCCGGGCGCGCTCAAGGTGGCATTGCGTACCATCCCCAACTGTTACGGCGTCACCGACGCCATGGCCGCCGCCGGCATGGTCGATGGCATCTACAGGCTGGGTAAGCATGAGGTGACCAAGAGGGGCGACCGCGTCACCATGCAGGACGGCACCCTCGCCGGCAGCGTCCTCACCATGGCCCAGGCCCTCCGTAATTTTTTGACCCTGGGTCTGCCGCTTGAAGATGCGTCCCGGCGGCTCTCGACCCTGCCGGCGAATTATCTCGGACTCAACGATCGCGGACGGCTTGCAGGGGGGCAGCGCGCGGACATCGTCGTGATCAATGCCGACCATGAGGTCGAGCAGGTCTTCATCGAAGGCACCGAGATCCTCCCCGAAGCCTGAGCCCGCCCGAAAGGAGACCACCAACCCAACGTTACGCAAGTGCTGCAAGCACCCGCTGGCACAAAAAGTCTAAACATGGTAAGTGCAACGCCGCTCTTGCTGATAGGACGAGGACCTTGTTATGCGCGCAGAGATCGCCAATCTCGCCTCCGAGATCGAGCAGGGTCTGACCCTGCTGAGGAGGCATCTTTGACTGGGACAAAGCCAACCAGCGCCTGGAAGAGCTGAACCAGCGCGCCGAAGACCCGGATCTCTGGAACGACGCCGAGCGCGCCCAGGCGCTGATGCGCGAGCGCAATACGCTTGCCGCCGCGATCGAGCGCCAGCACGAGCTCGAACAATCGCTGTCCGATAATGTCGAGCTTGCCGAACTCGCCGACGAGGAGGGCGACGAGGAGACCTACAAGGAGGCCGAAGACGCTCTCGCCAACGCTAAAGCAACAACTGGCAAAGTTGCAGCTGGAAAGCCTGCTCTCCGGCGAGGCCGACAGCAATGACTGTTTTCTCGAAATCCACGCCGGCGCCGGCGGCACCGAGAGCCAGGACTGGGCGGAAATGCTGCTTCGCATGTACGCCCGCTGGGCCGAGCGCCGCGGTTTCAAGCTGGAGTGGATCGAGGAGAGTGCCGGCGAAGAGGCCGGGCTCAAATCCGTCACCGTCAAGGTCCTCGGCCACAACGCCTATGGCTGGCTCAAGACCGAAAGCGGCGTGCACCGGCTGGTGCGCATCTCCCCCTTCGACAGCCAAGCGCGCCGCCACACCAGCTTCGCCAGTGTCTGGGTCTACCCGCAGATCGACGACAGCATCGAGATCGAGCTGGAGGAAAAAGACCTGCGCATCGACACCTACCGTGCGTCCGGCGCCGGCGGCCAGCACATCAACAAGACCGACAGCGCCATCCGCATCACCCACATCCCGACCAACATCGTGGTGCAGTGCCAGAACGACCGCTCCCAGCACAGGAACCGCGCCCAAGCCTACGACATGCTCCGCGCCCGCCTCTACGAGCTGGAACTGCAAAAACGCCAGGAGGCCGCCGATGCCGATGCCGCCGGCAAAAGCGACATAGGCTGGGGCCACCAAATCCGATCTTATGTGCTTCAACCCTACCAGATGGTGAAGGATCTCCGGACAGGCGTCGAAAAAGGCAACGCCCAAGGCGTCCTCGACGGCGACATCGACGAGTATCTCGAAGCGGCCCTGGCCCAGGGCGTGGAAGACAAGAACACGACTGCTGCCGAGGCGGCAGGGCCTTGACTTTTCAGCCTCGGACGAACGAGTCCTGCAATCCCCGCTACCTCGTCATCCTGGCAACGAAGCGAGGCGACGGCTTTCCAATGGACAGCCGTCGCAAGCGTGACGTCGCCTTCGTGTCATAACCAGACGCTCGAAAAACAATCGGCTCTTGGACCGATACCTCTATCCTGATAGGCTACTATTACCTTTGGGTCGATCAGGCAGAGTTCGACTCAACCAGACAGGGAGAGCTCCCTGATGAGCGTCGGGAGCGCAAGCAGGCGTCTGGCGGCAATTGTGGCTCTGGACGCCGTCGGCTACAGCAAGCTAATGGGTCTGGACGAGGCTGGCACTCACTCACGCCTCAAGGCCCATCGCAAAGGCTTCATTGAGCCCCTCATCGCTGAGCATGAAGGCCGTGTGGTCAAGCTGACCGGCGACGGCGTGTTGGTCGAATTCCCGAGCGCAGTTCAGGCCGTGCTCTGCGCCTCGACGATTTAGCGAGGCATGGCCGAACGCAATCTGGAAAAGCCAGACGAGGAAAGTATCGATTTCCGGATCGGCATCAATATTGGCGATATCATCATTGATGAGGGCGACATTTATGGCGACGGCGTCAACATCGCCGCCCGCCTGGAGGGCTTGGCGGAGCCTGGTGGTATCTGCATCGCCCGAAACGTCTACGATCAGGTCAAGTCCAAAGTTGAACTTGGCTTTCAGGCATTGGGCGCACATCAGGTCAAGAATATCGCCGAGCCGGTAGAAGTCTGGCGAGTGGTACTAGATGGAGGGCCAAATAAGACACGTCATTTGGTCATGCGTGTCCGATCCCATCGCCGGGTCCTCGCGATTGCGGTAGCAGTCGTTGCACTCCTCATCGGTGGGCTATGGTCAGTCGTGCCTCGTTTTGATTGGCATGAGGCGCCGGCTGGGGTTGAAGCGAAGATGTTGCCGTTGCCGGACCAACCGTCTATCGCAGTTTTACCCTTTGACAATCTCTCGCGCAAAGCTGGCTTCGAGCATCTGGCCAACGGTCTGACCGAGGATATCATCACTGACCTATCCCGCTTTCGCGATCTTTTCGTCATCGCTCGCAACTCAACCGAGGCCTATAAGGATCGGGCAGTCGATGTGCGCACCATCGCTCGCGAACTCGGTGTCCACTACGTCATAGGAGGTAGCCTGCGGGCCGATGATCACCGGGTCCGGATCACGGCGCAATTGATCGACGGCGCCAACGGCAGCTATCTTTGGTCTGAGCAATACGACCGTCCGCTTGAGGATGTCTTCAAGGTGCAAAATGAAGTTGCGCGAGCGATTGCCGGTTCGCTCGCAGGCTATCATGGTGTGCTGGCCAGCGCCGTCAGGGAGGCAGCTCGACGCAAGCCGCCCAGCAATCTTCAAGCGTATGAATATTACTCTCTGGGTATCGAGCATAAGCACCACTTCACGCAGTCGGACAACAGCAAGGCGAGAGAGTTCTTTCTGAAAGCGATCGAGCTCGAACCTGGGTTCGCGCGCGCTCATACCGCACTGGCATGGACTCATTTGGTCGACATCGATTTTGCCTGGACAAAGTCACGCGAGCAGTCCTTGGAAAAGATGTTAGCGGCGGTTCGTGATGCGATCGTGCTGGATCCATATGACAGCGAGGCCCACATGGCGCTCGCGGCGTGTTATCAGTATTTGAACGATTTTCCGCAGACGATCGCAGAAATCGATCGTGCTCTGGAGCTCAATCCCAGCAGCGCCAATCAGCTGGCTCAAGCCGCGTGGATTCTCACGCGTGCGGGTCAACCGGAGCGAAGCCTCGGATTGATGGAACGCGCCGTTCGCCTGGATCCGTACTATGCCGATTGGTACGCGGGGGCCATGCGGGAGACCTATTTCTATAACCGGCAGTTCGAAGCGACGATCGCCGCGATCAATAGAAGGCTCTATCCTGAGCCGATCTGGGATCCGCTCTATCGCGCGATGAGCTACGCTCAACTTGGCAAAGAGGTGTTGGCGGCAACCGAAGTCAAGAAAGTGTATGCCGATCAGCCGGACTTTTCAGCTGAAAAGTGGGTCAACGACACAGGCACGTTCGCCCGTGAGTCGGAGTTTGAGCTGCTTGTTGAAAGCGTCAAGAAGGCTGGTCTGCCAAGTTGCGCGACCGAAGAGCAATTGGCCAATTATCCCGATATGAAACGCTTGCCGGAATGCGAGCTGCAGCGCGCGGGATCATAAATAGCATCCGGCCCGTGAGCCGTTGCGGCGGCTCCGGGTCACGATGAGGCGGTAGCTAAGCTGGGCTGATAGCTGCTATCGAGGGTATTGCTGCCGTATGGCAGAGCCGCGCTGTGATACAAGCCACATGGATGGCTTGCAGGGTCCGTTCAGAAATGTCGTGCGGGGTCCTGTCGGTTGCTGAGAGTGCGCAGGATAAGGACGTCGGGTGACATCGCCCGGTAGCAGACCGAATAGGAGCGATATTCGTAGCGCTGCAAGCCTAGCTCGATAAATCCATAGTCATTACCGAAGCTTGCATGATCCGCCAGCAGATCGAAGCATTCATGCATGGCGATCAGGTAGTCTTATGCCGTGCGCAGCCCGAAATTCTGGATCGAGTGTTCAACGATACGGTCGATGTCGGCTTCTGCCCTAGTCGTTAGCTGGTATTTTCCCATTCCGCCTGAGCCGATCCTCAACCTCTCGCGTGATATCTGGAACAGACTTGTCGCTGATGCCGCTGTCCAGACCCTGGCGAATGAGAGCACGAGCTGCGTGCTCGGCTTGGCGCTTTTCCTGGTCGCGCCGGATCAGGTCACGGAAATACTCGCTGTCGTTGCCGTAGCGTCCGCTTTCAATCTGTGCCTTGACCCAATCCTCCATCGCATCGGGGATGGTGATCGTCTTGCGCATCATCGCCATCGCTTATCTCCTCACTTGGACGGGACAGTATCACATGACGCAAGTCATACCATCATGACGATGGATTGGATTGAAAGTCAGCATACCAAAGGTGAGCAGGTGCAAGGAAGCAATCGATCTGGAATATTTTCCTATTAAGGGTTGCTATAGCAATCCACTCGGCCCGCCCGCCCGTTGCGCCGGCTGCGCACAAAGGGGCCCAGAAACCAAACGAACCCGAGAGCCGCGGAATGGCTCACTTTTTTGAGCATCATTGGATCAATCTGCCGCACATCTTTCCGACGGTGCGGCCGAAAAAATCGTATCCCCTGGGATACGAGGTCCAGTCAAAAAACAAAAAAGATCAGCTGGCCTCGGCCAGCATGGCCGCCTGGTCCTCGGCGATCAACTGGTCGATGATTTCGTCCAGGGCCTCGCCCGCCATGATCTTGTCGAGCTTGTAGAGGGTAAGGTTGATGCGGTGGTCGGAGCAGCGGCCTTGGGGGAAATTGTAGGTGCGGATGCGCTCGGAGCGGTCGCCCGAGCCGACCTGGCCCTTGCGATCCTGGGCGCGCTCGGCATCTCTTGCCGCGCGTTCCGCATCATAGAGCCGGGCGCGCAGCACGCGCATGGCCTTGGCTTTGTTCTTATGTTGGGACTTTTCGTCCTGCTGGCTGACCACCAGGCCTGTCGGCAGATGGGTGATGCGCACCGCGCTGTCGGTGGTGTTGACCGACTGCCCGCCAGGCCCGGAGGCACGGAACACGTCGATGCGCAGGTCCTTGTCCTCGATCTTGATGTCCACCTCTTCGGCCTCGGGCAGGACGGCGACGGTCGCCGCCGAGGTGTGGATGCGGCCCTGGGTCTCGGTCGCAGGCACCCGTTGCACCCGGTGGACGCCCGCCTCGTATTTGAGCCTGGCAAAGACATTTTGACCTTTGATCGCGACCACCACCTCCTTCAGCCCGCCGAGATCGCTGTCGCTCGCCGAAATCGGCTCGAAGCGCCAGCCGTGGAGCTCGGCATAGCGCTGATACATCTTGTAGAGGTCACCGGCAAACAGCGCCGCCTCGTCGCCGCCGGTTCCGGCACGAATTTCCAGGATGGCGCTCTTGGCGTCCGCCTCGTCCTTGGGCAGAAGGGCGAGCTTGACCGTCTGTTCCATCGCCGGCATTTTTTCCTTCAGCGCCTGAAACTCCGCCTCCGCCATCTCCTTCATCTCGGTGTCGTTGTCAGGGTCGGCCATCAACTCGGCAAGGCCCTGCATCTCCTCCTGCGCTGCCCGAAGCGCCTTGATCTTCTCGGAGACCGGTTCCAGTTCCGCATATTCCATGGCAAGGCCGGCATATTGATCGGCCGGTGCCGTTGCCATCAAGCCGCCAAGCTCCTCGAAGCGATGGAGGATATTGTCGAGCTTGGTCTCGAATCCTTGCGCGTGATCGGCGCTCATGACGTGTCAGCATTGTCCAAAAGAGGTGGTCGCTATCTGTTGATGCCCAAAAAGCCTATTGTGCTGAGTTCGGCAAGTGTTGATCGCTGACGAAGGCTATGAACGCGGCATATTATCGACGGTCGAATGTCTTTTGTCGGCAAGATATCCGGCTTGCTGTCGACATGGCCCTATTCGAAAAAGGAAAGACGTGATGACGGCGAAATCTATCATGGCGCTCGGTCTGGTGTTGGCGATGACGCTGGCGCCGGCGGCGTGGGCTGACGATGATGATGATGACCGCCGGATCATGGTGACCGGTCGGGGCGAGATCACGGCAGTGCCGGACATCGCCGTCATGTCGATCGGCGTCGAGACCGAGGCGAAGACGCCAAGCGAGGCCCTGTCCGAAAATGCGTCCCGCATGAGCGCTGTGATGGCGAAATTGAAGGAGATCGGCATTGCCGAGAAAGACCTGCAGACCAGCCAGCTCAGCATATGGCCGATCTATAACGATCGATCTTCAGGTGCGGCACCTCTCAAGACCGAAGGCTACCGCGCGAGCAACCAGCTAGTCGTAACCCTTCGCGCTATCGAGCGCATCGGCGAGATCCTGGACCGGACCGTGGCCGACGGCGCCAACACCGTGAACGGTCCAAGCTTTTCGGTCGCCGAGCCCGAGCCGCTCTACCGAAAAGCCCGCGATGCAGCTGTGGCCGATGCCATGGCCAAAGCCGAACGCTATGCGGCCGCCGCGAAGGTCGAGCTTGGTGAGGTCATCTCGATCAGCGAGGCCGGCGCCGGCCCCGGGTTGACCCGCCAGATGCGCGCCAACGCCATGGAAGCAGCAACCCCGGTTGCTGCTGGCGAGACCACCTTTTCAGCAGAGGTCACCATGTTCTTCGCCATCGACTAAACAGGTGGCGCACGCGTCGGCCTGGGCTTCGCGGGCGTGAACGTCATGGAACAGGTTCACATCAGCATTGTAGCCAGCGGGTCGTTCAGCTTTGGCGGACCGTCCCCATCGCATCGAAGAAGGCCGGGCCGGATTGGGTTCGATCATTGCCATTTGAACCGGCAAAGAATTGATAGGCTTTGCAACCCGGCGAACTGAAGGACACGAATTTGTTGAAAGCACTCAGGATGTAGACGGACCCGAAGATCTCATAGCCCATCCTCGTGACCGATTTCATCGAGGCAAAATTGTTGCTCTCCACATAGGAAATCAGCCCTTTGAAGCCTTCCTTGGTAAAATGCTTGGTCGCGTGACACATGCCTACCGCATGGAGACGCAGGCCTCTGTAATCGGAGCGGGTAAAGCCTTTGTACATATAAATCCATTCCGGCGAGAAGAAGAGATCTATATTGTTCATTATTCTTGTGGGTTGGTTGGAATACCAGCCATAACTGGCAATTGTTTCGTTATCCAAGATGGCCAGGCAATGATCATTCTTGCGAAAGGCCAACTCCAGAAACTCTTCGCTTAGCTCGTTGACGGGATCTTTGGCATAGCCGATCAGCTCGTCCTTGCTGAGAAATTTGACGGTCAGCTCGCTGTCTTCCGGGAGATCGATCATGGCAAGGCTTTTTTCCGTCGCAGTCATGCCCGTCAAGTTCTGAAAGATGCAGATATTGTTGATGCCCCGATAAATCACATCGTACAAAGCTTTCATGAAACCAAAACGCGAATAGTTATTTCGTACCGATTGGAACCTCACGGCAGCAACTCCAATAAGACAGATGACAGGTCGTTTTTATTCATTTTTTGCTAGGAAAAGCAACAATTGCCGGCGTGGTTTTGTTCGCTCACAATTTTTTTTTGACGCCTGCATCATTTCTGCATCTGCTTTAGCACGGAAACCTTAACAGAATGTCACCAGGGATCGTAAAGACGCCGCTGGATCGGATCAGCGGCGTGATTTTGAAGGAATGATTTCGGCGTGCAGCTGACAGGCGACCGCTCGAAGCGCCCTGTCTTCAGGTTTTCGCCAAGCGGGAGAGATGATCCTCCAGCGCCGAGCGAACGATCTCCTGCTGCTCGCCCGCATCGAGATCACGCAGCACAACCTTGCCCGCCGCCAGCTCATCTTCCCCGAGCATGATGGCAATGTGGGCCTGTTGCTGAGAAGCTCGTTTCAGCCTTTGGCCAACCTTGCCCTTGTAACCGTAATCGACATGATAACCGCTTGCCCGAAGCTCGTCTGCGAGCTTCAACGCCTCGATCTCCATCCCCTGGCCCATCGGCACGATGGTGATCGGGCGGGGCAGGGGAGGGAGGCTTTCGATCAGCATGGAAAGGCGCTCGATGCCGGCAGCCCAGCCGATACCCGCGGTATCATTGCCGCCCAGCGTCTTGATCAACCCGTCATAGCGCCCGCCGGCGAGGACTGCCCCCTGCGAACCGAGTGCGGTTGTCGTGAATTCAAAAGCGGTATGGCTATAATAATCGAGGCCGCGCACCAGCTTCGGGTTCTTTTCGTACGCGATGCCGAGGGCGACGAGACCTTCCTGCACATTCTCGTAGAAGCGCATGGAATCCTCGTTGAAACAATCCGCGAGGGACGGCGCGTCGGCGATGATCTCACGGTCCCGCTGGTTCTTGCTGTCGAGAATGCGAAGCGGATTGCGCTCCAGACGTGTCCGGCTGTCCTCGGACAGATCATCTTTGAATTTCCCGAGATACCCAACCAGCTCTTCTCGATAAGCCAGGCGACTTTCGCCGTCGCCGAGGCTGTTCAGCTCCAGGGTCACATGCCGGGTAAGTCCGAGTTCGGCAAGAATTTGATGGCCGAGCGCGATCACTTCGATGTCTGCGAGCGGCTCCGGCGCGCCCAAGATCTCCGCATCGATCTGGTGGAACTGACGATACCGCCCCTTTTGCGGCCGCTCGTAGCGAAAGGCGGGACCCGCGCAGAACAGCTTTATCGGCAGCGCTTGGCCGAAAGCGCCGGAGATAAAGGCGCGGGCAATGCCGGCGGTAAACTCCGGCCGAAGAGCGAGGCGCTCGCCGCCGCGATCCTCGAATGCGTACATTTCCTTGGTAACCACATCCGACGTCTCGCCGAGCGGCCTCGCGAACACCTCGACAAACTCGAAAATCGGTGTCGCGATCTCCTGGTGACCGTAACGGGTCGCCACGCGATGAGCGGTTTCGACCACATGCCGATGCGCTCGCATCTCCTCGCCAACGAGATCACGAGTGCCGCGGACGGGTCGAAGAGAAGTCATGGGATGATTACCAAAAACGGTTGACGATAAATCGCATCTCCAGGATGGAGCCGCAGACATGGCATCCGAGAACGATCGCCGTTCTTTAAGCGATGCCTTCGAAAAAAGCCAGACTATCGTGATAGAAGCACCTAACCGCGGCATCACAGTAGAGAGACGTCAAGACGATCGGAAGCGATCTTCTCCTTCTCCACCAAACCGGGGCAGGTCCAGCCTGTTTCTTTACCTTGGGCTTTGCTGCCGGCTTGGGATGTTTGGTGTCAACACGCTTGGTCTCGGCGATCGCCTCGAGCGGTGCTGGTACGGCCTCCAGCTGCTGGGTGACGTCCTCGGCCGCGATGGTCTCGATTTCTGCAAACGCTGCCTACGCGCCCTCACGATAGCCACGCTCATAGGCGAAGCGGGTGAGGTCAGTGATGCGCCGTCGAACTTCTGTCTTGATGTCCACCATGCTCTCCTGGTGGTGACTTCGATATGCAAAAGAAAGCCCCGTGAAGTCTCCTCCACGGGGCTTTCTTACGTCGATCCTGATGGCGTCAGGAGACGAGTTTTAGATCCTCGGCCGAACTCTTGCCGTTCTGGCCCTTGACCAGCTCGTACTCAATCCGATCGCCCTCGTTCAAAGTGGAAATTCCTGCCCGCTCGACGGCCGAAATATGCACGAAAACATCGTTTCCCCCGCTCTCAGGCTCGATAAATCCAAATCCCTTGGTCGGATTGAACCACTTTACAGTTCCAGTACTCAAGACATTGACCTCACGTCTAGATGCGCGCCAGGCAATATGCCAAAGCGCGAGGCAGTCTCAACGTATGTTCAGGGGATCAGCAAGCGACGCACATAGCAAAGCAGTGACAACCGACAACAACGCGAAACTAACTGGCGATCACATAGTGCAACCAAGAGTGTGCTTCAAGGTAGGCTCAATGTAATCTCAGACCTGCAGCCATCGTACACCGCGCTAACGAAAGCCGTTTCGGGTTGCTCGAATTATTCAGCCCGCCATGCTTGGACAACGAAATGGTCAGCATCAGGCATGGAGAGCAGCATGGGCCTTCTACGGCAATTTTTTTCCTACTACGCCCCCTTCCGAGGGCTCTTCATCCTGGATTTCACCTGCGCCGTGCTGTCCGGGCTCTTGGAACTCTGCTTTCCGCTCGCGGTGATGATGTTCGTCGATGATCTTCTGCCTGCTCAGAACTGGGGAATGATCGTGCTGGCCGCGGCAGGACTGCTAGGCATCTATCTCCTCAATACCGGGCTGATGTCGATCGTCACCTATTGGGGCCACATGCTCGGGATCAATATCGAAACCGAGCTGCGCCGAAAGAGCTTCGACCATCTGCAAAAGCTGTCCTTCCGCTTCTACGACAATCAGAAGACCGGCCATCTGGTCGCTCGCGTCACCAAGGACCTGGAGGAGGTCGGCGAGGTCGCCCATCACGGTCCGGAGGACGTGTTCATCGCTGTCATGACCTTCATCGGCGCTTTCGTCCTGATGCTGATGGTCAATGTGCAGCTTGCCCTGATCACCGGCATGATCGTGCCGCTCGTCGCCTGGCTGACCACGTATTACGGCACGCGCATGACCCATAATTTTCGAGCGCTGTTCGGGCGGGTCGGCGCCTTCAACGCACGGCTGGAGGAGAATGTTGGCGGCATGCGGGTCGTGCAGGCATTTGCCAATGAGGACCATGAGCGCCGGCTGTTCACAGAGGACAATGGACGCTACCGGGACACCAAGCTCCAGGCCTATCGGCTCATGGCGGCGACCTCAGCACTCAGCTATCTCGGCATGCGCCTTATCCAGGTCATGATCATGGTCGCCGGCACCTGGCTGGTAATCCACGGCGATCTCACCAATGGCGGCTTCATCTCCTTCCTGCTGCTGATCAATGTCTTCTTCCGGCCGATCGAGAAGATCAATGCCATCATGGAGGTCTATCCGAAAGGTATCGCGGGCTTTCGCAGCTATCTCGATCTGCTCGAAACCGAGCCCGACATAGCCGACCGGTCAGGTGCGGTAGAGCTACCTGGTTTTGAGCGCCACATCCGTTATGAGCAGGTGAGCTTTGGATACGACGCCGGCAAGCCTGTTCTGCACGATGTCGACCTCACCATCAAGGCGGGTGAATCCGTCGCCTTCGTCGGTCCGTCCGGCGCGGGTAAGACGACGATCTGCTCGCTGCTGCCGCGCTTCTACGAGCCGACGTCCGGGCGGATCACGATCGATGGCGCGGACATTCGCGACGTCACTCTGCACTCGCTGCGCCGCCGGATCGGCATCGTCCAGCAGGATGTCTTCCTGTTCGCCGGCACGATCCGGGAGAATGTAGCCTATGGCAGACTCGATGCCTCCGAGGCGGATATCCAAAGAGCGGTGGCCAATGCCAGACTGGAAGATCTGATCGCGGCGTTGCCTGCGGGGCTCGACACGGTAATCGGCGAGCGTGGCGTCAAGTTGTCCGGTGGCCAGAAGCAAAGGCTCGCAATCGCGCGTATCTTCTTGAAGGACCCGCCCATCTTGATCTTGGACGAGGCGACCTCGGCGCTCGATACCGAAACCGAGCGCGAGATCCAGCTGTCGCTTGCGGCTCTGTCGGAGGGACGCACCACGTTGATGATCGCCCATCGCCTTGCCACAATTCGCGACGCCGATCGCATCGTGGTGGTGACCGAGAACGGCATTGCCGAGCAGGGGCGCCATCGTGATCTGGTCGCTGCGGAAGGCATCTACAAACGTCTCCACGACACGCAATTCGCCGGCCTCAGCTAGGATCGCCAGAACCTGAGCAGAATGAGATTCACGCGGCACTGTCGGATCTTCTTCGAGCCAGATCGAACGGATGCTGAAATTATTGTCTGATCCCTGAAAGCGTTGTCGACGACACGCTCGTCGGCAAGATTTTGATTCCATACCGAAAGGTGCGCAAACAAGCGGTAACATGGACAACCTGGCCCAGGCCTGCTTCGTCTGATTTGGCCTATACTGTTTCTGGCGGTTGGTTTTTCAGCAAACGATGATCCCGAGGCCCGCAGGTTTGCCCGACATCCCCGCCGCGGCTTCATCAGCGCTGATCAAGGTGGCGATTCACTTGCACTCCCCTTGTTCCCCGAAACATTGAACGATGCCATTCAAACCGCGCAGGATTAGTTGTTCGATGCGAAAGAAGGCCAAGTTGCTCTGTCAGCGCCGCTTCCGGCGAAAGCGCCTTGACGTTGTAACGCACGGCAGGCCCGGAGGCGGCGCTGAAGGAATTCTTGCTCTTGCTGGCGATGACGGCCGGCATGCTCGGAGAGGGAGGAGAGAAGGCTGATCGGTCCGCCGATGGTTGGATGCCGTGCTCTTCGCCGACCCGGGCGCCAAGCGGCTGTTGCATGAGGGCCTGACCGAGTTCGTCGCGCGCCAGGCTTTGATGCGGTAATGCTGGCCTTCGCTGGTGCGATCCCGGATTTCACCATGGCGATTGAAGCTAAGCGCGCGTTTCAGAGCATGATGCGCTTCTCCCTTGTTGAGCCCGATCTGAGCGCAGCGCTGCATGTTGGCGTCCAGCACCCAGTTGATCATGAACAGCGTGCGCTCGATGCGGCCGACTTCGCGCATGGCGAGGGCAAGGTCATTTTGCCGGGGATATGACGCGAGCTTGCGCAGGATTTGGCTGGGGGCGATCGTGCCCGCGACCATGGTGGCAGAGATGCGCAGGATATCGGGCCAGTTCGGTATGATCAGCGATTCCCTGACTTTACCGCCGATGAGAGGGCGGAGCGCCGCCGGCGTCGATGCGGGACCGAATGCATGGAGACGTTTTGAAGGCAAATCCCGGATGCGGCGGATGAAGGCAATAGCCGAGGATGGATGACATGGCAAAGAGATGATCGGTGAAGCCGCCGGTATCGGCCTATTGCTTCTCGATCCGCCGGCCGGCTTCGTTCATCAGCAACCCGTCCAGGATGTAGGGGGCTTCGTTGACCGTGGCCGGGATGATTTGGGTGGCAAAGAGCGCGAACTGATCCGAGACATGGGTAAAGGCTTTGAGGCCTGGCGCCCTACCGATCAAAAGCCCGCATCCGATGGAACGTTCGTAGAGACAGGTATGCTCCCCAACCGGCTCCGAGCGGTGGTCCAGCTTCTAGCAAGTGATGGCTTACCCACTTCATGCCGCGGAGGCATTGGCTGCGCCGCCTTTTTTTTCCGGGAGCAGCCCGGGAAGAATGGGCAGCAGCACATTGGTGACGAACGGGATGAGAACCATGCCGAGGCCGAACCCGATGATGCCATCGATCGCGGCGGTGACCAGCCACTCGACCAAGCCCTGGACCGCGCCCACCGGCGCCGCGGCCCCGACGGCGATGTGGTGAATGGTCTCATAGGGCCAGTGCCAGCCAAGCTCATGGAGACCGTGGACGACGATATTGCCGCCGACCCAGAGCATCGCCGCCGTGCCGACGATCGAGATCAGCGTGAGCAGCTTCGGCATGGCGGCGACGATCCCTCCGCCGAGGGAGCGCGTGACCGCCAGCCTGCCCATCTGTCGCATCTTGAGCCCGAGATCGTCGGCTTTGACAAGAAGAGCGACGGCGCCATAGACGAGCGCGGTGATGCCGATCGCTACGGCCCCGAGGCTTGCCGCCTTGATCCAGAAGCTGTCCGCCTCAATCGCGTTCAGGGCGATCGTCATGATCTCCGCGGACAGAATGAAATCGGTCTTGATCGCCCCTTTGACCCGCTGTTCCTCGAGATGAGCGGCGTCAATCGTTTCCGCCTCCTGTGGGCCGTGCTCCTTCTCGTGATGGATTGCATGCCATATCTTCTCCGCCCCTTCGAAGCAGAGATAGAGGCCGCCGATCATTAAAAGCGGGGTCAGCAGCCAAGGCAGAAAGGCGTCGAGCAGCAAGGCTGCCGGCAGCAAGATCACGAGCTTGTTGAAAAAAGACGCGCGCGAAATCTTCCAGACGATCGGCAGCTCGCGCGCCGCCGGCAGGCCGGTGACGTATTTCGGCGTCACCGCGGCGTCGTCAATCACCACGCCGACAGCTTTCGAGCCCGCTTTCGCCGCCTGTGCGCTGATGTCGTCGAGCTGACTGCTCGCCAGCTTCGCGATCGCGCTGACATCATCGAGAAGCGAGAGAAGACCACTCATAAGCGCCGCCCTGCAACAGTTCATCTGTCCGAACGCACGAGGGCGTCACCGGTTCTCTCATGCTGCCACGGCCGTATGGCGATGGCTATCGTTGACGAGATGCTATCTGTCGATGACGCCGCCTAAGCGCGCTTGATCGGGTTCCGGCTCACTTTGCGTGAGGAGAGCGTCATTCGGACGAGCGTCCCTCCGCCTTGCTGACTGCGCCGACGAGCGGCCTTGGTCGCTTGAAGCGGACCGAAGCAGGCATTGAGGAAGTCGTCACCCGCCCACCCGGTCTCGCGCGGCAGTTTTCAAGGCGAAACCGGAAGGAGCGAACCACTCGGCTACCGTCTCGAATTTGGCACTGAAGAGAATCGAGCCTTCCGGCAGAAATAAGCCCGAAAGTCAGCGGCGTGGCTTGGACTGGATAGGCAGCTTGGTTGATCATCCCTGATGACGATGGTGTGTAAACCGGAGCAAGAGTGATCTGCTCCAAGCATCGCTGAGGGAGGACCATGGATTACTATTGCGGGTCACCGAACTCCTGGGCGGCCTTGGCGGTTACTACGCTATCCTGTTTGCCTGCATGGGCTGGTCCTCGCAGCCGGCACCGTCCTTGAAAGCCTGCCGAGCACCATCATCCTGGCGCCGATCGCTGCCAGTATCGGCGTCGATCCGATCCATTTTGCAGTCATCTTCCTCGTTGGTGATGCGATCGGCTTCATCACACCACCCTACGGGCTCGATCTCTATGTCGCGCGCGGGATCACAGGCATCCCCTATCTGCGCTTGTTGCACCATACCATGCCCAATCTCGTGGCACTATCGTTGGCATGGTTGATCATCGCGCTTTGGCCACCTCTTTCGACCATGCTGCTCTTGCACGAAGGTGCCGACGTCTTTCAGCTCCGCTAAGCCCGCTATTCTCTCACGTCGGCTGGGTCGTGACCTTGCTCGTCACGGCTGCTACGTTGCGTTACGCTTTTGAGGTGAACAATGGCCGACAACGAAACTGAAAATGAGAGCGTCCCTACTGTTCTGAGAACCTTGGTGCTGCTCGAAGAATTGGCGTTGTAGGGCAATCCCTGCACGCCGACCGAACGGAACAAGAGACTAAGATTTGCCAAGCCGTCGCTTCATCGGCTTTGCCGAGCGCTCGAGCAGGAGCAATCTCTGACTCGCGATATTGACGGCCGGCGTCTTACGCCAGGCCCGCGCGCGCAGCGTCTTGCGACCGCACTCCTGTCCTCAGTGGATCTACGGGCTGCACGGCAGGCGGTGCTAACCCGCCTTTCCGAGGAGATCGGTGAAACTTGCAACCTATCATTGCCCGATGTCGACGCGATGCTGTATTGGGATCGCGTGGAAACACGCTGGCCTCTGAGCGGGCCCGGAACACGATCACCGATGCCACGGCGCTTGAGGACCATCTGGCGCAGATCCGGCGAAATGGCTTCTCCCTGGACGATGAAGAACTCATCGATGGCATGGTCGCCCTGGCTGTGCCGATCAGGGGCGCGGGCGGACGGTTTTGCGCCGCCTTGTCCTTTCATGCGCCGAAGCAACGCGTGTCCATGGGGATGGTCCGATCCCATGTCGACCGCTTCCGGAAAGCAGCTCTCGAAATCTCGTATCTCATGATGGGCCAAGCTCCAATTCCCTGAGCCTGACCGCCCTGTCAGCGTATCCTGTTGCTGTCACCGTCGAACAGAAACACCTCGGGCTTCGTGACGATGGCGCGGCCAACCATTGGACCGTCGATGTGTTTTTTGGCCAGGCAAGATTGCAGCATGTCGCCCCGGGCTCCGCCTTTACGACGACGGATGATGTCGAGATCAGGGCAGTCCGGGTCTGTACCGGCGGCGTGAGCGAGGCTGACCTTGAAAGGGGATCACCATTGTGACCCGTCTGCTGAAGGGCGAGTTGGAACCGGTGCTTCTCGCGATCTGACTGCTTGTCATGATACATTTATGGGGATTGACGCCATCCTGGAGTTGTAGCCAGCTAGACTAAAGCAATACAATCGCCCGGGAGATTGCAGCGTCATGACGCAGCCGATCGTCGAGATCGATCAAGTCTCGAAGAGTTTTGGCGATCTCCGGGTGCTGGATCAGCTGAGCTTCGATGTGGCGCCCAGCGAGAAGTTGGCCTTGATCGGTCCAAGCGGTTCTGGCAAGACCACCATCCTTCGCATCCTGATGACGCTCGAGACCATTGATGAAGGTCATATCCGCGTCGATGGCGACGAGCTTTGGCATAAGCCTGCGAACGGAGCCTTGCTGCCGGCGGACGAAACGCATCTCCAGAAGATGCGCGCCAAGATCGGCATGGTGTTCCAGCTGTTCAACCTCTTTCCACACAAGACGGTGCGCGAGAACGTCACCCTAGCGCCGGTGCTCAACGGCAAGCTCGCCAAAGACCAGGCAGAGGCCAAGGCGAAGACGTTGCTCGACATGGTGGGCCTCGCCGACAAGGCAGACAGTTATCCAGCTCAGCTTTCCGGCGGTCAGAAGCAGCGGGTGGCGATTGCTCGAGCACTCGCCCTCGAACCCAAGATCATGTTGTTCGACGAGGTCACATCGGCCCTCGATCCGGAGCTGGTCGAGGAGGTCTTGAACGTCATGCGCCAACTTGGCGAGGAGACCGACATGACCATGCTGCTGGTCACTCACGAGATGAGCTTTGCCCATGATTTTGCTGATCGTGTGCTATTCTTCGACGGCGGGAAAATCGTCGAGCAGGGGCCGCCTGATGCGATCTTTCGCGATCCCAAGGAAGAACGGACCAAGCTGTTCCTGAAGAAAATCATAGCAGCCGGTCAGCGTCTCTAAGCTGGCCGTCAACCAAAGGGAGGAAACGAGATGAGGCGGATGATCAACTCAGGCATGGTGGCGGCCGCGGCCGCGCTGATGCTGGGCGGTCAGGCGATGGCCGAAGGAACCGCCGATCGGCTGAAGGAGCAGGGGTTTGCCCGTATCGCGATCGCCAACGAGCCACCCTGGACCGAGGTGACCTCGGATGGCAAGGTGACGGGTGCAGCTCCCGAGGTTGCCCGAGCAGTACTAAAAAAACTCGGCATTGAGGAGCTGGTTGCCTCGATCTCGGAATATGGCGCGATGATTCCGGGCCTCCAGGCCGGTCGCTTCGACCTGGTGACCGCTGGGCTGTTCATCAAGAAGGAGCGCTGCGACGCCGTTCTGTTCTCGGAGCCGGATCTTTGCGATGCCGAGAGTTTCGCGCTCAAGAAGGGCAATCCGCTCGGCATTAAATCCTTTGACGATATCGCAGCGGCGGACAGTGCCAAGGTGGGTGTGGTCGGCGGTGGCACCGAGGAGAAGCTGGCGATCGAGGCCGGCGTGCCGCGCGATCGGGTGATCGTCGTGCCCGATCCGCAAAGCGGCATCAAGATGCTTCAGGACGGGCGGATCGACGTCTACGCGCTACCCGTCCTCTCGATCTCCGACATGCTCGCCAAGGCGGAAGATCCCGATCTGGAAATGTTCGCACCGGTCGAGGGTACCCCGATCTACTGCGCCGGCGCCGCTTTCAAAAAGGAGGATGCCGACTTCCGTGATGCCTATGACGTAGCCCTTGCCGAGCTGAAGGAATCGGGCGAGTTCGCCGCGATCGTCGAACCCTATGGCTATTCGGCTGACGCTGCGATGCAGCAGACCAGGGAAAATCTCTGCGAAGGTCCGAATTAAGCAGGCTTGGAAGCAATGGCGGCCTGGTCCGGTTATCTTGGCCTGATCCTGGAGGGGGCCTGGGTCACCCTGCAGCTGACGGTGTTCGGCTGCATGCTGGCCCTGGTTGCCGCCTTCACCGCTGGCCTTGGCCGCCTTGCTCATTCCTGGCCGGTTCGTGCGGTTGCGACCGCCTATATCGAATTCTTCCGTGGCACCTCGATCTTTGTTCAGCTGTTCTGGGCCTATTTCGTGCTGCCGCTGATGGGTGTGCCGCTCTCGCCCTTCCAGGCAGGTGTTCTGGCGCTCGGCCTCAATGTCGGGGCCTACGGTGCCGAAGTCGTGCGCGGCGCCGTTCTTGCTGTCCCGAAAGAGCAGCATGAAGCCTGCACCGCCTTGAACCTTACATCCTGGCAGAAGATGCGCCATGTCATCATTCCCCAGGCCTTCGTCCTGATGCTGCCGACCTTCGGCAACAACGCGATCGAACTCCTGAAGGGCACCGCCGTCGTCTCGCTGATCTCGATCGCCGACATGACCTTCAACGCCCAGGTGGTGCGCGCGCAGACCGGCAACACGCTGATCCCGTTCCTCTCAATTCTCATTTTGTATTTTCTGATCTCGCTGGCGATCGGCACGGGCATTCGCCGTCTGGAAAACCGGCTGAGCGCCAGCCTCGACGTGACCAGGGGTTGAGCGGCTATGGATTGGGACTGGGCCTTCACCGTCAGCATCATGCCGCAATTGATCGATGGCGTAATCATCACCATCCAGGCGACCCTGCTCGGCACGATCGTCGCCATGGTGATGGGTCTGGTCTGGGCGATCCTCAGGCGCACCGCCGGCCCGCCGGTCGCGATGACCGTGCGCTGGCTGGTTGAGTTTGTCCGCGGCACGCCGCTCCTCGTCCAGCTTTATTTTCTGTTCTACATTCTTCCCGATCTCGGCATCCTGCTGTCGCCGCTGACAGCTGGCGTGATCGGCCTCGGCCTTCACTACAGCGCCTATACCGCCGAAGTGTACCGAGCCGGCATCGACAATATTCCAAGCGGCCAGTGGGAGGCAGCGAAGGCGGTCAACCTCACCCCGCGTCAGACCTGGACCCACATCATCGTTCCCCAGGCGATCCCGCCGATGATCCCCGCACTCGCCAATTATTTCGTCGCCATGTTCAAGGAAACGCCGCTGTTATCAGCGATCACCGTGCTGGAATTGATGAACCAGGCGAGAAGTGCCGCGAATTTCTCCTATCGTTATCTCGAGCCGATGACCATGGTCGGTGTTTTTTTCCTCCTGGTCAGCATTCCAGCCGTGATCGGCCTTCGCTATCTCGAACGCCGCTTTGGAGCGCGATCATGACCATCAGCGTTTGCCCTGACCTTGCCCGCTATGACGACCGTCCGGTCAAGCGCCGGATCGGTTTTCTGGCGCTTTCGACCGATCATACCAGCGAGCGCGACATGCAGCAGATAGCGCCCCCTGACGAGGTCGGCGTCTACGTCAGCAGGCTCGCCTATGAGAATCCGACCAACCGCGAAAACTTGCTCGCGATGCAGCCGCGCCTGGCCGAGGCAGCCAGCCTGATCTTGAGCGGTGAGGAGCTTGATGTGGTGGCCTTTAGCTGCACAGCGGCCTCCGTGATGATCGGCGACGAGACGGTTGCAGCCTCGATACGGGAGGCCAAGCCCGGTGTCCCAGTGGTGACGCCGACGGCAGCCGCCTTCGCCGCCTTTGCCCATCTCGGTGTCAGCCGGGTCAGCCTGCTCACCCCCTATGTCGAGCCGGTGACGGCAGCGATGCGCGGCTATTTCGAGGCCCATGGCCTCGATGTGGTCAACACGATCTGTCTCGGCATCGAGGATGATCGGATGATGGCCAGGCTTTCGCTCGATGCGATCGTTGATGCAGCGCTTGCCACCATGGACAGCCGCGCGGAGGCTTTGTTCATTTCCTGCACGGCGGTGCGCGCGGCTAGCGTAGCCGAGATCATCGAGCGAAAAATCAAAGGACCGGTGGTGACCAGTAATCAGGCGATGGCCTGGCGGAGCCTTCGCCTCGCGGGTTGTGACCGGTCGGTCGCCGGGTTTGGAAAGCTGCTGCAATGACCGAGACGATTACGCTTGCCGACATCTATGCCGCTCGCCGCCGCCTGGGCGACCGGATCAGGCGAACGCCGATCAACCCGTCGCCCAGTCTGAGCGACCGGCTCGGCGTAGCGGTTCATTTGAAGCTCGAACATCATCAAGTCACCGGATCATTCAAGCTTCGAGGCGCCACCAACGCGGTGCTGGCGCTCGACGACGAAGAAAAGACGCGGGGCGTCGTTGGCGTGTCCACCGGCAATCACGGCCGCGGCCTCGCCTATGCCTGCAAGCAGGCGGGCGTGCGCTGCATCATTTGCATGTCCGAGCTGGTGCCGCCCAACAAGGTTCAAGGCATCGAGGCGCTCGGGGCCGAGGTCAGGATCGTCGGCCGCTCCCAGGACGACGCGCAGATCGAGGTCGCCCGGCTGGCGAACGATGAAGGCATGGTCATGCTGCCGCCCTTCGATCATCCCGACATCATTGCGGGGCAAGGCACGCTCGGTCTGGAGCTCATCGAGGCGCTACCGGATGTGGACGCTGTCCTGGTGCCGCTCTCCGGCGGCGGGCTGATCGCCGGCGTGGCGCTTGTGATCAAGACCATACGGCCGGGTGCCAGAATCATAGGCATCACCATGACGAGGGGTGCTGCCATGCATGCTAGCCTGGAGGCGGGCAAGCCCGTGATGGTCAAAGAGATGGAGAGCCTGGCGGACGCCCTCGGCGGCGGCATCGGTCTCGACAACCGTCACACCTTCCGGATGTGCCGCGATCTGGTCGACGACACACTCCTCGTGAACGAAGACGAGATCGCCGCCGGCATTCGGCATGCTTATGCCCAGGAAAAACAGGTGATCGAGGGAAGCGGTGCCGTCGGCATCGCCGCCGTCCTGGCCGGCAAAGTCCAGCCCGACGGCGCTGCGGTCATCATCACCAGCGGCTGCAATATCGACATGGCGCTGCACCGAAAACTGATCACGACCGACATCGACGGAGACGGCCTTGCCTGAGATCACGATCCTGAACGAAGGCGAGCTTCGCGCTCTGGTCCAGCTCGACATCGACGCCGTCGCCTGCATCGAGCGCGCGTTCACAGCACTGGCCACCCAGGCGGTGGTCCTGCCGCCGATCCTCCGGCTCGACATCGAGGCCCATAACGGCGAGGTGGATGTCAAGACCGCCTATGTGCCTGATATCGACAGCTTCGCCATCAAGATCAGCCCAGGCTTCTTCGACAACCCGAAGCTCGGGCTGCCGAGTGTGAACGGCTTGATGGTGCTGTTCAGCGCCAAGACCGGGCTGGTCGAGGCGGTGCTGCTCGACAACGGCTATCTGACCGACATACGAACGGCCGCGGCTGGTGCCGTTGCCGCCGAGCATCTGTCTCGCAAGAACGCTGCCACCGCCGGCATCATCGGGGCGGGTGTGCAGGCGGGGCTGCAGCTCCAAGCGCTCACCTTGGTCCGACCCATCGAGCGCGCCAAAGTCTGGGCGCGCGATGCCGCAAAGGCGGCGGCCTTTGCGGAGCGGATGTCGGCAAGACTCGGAATCGACGTGGAGCCAGTAAAGTCAACGGAGGCCGCTGTGCGGTCTTGCGACATCGTGGTCACGACGACCCCGACTACGGAGCCGCTGATCCACGCCGAGTGGCTTTCGCCCGGCCAGCATGTCACGGCCATGGGGGCCGATGCCGAGCACAAGAACGAACTGGCGCCAGCGATCATCGCCGCGGCCGACCGCTACGTCTGCGATCGGCGGGAACAATGCGCACGCCTCGGCGAGCTGCACCACGCCCTCGATGCCGGCGTGGTTGACGCGGATACAACCTTCCCCGAACTCGGCGAGATCATCGCCGGCAAGTCCGCCGGCCGCCCGTCGGCGGAGGCGATCACCATTGCCGACCTCACCGGAACCGGTGTCCAGGACACGGCCATCGCGACCTTCGCGTTCGGGCGGGCAGTCGCCGCTGATGCCGGCACCACGTTTACCTCATGAGCCGAGATCACCAGCGATGACAACCGTAGAGATCGACTTCAGCCTTGAGGAATATGCTGCCGGCATCGCCGGGACCCGGTTTGCCATGTAGGACAGGGGCGTCGAGCTCCGGATCGTCAGTGACCCTACGAGCATGGCCTGGCTCACCGGCTACGGCGGCTGGTCCTGCTATGTGCATCAGTGCGTGCTTTTGGCCCTCGATGGGGCGGAATTACCTTGTGCCGGGGTCTATGCCTTCGTCGAGCGAGGCGGCACCATTCGGAAAGGAGATGCGATTCGCATTGAATAGATCGGCTCGATCATCGAAGGAAATTATCCATCGATTGAATGCCGAACTCCCCGTGTGGTGCTGTCTGTCGGACCCCCCTACTCTTCCTTGCCCCCGAACGAAGGAAATCTCAGGCAACGATCAACGCATGCCACTCCCGCAAGGCGTCGTCGCGGTGGGTTTTGCAGGTTGATCTGGAGGAGAGGGGGCGGTCGAGACTGAAATGGTTGGAACGGAAGAATGTATAGCAGCGAACTACTAGAGGCGTCGAGGACGCCGGAACCGCAGCATTGCGCAATGACCGCAAATGGCAGATTTTGATGAGAAAGTCTTTTTTGACTGTGGTTAGGCAAAATGATTCTTTTCCCTTAACGAAGCCGTTGGGAGCATGGGTCAATGATGGGCAAACAGGTGGTGGGCGGGGAAGGCTTTGCCGCCGATGCCAGCCTGATCCAGGCGGATGCCAACAAGCAGCGTTCGACACCAGGGAACGAACGGGATGGGATCCGGCTGATATCCCTGTCGATTCCTAGGTGCTCTGGCCGAGCCCTATTGGGGGCGGCGAACGACTCGCACCTTGCCGCTGGGACCGCCGCCGCAGAAGAACCGATCGCGCCCGTCGGACTTCAAGCCCGAGACGCCGACGCCGGGCGGCATGTCCAGCTTTTCCAGGACCTCACCGGTTTGCGGATCGATCCGCCTAAGCTCGCTCTCGTCGCCCTCCCAAGTGCCGTGCCAGAGCTCGTCGTCGAGCCAGGTGACGCCGGTGACGAAGCGGTTGGACTCGATGGTGCGCAGAACCTCGCCGGTTTCGGGATCGACTTGGTGGATCTTGCGGTTGCGATGCTGCCCGACCCAGAGCGTCCCCTCCGCCCAGGCGAGGCCGGAACCGCCATCACTGTCGGGCGTGGGGATCGTGGCAAGCACGGCGCCGCTCTCCGGGTCGATCTTCTGGATGCGATCCTCGGCGATCTGAAACATGTGCTCACCGTCGAAGGCGGTGCCGGCATGGGCGGGAACGTCGATGCTGCGCAGTGTTTCGCCGCTGTCCGGATCGAGAGCGTTCAGCCCGTTGTCGGCCGCGAACCAGACATGGCGGCCGTCGTAAGAAACCCCGTGAACGTCGTCGACATCCGGAAAGGGGCCGTACTCGCGGATGATCTCGGCTGCTGATCGTTTCATGGTCTGATTCCTCTAAAACCTGCTTGCAAAACCCGATCATCACCCTAGCCGCCGGGCAGCGGGCCGGGGAGTAACAAGATCGTCGCGAAACCGGGCAAGGGCGGGGCCATCCAGCGGCGCGCCCGGCCGCGCCCGAAAGACTGCACCTTGCCGTCCGTGGCGAGCGCTTCCAGTGAGCGCTGCACGGTGCGCTGGCTGGCGCCGAGCGCCAGCGCCAGGGCGGAGCTGGACCAAGATTCGCCATCGGCGAGCAAGGCGAGCAAGGCGCCATGCGGCTCGTCGACTGGCGGCGCCAGCACGACGATGGCGCCTGACCGGCAGGGCACCAGCGCGAAACCGTCCTTGGTCGCATTCACATCGGCCAGCCCTCGAAGCTCGGCGCGCAGCCGCCCGATCTCCACCCGCAGCCGCGTACGATGGGATTCGTCGGCATACCTCGCCCGAAAGGCACGCGCGAGCAGCGTCACCCTCGACACATCGCCGGGCCAAGCCTCGCCAAGTGCTCGCGCCAGGGCAAACAGTACCGGGCGCGTCGCGAGCGGGACCGCCTTGTCCCGATGGCGCACGATGTGACGACAGGCATCGACGACGAGCGCCTCCGAAGCCACGAGCGTTTCGACGTCAGCGAGCAGGAGCAGGCGTTCCTCACCGCCTGCGATCAGGCGTGCGGCCGGTGAGCTCAGGAGGTGCGAGGCCCTGTCGACCTCCGCTGTCAGCGCTGCGATGTCGGCCTGTTGTGCGGCGGCTGCCGCCCGGGCAAGGGCGGCGCGCGCGGGTTCCACCTTGAGACGCCGCATCGCGATCCCGGCCACCACCAGCTCGTGGACCGCTCTCGATGCGGGCGGAAAGGGCTCGGGATCGAGCGCGCTCAGCCTTTGCTCAGCCTCGTCAAGCTGCCCGATCAGGAGGAGACGGCGCATGTCGAGCGAGCGCGCATAGGCGGCGTTCACCCGATCGCCGCGCTTCTCCAGCGTCGCCGTCGCCGCCTCGAGCGCCTTCGGTCGCCAGGCGAGATCGCGCGAGACCAGGGCAATCTCGGCCTCGGCGACGACGCAGCGCGCCTGGGCTACCATCTCCCTCGGACCGAAGACACGAGTCGCCCTGCGCAAGAGATCCTTGGCTCGATCGAACTCGCCGAGCCGCGCCATGGCGATGCCGCGAAGGGCCAGCGCCGGCGCATCGTCGCGCAAGGCGACCCGGTTCAGAGCGCCGAGAAGATCACCCGCCGCAAGCGCGCGCGCCGCCGCGGTGATCAGTGCGTCCATCGATATCCCGCCACATTTGTCACTCTCGTCGTTCGGCGCCCAGTCCTAGCCTATCTTCATCCCCCGAAACAACGTCTCAACAGACAGGAGGCACGAGATGCAGAACCAAGCCCTTTCCCCTTGCGGACCTGCCGCGATGACGGCCGTCGGGCGCGACAGGCCAGCCCTCGCTGCGGCCGACTGGCTCGCGCTCGCGGCCACGCCGATCTTTGCCCCGATGGCGCTGTTGACCGTCGTTCCGGACGGTCAGCCCGCAACCTTTTGCCTCACGAGCGATGCCTCGCCGCTCGGCAGCATGACGTTGATGTACCTGCTGATGGGCGCCTTCCATCTGGCACCCTGGCTGAGGCTGATCGCCGGCCGGCGCCGGGCGCTTCAGCGTCCTGATGCAGCATGAGCATGGCGTCAGCCAAATCCCGACACTCTTGTCACTCCCACCGCCCGGACGCTCCGTCCTAGGCTTACAATTACGATCACACCATCAAAGGAGAGATGATCATGACCACCACCCCCCTTACCCAGACCAACCTCGTTTCGCGCGAGGAATGGCTTGAAGCGCGCAAGGCTCATCTCGCCAGGGAGAAAGCGCTGACCCGCGAACTCGATGCCCTTCGCGAAGAGCGGCGGCAGTTGCCCTGGGTCAAAATCGAGAAGCACTATACGTTCGAAGGACCGGACAGCCAATGCACGCTCGCAGATCTGTTCCGGGGACGCAGCCAGCTCGCCGTCTACCACTTCATGCTGGCACCGGGGTCCGAGCACATTTGCCCAGGCTGCTCCTTCATCGCCGATCACGTCGATGCCGCGCGACAACATTTCGAGCAGGCCGATCTGTCCTTCGCCGCGATCTCGAGGGCACCGCTCGAACGGATCAGTGAGGTGAAGCGGCGCCTCGGCTGGACCTTCCCCTGGGTCTCCTCGAACGGCAGCGACTTCAACTACGACTTCGGCGTATCGTTCAAAAAGGAGGATATGGAAGCGGGCCGCGCCATCTACAATTACGGCACGGTGATCAAAAACAGCGAGGACATGCACGGCACGAGCATTTTCGCCAGGGGTGAAAACGGCGAGATCTTCCACACCTACTCGACCTACTTCCGCGGCGACGAACCGATGATCGGCGCCTTCAGCTGGCTCGATCTTACCCCCAAGGGCCGCAACGAAACCGGCGCCATGAGCTGGGTCAAGCTGCATGATGAGTACGGTGGCGAGGCTAGCCAGTAAAAAGCCCCACGGCATGCCGAATTTGGCATGTGAAACGCCGGACACCACTGGAATCAGAGCACGAACCCGATAGAATCCGCCCCCCACTCCAGTGGTGTCTCGGCGCAAGCACGACATAAGAAAGCGTCAGCCACGACGCCTTTGCCAAGCTCAACTCGAGCCCCAACGGTGATGTTGCACTCGCAAAGCGATCACGAGAGCCGATCGTTCAATCAGTTCACCGCCGTCCATGTTCGAGCCGCCTTGACTGGATCGCTAAGCGCAGACGTCCAGATGTCTAGAGACGGCCCGGACCCTTCGGGTCGATTCTCTGGTTTGGCCATCGACGGTCATCGAGTTCGCAATACATGCTTCCGCGAAAGACAAAGGTCTTCGACCGAGGACGCGCTCAAGGCGGAGATGGCGGCGAAGGCGGCCGCGACCGAGGTCAAAGCGCATACCTGCAAAAAGCCGTCGAGAAAGCCTTTCCCTGAGCATCTGCCGCGCGAACGGGTGATGATCCCCGGCCCGATCTGCTGCGAGTCCTGCGGATCGGCGAAGCTGGCCAAGCTCGGCGAGGACATCACCGAGACGCTGGAAGTCATCCCTCGCCAGTGGAAGGTGATCCAATACGTTCGAGAAAAAAGAACGAGCGTTGCGCGCTTTGGCCTTCGGAAGAAATTATGCGCACCACGTGATTATGCGCAGCTCGCCGAGGGAAGAGTTGTATTTTCTGCGCCTGAGTTGAGCGAGGGCGGCCGCTCATATGGCTCCGTTCTGAACATAATCCTGATCTTCTTCCAGGCTCATTTAGCCTGACAGGAGGTCAACATGTCTCAGGAGATCGTCGTCCAGCCACAGCCCCGGGCGTGGTTGAAGGACAGCATTCTTCAGCCCTACGTTTTGCGGTACGGCGCGCACCTGCGCCGTGGGCGGTATGCCCCGAGCACCCAGCGTGTCTATCTGTGCTGCGTTGCGCACTTCGCCTATTGGCTAACCGGGGAGCGGTGCGGCCTGACCGCGATCGGCGAGGCCGTCGTCGCCCGCTTCCTGTCGGAGCATCTGCCGGCGTGTGGCTGTCCTTATCCGGTCCGTCGATTGCGCCACGAGCTGCGGGCCGCTCTCGCCCAGCTATTGGAAGTGCTGAGGGCTGATGGCGTAGGAGCGCTGGGTCCCGCCGTGGACACGGCCGTTGCGCAAGAGCTGGCGGGCTTTGATGCCCACATGCGCGATGTCTGGGGCTTGGCGGACAGCACCCGCCGTCGGCGTGGTCGGGTCGTGGGCGAGTTTCTGCTTGCCCATTTCGGCGACCGGCCGATCACGATGTCGACGATCAGCATCGCCTCCGTCCGGCGCTTCGTTCTCGGCGAGCATGGACGCAACGCTGGCTCCATCGCCGTGATCGGCGGTGCCATCCGCTGCTATCTTCGGTTCCGCAGCATGTTCGGCGACCGGATCAGCGAACTGGCGGCTGCCATTCCACGGGTGGCGCACTGGCGATTGGCGTCCCGCCTGCAGCCGCATCGCGGCGAAGGTCGGGTCTGCCACGCCGGATCTTCGGAGCTTCGCTCCTGCAGACCGGGACATCCTTGCCGGGCCATACCGGATCGTTGACGACCCGCATCACCCTGGATTGGGTGCAGGGTCAAGCCAAGCACGCCAAGCCCTTTTCCTGGGCCCGCCGCCTGAAGGTCCTTCGTCCATTCGCAAGGTATCTGGCGCGGCTCGATCCTGCGACCGAGTTCCCGCAGACCGCAATCTTTGGCCGCTCGCATCGTCGCCTGGCGCCGCACATCTACTCAGAGCAGGAGATCTGCGATCTGCTCACCGCCGCCCGGCGCCTTGCCCCGCATGGTGGATTGCGACCGGCGACCTACGAGACGCTCTTCGGATTGATCGCCGCCACTGGCCTGCGCCTCTCGGAAGCCCTCCACCTGCGATGCGGCGATGTCGATCTCGATCAGGGCGTCCTCACGGTCCGGAACACAAAGTTTCGCAAATCCAGACATGTGCCGGTGCATCCGACCGTGGCGGCGGCGTTGAACCGCTACATGGCGGTGCGGGCGCGGCACGGCGCTACCGACCGGGATACGCTGTTATTCCTGTCGTCATCCGGTGGGTTGCTGCCGAAGCGGACCGTCCATGGGTCGCCGCCTGCAGGCCTGGAAGGCCGAAGGTCGGGCTTGCCATGCCGGATCTTCGCCGCGATGCGGCTGCAGACCGGGGTGGTGTTCCAGCGGCTGCGAGGCGAACTCGGGTGGACGGCGCGTGGCGCCTACACCCAGACACGCATTCACGATCTGCGCCATAATGCCGAGCTCCGGATTATTCCGAGTGGCGTGCTGCTGAGCAAGTAATTCTCGTTTGACATCAGTTCGTTGCTGCCGAATCGGATGCTTGGCGATTCGGCATTAAAAACTGCCGCTCCTGCTGGGATTCCCCCATAGCATAGAGGAGACGGACAGTTGGATGATCGGAACGGTGCCGTAACGCCCATAGTCACGCGGCCATGTATTGGCACCCTTGCCTCCCATCTCGACGGATTTTTGGCACGTCTTGCCCGCGAGGGGTACGCCTCGTCGACGCTGCGAGCCAAGTACGACATGCTGGCGCAGCTCAGCGGCTGGCTCAAAGACCTGAAGATTCCGTTGATCGAGCTCGACGAAGACCGCCTCGAGCAATTTCTCCTTAGCTATCGCCGGCGTGGTCATCTGACCACAGGACGACAGATGCTCACGCGCTGGGACGGCTTTGCGTTCGAGTTCTTTATCAAAATCATCCAACAGAATGTTCGATAAAAGTGGTGATAGCGGAGAACCCTGAGGGGTTCCCGCTTCGCGCATGCTCACCAACCCGTCTTTCATGATCCCAGCCGTCAGATAACGTCGGATCAGCTTCAAGAGCCGTTTGTCCCTGATCTTCCGGGCCACCCGGCTCAGCAAAACGTCATGATTGACAAGGTCAAAGAACTTTTCCAAGTCAAGATCGACAACCCAACGACGTCCGTCAGCAATGTGGGTATCGCCTTCGCCGCAGGCTTGCGCGTCTCTGAACTGATCGGGTTGCGCCTCGACCTTATCGACCAAAGCAACTGGGCTACTATCCATGTCATGGGTAAGGGGCGACGCGAGCGGATCCTGCCGCTGCGGAAGGAAACGGCAGCGGTGCTGAAGGCGTGGATCTCGATCCGGCCGGCGACGGCGGAACCCGAGTTGCTCCTCAATAATATCGGCCGAGCCATGACCAGATCCGGCTTCGCCTACATTCTCGCCAAGCACGCCGCGACGGCTGCCAAGAGGCATCCCTCGATCGCCGGGAAACGCGTCACACCCCATGTGCTACGCCACTCGTGTGCCATGCACACCCTGAAGGCGACCCGCGATATCCGACAGGTCTCCCTCTGGCTCGGTCATGCCAGCCTGCAAAGCACCGAGATCTATCTGCGTGCGGACCCGACGGAAAAGCTGGAAGTCCTCGGAACCATGGCATCTCCGATGCTCAAGCCAGGCCGCTTCCGGGCACCCGACAAAGTCCTCGCGATGCTGAATGATGTCAGACACGCCAAAAATTATGCGCAGTAAGGGCACAAGTTCTGCCGCTACGCTGACGACGGTGCGCCACGAAGGCGCGAAGGAGGTGCCATGAGTTAGGCAAAATCCTGAGCAGCTATGCTGCATGAGAGATGAGGGTGAACGTCTACGTCAAAAGTAAGCGGGCAGGCGACCGGGTCATGGCGTCGGTGACGCACTTCCTGGAGGCCAAACTGCGCTTGAGGGTGAACCGCGACAAGAGCACCGTGGCTCGACCCTGGAAACGCAAGTTTCTTGGCTACACGGTGACCAATCACCGCTCGCCCCGATTGAAACCAGCTCCTGCCTCGATCAAGCGGGCGAAGGATCGGATACGGGAGATTACGCAGAGAGGGCGGGGACGAAACATCCAGAAGGTGATCGAAGAGATTAGTCGATACCTTCGAGGGTGGTTTGGTTACTTTCGGCTATCCACCGTCAAACAGCCCTTCGATTTTCTGGATCAATGGATACGCCGACGCCTCCGCAAGATCTTGTGGGAGCAATGGCGTCAACCCAAGACCCGATGTCGAAAGCTGGTGGCGTTGGGCATTTGGGCGGACCGTGCACGCAAGGCGACGGCCACAGGGCGCAAAGCCTGGTGGAATGCCGGCTCCTCGCACATGCACGCGGCGATACCTAAACGGCTATTGGCGCAATGGGGTCTCCTGAGCCTGCTCCAGCAAGTTACGGTCAGGTAGTGGATCTTTCGAACCGCCGTGTACGGACCCGTACGCACGGTGGTGTGGGCGGACGGGAGGGGCAACCCTCCCTCCGACCCGATGCGCCGGCCGCATGGCGCTTACGCCAGCGCTGGACCCACAGGTCGTAGACGTAGTGGAGGCAGATGTTCGCAAGCAGGGGCGAGATGACCACCCCTTGCGGCGTCCCCTCCGTCGCCTTGACCAGCACGCCCTCGTCCATGACCTCCGCTTTCAGCCATTTCTGGATGAGGCGGATGATCCTTCGATCACCGATGCGATGCTCCACGAACCGGATCAGCCAATCATGACCGATCCTGTCGAAGAACGATCGGATATCGGCATCGAAGATCCAGCGGACGTTGCGTCCCCCGTACGCGAGCGCGTCCAGCGCATCGTGCTGACCGCGTCCCGGACGGAACCCGTAGCTGAAGCCCAAGAATTCCGCCTCGTAGATCGGCGTCAGGATGATAACCACCGCTGCCTGGACGATCTTGTCCTCGATGGCGGCGATGCCGAGCGGCCGTTGCTTGCCATCAGCTTTTGGGATCATCCGTCGGCGTGACGGCAACGCCCGATACGCTCCTCGCTGGACCCGTTCGTGGAGATCCCGAAGATGGTCCTCGTGATCCGCCGCGGACTGATCCCACGTCACCTTGTCGGTCCCTGGCCCGGCCCCTTCCCTCCACGAACTCCGCAGCAGGCCGGCCTGCCTTGTTCGCCCGCTTCAACGGTACGATGGGCCGGTCTGACTTCTCCGCCCCGTGCATCATGATCTTCGGCTTCGCAGCCTTCACCATGCGGCCATCCATCCGGCTGATGGCTGGCGGAACGGAGACCTCTCGGTTCCCGAACATGAGACGTACTGACATGCCAGGGTCTTCAGACGACGCGGCGCCGTAGCAGCCCTTGCGATAGCGCGCTGCCGCGTATGGCCTTCTGCCGACTGGAAAGCATCGGCGCGCCGGAAGTGAAGTGTTTCGTCGCTCAATAGCTGGCCTGCCAGCACCCCCTGTCAACGCTTCGAATGACACCTCGCGATGCCACCCGCATGACTCGGGGGCGATGTGATTCGCCAGATCTTCATCGTAAGGGACTTCCACCCTCTGTCTCATGCCGGTCTCCCGACGCACCCAGTCGATCCCTTCAAGAAGATAACCCAACTGAGCCGGTGAGATCGAAATGACCCCATCAACCGGCGACGACCAAGGAAAACGGCCGCGCTGCAAAACCTTGTAATACAGGCAAAAACCCTGCTGGTCCCAATACAAGAGCTTGATCCTGTCACTTTTGCGACCCCAAAAGGCGAAGACCGCGCCCGACTGATAGATCTGCGAGCGGCTGATGTCGTGCCAACGCGCCACGGCGCCAACCGATGATCCGGGCGCCGAAGCTTCCCGCAACATCTCCAGCTTCTCTTCCGATGACCAGCGACGACGACGCTCCACGCCCGTCAAAATCTCCATCCGTCCCAAGCTCACTGTCCCTATGCACGTCCATAATCACGTCTTTATGGACATACACTATCAGCGCGAGGGACCGAGAAAACGGCGGTATTCAAAGGCCGTCTACAATGCATCCAAGCGTTCTGCTAGCGTTTCGATGATGATGACGGAAGATCGCCGTCGGTTAGGACCAGCCTGTCTTGGCTATCGGGCTTTGGTCAGGTCCTGGATCCATCGTAGCAGCAACTCAAAGTTGATAGGCTTGGTCACATAGTGATCAACACCAACCATCTGCCCATCGGTGATGTCCGCTTCATCCGCCAATGCCGAAACGAACACGAAGGGGATCTTGGCGTGCCGAGGGTGATCCTGCTGCAGGCGTCCACGAAGCTGATGCCCGTTCATTTTCGGCATATCGATATCGGCTAGAATGATATCGGGGTTGTCGCTCAAGGCCCGCTGCAGCCCCTGTTCGCCATCAGCGGCCTCGATCGTTCGATGACCGGAATCTTCTAGCTCAGAAACCATGAGTTCTCGAAGTTCCGGCTCATCATCGATAACAAGGATCTTGGCCATTTTCGTCCTCTATTACACAGGTGTTCTAATGCTGAAGGCTCATATGATCACTGATGAACCTTAAGAAATGCTTGCCGTCATCATCAGCAACTACACTGCCACTGCCACTGCCACTGCCACTGCCACTGCCACTGCCACTGGACAGTGACATGAGTGATAATCGTGGATTGTGCGTCATTTGGAAGGCAGAGTGTCAGCATCTTTACCTTATATTTACTCATTCTCGGTATCACCAACTCGAACCCTATCGTGCTGCGAACCGACCTCGCAGCTCACTGGCTCATCAAAGACTAGAGGTACATTAGGTGATAATTCGCAAATTTAGAAAGATGGCGATTGCACGCAAGCTACCGTTGATGATCGTTGGCGCCGGTGGCTTGGTTGGTATTTGTGTCGGTATTTTTGCCTATCTGAGCGCTGCCGCCAGTCTTGAGCACGAAGCCAAAGTTCGCTTGGATGCGCTCCTCGAAAGCCACAAAGCCAGCCTCGAGGTCTATCTTTCAAACATAGAGCAGGACTTGCGCATCGTTGCCAGCAGCGTCACTTCGCGCTGGGCGGTGATGGGTTTTTCCGAGGGGTGGAGCGAGTTCGATGATCGTCCGGGCGAAGCGTTGCAACGTCTCTATATCGAGAAGAATCCGCATCCCACCGGACAGAAGGAGAACCTCGACGCGGCTAATGATCAGTCCACCTACAGCGAGGTCCATGCTCTCTATCACCCGTGGTTTCGCAAGTTCCTTCGTGAGCGTGGTTACTACGATATCTTTCTCTTTGATCAGGCCGGCAATCTTGTCTACACGGTCTTCAAGGAGCTGGATTTTGCGACCAATTTCGTTTCGGGGCCATGGCGCGATACGGACTTGGGCAGAGCTTTTCGCGCGGCACGCGATAATCCAACCGAGAATCACATAAATTTTTCTGACTTTCGCGAATACGGGCCAAGCCACGGGGCGCCTGCAAGTTTCATTTCGACGCCTATTCTCGATGAAGATGGCGAATTTCTCGGTGTGCTGGCATTCCAGATGCCGATCGACCGTGTGAATAAGGTACTCCAGGAAGCCCATGGCCTAGGTGAAACCGGCGAGACCTATTTGGTCGGTCAGGATTTCTTGATGCGCTCCAATTCGCGCTTTGAAGATCAATCAACGATCCTGAAGCGTCGGGTTGAGATGGTTGCTGTGCAAAAAGCATTGGATGGCATCCATAATGTCACTAGTGACGTCGATGTCGATGGCCGGCCGATGACGGTCGCTTTCGCGCCCCTGGACTTCGGGGATGTCCGCTGGGCGCTGATCAGTCAAATGGTTCGGGACGAGATCATGGCGCCAGCAACAAACCTTGCCTGGCGTATTTCCGGCATCACAACGATAGCCCTTGTGTTGCTGTCGGTCCTGGGGTGGGTGCTGGCTAGGAGCATCGTCCATCCATTGAAGGGGATCGTTGGCGCTGTTGCGAGCATGGTCAAAGGAGAGACGATCGATGTGCCAGGAAGCGATCGTTGCGATGAAATCGGTGTGCTCGCGCGCTCGCTGGACACTGTTTATCAAAAGGGTCTAGAGGCCGTTCGGCTGCGGTCGGCGCTGGATGGCTGCAGCACGATGGTCCTCGTCGCCAATCGTCACTGTAAAGTTGTCTATGCCAATCCCGCCTTGCAAGCTTTTTTCAGATTGTATGAAACCCAGATCCAAAGCGAACTGCACGGATTCGGCATCAGCCAGTTAACCGGTGAGGACATCGGCACATTTCACCATGATTTAGCGCAGATCAAGACGACCAGCGACAAGCTTCAGGCAATCAAACACCTTGAGATCACTTTAGGGGGCCGCAGGCTGCAACTCGCAGTGAGCCCGGTTCTGAATGATGCCAAAACTTTCTTGGGGTTGGTGATCGAATGGCTCGATGCTACGGCTGATCTCGCTATCCAAGGCGAGATTGACCGTGTTATCGCTGGCGCTCGGCTGGGCGAATTTGATAAGCAGATCGACCTTCAAGGCGTCGAAGGGGTCAACTTGAGATTGGCAGATGGCATGAATCAGTTAACTCAAGTGATTGCAACCGCAACCGGCGAACTCGGTGCGATGCTTGAGGCCATAGCGGGGGGAGATCTCAGTAAACGGATCGAAGCGGACCTCCAAGGCAGCCTAGGTGACCTCAAAAATCATGCCAATCGCACGGCTGACCAGCTTGCGGAGATTGTCGCGCAAATTCAGACGGCGACCAGCGAAGTTGATAATGCTGCGGCGGAGATCTCGAGCGGTACGAGCGATCTTTCGGAACGGACGGAGCAGGCGGCCTCCAACCTCGAGGAAACCGCTGCCTCCACCGAGGAGATGGCGGCCACCGTCCGGCAGAACGCCGAAAATGCCAAGAATGCCGATCAGCTCGCCGAGACCGCCAACCAGACCGCCTGCAAGGGAGGCAAGGTGGTCGAACAGGCGGTGGTGGCGATGAGCGGCATCGAGGCGTCCGCGCAAAAGATCACCGACATCATCGGCGTGATCGACGAGATCGCCTTTCAGACCAATCTTCTGGCGCTGAATGCCAGTGTCGAGGCGGCACGCGCCGGCGAGGCGGGCAAGGGCTTTGCGGTGGTGGCCCAGGAGGTGCGCCAGTTGGCGCAGCGCTCCGCGCAGGCGGCCTCGGACATCAAGACCCTGATCCAGGACAGCAACAGCCAGGTGAAGGATGGGGTGCAGCTGGTCAATCAGGCAGGTGAGGCGCTTGGTGACATTGTCGGTTCCATCGGCAAGGTCACGGGGATCGTCCGGGAAATCTCCAGCGCTTCCCAGGAGCAGGCGGCCGGCATCCAGGAAATCAACAGCTCCGTGACCAACATGGATGAAATGACCCAGCAGAATTCGGCGTTGGTCGAAGAGAGCAGTGCAGCGGCCCGGGCCCTGAGCGACCAGGCCGGCAAGCTCGCCGAACTCATGGCCTTCTTCAAGCTCGACAACGCCGCGGCCCAGGTTCGACACCCGTCGACCGCGACACGGCCGCTGGCTTCATCAGGTCCAGCTCGGCCCATCCGGCAAGCCCGGCAACCCAAAATGACCCTGCCCGCAAGCGATGATGGATGGAGCGAATTCTAACAACGTAAGGCCCTTGGCCCGCTCGATAACCGCGAGGACGTTGCAAACAGGCTGACAAACCTCAGCTACTTTTTGATCACCTCGTGGATCGAGGCACTCAAATTGTTCAGCGATGACCACTATTCTTTATTGACGTTCCACCTAGAATTATTTGGATAAATTATTGATAGAATAAATAAAATTTGTCAAACTAGCCTACATCTTTCGTGATGATCAGTGGGGTCAGATCGTATCCGTCGCGGCCTGCCGGCTCTATCTACAGCAGGGGACGGCGACCCGGCGGTTTTTCGAGATCACGTTGTGAATGGCGAATGCCGGTTGCTGGCTGAAGAGTTTAGCCCTTAAACCTATCCATGGGCGCTTTACGATGATGGGATAAGGGCGTATGGCGGGTCTTGCTTGACGGACTTTGCGACGATGTGGTTTCAAAAAGCTGATGCTGGACAGCACGTGGTGCGCGCCTATGCTTGCTCGGCTCGAGCGGATGCAGGAGATCGAGCATTTGGCTGCTCTCGAAGCTGCAGTTCCAGTAAGCCGCGTACCGCTTGTGATGCGCTGGACAATCGGCACCGCTTCAACCTGACGGCAGGCCATGTCGGTAATGCGCCAAGGGCGATCGGCTTGGCCGACAAGCTTGAAACCAAAGCCGTTCTCGCCGATCGCTCCCATACAGCGATGCCATTTTGGCGGCTGTCCGGACCAAGAGAGCCGAGCTCGCCAACCCGGCCAACGCAACACAATCGGACTTTTCCAGAAGAGCGCCTCGAAACCGAGGATATGTTTCGCTCTCTCAAATACGACCAGCGTGTCTTCGACCGTTTCGACAAGCGCGTCAGGCGATACCTCGCTTTCGTCAATGTTCACGAGATCGCCCGCCATGGCGGTTGAGCATTTGGGGCCAGCTTCAAGCTCAAGGTTCATGACGGCGATCTGCCAGGTGCAAATAGCCATGGAATGGTCGGGCACCATAAATCTCGTCGTAAAAAGGGGAGATTTTGATCCGAGTTGCTAAAAAACGAGCGATCGATGGTCCCGGTGATCTGCCGATCCATGTCGTTTTTCACTTCTCTGTCGCAGACGAACAACAATCCCGCGAACTACCATGGCGATTCTTATCATCGAGGCGATAATATACGAAACATTAACACTTTATAGTTGCTTACGTATTTGTGTCGTTCTCTATCGCGTGACCTTGCTACTGCAAGCGCCATCGAGTAGGAAATCTGAAGGTTCATGTCTTCAGTCCGCATTCGTTGGCTTTGTGGTGGACTCTTCGGACGAAATGATGCCAACGACTCTATTGTGTGCGGGTGCGTCAAACCGAGGATGGCAGTGTTTCGAGGATGGCTGTGCAAGACGCGTCTAGAGATTGTGAATACACGAGCCTACCTACCCTGACCAACATAGAGAGGATGTCAGAAAGGACGTGGTAATCGCGCAGGATTTGAGCGATATTACTGGTGGTGAAGACCAGACAAAATGAGTTCAATGACGTCAAACGCTTTAGCATTTCGTCCGCTATGACCCCTCCAGGCCGGAGAGAACCCTCTTCATGATTAATGACTGGAAACTTGATGTTGGCCAATTGGCGAGAGCTGTATTAGCTCAGCGTTATTTCGTCATCATCGGGACGACCATCCTGACCTTGATCGGTCTGGGTTTCGTGAGCATGAAGGAGGAGGAATTCGCGGCCTCAGCCAGGGTTCTCGTCGAGGAACGCGGCCTGAACGTGCCCGACGAGGAGAAGATCATCACAAGCTCGGCGGCCGATACCGAGACCTTGCTGAGCCATGTCGAGCTGATGAAAGACGGTAATGTCTTGCGGCGTGCCATGGACGATCTCGTCGGCAGGGGCGCCACCATGTATGAGGAAGAGGAGGTGTCCTCAGGCTGGTTGTCCTCGGTCGCTGCGGCTATCCCTTCCAAGCTTTGGCCGGAAGAAGACGCGATTATCGTCGATGACAATGACGCGCTGGCAAGTCGCTTGCCTCCCGACCTCGTCAAATATGCAAAGGGCCTCACCGTTTCGGCGTTAGGCCGATCACGCCTGATCCAGGTCAATTTTTCCCATACTGATCCCAAGCTTGCGGCTGCAGGTGCCAATGCGCTGGCCGACGCCTATGTCGAACTCAGGCGTGAAGAGCAGCTTGCCATCGGCAATGATGCCGTGCAATGGATGGTGGAGCAGGCGGCCAGCCTTCGCCAGAAATCCTCCTCGGCGGATGAGGCAGTTGAGAATTTCAGGCGTGATTCCGGCCTGCTGCAAAGCGGCGGCTCGCGACTGATCGAGCAAAAGATCACCGAGACCCATGCGCAGCTGACTAGCGCCGAGCTCGAGAGCATCGCGCTCAAAGCCAAGGTCAATTCGGTCGAAGATGCATTAAGCAGAAACAACCCTTTCGCCGTCACCGAGATAGCAGACGCCCTATCCGTTCAAGAACTGCGCACGCAGATCAGCCTCTTTGATACAGAGCTTGCTGATCTCGAAGCGACCTTTGGTCCAAATCATCCTCAGCTGCTGGCGAAGAAAGAGCAGATCACGCTGACGAGGCGTTCCCTCGACAATGAGATCTCAAACATCGTCGCCGGCTTCCGCAACCAAGCGAAAAGCGCCGAGCAGCGCGTTGCGGCGCTGCGTAAGGTTCTGGACGAACAGGAAACAATTCTGGCCGATGCCAATCTCCGAGGTGTCGAGCTGCGCGACCTGGAGAAAGAGGCGCGGATCGGCAATGAAGTCCTCGAGGGCTTTCTTGGCCGACTTCAGGAGGTCGCTTCCCGCGAAGATGCACGCGTGCAGCCGGTTGATCTCAGGGTTGTCTCAAGAGCGCAAATCCCGGACAACCCTTCTGGATTGCCCAAGAGCCTGCTCGGGCTCGTTTGTCTTATCGGCGGCTTTTTGGTGTCGAGTTCGGCCGCCATGGTGCGTGAAGCCTCGCGTCGGGTCGTCCGCGAGCCCGAGGATCTGCAGCCGATTGCGCCCAACTCCAAGATCTCGGTGATCCCAAGGCGGGTAGGGTCCGGGGGCGAGGTTGAAAACCTGCATCACCTGGTGACGGCGACGCCTTATGCCCATTTCTCGGCAAGCGTCAGAAATGCTTATCGCCAAACGATTGCGACCTTGCCTGAGGAGCAGCACACTGTGATGCTGACCTCGGCACAGCCTGGTGACGGCAAGACGACGATGTCGCTGTGTTTCGCCGAGGTTGTCGCCAATACCGGACGCTCCGTGGTGTTGGTCGACACTGATTTCCGGCGTCCCAAGATCCATGTTCACACCGCTCTTGGGCGGATTGCCGGTCTCTCCGATTGGCTTGAAGGCACGGAGCCGCTTCGCTGCAAGCGTCCGGAAGGCAGCCAGTTCTATGCCATTACCGCAGGCTCCGGCGAGCTGACCCATCCCGATCGCTGGAACACCCAGACCATCAGGGAGCTTCTCGAGACGCTTAGAGAGCGGTTCGATACGGTCATCCTCGACACGCCCCCGGTGGCGGCTCTTGCCGACCCGCTCTTGGTTGCCGCTGAAAGCTCCATGGTCCTGTTCGTCACGCGCTGGCAGCACACCAAGCTCAACTATGTCAGGGACATGATCCCCAAGCTGATCGAGCGCACGCCGAGGGTCGAGCTGATCTTGACCGATGTCGACATGAAACGCGCGGCGTCGCAAGGCTTCAAGGCACCAATGGAATACTACCAGGATACGGCCGCCTATTATACTGACTAGGCCATAAAATGGTCCGTCATCGAGCCCTTGCTGCCGCGGAAGTCACATGGCGTGCCGCGGATCGATGTCGGCGGGTGCTGAACGGGATCTTCTGGCGGTTTCGCACAGGCTCGCCGTGGGCCGACATTCCCGAGCGCTACGGGCCGCACACGACTTGCTACAATCGGTTCGTGCGCTGGAGCTATGCCGGGATCTGGGACCGGCTGCTGACGGCGATGACCAGGGCTTGCGACGGCGACATCGTCATGATCGACAGTTCGCATGTCCGGGTTCACCAACATGGCGCCGCGCCCAAAAAAAGAACGCGAAAGCCGCGGACAACAACGCTATGGGCCGCTCCCGAGGCGGGCTGACCACCAAAGGTCGTCGATGCTGAAGGACGACCGATCCGGCTTGGCTTGTCGCCGGGCCAGGATCATACTAGCACGAAAGCGCTGCCGCTGCTCGACGACCTCGACAACGGTTCGACCCTCTTGGCCGACCAGGCTTACGACACCGATGCCATTCGAGCGTTTGCCGAAGATCGTAGAGCCTGGGCCAATATCCCGCCGAAGAGCAATCGGAAGGACAGTTTCGCCTTCAGCAGTTGGGTCTATCGGCAACGAAACCTGGTCGAGCGCTTCTTCTTTAGGCTAAAACAGTTCAGAGGCATGCCATGCGACATGACAGGAAAGCTGAATACTTCCTCGCGGCAATCAAGCTCGTCTCCGTAAGGCTATTGATCAGATTTAGTGAGTTCTGCTGCCTAGCCTGCCGCCCCGCGCCGCCATCCTTTGGCTTGCTTGTGCGGGACGAGCGCTAAACCGTGATCCTCAGTGCGGGGATCGCGACGGGCGTCGCTGGCATGACGCCGGCTTCCGGAGCATCATCAAGAACAGAGTATCGTTCTGGGGCAAGAGTATCGTTCTGCGGCGGTGGCTCTCTTGATCCGACAGAGAAAGTGCTGTCCGGATTTAGCTGTTCTTCTTGGCGACCGTCGTTTCAGAGGCCAAGGCCTTGCCCGGTTTGCGCAGAGAACGGCGCCATTCACGCCAGACCAGCTGGGGGAAAACCCAAGCGTCACGTGCATAGCGCCAGAACAAGCGCTTCGGTTCGCTGAGCAGGCGATACAGCCATTCGAGATAGATATGCTGCACCCAGCGAGGTGCCCGGTTTTTTTCGCCGGCGAGAAAGTCTATCGTGGCGCCGACGCAGAGCACCACCGAACTTGCCAGACGCTCGCGCTGTTTGTGCACCCAGACTTCCTGCTTGGGCGCGCCCAAGCCGACCACCAGAAGGTCGGGCTTCGCCGTCTTGATCCGGGCTAGAATACGCTCCTGCTCAACATCGTCATGTTCGAAACCGAGAGGTGGGCTGTAGGTATCGACGATGTCGACCGCCGTCCACTTCGCCCTGATGCTGTCGGCTGCGCGGTCGGCAACGCCAGGAGCAGCTCCGAGCAGAAAGGTGCGCAGCGGGCGCTTCGGGTTTGCAGCAGCGAACAGGGCAGGCACCAGATCGGATCCGGCTACGCGCTCCGGCAGCTTCTTGCCCAGAAGATGTGAGGCCCAGACAACGGGGTAACCATCCGGAAGAACCAGGGCAGCATGGGCATAAGCGTTGCGCAGCGCTTCATGCTCTTGCAGCATGATGGTGTGATCGACATTGGGTGTGACCACATAGCGGCAAAAACTCGGGGGTTCTTCCACCCATGCCATGACGCGCCGCACGGCTTCATCCATCCGGATCACGTCGATCTGCACACCGAACAAATCAACCCTCGGGCCCGGCGACAGGTGAAGTTGATCGGCAATGCCACGAGTCGCTGTCAAAGTGACACTCGACCTTTGCACGTCTTGCGTTTCCAAAAAACAGCTTTTTCTCATTCTTCAACTAGCTTCGATCGTCATAAAGGCGCGAAGATATGAAAAAAGTCAAGAAAGCACGTCTGTATTCTTAACGGTAAAGCTTATGCGTGCCGATATTACTCTTGGTTGATTATTTGCCCTCTGTAGCTCCTTTATGTTGCTTTCATGCAGCGCTGACAGATTGGTGCATGAACCCGGATCAGCCCCCCCTTTGCCGGTGTCAATTCACTGCCTATGGTGATCAGCACGCCTATGACGCTTGCCTGAACCCTTCGAGAAGATCTGGTTTTTCAAGATGACCTCATCCCCAAAGACAACTTTTCAGGCCGACGACCTGGTCTCGTTCGCGACGGCTCTTTTTCAAGGGGCCGGTTTGAGCGGCGAACGCGCAGAGACTATTGGAAGACTGCTGGTCGAGGCCGATCTGCTTGGTCACAATACCCATGGGCTGCAACTGGCCGGCGCCTATCTCGATGCTGCCTCGAAAGGATTGATGGCGGTCACGGGTGAACCGGAGGTGATCGCCGATCGGGGCGCCGTCGTCACTTGGGATGGCCATCGCCTGCCCGGTGTCTGGCTGACGGCAACAGCGCTTGATCTTGCCTTGGAACGCGCGAAGGGCCACGGGAGTACGACGGTCGTCATCCGCCGAAGCCATCACATCGCCTGCCTTGCCGCCTATCTTTTGAGAGCAACCGAAGAGGGCTGCATGGCGATCATCGCAAGTTCGGATCCCTCCGAACACAGTGTCGCCCCCTTCGGCGGCAGGCGGTCGGTGTTCACGCCCGATCCGATCGCCATCGGCATCCCGACCGATAACGACCCGATCCTGATCGACATCAGCGCCTCGATCACCACCAACGGCATGACCGGGCGCCTGAAAAACCAAGGAAAGCGCTTTCCCGGACAATGGGTACTGGACGCTGACGGCAACCCCAGCGACGACCCTGCCGTGGTCCTCGCCGATCCGCCGGGAACGATCCTGCCGATCGGCGGTCTCGACCATGGGCATAAAGGCTACGGTCTGGCCTTGATGATCGAGGCCCTGACCCAGGGGCTCGGCGGCTATGGCCGCGCTGACGGTGAGACCGGCTGGGGCGCGTCCGTCTTCATTCAGGTGTTCGATCCCGATGCCTTTGGCGGCCGTGAGGCTTTTGCCCGACAAACCGGCTGGATCGCCGAAGCCTGCCGCGACATCGAGCCTAGGCCGGGCGTTGATGCGGTGCGCCTGCCGGGCGAACGGGCGCTCCTGCGAAAGAGGAAGGCACTTGTTGAAGGGCTGGCGCTCCATCCCGGCATCATGGAAAGCCTCGTTCCCTGGGCCGAGAAATTCGGTGTGATCCTCCCTGCATCCATTTAGTTTGAACGGCACCTGCCGGCCCGGTGCCGCAGCAACCTGGTTCCCTCAAAAGCCCACTGAAAACATCATGTAGTTGACGGCGGGATCGTCACACGCGCGAAAGCGATCGCGCAGCGGATCATAGGCGACACCGGTGACATCGACCGTGGTAAGGCCGCCTTGCCGCAGCGCTCTTGCCGCTTCCGAGGGGCGGACGAAGCGCGACCAGCGATGCGTTCCCCTGGGCAGCCAGCGCAACAGATATTCAGCGGCAACGATCCCCAGGGCAAACGACCGGGCCGTACGGTTCAAGGTTGCCATGACCAGGCCGCCTGAGGGTTCCTCGCCCCGGCCCGGCCGGACCAGGGCAGCGGCGCTGCGCAAGAACCCCGCCTGATCGGCGACGTGCTCGACCACTTCCATCGCACAGACCAGATCGAAGGTCAGGCCTTCGCTTGCCAATTGTTCAACGGAGACAAGGCGATAGTCGATCTCCAGGCCGCCTTCCGCTGCATGCCGGCGCGCAAGCTCGATATGGGACGGCGCCAGATCGATACCAACCACATCGGCGCCCATCCTGAAAAGCGGCTCGGTGAGCAAACCGCCGCCGCAGCCGATATCGAGCACGGAAAGACCGGCGAGCGGACGTTTGGCTTGCGGATCACGTCCCAGATGACCGGTGATGCGATCGCGGATATAGCCAAGCCGCAGCGGGTTGAGCTTGTGCAGGGGCGCCATGGGGCCGGCTTCGTCCCACCAATCTGCCGCCAGCTTCTTCGAAGCGCTCAACCTCTGCTGGATCAGCGGTGTTTGATATCGCGTCATGCTGGTGCAAGATGAAGGAACCTTTGGTCGGGTGATGTTCTCGGCTTGTTTCAGTCTGCGCTCGCGGGTATCTAAAGACTAGCTTCGATGTTGGCCAGATGACGTGTTGTCTCGGCTGATCACGGGCATGGAAGCGATGGGAGGTCTCTTTGGCGTTGGTGGTGCAAAAATATGGCGGCACATCGGTTGCCGATCTCGATCGAATTCGAGTGGTCGCCGAACGGGTGATCCGTGCGCGCAAGAACGGCGATCAGGTCGCCGTCAATGTCTCTGCGATGGCGGGCACCACCAATCAGCTGGTCGGCCTGGGTGAATGAGGCGGGTGGAGCGCATTTCGACCAGGCGGAATATGATGTGGTCGTTTCCTCGGGCGAGCAGGTGACCTCGGGCCTTTTGGCGCTTACTCTGCAGAACATGGGCGTGCCGTCCCGCTCTTTCCTTGGCTGGCAGGCGCCGCTGCGCACTGATAACCGCCATAGCAAGGCGCGCCTGGAAGCCAATGATACGCTCGCCATCCGCCAGGCCATCGGTGAGGGCAAGGTGCCGGTTCTGGCCGGCTTTCAAGGCGTATCGCCCGAGAACCGCATCACCACACTCGGCCGCGGCGGCTCCGACACCTCGGCCGTCGCCCTTGCCGCAGCGCTTGGCGCTGACCGCTGCGACATCTATACCGACGTCGAGGGCGTTTACACCACCGATCCGCGCATCGTGCCGAAAGCGCGTAAGCTGGATCGGATCACTTATGAAGAAATGCTGGAGATGGCATCGCTCGGCGCCCGCGTGCTGGAACCCCGTTCGGTGGCGCTTGCCATGCGTCATGGGGTCCGCCTGCAGGTGCTCTCGAGCTTTACCGATGCTCCTGGAACTTTGGTCGCCGATGAGGACGAGATTTTGGAACAGCAAGTCGTAAGCGGCATTGCCTATAGCCGCGATGAGGCGAAGGTCACCCTGGTCGGTGTTTCGGACAAGCCCGGCATCGCCGCCGAAATTTTTGGCCCGCTCGCCGATGCCAATATCAATGTCGACATGATCGTGCAGAGCGTCTCGCCCGATGGCGCAACCACCGATCTGACCTTCACCGTCAGCCGCCCGGATCTCGAGCGCGCCCGGACCATGCTCGAAGCCATGCGGACCAAGGTCGGTTTTCGCGATATCGACGCCAGCGGCGAGATCGTCAAGCTCTCGGTGATCGGTGTCGGCATGCGCTCTCATGCCGGCATTGCGCGGATTATGTTCAAGGCCCTCGCCGATCGTGGTATCAATATTCAGGCCATTTCGACGTCGGAGATCAAGATCAGTATTCTCATCGATGAAGAATATACCGAGTTGGCGCTGCGCACCCTGCACACGACTTATGGCCTCGACGCCGACTGATCGCCCTCTCCCGCAGGACCGGCCACTGACTGAGTTCGATGCCTGGCCCCGAAAGTGGAATAGCTGATGATGGCCGACGATGCCCGAGGACAGGAACGTCTGAAATATCTTTGGCAAAATGGAACAGACTTCCTCGGTTGCCCGTTCGCCATCCTGGGAGGCGCCATGACCTGGGTATCCGAACGTCACCTCGTATCAGCCATTTCCAATGCCGGAGGCTTTGGTGTCCTTGCCTGCGGTGCCATGACCACCGATCTGCTCGCGGCCGAAATCAAAGCGACGCAAGCCATGACCTCGAAGCCATTCGGGGTCAACCTGATCGTGATGCATCCCGACCTGGACGCGTTGGTCGATGTCTGCCTTGACCATCGGATCAGCCATATCGTTCTGGCAGGCGGGCTGCCGAGCAAGGCGACCATGACGGCGGCGAAGGCCAGCGGCGCCAAGCTGTTATGCTTCGCGCCGTCCCTCGGCGTTGCCAGGAAACTTGTGCGCAACGGTGCCGATGCCCTGATCATCGAGGGCATGGAAGCCGGCGGTCATATCGGCCCGGTCGCCACCAGCGTCCTGGCGCAGGAGATCCTGCCTCATATGAGCGAAACGATGCCTGATATCCCTGTGTTCATGGCCGGCGGCATCGGTCATGGCGAGGCGATTGCCGCCTATCTCAACATGGGCGCTGCCGGCATCCAGATGGGCACCCGCTTCGTCTGCGCTACGGAATCCATTGCTCACGCCAATTTCAAGAAGGCCTTCATCCGCGGTCACGCCCGCGATGCCATGCCTTCGGTGCAGATCGACCCGGAGTTCAAGGTCATTCCGGTGCGGGCGCTGACCAACCAGGCGACCAAGGCCTTTACCAAGACCCAGATCGATGTCATCGCCCGTTACCGGGAAGGCCAGATGACCTTCGAGGAGGCTTCTCTTGCCATCGAGCATTTCTGGGCAGGCGCCTTGAAGCGCGCCGCCATCGATGGCGACATCGAACAAGGATCATTGATGGCAGGCCAAAGCGTCGGTCTTGTCGACAGGGAGGAGCCGGTGGCCGATATCTTGGGTGAACTCGTGGCTCAGGCCAGTGCCGCGCTCGCGCGCGAGCGGGCGACGATCGGGGCCATGACATGAGCCAGGCCACCCATGGCCCCGCACCAAAAGCGCCGAAATCGCACCCCTGCGGTCGATCTTACGGACCGATGAGCTGAGCGGTGCGAGACGACTGCTTCGCCGTCTGATCCAGGTCATGGGGGCCGAAGTCAATCCCCAGGAACGCCTGAACCGCATGGTCAGCCTGATTGCCAGCGACATCGTCTCCGAGGTCTGCTCGGCCTATGTGATGCGCGGCGGCGGCTATCTCGAACTGTTTGCCACCGAAGGTCTCCGTCCCGAAGCGGTGCATCATACCAGGCTCCGCGTCGGGCGAAGGCCTGGTCGGGCTGATCGCGGCCCAAGGGGCGGTCTTCAATCTCTCCGAAGCGCAAAAGCATCCGGATTTCGCCTACCGTCCCGAGACCGGCGAAGAAAGCTTCCATTCCTTTCTCGGCGTGCCGATCGTCTATGGTGGCCGGGTCGCCGGTGTTCTGGTGGTGCAGAACCAGACACCGCGTCATTATTCCGAAGAAGAGGTCGAAGCCCTTCAGATTATCGCGACCGTATTTGCCGAGATGTTCGCCTCCGGCGGGCTGATCGATCACGACGAGTTTCCGGTTCAGCTCGGCGCCGATGTCGGGCCTGAGCGACTCGAAGGCCTGAAGCTGGTGGAAGGGGTCGCCCTTGGTCAGGCGGTGCTGCATCAGCACAGGATCGAGGTGACCCGCCTGGTTGCCAACGATCCCGCCACCGAAGCGGATCGTCTCGACAGCGCCATGACCAGCCTGCGCGCTTCGGTCGATGAGCTGTTGGGCCTCCCCGAAATCGCCGATGGCGAGCAGCGGGAAGTCATCGAGACCTATCGCCTGTTCGCCCAGGATGCCGGCTGGCGCAGGCGCATGACCGAGGCCGTGAAAAGCGGTCTTACGGCCGAAGCCGCGGTGCGCCGGGTTCAAGAAGAAACCAGGCTCCGCATGTCTCACATTCCGGATCCTTACCTTCGAGAACGGCTCCACGACCTGGATGCCATCGCCGATCGATTGCTGGTGCATCTTACCGGCCGGCGCCGGATCGTCGATCCTTCGCGCCTGCCGAAGAACGTGGTGCTGGTCGCCCGCACCATCAGCCCGACCGAACTCCTGGAGTATAAACGCACCGGCAAGCTTCGCGGCGTCATCGTCGAGGAAGGCTCGCCGACCGCCCATGTCACGATTATCGCACGCGCCCTTGCCATCCCGATCATCGGCCGCGTGGCCAATGCGCTGTCGAAAATCGCACCCGGCGACCAGGTCGCGGTCGACTGCGATCACGGTCAGGTCTTCGTTCGCCCCGGCGAGGATGTGGAATTGGCCTTCGCCCAGTCGATCAAGGCGAGGGCCGAGCGCCGCCGGGTCTACGAAACGCTGCGCGATCAGCCGGCCGTGACCCTGGACGGCATGCGTGTCGGTATTCATCTGAATGCCGGATTCCTGATCGATCTTGCCGGCCTGGAAGCTACCTCGGCTGACGGCATTGGCCTTTATCGCACCGAACTTGCGTTCATGGCGCGCAACAAGTTTCCCGATGTCGATGCCCAGACCGATCTTTACACCCGGGCCCGGGAAATTGCCGGCGATAAACCGATCGTGTTTCGAACTCTCGATGTCGGCAGCGACAAGCATTTGCCCTATTGGAATTTCCCGGCCGAGGGCAATCCCGCCATGGGCTGGCGTTCGATCCGCATGGCGCTTGATCGGCCGGCCGTGCTCAGAACACAGCTTCGAGCGCTGATCCGGAGTTCCCAGGATCGCCCGCTCGATGTAATGTTTCCGATGGTGGCCGAAGTCGCTGAGTTCGTCGACGCGAAGCAGCTCTTGGACATGGAGCTCGAGAAAGCCGAGGCCAATGGCCAAGCGATGCCGACCAAGGTCCGGGTCGGCACCATGCTCGAAGTTCCCTCGCTCTTCTGGCAGATGCCGGCGCTGCTTCGACGTGTCGATTTTCTCTCCGTCGGCAGCAATGATCTGATGCAGTTCCTGTTTGCCTGCGATCGGGGCAATCCCGAACTGGTCGATCGCTATGACGCGCTCTCTCCCGCGGTTTTATGTTTTGTCACCGAGTTGGTTGAGCGTTGCAGGACGGCGGGCGTCAGCCTTTCGATCTGCGGTGAGATCGCATCCAAGCCGCTTGAGGCCATGGTGCTGCTGGGCTTGGGCGTGCGCCAGCTCTCCATGACGCCATCGGATGTCGGCCCAATCAAAGCCATGCTTCGCTCCTTGCGCTGTGGCCGTCTCTCGACCTATCTGAGGCAGCTGTTGGATTTACCTGATCGCAGCCTGCGTGTTAGGTTGCAAAACTATGCGCTCGACCACGGTGTCCAGCTCCATATTTAGTGGGATGTGCGCAACATCGAGTCCCTGTTGGCGAGGCGTGGCAAGCCTTTAGACCCATTGGCTGATATACGACTTTTGCCTTGATGAGATGGGAAGTAGATGTTGTGGGCCTTCCACTGGTTGTCGACCATGACCGTGGTGCCGGGTGTGTTGATCACGAACGATAGATAGACGATAGCACATGCCCTTATCGACGACTGCTGGCCGTTGATGGGGAGTTTGCTTGCGATTGAGGATGGCATGTTTCGCTCTAAAGCTAGTAACATCAATTCAAGAGAAGCCGAGGATGCCATTCGCAGGATCGGCGCCGATCTCGGCCGCCTTCGGGTCAAACGCGGGGAACGCCTGGAGGACATCGCCGACTATCTGGGGATCAGGTCGATCTACCTCTACGGTATCGAACAGGGTGATCTTTCCATCATCCCGAGCCAACAGAATGTGCGATCGTTCACATCGAGTTATGCCAACTATCTAGGCCTTGACGGCGACGCGATCATGAACCGCCTGGCCCCTGTCATCCGAAATCTCGAACGCGCCAAAGCGCCCTCCGGCACCTCGCGCGTGGCAGGCCTGGATCGAAGCACGGCTATCATTTTCGCAAGCAGTATCGCGCTCGGAATCGTCGCCGGCTGGTCCTATCTCGGCGATGTCGCCAAGCTCGACCTCATCGCACCTCCGGTCACGGCCGAGGCCGCAGGCGAGACGGACGGCAGTGATTTCGTAGCCGTCGAGGCTGCAGCCGATACCGGCGACAACTCGGTCGACAGCCTGGCGATCGAGGCTGAGCAAGCTCTTGCAGCCCTCGAGGATCAGGCGGCGAAAGCGCAAAACGGCGGGACGGCTGAACCAGCGGCCATTCTAGACCTGGACACGGAGGACGGCGGGGCTTCGAGCCCGACTGCCGCTCTCGACGAGCAGCAAGCGATCGCCGAAGAGAAGGCCCTGAAACAGGAAATTCCCGCCAACGTCCTGGCAACATTGGTGGCGAAGCGCGGTGACGGCGCCGAGATCTACGAGCCGGAGAACACCGATGCGCGGGTCATCGTCCGGGCACTCGATACCTCCTGGATCCAGGTTTCAAGTCGAGATCGAAGCTATATCTGGACCAGAACCATGCAACCTCGAGAGATGCTGCTAGTGCCCAACCGCGACGATCTCGAACTTTGGGCGGGCGACGCCAGCGGCGTCGAACTCCTCCTTGACGGCATTGTCTTGCCTACGCTTGGCCCTCCCGGTACGGTGATCAGAGGCGTGTCTCTGGCACCAAGATCTCTGGCCGCTCTATCGGATACGGTGAGCCGTGAAGCGAGCAGCAAGCCAACTTTCTAATGGAATGTCCACAACATTCGATTCTCATCTCATCCGGTCAGAACATCGATGAAAACCTATGGCTCATCATAAGGATTTGCAGATGCCGCCAACCAGGAACGGCATTCGACCAGGCAACCGTCGGATCATCAATCTGTTCTTATCCAGCGAGCATCATCCATGGTAGCGCTCAGCGTGGTGCCGAGGCGACGAAGCCAAGCTGTCAGGGTTGACGATGTGGTGATCGGCGGCGAGGCGCCGGTGGTGGTTCAATCCATGACCAACACCGACACCGCCGACGTCGAGGCGACGGTCGTCCAGACAATGGAACTTGCGGAAGCGGGTTCGGAGATCGTGCGCATCACGGTCAACAACAAGGAAGCGGCCGCGGCCGTGCCGCATATCCGCGAACGCCTCTGGCTTAAAGGCTGCAATGTGCCGCTGGTCGGTGATTTTCACTACCATGGCCATCTCTTTCTCAGTCAGTATCCGGATTGCGCCAAAGCCCTTGCCAAATTTCGGATCAACCCCGGCAATGTCGGCTTCGGGGCGAAGCGCGACAAGCAGTTCGAGATGATGATCGAAGCCGCGCTCGAGCATGACAAGCCGGTGCGCATCGGCGTGAATTGGGGCAGCCTGGATCAGGCGCTCGCCACCGAAATGATGGACAAGAACGCCAAGCTTGCCGCGCCCAAATCGGCGGATGAGGTTCTGCGCGAGGCCCTGGTGGTCTCGGCGCTGGCCAGTGCGGAAAAGGCCGAGCAGATCGGTTTGGGTGCCGACAAGATCGTGATCTCGGCGAAGGTCAGCCGGGTGCAGGATCTGATCGTCGTCTATCGGGAACTGGCTGGACGCTCGACCTATGCCCTTCATCTCGGCCTCACCGAGGCAGGTCTCGGGGCCAAGGGCATTGTCGCGACCACGGCGGCGCTTTCGATCCTTCTTCAGGAGGGCATCGGCGACACCATTCGCGCCTCCCTCACACCGCGCCCGGGGGAGGCGAGACTGCAAGAAGTCGTGGTCTGCCAGGAGCTGCTGCAAGCCCTCGGCATGCGCTCGTTCACGCCCCAGGTGACGGCCTGCCCGGGCTGCGGGCGCACCACCAGCACCGTCTTTCAGGAATTGGCGGAGCAGATCCAGGATTACCTCAGAGACCAGATGCCGGTCTGGAAAGAGCGCTATCCCGGTGTCGAGACCTTGAATGTCGCGGTCATGGGCTGCATCGTGAATGGCCCCGGCGAAAGCAAGCATGCCGATATCGGCATCAGCCTCCCTGGCACCGGCGAAACGCCGGCCGCCCCGGTGTTCATCGACGGCGAGAAGTCGGTGACGCTTCGAGGGCCGCGAATTGCCGAGGAATTTCATGCTCTAGTTGAGAATTACATTGAGCGCCGATTCGGCGCAGCATCCCTCGATCGGCAGCTTGACGACGAAGCCGGCAAAGCACCACAAGCCTTTGTCAATATTTGAGAATTTGCCGCGATCGAGAAATCGACCATACGCTGAGATGTCTTGCCGTCAACAAATTTCTCCTAGAAGGAAAGAAACTACGGCAAAACGAACGTAGAAACCGCCTTTATGTTTTCTTTCAGCTCCTTATTAATTCTTTTTACGTTGCCATGTAGAATATATTTTGATGGAGTTATTCCATGATCATGCGATCTTTATTGCAGTTCGTCGTCGTTGTTCTTTTGACATCTCAAGCATTAACGCAGACATCTTCGGCGCAAACCGCATCAAGCAACGATGGTTTTTATCTTGGCCTTGTCGGCGGCGTCCAGTTTTTCGACGGCATTGAAGCGGGCGACGACTCGGATATCGATTACGATCCCGGCTATGCGGTTGGCGGTCAGGTTGGATATCGATTGGGTCAGTTGCGCGCGGAGGCCGAACTTGCCTACGAGAGCGCTGAACTGGAAGACGCAGGTGGCGATAAATTTGACACCAACATTATCCGCGGTGCCGCAAGCCTATTTTTTGACGTGACCGACATTGGGAGCGTAACACCCTATTTCGGCGGCGGTATCGGCATTGCCAATATCGAGATCAAGGGAACCGGTGGCAATTCATTCGAGGATGATAAGACCGGCGTAACTCTTCATGGCGAAGCTGGCCTCGCCTTCAATGTGACCAGCAACATCGCCATCGTACCCCACTATCGGTTGGAGTTCTTCGATACCAAGGAAGTCGCGAATGTCCAGAATGATCTCTACGCTCACGCCGTCCGCGTAAGCGGTCGCCTCTATTTCTAGTGTTGAGGCCAAAGCTGGTCGCACCGCCAAAGCGTACGACGTACCAATCGCCTCATCTTGGGCTTGTTGGACCCGCCGGGCCGTATAGGATCTGGTTTGCCGTCGATGGTCGATCGAGCTGCCGATCCGGACGGTGGGGGATTATTTGAAGCGCTTTGGCTTTACGCCACAGAAGCCCTTAAGCGAGCCTATGAGCAGAACCCGAAGGCCATTCAGCGCTGGCTCGATGAGGATTATCCGGCGATTGCCAAACGAGCCAAGGAGGAAGGCGCCGAGATCCATTGGGGTGACGAGGCTGGATTGCGTGACGACAGCCAGCATGGCCGCTCTTATGCGCCATGCGGCAAGACACCGATGATCCTCCTTTCAGCCAAAAGGCAACGCATCGACCTGATCTCCTCGATCACCAATCAGGGCGAGGTGCGGTTTATGGCCTATCAGGAAAAGATGAACGCCGATGTCCTGATTCGGTTCATGAAGCGTCTGATCAAAGATGCGGATCAAGAGATTTTCATAGTGCTGGATCATTTGGGTGTCCACCACAGCAAAAAGGTCAAGGCTTGGCTGGCAGATCATCAAGACCGGATCGAAGTCTTCTATCTGCCGTCCTACTCACCCGAGATCAACCCCGATGAGTATCTTAACTGTGACCTCAAAGCCGGCGTCCATTCACGCCCGCCAACGCGAGCCAAAGGCGACCTCAAACGCAAAACAATCGCTCATCTAAAAAAGGGTGCAGAAACTGCCCGGCAGGGTAAAAAAGTACTTCCAACATCCGAAGATTGCTTACGCTGCGTAATGTGCTTATTTGACCGCCGGGTGAATAATGGCAACTGCAGGAGTTTACCACCCCATGCACCTGTGGTGCGAGCTGTGTCGATGGCTGTCGAGAAGCGCGTAAATCTGGTGAAGTCGTGATGGCCAGCGGTGTTGGTTGCTCTGATCAGCCGGCGGGAGGGACGTAGTCCCGACCAGAGGCTGATCAGAGCAAGCGACGGCCGTGTTTCTGGTCTTTCACGTTCATCTCTGTGTGTTGCCCCGACGGACTGACAGTTTGGTGGCCGGCGCGGTAGGACCTGTCTTCAACCAAGGCAGGCACGGCGCCGATCCTAAGAACGTGGCGGTTCACATCGACGCCGTGCCCGACACCGTGCGGGGCACGAATGCGGAGCAACTATCGCGCTCGGGAGGGCGTGCGTCTACAGCATGAGCCGGTGCATGCGCATGGCAGACGGCTGCCAGGCCGACTGTTTCTTTGTCTGGCCTGCCGGGTGCAGGTGCTGATCTGCAGCCATTGCGATCGCGGCCATGTCTATTGCGCCAAGGGCTGCGCCCAAAAGGCGCGTCGCCGATCGTTGCGTGCGGCCGGCCGGCGGTATCAGACCAGCCGCCGCGGGCGGATCAAACATGCCGAACGCGCTCGCCGATACCGGGCGCGCCAAAATACAGTGACGCATCAGGGTTCACCGCCGGGCCGAGCAGAGGCACAGCTGACCGAGACCTCGACAGCGATCGCGATGGACGAGGCGACGACGGTGACGTCATGCCGGCAGCGCTGGCATTGTCATCGCTGTGGCCATCCTTGCCCGGATCTTGTCCGCCTTGATTTTTTGCAGCGCTGCCGAGGCCCCTGGAACAACCGAAGAGGGTCTCGTCGTGACCATTTCCCCTGAGCTCGAGGCGCAGATCCTGCGCTACCACCATGTCGAGAAGTGGCCGGTCGGTACGATCGCCAGGCAGTTGCGGGTGCATCACAACACCGTGTCGCGCGTCCTGGCCCAGGCCGGCCTGCCGAGGATTGACCACCATCAAAGGCCATCCAAGGCCGATCCCTTCCTGCCGTTCATTCGCGCGACCCTGGAGCGGTTCCCGACGCTGACCGCCAGCCGGCTCCATGCCATGGTGCGGGAACGCGGCTACAGCGGCGGCGCCGACCACTTCCGTCACATCGTCGCCTGCCATCGACCGCGGCCGCAGGCAGAAGCCTATCTGCGCCTGCGCACCCTTGCCGGCGAGCAGGCGCAGGTCGACTGGGGGCACTTCGGCCATCTCATCATTGGCCGGGCACGACGGCCGCTGATGGCCTTCGTCATGGTGGCCAGCTACTCCCGCCAGATCTTCCTCTGCTTCTTCCTCGACGCCCGCATGGAGAATTTTCTGCGCGGTCATCTGACAGCGTTCAGCGCATGGCAAGGCGTGCCCAGGGTCATTTTGTACGACAACCTGAAGAGCGCGGTGCTCGAACGCCGCGGCGACGCCATCCGCTTCCATCCCACCTTGCTCGACTTCGCCGGGCACTACCGCTACGAGCCACGACCGGTGGCCGTTGCCCGCGGCAACGAGAAGGGCCGGGTCGAACGCGCCATCCGCTATGTCCGCGACAACTTCTTCGCGGCGCAAAGCTTCGCCGATCTCGATGATCTCGACGCAAAGGCCGAGGCCTGGTGTCAGGGTCCGGCCGCCGATCGGCGCTGTCCGGAAGATCCAGACTTGAGCGTCCGCAAGGCCTTCGCCGAGGAAGCGCCGCGATTGTTGACGCTGCCGGACAATCCCTATCCGGTGGTCGAGCAGGTCGTCGTCAAGGTCGGCAAGACCCCCTATGCCCGCTTCGACCTCAACGATTACTCCGTGCCGCACACCCATGTTCGGCGACCGCTGACGGTGCTCGCCGATCCCGACCGGCTGCGCATCGTCGACGGCGGGCAGGTGATCGCCAGCCACCGGCGCAGCTACGGCAAGGGCGAGCAGATCGAGGATCCCGCCCATCTCCAGGCCCTGGTCGACCACAAGCGGGCAGCCCGTCGCCACCGGGCCACCGACGCCTGCCGGCCAAGGCAGCGCCTGCGAGCCAGACCCTGTTCGTCCGCGCCGCCGAGCGCGGCGACAATCTCGGCGCCATCACCGCCACCCTGATCCGGTTGCTCGAGCATTACGGCGCGAGCGAACTTCAGGCGGCCATCCTCGACGCCCTGGAGCGCGACGTGCCGCACCCCAACGCCGTGCGCCTGGCCCTCGAGCGCCGCCGCGAACAGCGCCGACAGGCGCCGCCAGTCGACCTCATCCTGCCCGACCATGTCCGGGCACGCGATGCCGCCGTGCGGCCCCATGACCTCGACACCTACGACCAGCTGACGGAGACGGCGCATGACAAATCTTGATCCTCTCCAGGCCCGCGCCAAGGCGCTTCACCTGCACGGCCTCCTGGCCCACTGGCAGGAGGCCGTCGATGCCGGCTGGGTCAAAGCCTTGCTCGACTGGGAAGAGGAGGAGCGCGCCCGCCGCAGCCTGGAGCGCCGCCTCGGCCGCGCCCATATCGGCCGCTTCAAGCCGATCTGCGACTTCGACTGGACATGGCCGAAACGCGCCGATCAAACCCTCTTCGACGGCTTGATGACCCTCGACTTCCTCAAGGACGCGACCAATGTCGTCCTGGTCGGGCCGAATGGCGTCGGCAAAGACCGACGCTCGCCAAGAACCTGGCCCACCAGGCGGTCATCCACGGCCACACCGTGCTGGTCACGACCGCAGGCCAGCTGCTCGGCGACCTCGCCGCCCTCGACAGCGACTCCGCGCTGCGCCGACGATTGCGCCACTATGCGGCGCCTTCCCTGCTCTGCATCGACGAGGTCGGCTATCTGTCCTACTCCAACCGCCATGCCGACCTGCTGTTCGAACTCATCAGCCGCCGCTACGAGCAGAAAAGCACGCTGGTCACCACCAATCGGCCCTTCGCCGAATGGCGCGACGTCTTCCCCAACGCCGCCTGCGTCGTCTCCATGGTCGACCGCCTGATGCACAACGCGGAAATTGTCGCCATACGGCGACCCTATCGCGTCAAGGAAGCGCGCGAGCGCGCCGAGCAACGGGCAAGACAGCGAAAAGTGGCGAAAAAGAAAACCCAAAGCGGCAGCAAGGGAGAGGCCCAACCATGAAAACCCCCGACTTTCCGCAAGATCGAGCTCATCGTCCCCGCTTATTGGTCGCCCGAACAAGCCCTCGCGGTGTTCGAGCTGATCGATGATGTCAGGGAAAAAATCTGGGACCGCCTACGGCCTGCACCTGCAGAAGCTGATCGCCGAGCAGCACAAGCCTCCGCTAAGCCATCAAGCCAATACCGGCCAAGCCGAGCTGCCGTTCTGAAACCGTAAAGACAACGCTGAGGGCGCACCCAAAACGCGCCCTCGCTCCGCCTGCTGCTTCTTCTTCATCGCGATCTCACGCGCTTCTAGGCAGCCGCTA